>NZ_KE383848.1:230904-257213 GCF_000422485.1 Paenibacillus pasadenensis DSM 19293
GGCAGGGTCGAGCATATCGACTGACGTCCCGCAGCCAGCCGGAGGCGGAGAAGGGCTGCGGGGGGCAGAGTCGAGCACATCGACTGACGTCGCGCAGCCAGCGGAAGGCGAGCAGGAGCGGAGGGGACGGAATCCTCTTGGAGAAGCGCCAGCGGTTCCCTTGAAGGCCGGGTTCCTTCCATATTGGAAAGGAAGATCAAAGGAACCTGGGCTTCAGCGGAATCGGAAAGAGGATCGGTCCGCGGAGCGGCGTTTGCGTAAGTCCCCCGCCACTCGTCTACATAGCGGCGTTTGCGTAAGTCCTCCGCCACTCGTCTACATAGCGGCGTAACTTCTCGGTAACCCGCCCCTGCGCCACCGCCTCTACGCGAACGCAGGCCAAGCCAATCATATTCCGTTCCCTTGTCCGCATAGGCTGGATAGAACAAGCCATCGGACAAGGGGAGATCGAGACCATGTTGGAAGCTACTCTGCACGAAGGACAGCTGCTCACGCTCCTGATCATGGCGCTCGCGCTCGGAATGGACGCGTTCTCGCTCGGAGTCGGCATCGGCATGCGGGGCATCCGCCTGCTGGACATCCTCAAGCTGAGCGCGGTCATCGGACTGTTCCACGTCCTCATGCCGCTCGTCGGCATCGCGGCGGGACAATACATGAGCCTGCTGCTCGGCCATGTCGCGACGCTGGTCGCCGGGCTGCTGCTCCTTCTGCTGGGAGGGCATATGCTGTTCGTATCGCTGCGCGGCGGGGAGGAGCTCGGTCCCTCCTTCGCCGACCACCGCACGACGGGCGGCCTGCTGCTGTTCGCGCTCAGCGTGAGCGTGGATTCGTTCTCCGTCGGCATCTCGCTCAGCATGTTCGCCGCCGACGCGCTGCTGACGATATTGCTGTTCGGCCTCGCCGGCGGACTGATGTCCGTGCTCGGGCTGCTGGCCGGTCGGCGCATCGGCCGCAGCCTCGGCAGCTATGGAGAGGCTGCGGGCGGCGCCATCTTAATGACCTTCGGCATTCTCTTCCTGCTCTAGGGGGGGGCCGGGGCAAAAGGAGGGGTGAATCCGATGAAACCGGTTCGCATCTTGTTCGTGTGCACAGGCAATACCTGCCGCTCGCCGATGGCCGAAGCGCTGCTTCGCGCCGAAGCCGCAGGCACAGGCATCGAGCTCGAGGTGCGCTCAGCCGGCGTGGCGGCCTCCGCGGGCATGTCGGTGTCGCGCCATGCGCGGGAGGCGCTGCGCCGTGCCGGCATCCAGCACGAAGGCTCGTCTTCCCCGGTGAGCGGAGAGCTGGTCCGCTGGGCAGACCTCATCCTCGCGATGACCGGCTCGCATCGCCGGACGCTGCTGCAAGCCTTCCCGCAAGCGGCGGACAAGCTGCATACGCTGCTGGAGTACGCCGCCGGCGATCGTTTGGCGGAGCTGGACCGGCTGTACGGGGAGCGCGAGCTGGAGCGCTCGCTCGGCAGGCCGCCGGAGCCGGAGCTGGAGCGGCGCATCGCGGAGCTGGAGCGGACGGTCCGCGGCGGCGACATCGCCGATCCGTTCGGCGGCCCGCTGGAGGAGTACGAGGCCTGCGCGGCGGAAATCCGGCAGGCCGTGCGCGCCGTCCTGCGCCGGCTGAGCGAGGAGCGGCTGGACTGAGCCTGGGCGGCCCTCTCCCGGCTGTCCCGCGAGCGGGCTTGGAACGAGCCCATCCGATCCGCTGCCCATCTGCTCGCGTCGCCGGCTCCGTCCGGAGCTCCGAAAGGCCGCTTCGCGGCCGCTCGCGAGCATTGACAGTCCGCTTTCCGATAGGCTATGATGAGGGCAAGCAACAGCGGTTTCCGATGTGACTGGCGACGAAGTGGGTCCAACCACGATGGAGCATCGGAACATACGGCCGGTCGCCTGGGCAGAGAGCGTGTGCGCGATTTTTTCGCGCGCAGAGCTCTCTTTTCGTTTTTTTCAGACCTCTCGTCTAAAGGGAGCCCGTTTCGGTATAATAGGACACGAACGGCATCCACGGTCAGGAGGGATAGCATCATGGACAGGAATGCAGCATCGCCGGAGGCGATCGCCTCCGGCGTCGAGACGCTGATCCGCGAGCTGGCGGCCGGCGGCCGGCTGCTGCCGGGACAGCTGCTCGTTTTCGGCGTCAGCACGAGCGAGGTGCTCGGCCGCCGCATCGGCACCTCCGGCAGCGGCGAGGCGGCCCGGGCCATTTTCGCGGGCATGGAGAGAGCTCGAGCCGATCTCGGCTTCGTGCCGGCGTTCCAGTGCTGCGAGCATCTCAATCGGGCGCTCGTGGTGGAACGGTCCGCCGCCGAGCGGTTCGGCCTGGAGCCGGTGAACGCCGTGCCGGTGCCCGGCGCGGGCGGCTCGATGGCCGCCCACGCGTTCCGCCGGCTGGCGGATGCCTGCCTGGTCGAATCGGTGCAGGCGCAGGCGGGCATCGACATCGGCGAGACGCTGATCGGGATGCATCTGAAGCGCGTCGCCGTGCCGGTCCGTCCTTCCGTACGGACGATCGGCGAGGCTCGCGTGACGATGGCGTACGCGCGGCCGAGGCTCATCGGCGGCCCGCGCGCGGTCTACGAGCTGCCGCCGGACGCCGGGACGGAGACGGGCAGCTGCGACTAGAGGGAAGCAATCATCATTTACCATAGGGAGGACTTATCGATCATGGACCAACTCCGCAAGCAAGACCCTGAAGTGCTCAAGGCAATGGGACTGGAGCTGAAGCGCCAGCGCGACAACATCGAGCTGATCGCATCCGAGAACATCGTCAGCGAGGCGGTGCTCGAGGCGATGGGCACCGTGCTCACCAACAAGTACGCCGAAGGCTACCCGGGCAAGCGCTACTACGGCGGCTGCGAGCATGTCGACATCGTCGAGGACATCGCGCGCGATCGCGCGAAGGAGCTGTTCGGCGCGGAGCATGCCAACGTGCAGCCGCACTCCGGCGCGCAGGCCAACATGGCCGTCTACCTTGCCGCCCTCAAGCCTGGCGACACCGTGCTCGGCATGAACCTCGCCCACGGCGGCCATCTGACCCACGGCAGCCCGGTCAACGCCTCCGGCCTCTACTACAACTTCGTCGCCTACGGCGTCCAGGAAGACAGCTTCACGATCAACTACGACGACCTGCGCAAGGCCGCCTTCAAGCATCGTCCGCGCATGATCGTCGCCGGCGCCAGCGCCTACCCGCGCATCATCGACTTCGAGAAGATCGGCCAGATCGCCAAGGACGTCGGCGCGCTGTTCTTCGTCGACATGGCCCACATCGCCGGCCTCGTGGCGGCGGGCCTGCATCCGAGCCCGGTGCCGCACGCGCACTTCGTCACGACGACGACGCACAAGACGCTGCGCGGACCGCGCGGCGGCCTCATCCTGACGACCAAGGCATGGGCGGCGGCGATCGACAAGGCCGTCTTCCCGGGCTCCCAGGGCGGACCGCTCATGCACATCATCGCGGCCAAGGCCGTCGCTCTCGGCGAGGCGCTGCAGCCGGAGTTCAAGACGTACGCGCAGAACGTCATCTCCAACGCCAAGGTGCTGTCCGAGGAGCTGATCGCCCGCGGCCACAACATCGTGTCCGGCGGCACGGACAACCATCTCATGCTGCTTGATACGCGCGGCTTGAACATCACCGGCAAGGAAGCCGAGCATGTGCTCGACTCCGTCGGCATCACCGTCAACAAAAACGCCATTCCGTTCGATCCGACGAGCCCGTTCGTCACGAGCGGCATCCGCATCGGCACGCCGGCGGCGACGACGCGCGGCATGGACGCCGACGCCATGCGCACGATCGCCGAGGTCATCGACCTGACGCTGCGCAGCCCGCAGGACGAGGCGGCGCTGGACAAAGCGCGCGGCCTCGTGCGCGATCTGACCGCGCGCTTCCCGCTCTATCCGAGCATCCAATACTAAAGCGGATCCGCTCCGCCGCAAGCCCCTTTTCCTTCCCGATCCAGCGGGAGGGAGGAGGGGCTGCTTCGGCATGCGGACGGCCCCGCTCCTTTTTGCCGGTTCGTGACGATGCTTGATGCGCCGCCCTGCTGGGAATGCTATAATAGTTGGGATTATGCCCCGGGACGCCGGGGACAAGCAAATTCAAGCGAATACCAGGAGGGCAACCCCCATGAGCAATCTGGTCGTCTGTGACCATCCACTCATTCAGCACAAGCTGACGTTCATCCGCGACAAGGACACCAAGACAAAAGACTTCCGAGAGCTTGTCGACGAGGTCGCCACATTGATGGCGTACGAGATTACGAGGGACATGCCGCTCGATACGATCACGGTCGAGACGCCGGTCGCGACGGCCCAGTCCAAGGTGCTGTCCGGCCGCATGCTCGGCATCGTGCCGATCCTGCGCGCAGGCCTCGGCATGGTCGACGGCATCCTCAAGCTGATTCCTGCCGCCAAGGTGGGGCATATCGGATTGTCGCGCGACCATGAGACGCTCCAGCCGACCGAATATTATATGAACCTTCCGACCGACGCCACGGAACGGCTGCTCATCGTCGTCGACCCGATGCTCGCTACGGGGGGCTCGGCCAACGCGGCGATCGGCTCGCTCAAGAAGCGCGGCTGCACGCAGATCAAGCTGATGGTGCTGATCGCCTCGCCGGAAGGCGTGCGCGCCGTCCAGGAGGCTCATCCCGACGTGGACATCTACGCCGCCGCCGTCGACGAGAGGCTCAATGAGCTGGGCTACATCATCCCGGGGCTCGGAGATGCCGGAGACCGGATGTTCGGCACGAAATAATTTTCTGATGGGAGAGGTATAAGTTGGACAAGCTGAAAGTGATGACCATATTCGGGACGCGTCCCGAGGCCGTCAAGATGGCGCCGCTCGTGCTGGAGCTTCAGAAGCATCCCGAGCAGATCGAGTCGATCGTATGCGTCACCGCGCAGCATCGCCAGATGCTTGACCAGGTGCTGGAGCTGTTCCGCATCGAGCCCGACTACGACCTCAACGTGATGAAGGACCGCCAGACGCTGACGGAGACGACAGTCCGCGTGCTCGAAGGGCTCGAGCCGGTGCTGCGCGAGTCGCAGCCGGATATCGTGCTGGTCCACGGCGATACGCAGACGACGTTCCTGGCCAGCTATGCGTCGTTCCTGCAGCAGATCCAGGTCGGCCATGTCGAAGCGGGGCTTCGCACCTGGAACAAGATGTCTCCGTATCCGGAGGAGATGAACCGTCAGCTGGCCGGCGTGCTGTCGGACGTGCATTTCGCGCCGACGGAGTGGTCCGCAGGCAATCTCCGCAAGGAGAACAAGTCCGAGGCGTCGATCTACGTCACGGGCAACACGGCGACGGACGTCTTCCAGTATACGGTCGACCCTGCCTTTACCCATCCGATGCTGGAATGGGCGGCCGGCAAGCGTCTGATCCTCATGACCGCGCATCGCCGCGAGTCGCTTGGAGAGCCGCATCGCAGCATCTTCCGGGCGGTGAAGCGCATCGCCGACGAGTTCGACGACATCGCGATCGTCTACGCCGTGCATCCGAATCCGGCCGTGCGCGAGCCCGCGCAGGAAATTCTCGGCGATCATGAGCGCATCCGCCTGATCGAGCCGCTTGACGTATTTGAATTCCATAATTTCTATCCTCACGCGTACATGATCCTCACGGATTCCGGCGGCATGCAGGAGGAGGCGCCGAGCTTCGGCGTGCCGACGCTCGTGCTGCGCGATACGACGGAGCGTCCCGAAGGGATCGAGGCCGGCACGCTGGAGCTGGTCGGCACGGACGAGAGCCGCGTCTACGATCGGACGAGAGCGCTGCTGACCGACAGGGGAACGTACGAGCGCATGAGCCAGGCCGCCAATCCGTACGGAGACGGGGCGGCGTCGGAGCGGATCGTGCGCGCGATCCTGCATCATTTTGGCAGGGGCGAGCGGCCCGATGCGTTCACACAACGTTCATAGTTTTTGCGAGGCGGCGGTCAAGTCCAACAACAGCCTAGCATACAGTTCTACTGTATGGTTTGGAAGTTCGCCAAATCCCGTCAAATCAACGTTTTTTATCCCAAGTTCACGGAAAGTTTGCTATTATCAAAATTGACAAACCTTCGGCGGCTTGGATAAAATGATGAAGGTTGATGGGGGACACTCATGACCAAAAAGGGCAAGGGAGAGGACCCGCTGAAGGCGCTTGCGCTTGTCGGCGCTCTCGGAATCGACGTGGCGATCTGCACGCTGATCGGCTACTGGCTTGGAGCAAGGTTCGGAGGAACTCCGGGATGGATCATCGCGGGGGTTTTGACGGGGCTTGCGGCAGGCATCGTTTCGGTCGTCTTCATTGTAAGAAAGGTTTTGGAGGACAGCAATGAATGAAGTGCTCAAGATGACCAGGTCCGTCGTCGTGCTGCTCTTCGCCATCAGTCTGCTGATCTGGGGCATCGTTCCCGATTGGCGCGCGGCGGCGGCCGGATGCATGCTTGGCATCGCAGCAGGATCGTTCAACGCCTTTCTCCTGCGCAGGCGCGTGGATTGGATCGGTGTCATGGCTCAAGGGGACAAACCCCGCCGTGCCGGAACGGGCATGGCCGGCAGGCTCGCGATGGTGCTGCTCGCCGTCATGATCGCCTACCGCTATCCCGAAGACATCAGTCTCCCCGCTACACTGGCTTCATGTTTTGCGGTGCCTTTTGTCATACTGGTATGCGCTTTCTTCAAGCTTGGCCGACCACGCAGTGGAAAGGGGTGAAACATTAAGGTATGCACAAATTTCCGATTTACACTTGGAATGGAATCGACTTCGATTTATCGGCCATCATTGCGATTACGATCTCGGCCATCCTGACGTTTGTGTTGGCTAGGCTGCTCACGCGCAAGCTGTCGGTTGCCAATCCGTCCAAAACACAGAACTTCATGGAATGGGCCGTGGATTTTGTCCATTCGACGATCGCAAGCACGATGCCGCTCAATCGGGTTCGGCCCTTCCTCGGCCTTGGCTTGACGCTTATCCTGTTCATTTTCATCTCGAACCTGCTCGGTCTTCCATTCGGCATCGTGACGTACGTCCATGAGCCGATGCTCGGCATCACGGCCGACGACATCGCGCATGGACATGCCGAACTCGCTTGGTGGAAATCTCCGACAGCAGACTTGTCCGTCACTTCCGGGCTTGCGCTGATCGTGTTCCTGCTGGTCCATTTCCTCGGCATGAAGCAAAACACCAAACATTATTTCCAGCATTACTTCAAGCCTTACCCGATTTTCTTCCCGCTGAACATCATCGAGACGATCGCGAAGCCGGTCACGCTGGCTCTTCGTCTGTTCGCCAACATCTTCGCGGGCGAGGTGCTGATCTCCACCATCCTCATGCTTGGCGTTATCGGTACGCCGTTCATGATCGCATGGCAGGGCTTCAGTATATTCGTAGGCGCCATCCAGGCTTTCCTGTTCACGATCCTCACCATGGTGTACATCTCGCAAGCTGCCATCCATGACGATGACGGCGCGCACTAGATCCGCAGCAGTTCGTGCTGGACGCGAGGCAATTCGCCCGCTCGTTCGGTGTTAGACATATTCCACTCACTACCCAATTCAGAGGAGGATTTTAAACAATGGAAGTATTGGCAGCAGCTATCGCAGTTGGTCTGGGCGCAGTAGGCGCAGGCGTAGGTAACGGTCTGATCGTCAGCAAAACGGTAGAAGGCATCTCCCGCCAGCCGGAAGCAGCAAGCAAGCTGCAAACGACGATGTTCATCGGCGTAGGTATCGTCGAGGTCGTGCCGATCATCGGCGTCGTTATCGGCTTCCTCGCGTTCTTCAGCTAATATCAAGAAACCTATTCGTATGGCGGGGAAGGCCAATTGCCCTCCACGCCTTCGTTTTAATTGAGTGTGAAATGCACGTGAAAGGAGTGCCGTTATGGATTGGAAATGGACGTCTTTTGTATACGCGATCGTGGCGTTTCTCATTCTTTACTGGCTTCTGAACCGGTACGCTTTCAAACCTTTGTTCTCCATCATGGAGCAGCGCCGCCAGATGGTGCTTGAGCAGATGAACGCTGCGGAGAACAGCCGCAAGGAAGCTTCCGCCGAAATGGAAGCGCAGAAGCAAGCGCTGGCGCAAGCCCGCCAGGAAGCGAACGAGATCATCGAGAAAGCCCGCATCACCAGCACGAAGCAGGCCGACGGCATCGTCGACACCGCCCGTGCCGAAGCGGCCCGCCTCAAGGAAGAGGCCGTGCGCGACATCGAGAGCGAGAAGAACAAGGCCATCGCTTCCCTGCGCAGCGAAGTAGGCAGCCTCTCCGTCGCGATCGCTTCCAAGATCGTGGAGAAGCAGATCGACGAGAAATCGCAAGAGCAGATCGTTGAGCGCTATCTGAAAGAAGTCAGCAGCAAATGAGCCGCGACAACGTCATCGCGAAAAGATATGCGCAGGCGCTGTACGAAGTCGCGGGCACTCAAGGAATCGTTTCCGAGGTGCGCCAGCAGCTGCAGCTTGTCTCCGAGGCGCTGAACGGCGACGCGGACGTGCTGCGCTTCCTCGGCACTCCGGGCATCGAAGCCTCCGAGAAAACGGAGCTCGTCAAAAAAGCGATCGGGGACCGCGTGTCCTCTATTGTTCTGAATATCGTCACGCTGCTCATCGAGCGCGGCCGCTACGCGGCCATCGGCGAGGTGTATGCGGCCTACAGCCGGATCGCGGACAAGGCATCCGGCGAATCGCGCGCGACGATCTATACGGCCCTCCCGCTGTCGGCGGTTGAGCTTTCCAAAGTCGTTCAGCAGTTCAGCTCCCTGTCGGGCAGCCGGATCATCGGCGAGCAGATCGTAGATCCATCCCTGATCGGCGGCGTGAAGGTGCGCATCGGCGACAAGATTTACGATGGCTCTCTCTCCGGCAAGCTGGAGCGGCTGAGCAAGCAAATGAATTCCCAAGCACTGTAGACAGGGGTGAAGAAGTTGAGCATCAGACCTGATGAAATCAGCACGCTGATCAAGCAGCAGATCGAACAATATAAATCCGACATCCAAGTAGAGGAAGTCGGCACGGTCATTCAAGTCGGCGACGGCATTGCGCGCGTCCACGGCCTGGAAAACGCGATGGCGGGCGAACTTCTCGAGTTCGCGAACGGCGTCGTGGGCATGGCACTCAACCTCGAGGAAAGCAACGTCGGCGTCGTCATCCTCGGACCTTACACGGACATCCGCGAAGGCGACACGGTAAAGCGTACCGGCCGCATCATGGAAGTGCCGGTAGGCGAAGCGCTTCTGGGCCGCGTCGTCAACGCGCTGGGCCAGCCGCTCGACGGCAACGGACCGATCGCTACGACGGCGACTCGTCCGGTCGAATCGCCGGCTCCTGGCGTCATGGCTCGTAAGTCCGTCTTTGAGCCGATGCAGACCGGCATCAAGGCGATCGACGCGATGATCCCGATCGGACGCGGCCAGCGCGAGCTCATCATCGGCGACCGCCAAACGGGCAAAACGCAAATCGCGATCGATACGATCGTCAACCAAAAAGGAAACGGCGTCATCTGCATCTACGTGGCTATCGGCCAAAAGCAATCGACCGTCCGTACGGTCGTCGAGTCCCTCCGCCGCCAAGGCGCGCTGGACTACACGATCGTCGTTACGGCGAGCGCATCCGAGCCGTCCCCGATGCTCTACATCGCTCCGTACACGGGCTGCTCCATGGGCGAGTACTTCATGTACAACGGCAAGCATGTCCTCGTCATCTACGATGACCTGTCCAAGCAAGCCGCCGCTTACCGCGAGCTGTCCCTGCTGCTCCGCCGTCCGCCGGGCCGCGAGGCTTACCCGGGCGACGTCTTCTACCTGCACTCCCGCCTGCTGGAGCGCGCGGCCAAGCTGAACGACGAGCTCGGCGGCGGTTCCCTGACGGCGCTGCCGTTCATCGAGACCCAAGCGGGCGACATCTCCGCCTATATCCCGACAAACGTCATCTCCATCACGGACGGCCAGATCTTCCTGGAGTCGGACCTGTTCTACTCCGGCCAGCGTCCGGCGGTCAACGTCGGCAACTCGGTATCCCGCGTAGGCTCCTCCGCCCAGACCAAGGCGATGAAAAAGGTTGCCGGCACGCTCAAGCTTGACCTCGCCCAGTACCGCGAGCTGGCGGCATTCGCCCAATTCGGCTCCGATCTGGACAAAGTCACGAAATCCCGTCTGGACCGCGGCGAACGCACACTGGAAATCCTGAAGCAAGGCATCAACCAGCCTATGCCTCTGGAGCGCCAGGTCGTGTCGCTGTACACGGTCACGCGCGGCCTCGTGGACGACATTCCGGTTCAGGACGTCCGCCGCTTCGAAGGCGAGCTGCTCAGCTTCATGGATGCCAACAAGCCGGAAATCCTGGCGTCCATCCGCGATACGAAAGACCTCAACCCCGACAACGAGAAGGCTCTTGCAGCGTCCATCCAGGAGTTCAAGAAAGGCTTCTCCCGCTCGGTCTAATAGCTAGGAACGATGATGCCGGTCCATGTCCGGGCTCGGACATGGACCGATAAGTAAGGTGGTGACTACCAATGGCAAAAGGCATGCGGGAGATCAAGCGCTCGCTCAAGAGCAAGCAGAATATGAAGCAGATCACCAAAGCGATGGAAATGGTCGCTGCGGCGAAGCTTCGCCGCGCGCAGGAGGCGGCATTATCGGCTCGTCCATACACCGACAAGATCCGTGAAGTCGTCTCCAGCATCGCCGCTGGCGCAGGCAGCATCCGGCATCCTATGCTGCAGACTCGCGAAGTGAAGCGCACCGCTTACCTGATCATCACGTCGGACCGCGGTCTCGCGGGCGGCTACAACATCAACGTACTGCGCAAGCTGATGGGCACGATCGCCGACAAGCACCGGTCCAAGGACGAGTACGAAGTTCTCGTCGTCGGCCGCAAAGGCAGCGCCTATCTGAATCGCCGGGGCATCAACATCGCCGAGGAAGTGACGGGCATCTCGGACTCTCCGAAATATGGGGACATCAAGCCGGTCGCTTACAAAGCGGTGCAGGGCTTCGAGGATGGACGCTACGACGAGGTCTATATCGTCTACAACCGTTTCCTCAATGCCATCTCCCAGGTTCCGACGATGAAGAAGCTGCTTCCGCTGAGCTCCGACGAGTTCACCGGCGCTGCGGCGCAGTACGAATACGAGCCGGACGCGGAGTCCGTGCTCAGCGTCCTGCTGCCGAAATATGCCGAGACGGTCGTGTACAGCGCGATCCTCGAAGGCAAGGCGAGCGAGTTCGGCGCCCGGATGACGGCAATGGGCAACGCGACGAAAAACGCGACGAAGCTCATCGGCGAGCTTACGCTCTCCTACAACCGCGCCCGTCAGGCCGCGATCACCCAAGAGATCGCCGAGATTGTCGGCGGCGCCAGCGCCCAGCAATAAGAAACAGCCGATTTGGAGCAGGCTGCGGCCTGCTCGCCGCATAGACATGCAACTATCTTTACTACAGGAGGGACCCCCATGAGCAACGGTCGCGTTGTCCAGGTACTGGGGCCGGTCGTCGACGTTGAGTTCGACAACGGCCATCTGCCTGAAATCTTGAACGCCATTAAGATTGAACAAAAAGCTCAGAGCGCTTCCGAGCAGGACGTGAAGCTGACTCTCGAAGTGGCCACCCACCTCGGGAACAACACGGTCCGCTGTGTCGCCATGTCCTCCACGGACGGCCTCGTGCGCGGAACGGCTGCCATCGATACCGGAGCTCCGATCACGGTTCCGGTTGGACCGGCCACGCTCGGCCGCGTCTTCAGCGTCGTCGGCGATCCGATCGACGGCAACGGCGATGTGGACCGTAGCGTAGCGCTGCCGATCCACCGTCAGGCACCGGCATTCGAAGAGCTCTCCACCCAGCAGGAAATTCTGGAAACCGGCATCAAGGTCATCGACCTGATGGCTCCGTACGCCAAAGGCGGCAAAGTCGGCCTGTTCGGCGGCGCGGGCGTCGGCAAGACCGTTACGATGCAGGAGCTTATCCACAACATCGCATCCGAGCACGGCGGCATCTCCGTCTTCGCCGGCGTCGGCGAGCGTACTCGTGAAGGCAATGACCTGTACCACGAGATGAGCGACTCCGGCGTCATTGAAAAGACGGCGATGGTATTCGGCCAGATGAATGAGCCTCCAGGCGCGCGTCTGCGCGTAGCCCTGACAGGCCTGACGATGGCGGAGTACTTCCGCGATCAAGAGAACCGCGACGTGCTTCTGTTCGTCGACAACATCTTCCGCTTCACGCAAGCGGGCTCCGAAGTATCCGCCCTGCTCGGCCGCATGCCGTCCGCGGTAGGCTACCAGCCGACGCTGGCGACGGAGATGGGCCAGCTTCAAGAGCGCATCACTTCGACCAAAAACGGCTCCGTCACGTCGATCCAGGCGATCTACGTGCCTGCCGATGACTACACCGACCCGGCTCCTGCGACGGCGTTCGCCCACTTGGACTCGACGACCAACCTGGAGCGCAACATCGCCGCCATGGGCATCTTCCCGGCCGTCGACCCGCTGGCTTCGTCCTCGCGCGTCCTGACGCCGGAAATCGTCGGCGAAGAGCACTATCAAGTGGCTCAAAGCGTGAAGAAGCTTCTTCAGCGCTACAAAGAGCTGCTCGACATCATCGCCATCCTCGGCATGGACGAGCTCTCCGAGGAAGACAAGCTCGTCGTCCTTCGCGCCCGTCGCGTCCAATTGTTCCTGTCGCAGCCGCTTCACGTTGCCGCGGCGTTCAACGGCATTCCGGGCCTCTCGGTACGGATTCAGGATACGGTTCGCGGCTTCAAGGAAATTCTTGAAGGCAAGCATGACGATCTTCCTGAGCCGGCCTTCCACAACGTCGGAACGATCGAAGACGCCGTTGCCAAGGCGAAGAAACTCGCTCAAGAGGTTTAATCCTCGGCGGATGGAGGGATCGTATGAGCACCTTACTGCTTGAAATTGTAACGCCTGAGCGGACGGTCTATGCCAAGGACGTCAATATGGTCATTCTTCGCGGCGTCGAGGGCGAGATGGGCATCCTGCCTCATCACGTCCCGACGGTAACCCCGCTGAAGATCGCCGCCGTCGTGGCGAAGATCGGCGGCAAAGAGGAGAAGATCGCCGTCAGCGGCGGCTTCGCCGAAATCCGTCATGAAAAGGTCGTCATTCTCGCCGAAAGCGCCGAGCTTCCGGATGAGATCGACCTCGACCGTGCCCAGCTGGCCAAAAAGCGCGCCGAGGATCGTCTCCGCGGCCGCAAGGACGAGGTGGATTTCCGCCGCGCCGAAATGGCTTTGCAGCGTGCGATGAACCGGATCAGCCTGCGCGGCTGATGCTCCGGATCGATTTAAAGCCCAGTCTCCGTTCAAGGAGACCGGGCTTTTTTTTCATGCCGTCGATCGAACGGAATCTGGGGATAAACGAATGGTCATGGGGATGGAATGGGAGTGGAATGTGAATAACGAGTGGATATGTGGATAAGTTGTTCGCATCCCTCCTTTTATTGAGGATAACCCTGTGAATATCCTGTGAATAGAAATCGAATTTCGAAAAATGAAGCCTAGGCAGGATGACGATCGTCTAGGGTTGAATGAATAGGGAGCCAATTCATGGGAAAGAGGGGCATGAACCGATGATCGACATCCATACGCACATCCTGCCCGGCATCGATGACGGTGCGCGTCACCGGGAGCATTTGCTGGAGCTGGCGGAGGCCGCAGTGGAGGAAGGCATTACCGACGTGATCGCGACCCCTCATCATGCCAACGGCGTCTACTGGAATCCAGCCTCCCGCGTGAAGGAGCTCCTGCAAGAGTCCCAGGCGGTTTTAGAGGCGCATGGGCTGCCTTTGCGCCTGCATCCCGGACAGGAGATTCGCGTCCACGGCGAGCTGCTCGACCACTTGGAGGCAGGCGAGCTGCTGACGCTGGCAGGCACGCCTTATCTGCTGCTGGAGATGCCGGCCGAGGAGATGCCTGCCGAGATGCTCGAGCTCGTCTACGAGCTGACGCTGCTCGGCATCCGTCCGGTCATCGCCCATCCCGAGCGGAACCTCGAGGCGCTGCGCGAGCCGCGCAAGCTGGAGGAGCTGATCGCGCTCGGAGCATGGACGCAGGTGACGACGCATTCCCTTCTGGGCCTTTACGGCAAGACGTTCGAAAAAGGCGCGTGGTCGCTCGTGCGGAACGGACTGATCCACCTCGTCTCGTCCGATGCCCATCATGCCCGCCGGCGCGGGTTCAAGCTCGCCGATGCGTACTCGCTGCTGGAGACCAGGCTCGGGAGGCCGGCGCGGCTTTATTTCGAAGGGAATGCCCGGGCCTTGCTCGCGGGAGAGGAGCTGGCGCCTTCCGGCGACATGCTCGCCGAAACAAAAGCAGCAGCCGGCAAAGGGCTGCTGAAGGGCTGGTTCGGACGCAGAAGCTAGGGCTGGGGCAATAGAAGAGGAAGCAGGAAAACGGGGCCGGCCGCGAGCAAGCACGGTCAAGAATGCCGCCGGTCGCAGCCGAAACGGCTAGTCGTCGTAGCGGCCATAGCTGCGGGCGAAGCTCGCCATTCGATTGTAGGCGGCCCGGTCGAGCTTTTTCACCGGTCTGAACTGGGGATGGTTCGTATTGACCTCGAGCACCCACAGCTTCTTGCTGCGGTCGATGGCGAAGTCGATGCCCATTTCATGCATGCCCTTGTAGCGGCGAGACAGCGAGCGGCTGACCGCGAGCGCCTTGCGCTCGATCAGGTCGGTGTTGGCCCTGGCGGCGGAGGCCGGCAGTCCTTGCATCTCCCACAGGCTGGACAGCATGACGAGCTTCGCGCCTTGATGGACATTCGTCACGATCTTCGAAGGAGAGGCGATCTTGGCCGTGAAGGCGGTGCAGGTCCAGGGGCCTTTCGGCCGTCGCTGCACCATCGCGCGCAGATCATAGGGCCTGCCTTCGACTTGATCGAGCGGTATGCCGCGCTGGATGAGCAGCTTCTTGCCCGACTTCCGCCGCTTCAGATGCCGATAGACGGCGTCGATCGTGCGAAAGCTGCGCGTGGTCTGCTTGCGCGACAGGACGGAGGCGAGCTCGTAGTCTCCGGACGCGGTGCGGCGCAGGCGATGGACGCCCATGCCGAGCGAGCCGATATTCGGCTTGATATAGAGCATTTCGTAGCGGGAGGCCATTTGAGTCAGCCGCTCGAGCGAGAAAGGCTTCGCGGCCGGAACAAGTCCAGCCGTCGCCGGATCCTTTTTCAGCATGCGGCTGACCCGCAGCTTGCCCCAGAGAGCGCGGGATTTATATCGTTTGACATACTTCTTGACGGATGGCATGCGGGTCACCTCCCCTTACCTTATGAAGGGCGGGCGGGGGAGAATTGTGCGAATGGCGCGATGACAGAAAAAGGGCTCGGGCCGCATAAGGGAGCGCGCGCAAGCGCAACCTGAAAGAGATGGGCCGCGCTGTTTGTTTGTTCGCGGACAAGGGTAAAGAAACCGTAGATGCTTCTCCGCAAGCAAGCCTGATTGCCAAAGCGAGAAAGGGGAAAACGACAATGGCTACTTCATCCGCAAGCCGCGCCGCAAAAGCAAACGTCAAGACGCAGGAGGCGCTGAACAAGCAAGTCGCCACGCTCGGCGTCCTTTATATGAAGCTTCACTCGTTCCACTGGAACGTGACCGGACCGAACTTCTATACGCTGCATGTCAAATTCGAGGAGCTGTACAACGCCGTGACGCTCATGTTCGACGAAGCGGCGGAGCGCCTGATCGCGATCGGCGGCAAGCCGGTCTCGACGATGAAGGGCATGCTGTCGCAGTCCGCGATCAAGGAAGCGACGGAAAAAGAAGATGCGGACGCGATGGTGCGCGCCGTCATCGACGACTTCGCGACGATCGCCTCGGAGATGAAGGAGGCGGCGGAAGCGGCGGAAAAAGAAGACGATGCCGCGACGGCCGACATTCTGACGGGCATGGTCGAGCAGCTCGACAAGCATCGCTGGATGCTGGAGAAATTCCTCGGCTGATCCGTTTCCCGGCAGCCGAACGATGAAGCCCCTGCGCCCCCGCGCGCAGGGGCTTGTTTCGTTTCGTCCGGGCCTTGCCGCTGTCTGCGGGCGAGCGGAAAGCGACCGGAGAAGAGGAAATCGGCTGTGCGAAAGCGAATGAGTAGAGAGTGGAATTCCCGGTTTCCGGCGGAAGGGATAGAAGCGCGGCTTCGTCATAGGATAGATACAGAGCAAAGGATTTGAGGCTCATGAATAGATGGCATATCCTCGCGGCGACGCTTCGCCGCAAGCGGCTGGCCGCCGTGGCGTCCGCCGTCTTCCTGACGTCCGTGCTCGGCGCGGGGCCCGCGCACCCGAACGAACCGGTTCGGGTGCTAAGCGCGCGGAGCGCATCCCCGGCGGAAGCGGCGGCGACGGGACCGGCGGGAGCAAGTCCGGCAGCGGCCGCGCAAAAGGAGCAGCAGGCCTATCTTCGTCAGATCGGAGCGCTTGAGGTCCAGTCCGCCAGGAAGCAGTCGAGCGGTCTGACGGTCGCGATCGTCGATACGGGCGTCGATCTGCAGCATCCGGCCTTGAAAGGGCGCCTGCTGCCGGGCGTCAACCTGCTGCAGCCGGGCAAGCCGCCGCAAGACGACAACGGCCACGGCACGAGCGTGGCTGGCGTCGTAGCGGCGCTGCTGCCGCAAGCGAAGCTGCTGCCGGTGAAGGCGCTCGACGAGAACGGCTACGCGGAGGAGCGCGGGCTCGGCGAGGGCATCCGCAAGGCGCTGGACAAAGGAGCTCGCATCGTCGTGCTGTCCGTCGGGCTGTATCATTCTTCGCCCTATATGGCCGATATCGTCAATCGCGCGGAGCGGACGGGCGTGCTGCTCGTCGCGGCGGCCGGCAACGACATGCAGCGGTTCGGCGGCAAGACGACGGTCAAATATCCGGCCGCCTACCCGACCGTGCTCGCTGTCGGAGGCGTCGCTGCGGACGGAGCTCCGGAAAGGCGCTCGAGCCGCGGCAGCGAGATCGACGTCGCCGGGGCGTGGCGCGTCTTTACGGCGCAGCTGGGCGGCGGGTACCGCTACGAGGAAGGCACGTCCATGGCCGCTCCGCAGGCGGCCGCGGCGGCCGCCCTGCTGTGGAGCAAATACCCGGCGCTCAAGCCTTACGAGATCCGCTCGTTCCTGCGCCAGACGACGAAGGATACGCTGCCGGCCGGCTTCGATCGTGCGACCGGCTACGGACTGCTGCGGATGGACCAGTCGCTTGGCGGCAAGTACAAGGCCGATCCGCATGAGCCGAACGATACCCGCGCGCTGGCGGCGGCGCTGCCGCTCGGCAAGCAGCTGTCCGCGGAGCTGGCGGGGGGCGGGGATCGCGACTGGTACGTCCTCGACTGTCCGCATGACGGCAGCGTCAAGCTGCGGCTGCAGCAGCTTCTCTCTCCGGACGCCGCTCCGGCGCCGCTCGACGTTCTGCTGGAGCAGGACGGGGGCACGGTTGAAAAAAAACTTGCCGCCAGCAACAACGTGCTCGTCTGGCGCGTCAAGAAAGGAGCGAACCGGCTGCGCATCCAGCTGCAAGGCGCCGGCATGGAAAAAGCGGCTCCTTATTTGCTGAGCAGCGTATTTTCCATGCGTCCGGACGACGGGGAGCCGAACGGCAGCGCCGAGGAGGCGACCGCGCTTCCGGACCGCAGCCAGACGGTGAAGGCGACCTTCCACGAAACGGGCGACTCCGACTGGTACAAGATCCAGGTTCAAAAGGAGGGCAGGCTCCGCCTTCAGCTCGAGCCCGGCACGATGCGGATGGACCCGGCCTTCGCCTACCGCCGCGCCGGATCGCCGGAGACGGCGGTCGACGAGGCAGGGGAAGGTGCCGCGGAGGCCTCCGCTTCGATCCGCGTCTCTCCAGGCACTTATTATGTGCGCGTCTGGGATGCCGCGGAGCTTCCCTATGCGCCGCCCGAAGGCTATTACACGCTGTCGATCGAGCGGAGCTGAGCCCGCCGGGCGCGGAGGCGCGGGGAGCCGGCCAAGCGCTTCAGGAAGGCTGCCCTGCTGCCGATGACTATAGGGAGCCGATCCGATGGAGCGCCTGGCGGAACGACAGATTCCTGCTGCGAAGGGCAGCAGGGGTTATTGCAATGTCGATCGATTTGTCAAGATGCATATTTTACCGTTTATCGGTATGGAATCGGGGTTATTAAATGAACAGCAATCAGGGAATCAGAGAGGCGTTCACCTCGCTCGGGCTCGTCGGCCTGTTCTCCATCCTCGTCACGATCCTCAGCATCCTGCTGGCCTGGTATCTGCTGCAGGAGCTGAAGCTCGACACTTGGTTCAAGCATCCGCGCGGTCCAAGGGCGCGCGTGCTGATCGCGGTGCTCGCCGTCATCCTCGGCCATCAGTTCGCGCGCTTCATCCTCGATTACTGGTCCTGGACGAACATGCTCAAGCTGATCTAGGCCGGAGCGCTTGCCAGCTCCGCTCTTCGCATAAGCCGGGGAGCGATTGCAGACACTAAGCTCAAAACACGGTCCGAAAAGAAAAGCGGCTCCCGAATGCTATAAGCTGCAGCAGACAAATTTCGATCTTCTTCTCCGGAAGGAGCCAAGAACGGCCCGCTGCAAATTAAACCTTGTCGATTTCTGTAGACGAGTGTTAATATGGTCTGTGGTATTCTGGGTTATACTCGTCCTTTTAACCGGAATTCCCTCTGAATCCCAATGAGGAATCAGCAACGCCCGTCACTCGAATCGAACTTCAATCCTGATTCAAATAGAAGAAACGCATGAAGAAAATGCAGCGTCCGGAGGGAACGGTATATGAGCAAAATTGTCGTTAGAGGAGGCCGCAGGCTGGAAGGAACGGTGCGCGTCCACGGAGCTAAAAATGCGGTGCTGCCGATTCTGGCCGCCTCCCTACTCGCCACGGAAGGAGAAAGCGTCATTTGCGACGTTCCCCTCCTCGATGATGTCCTGACGATCCGCCAGGTGCTGGAGACGCTCGGCGCAACAGCGGTCATCGGAGAAGACTGCATGACGATCTCGGCCGAACGGCTGACCTCCTGCGAAGCTCCGTACGAATGGGTCAGCAAGATGAGGGCTTCGTTCCTCGTCATGGGTCCGCTGCTTGCCCGGCTCGGCAAGGTCCGCATCTCGATGCCCGGCGGCTGCGCCATCGGCACGCGTCCGATCGACCAGCATCTCAAGGGCTTTGAAGCGATGGGGGCGGAAATCACGATCGGTCAGGGCTTTGTCGAAGCATCCGCGCCGGACCGCCTGAAAGGCGCCAAGATCTACCTCGACGTCGCCAGCGTAGGCGCGACGGAAAACATCATGATGGCGGCGGCTCTCGCCGAGGGCACGACAACGCTGGAAAATGCCGCCAAGGAGCCCGAGATCGTCGATCTCGCGAACTACCTCAATGCGATGGGCGCGCGCGTGCGCGGCGCCGGCACGGGCATGATCCGCATCGAAGGCGTCGAGAAGCTCGTCGGCGCTCGCCATCACGTCATTCCGGACCGCGTGGAGGCCGGCACGTTCCTGATCGCCGCGGCGATCACCGGCGGCGACGTCTTTGTCGAAGGCGCGATCAGCGACCATCTGGGGCCGGTCATCGCCAAGCTGCAGGAGATGGGCGTCCAGCTGACCGAAGAAGATACGGGCATCCGCGTCACCGCCGGCCGCCCGCTGCGCGGCGTCGACGTCAAGACGCTCCCGCATCCGGGCTTCCCGACCGACATGCAGTCGCAGATGATGGCGCTGCTGCTCGTATCCGAGGGCACGTCGGTCGTCACGGAGACGGTGTTCGAGAACCGCTTCATGCATGTGGACGAATTCCGCAAAATGAACGCCAACATCAAGGTGGAAGGCCGATCGGCCATCATCACCGGCGGCGTGCCGCTGTACGGCGCCAAGGTGACGGCGACCGACCTGCGCGCCGGAGCGGCGCTCATCTGCGCCGGACTCGTCGCCGACGGCGAGACGGAGGTCGGCGGCTTGCATCACGTGGACCGCGGCTACGTCGACATCGCCGGCAAGCTGGCCGCGCTCGGCGCGGACATCCGCCGCACGGAGCCGGTCGAGCCCGCTCAGGAGCTACTCGAGCCGATCGTTCTTCCGTCGCTGCGCGAGCCGGCCGAGACCGAAGAAGTTCAGGTCGCCGCGGCGGCCGCATCGGAGGAAGACAGCTACAAGGCCGAGCAGGAAGTGGCGATCGAGGACGTGGAAGCGACGCTGGCTTGACCGTTTCGTTTAGCGGCCGCCGAGCAGCGCCTCTCGCAGGCGCGGCGCGTGAAGGCCGACAGAGATAAAGGGAGTGGAGCGCCGGTTGCCGGGGCTCTTTTTTTACGTTCATTTTCGGTTCATTTGCCTATGCTACGCTTCCCCGTGTGAGGAAGGGGAGGAGTGGCGAAGTGAGAAAATGGATGGTTGTGCTTGGAGTGCTCATTCTGGCGGGCGGAGGCTACGCCTATTATGCCTATCGCTCTCAGGATCAGGCACCCGCCGCGGCAGCGGCGACAGCCCGCACCGTGCAGGCGACGCAGGGCAGCATCGAGACGAGCGTATCGGGCAGCGGCACGGTGGCGGCGGCCGATCCGACCGTCGTGCGCACGGGCCGCCAAGGCACCGTGGAGAAGGTGCTCGTCCAGGAAGGCGACGAGGTGAAGGCCGGCCAGACGCTGCTGACCTTTGAAAAGAAGGACAATGCGCTGAGCATTCGCCAGAAGCAGCTGGAGCAGTCCAAGCAGGAGCTGTCGCTGCAGCAGCTGAAAATCCAGTATTGGCAAGAGGGCGACGAGGACAAGCAGGACGAGCTGATGCTGCAGATCGACAGCGCCAAGCTGTCGCTCGAGCAGCTCGCAGCGGACATCGCCGACTTGCAGGCGGAGCAAAATGCCGACGGCAAGGTCGTCGCTCCTGCAGCGGGCACGGTGACGTCGGTCGCGGTCGAAGCCGGCCAGGAGGTGAACGGCAGCGTCGAGGCGGTGACGCTGACCGACTACAGCGAGCTGACGTTCACGATGAGCGCGGATGAGCTGGACGTGCCGAAGCTGAAGGCTGGCCAGCCGGCGGAAATCGTGCTGAACGCGCTGCCGGACGAGACGTTCGAGGGCGAGATCACGGAAATCGCCCGCGCAGGGACGTCCAGCAACGGCGTCGCCTCGTACCCGGTGACGATCCGCATGACCCGTCTGGACGGCGTGCTGGCCGGCATGTCCGGCTCGGTCAAGATCGTGACGGAATCGGCGGACAACGCCGTGCTCGTCCCGGTGGACGCCGTCGTGACGATGGCCGGCAAATCGTATGTGCGCGTGCCGGCGAGCGGAACGGATGCGGCCGCGGGCGGCGCCGGAGCTGCTGGAGCCGACGGCGCTTCCGGCCAAGGCCAAGGCCAAGGCCAGGGCCAGTGGCAGGGGCAGCGCGGCGAGCGTCCGGCCGGAAGCGGCCAAGGACAGACGGGGACCGGAGCGGCAGGACAAGCCGGAGCGGCAGGCCAGCCTGGGGCGGCAGGGCAAGCTGGATCGGCAGGGCAAGTCGGAGCGGCAGGCCAGTCTGGAACGGCGGCCGGCCAGTCCGGCAGCAATCGCGCCAATCGAATGGCGCTCGGCGGCCAGCTGCAGGAGGTCGAGGTCGGCCTCATCAGCGAGGACTATGCGCAGATCGTCTCCGGCCTGTCCGCGGGCGACTCGGTGCTCGTGCCGTTGCCGACCGGCACGGTCGGCGGCTCGACCGGGCAATCCACGCAGCAGGGCGGCTTCGGCGCAGGAGGAGGCTTCGGCGGCGGAGCGGCCGGATTCGGCGGCGGCATGCCGGGCGGCATGGGCGGCGGAGGCGGCTTCGCCGGCGGCATGGGCGGAGGCCGCAACTGATGGGGCGCGGGCGAAGAACGGCCGCTGCGCACGGCGACGTATCGCTGACGGCGACGCTGCCGCCAAGCTCGGAGAGGGCTCCGCTCATCTCCATCCGCGACGTGCGCAAAAGCTACCGGATGGCCGGCGAGGAGGTGCCGATTTTGAAGGGAGTCGATCTGGAGGTGATGGCGGGCGATTTCCTCGCGATCATCGGCCCGTCCGGCTCCGGCAAGTCGACGCTGATGAACGTCATCGGCTGCCTCGATACCCCGACCTCCGGCAGCTATAAGCTGGACGGCCAGGAGGTCGGCGGGCTGAGCGAGAACCGGCTGGCCGAGGTGCGCAACCGGGGCATCGGCTTTATTTTTCAGAGCTTCCACCTGCTCCCCCGGATGACGGCCCGCGAAAACGTGGAGCTGCCGCTCATCTACCGGGGCTTGTCCGGCAAGGAGAGGCGGGAAGCGGCCGAAGCGGCGCTGGCCAAGGTCGGCCTCGCCGACCGGATGGACCATCGGCCGAACCAGCTGTCCGGCGGCCAGATGCAGCGGGTGGCGATCGCGCGGGCGCTGGCCGGGCATCCGCCGATCCTGCTCGCCGACGAGCCGACGGGCGCGCTCGACACGAAGACCGGCGCGGAGGTGCTCGGACTTGTGCAGGAGCTGAACCGGCAGGGCCATACGATCGTGCTCATCACGCATGATCTGGACGTCGCGGCCAAGGCCGGACGCATCGCGTTCATGAAGGACGGTCTGCTGACGGAGGAAGGAGGGGACGCGCGTGAAGCTTTCGCAAGGCATCCGCATGGCCTGGAGCAGCATTCTCGCTAACAAGCTTCGCACGGCGCTGTCGATGCTCGGCATCCTGATCGGCGTCGCGACCGTCATCTCGCTCGTGGCGATGGGCCAAGGCTCGGCCAACGAGGTGAGCGCGCAGCTGCAGGGCCTCGGCACGAACATGCTGTCGGTGAACGTCACCGGCCGCGGCAGCAGCACGACGCTGACTCTTCCGCAGGCGGAGACGCTCGGCGACGGGATCGACGGGATCGACGGCCTGTCGCCGACGGTCAGCGGAAGCGCGGCCGCGCGCTACGGCAGCGTGCAGACGGAGTCGTCCGTCACCGTCGAAGGCGTGACGCCCGATTACGAGGACGTGCAGGACTTCCACCCGCAGGAGGGACGATTCATCGCGCCGCTCGATCTGGAAGCTTACAGCAAGGTGGCGCTGCTCGGCATCGACACGTCGGAGGAGCTGTTCGGCCCCGGCGTCAGCCCGGTCGGCGAGACGATCCTGCTCAGCGGCGTGAAGTACAAGGTCGTCGGCCTGCTGGAGCCGAAGGGCACGTCGCTCGGCGCTTCGAACGACGAGAAGATCCTCGTGCCGATCACGACGGCGCAGCGGCTGTTCCAGTCGGAGGGCGTGCGGACCGTCGCGGTCAAGGCGGCCTCGGAGGAGACGATGGACGCGGTGACGGCGGCGCTGGAGGCGAAGCTGTCGGCTATTTTCCGGGGCAATACGAACAGCTACCGCATCACCAACTCGGAGGAGCTGAAGGAGACCGCCACGTCCGTGTCGAAAACGATGTCCACGATGATGGCCGGCGTGGCCGCCATCTCGCTGCTCGTCGGCGGCATCGGCATCATGAACATCATGCTCGTGTCGGTGACCGAGCGCACGCGCGAGATCGGCATCCGCAAAGCGCTCGGCGCGCGCAAGCGGGACGTGCTGTTCCAGTTTCTCGTCGAGGCGGCCTCAATCAGCAGCCTCGGCGGCGCGCTCGGCATCGCGGCGGCGTTCGGCGCGGCCGCCATCATGGAGCGGACCGGCACCGCCACGCAGATCGAGTCCGACATCGTGCTTTATTCGTTCGTCTTCTCCGCGCTCGTCGGCATTGTGTTCGGCTTGTTCCCCGCCAACAAGGCGGCTTCCCTCAAGCCGGTCGACGCGCTGCGCCATGACTGACCGCTTCTAATCTGGAGGTATGCCGCATGAAATCCCCGTCGATCCTGCTCATCGAGGACGATCCGCTCATCACCGACCTGCTCGAGCTTTATCTCGAGCGCTATGGCTTCCGCTTCTCGGTCGCGCATGACGGCGCGGCGGGCCTCGCCCGGTTCTACGACCAGATCCCCGATCTGGTCGTGCTCGACGTCATGATGCCGGGCCGGGACGGCTGGAGCGTCTGCGAGGAGATCCGGAGCGCCAGCAAGGTCCCGATCATCTTTCTCACCGGCAAAGGAGAAGGCTACGACAAGCTGAAGGGTTTCTCCCTCGGCGCCGACGACTACCTCGTCAAGCCGTTCGATCCGAAGGAGCTGATCGCGCGCATCCGCGCGGTGCTGAAGCGGACGCATCCGACGCTGTACAAGGACAGCGCGGAGTTCCCGGATCTGGTCGTCGACGCGACCGAATACCGGGTGCTTGTCCGCGGCAAGGACGCCGGCTGCGCGCCGAAGGAGGTCGAGCTGCTGTACTGCCTCGCCTCCCGGCCGGGCAAGGTGTTCTCGCGCGAGGAGCTGCTGCAGGCGGTGTGGGGGATGGATTATTTCGGCGACTCCAACACGGTCGACGTGCATATCAAGCGGATCCGCGACCGGATCGGCGAGCATCCCGCCTGGCGGATCGGCACGGTGCGCGGCGTCGGCTACCGCTTCGAGGCCGGGGCGTCATGAGCGCCGGCGGCCTCAAGGACGCTGCCCGGCGGCTCGGCGAAAAGGCCGCCGCTGTCGCGAGGCGGCTCGGCGTCGGCGGCATTTTCGCGAAGCTGCTGCTCATCTCGCTGTCGACGCTGGCGGTCACGTTCCTCGTCTACAACCTGCTCTCCTCGCAGCTCGTCGGCCGGGACATGCTCGACCGCAGGCAGGGGGTCGAAGGAGCCGAGCTGCGCCGCACGATCACGCTGCTGGAGACGGCGGCCCGGGACGGCTGGAGCGACGACTCGATCCGGACCGCGCTGCAGCTCGTCGTGCCGCCGCAGATGAAGAGCATCCTCATCATCGACCGCGGCGGACGCTACATGCAGATCGGCCAGGTGCCGCTGCCCGAGTCCGACATCCGCGAGCTGATCGCCTCGGCCGGCATCGGCCGGAGTCCGGAGGCCCGCACCGAGATGGTCGAGAACGACTCGGGCAAGTACATCGTCAGCTCCCAGTACGTGCCGTCGCTCGATCGCTACGTCGTCTCGCTGTCGACGGGCTTCCAGCGGGAATTCCGGCGGGTGCAGAACCTGAACGCGCTCGCCATCGGCATCGCGATCGCCGTATCGGTGCTCGTCTCGTGGGCGTTCTCGCGGTACATGACGCGCCGCATCCGGCGGATGAGCCTGGGCGCCGAGCAGTTCGCCAAGGGCCGCTTCGAGACGAAGATCGCCGACCGCTCCGCCGACGAGCTCGGACAGCTGGCCGGCTCGCTCAACCGGATGGCGGGCGATCTCGGCGCGCTGGAGCAGATGCGGCGGGACTTTTTGGCCAACGTCTCCCATGACCTGCGCTCGCCGCTCACGTCGATCCACGGCTATCTCGAAGCGATCCTCGACGGCACCGTTCCGCGCGACAAGGCGGACCGCTACCTGCGCATCACGCAGGACCAGACGGCGCGCCTCATGAAGCTCGTCAGCGACCTGCTCGACATGTCCAAGATCGAGGCCGGCCAGTTCGACGTCGTGCCGGCCGAATTCGATCTCGCGGAAATGATCCGGCTGCTGCTCTCGCGCATGGAGTCTACGTTCAGCCATCACAGCGTACGGTACGAAATTGCCGGGCTGCCAGGAGGGGAGCGGCGCGAGCGGGCGGAGCCGGAAGGGGCCGAAGCGGGCATGGCCGGGACGGCTGGCGCGCCGCGAGCCGCGGAGCCGGGCGAGGTGCTCGTCGTCGGCGACCCGCACCGGCTGGAGCAGGTGATGGTCAATCTGCTGCAAAATGCGATGGCGTTCTCTCCGCATGGCTCGACGGTTCATGTCACGCTGGAATGCGGGCCAGACCGCGCCTGCGTCTCCGTGCGGGACGAAGGCATCGGCATGAGCGAGGAGCAGGCGCGCCGCATCTGGGAACGCTTCTACAAGAGCGACGAAGCCCGCGGCGGCCGCGGCGGCACCGGCATCGGGCTGTCGATCGTCAAGCATATCCTCGACGCGCACGGCTCGCGCATCGAGGTGCGGAGCGAGCCCGGCCAGGGCAGCGAGTTCCGCTTCTGCCTCGTGCGGGCGGGCTTGGCCGGTTCCGACGAGCAATACCGCGAGTCATCCGAGAAATAGGGATGACTCGCGGCTTTTTTGCATTGTTGGCGGCCGCGGGCTGGCAGCAGCCAGCCAGGCGGCAGGTGCAGCAGGTGCAGTGCGAATGCCAAGCTCCCATAAAATCTCCGGGAGATTCGCACCTCGAAAGTTGTCGAATCCCATCGAAAAAATGTTATCTTGATTTTTGTCAAGTCAAAACTTATGCTAAATTCAGAGCAACAGTAGAAGCTGGCACCCCCTTTCAAGGCTGGAAGCGCTGTTATTCGCTGTCGCTCCCCGCTGGGGAGCGTGGATTGAAACTCCCATC
>NZ_KE383848.1:258580-384052 GCF_000422485.1 Paenibacillus pasadenensis DSM 19293
CGGTCGCTCCCCGCTGGGGAGCGTGGATTGAAACCATAGTGTTTTTCGTCGCCTCGAACTGCTTGCGCGTCGCTCCCCGCTGGGGAGCGTGGATTGAAACGGGTGCGTGAGCAATCGCGTCAGGACGGTGTTGGGTCACTCCCCGCTGGGAGCATGAATTGAAACGCGATTCGCGCGTCTCTGCCATCTGCTCCGCCGTGTCCCTCCCCGGCATGGAGCGTAATTGGAAGCCTATTTCCGTAGCCTTTGGAAAGGCGAGGGAATCTTTCCCTATTGGGAGCTTGAAAAACTAGGCGAGCGCTTCTCCTCACGAGAGATCATAAAAAACAGCTGATAAAAGCACAAAACCAACCCCCTCTGCGCGAGGCGGTTGGTTTTGTGCTTTTTCACAGGCAGTATTCCCCCGCCTTCGCCCTGGGAGGCATTTCAAGCCTCTTTCCAGACTCGTTTCGCCTGACCCTTCCTGTTCTATTCTATAATTCCCCTCTCATACTCTATAACGATGAGATGGAAGTAGAAGAAGACTCCGTCTACGGCGGGAAAGGGGACATGTGGAGATGCGGCAGGAAAGAGAGCGGGCGCGCTGGACTTGGGACGAAGCTGTCCAAAGGACAGAGGGGACCGAGCCGGAATCGGACCCGGTGATTGCGGCGAGAGATCGGTCTTTGCCGGCCGGCGAAAGCAGGAGCGAGGAAGTCCGGCAGACGAGAGATTCGCCGCGAGAAGCAACGTTGGCTGAAGAAACGAAGCAACAACGAACGTTGCAGCGAGATGCGCAGCAAGACAGCACGTCGCAAGAGAACGCCATGCAAACAAACACATCGCATGAAAACACATCGCTACATCAATCGCCGCACCGGGACGAGCCGCCAGTGAAGAAGCTTCAAGAGAAAAGGTCTAATGAACGGACGGTTCAGCCAGAAGCTCCGCGGGAGGTGAAGCAGCAGCAACACGCGCCGCAAAGGCAAGCGATGCGACGAGAAGGCCCTTCTGCCGGAGCGCTGAAAGGAAGGGGCGGGAGCGGATACGGCGCAGAGGAAAGCCGGCGGGGAAGGGTGCCCGTCAAAGGCGCCGCCGATGCGGTTAACCGCCGAACGCCGCCGACGCCATCGCCATGGACGCTGGCGGCGCTCGGCGCGCTGACGGCGGCGGCGATCCTGCTGCCGGGCCTGATCGCGCACCGGCAGGCCGAGCCGGAGCGGGCGGCCGTGGACGGGCCCGGCGGCTATGGGGCATCGGCTGTCTTCACGGAGCGCCAGCCGACGTTCACGACTTCCGCGGGCAAAGTCGTGCCGCTGCTGGGCGGCGCCCCGGACGTCCCGGCCCCAGGCGACGGCGGGACGAGCTCCGCCGCAGGCGGACAAGCCGCCTCCGCCTCTGCCCCCGGGGCATCGGACGCGGACGGCTCCCCGCCGTCCGGGCGCGAACAAAAGCCGGCCGAAGCCGGCCATGTCGAGCCGGAAGCGGAGCCCTCCTCTCCTTCCTCCGCCTCGGCGAACGCAGCGCCCGCCGAGCTCCCGCCGCTCGGCGAGCTCGACCGGATGCTCGTACGGGTTTATTTGACGGAAGAAAAGCGGGTGGAGAAGGTGCCGATGGAGCTGTACGTCCGCGGCGTGCTCGCCGGGGAGATGCCGATCGGCTTCGAGCCGGAGGCGCTCAAGGCGCAGGCGATCGCCGCGCGCACCTACATCGTGAAGCGGCTTGCCGCGAAGGACCGCTCCGGCGTGCCGGGCGGAGCCGCCGACGTGACGGATACGACGGCGCATCAGGTGTACGTGCCGCTCGCCGAGCTGCAGAAGCGCTGGAGCGGCGAGGAGCGCGAGCGCAACCTCGCCAAGCTGAACGCGGCGGTGCAGCAGACGAGAGGGCAGATCGTGACTTATGAAGGCAAGCCGATCGAAGCGCTCTTTTTCAGCACGAGCAACGGCTACACGGAGAACTCGGAGGATTACTGGGACGCCAGCCTGCCTTATCTGCGGAGCGTGGCCAGCCCGTGGGACAAGACGATCAGCCCGGAATACAAGGAGACGACGACGATGAGCCTGGCGGCGTTCTGGCGCAAGCTCGGCGTCAGCTCGAAGGCAGGCGCCCGCAGCCTGCGCGTGCTCGATACGACCGACGGCCGCCGCATCCGGAAGCTGGCGGCAGGCGGGCAGGTGCTTACGGGACGGGAGGTCCGGGAAAAGCTCGGGCTGCCCTCCACCCAGTTCACCTGGAAAGTAGAGGGCGGCGACATCGAGATCACGACGTACGGCTACGGCCACGGCGTCGGCATGAGCCAGTGGGGCGCGGACGGCATGGCCAAGGCAGGCCGCTCGGCCTACCAGATCCTCTCTCATTATTACACCGGCACGGAGGTCGTGCGGACGGCTTCGCTGCCCCGCAATCCCGCCTGAGCCCCGGACGGCCCGAAAGGGGAGGCCCGGCGTCCCTCTCAGGCGCTCTTGCAAATTCTCTATCGCCTCACGTATAAAGCCATCCAATCCGGCAACAATGGCTAGTGAGGTGATGAAAGATGAATGAACAAGATCAGAAGAACGCCAAGCAAGACCCTCCTAAAAATCAACTGGGAGGAAGAAAGCCCGCTTCAACCTACAAGAAGACCCTGTCGCGCAAATGGATCTCTCCGGCCATCTTTGTCGCAGCGGCAGCCATCATCGTAACCGTCATGTGGCTCTATCAAGGAGACGAGCAGAAGACTTCGACTACCGAGACTCCCGAGAGCGTGCAGACGGAGCAAGGCGGACAGGAGCAGATCCAAGAGACGGTCAAGCCGGTTCCGGGCGAGACGGCGCTGTGGCCGGTCGCCAGCGTCGAGGACGTGCTGGTGAAGCGGGGCTACTTTGACCGCAATGCCAGCGCGGCCGAGCAGGAAGCCTCCCTCGTGGAGCAGGGCAATACGTATAAGGGCAATACGGGCATCGACCTGGCCCGGGCCGACGACCAGCCGTTCGACGTGCAGGCCGTCCTGAGCGGCAAGGTAACGCTCGTGCAAGACCAGCCGACCAACGGCACGGTCGTCGAGATCGCGCACGGCAACGGGCTCGTCTCCGTCTACCAGAGCCTGAGCGGCGTCACCGTCAAGCCGGGCGACGAGGTCAAGCAAGCGACCGTCATCGGCAAAGCGGGCCGCAACGATCTGCAGAAGGAGCTCGGCGTGCATCTGCACTTCGCGCTGCTGAAAAACGACGAGCATGTCGATCCGTCCTCGCTGCTGCCGGCCGCAGCGCCCCAGCTGCAGACGGCGGCAGCCCAGCCGGAGGCGGGCAGCTCCGCAGCACCGGACGCGGCCGAGCAGACGGACGCGGGAGCGGCGGACAGCGCCGGCGCCGCGGACGGCGCTCAGCCGGACGACGCCGAATAAGCTTTTCGCAGGCGGTCCCATACGCCGGCCTTCCCCTAGGGAGGGCCGGTTTTTTTTATGTCCGCGCAAGGTCCGATTTCGGTTCTAGAAGCATCGGGAGTCCTATTTTCAGCCAATTGGGACGGAATTCCGGCTTAGGACTTGGCCATAAAGAATATCTGCCCGACCCCCTCATATAATGTACCAAACTTACAAACAGTCAAGGAGGCGGGAACGTGCACGATTACATCAAAGAGCGGACCATCAAGATCGGCCGGTGCATCGTGGAGACCAAACATACGGTGCGTACGATCGCCAAAGAGTTCGGGGTGTCCAAGAGCACGGTGCACAAGGATCTGACCGAGCGGCTGCCGGAAATCAACCCGGACCTGGCCGATCAGGTGAAGCACATCCTCGAGTACCATAAGTCCATCCGCCACTTGCGGGGCGGGGAGGCCACCAAGATCAAGTATAAAAAAAGCACCAAGCGGCGCGAGGTGCTGGCGGCCGGGAAACGCTAATTTTTTTCAACAAAATCAGAGGAAAAACGAGGTTTTCAGCGAATAATGGGTAATGGGCTTCCACACTATTCGTTAGGGGACTTCGGACGTTATGCTGAGCAAGGATATCGGAATCGATCTGGGCACCGCCAACGTGTCCATTCATGTAAAAGGGAAGGGCGTCGTGCTTGACGAGCCCTCTGTCGTCGCCGTTGAGACCGACACCCGCCGGGTGCTGGCGGTCGGCGACGAAGCCTATCGGATGGTCGGACGGACGCCGGGCAACATCGTGGCGATCCGTCCGCTTCGCGACGGCGTCATCGCCGACTTCGAGATTACCGAAATGATGCTCAAGGCGTTCATCGACCGCATCGGCGGGCGGAGCTGGTACAGCCGCCCGCGTATTCTCATCTGCGCTCCGACCAATATCACTTCCGTCGAGCAAAAGGCGATCCGCGAGGCGGCCGAGCGCTGCGGCGCGCGCGAGGTGTATATGGAGGAGGAGCCGAAGGCGGCGGCGATCGGCGCGGGCATGGACATCTACCAGCCGAGCGGCAACATGGTCGTCGATATCGGAGGCGGCACGACGGACGTCGCGGTGCTGTCGATGGGCGACATCGTCACGTCGGCATCCATCAAGGTGGCAGGCGACACGTTCGATTCGGACATCAGCCGCTACATCAAGGCGAAGTACAAGCTTCTGATCGGAGAGCGGACAAGCGAGGAGATCAAGATTCGCATCGGCTCGGTGCATTCCGGCGCGCGCAACGACGCGATCGACATCCGGGGCCGCGACATGGTGACCGGATTGCCGCGCACGATCAGCATCCATTCCGAGGAAGTGCGCGAGGCGCTGTCGGACTCCGTGGCGGCTATCGTGGCCGCGGCCAAGACGGTGCTGGAGCAGACGCCGCCGGAGCTGTCGGCGGACATCATCGACCGCGGCGTCATCCTGACGGGCGGAGGCGCGCTGCTTGACGGACTCGACCTGCTCATGGCGGACGAGCTCAAGGTGCCGGTGCTGGTCGCCGAGGATCCGATGCACTGCGTCGTCAAAGGGACGGGCTACATGCTCGACCACCTGGACCGCATGTCGCGTAAGAAAGCGCGTATCTAGCCCGCTATCAACCCGCCTGATTTTGGCGGGTTGATAGTCGGGAGCCCGCCAACCCGCCTGATTTTGGCGGGTTGATAGTCGGGAGCCCGCTAGCCCCCCGCCGTGTCCTAGGCGGGGGCCGGCGCTCGCTTGGCCGCTGCCGGAAGCAGCGGCTTTTTTGGCGCGTCCGCATCGGGGCTGCCGAACTATTCCGCCAGCGCTTGCCGGGACTCATCGCAGGCGGAATGCCGGCAAGTGGGCATCCAGCCCTATTCACAAGTCCTGGCGGCATGCCGATATAGACGACAGCAGAACACCCTCAAGGAGGCTCCTCCATGATCAGAGGCTTATATACCGCCGCGGCGGGCATGATCGCCCAGCAGCGCGTCCATGACACGGCGACGACCAACATCGCGAACCTCAATACGACCGGCTACAAAGCCTCCCATGCGCTGAACCGCTCGTTTCCCGAAATGCTGCTGTCGATGAGCGGCAAGAACGACGAGCCGGTCCGCCGGATCGGACGGCTCAGCACCGGCGTGCTCGCCGAGGAAAGCATCGCGCTGCAGGTCCAGGGCGACCTCAACAAGACGGACAAGCCGTCCGACTTCGCGATCCTCTCGGAAATCCAGGTGCCGGGCGTCACGTTCGACGCTTCCGGCAAGTCCGTCGCCGAGGACGGCACGGTGACGTATCGGCCGCAGGCTTACTTCACGGTGCTGAATGAGCAGGAACAGACGCGCTACACGCGCGGCGGAGAGTTCCACCTGACCGGAGAAGGCGCGCTCGTGACCTCCGACGGCTCGCCGGTGCTGGGGGCCGGAGGGCAGCCGATCGCCTTCGAGCCCGGCACGAGCCTGGACTCGCTGAAGCTGGACGGCAGCTTCCGCTTCGTCGACGCGACGGGAGCGCCGACGGGCCAAGCGCTGCTTATCACGCAGGTCGATCGGGTCGCCGATCTTGTCCGCGAGGGCGACGGCAAGCTGCGGCTTGACGGCGAGGGCGGCGCCGCGCCGGCGCAGCCGGGAGCGGGCATCGAGGTGCGGCAGGGCTATGCGGAGCGCTCGAACGTCGAACCGACGCAGACGATGCTCGATCTGATGGGCGCGATGCGCGCCTACGAAGCCAACCAAAAGGTGATCCAATTCTACGACAAGAGCCTGGAAAAGGCCGCCAACGAGATCGGCCGAGTGTAAAGGAGGGATGACCGGTGAACAATTCCATCATCAATGCGACGGTGTCGATGAGCGCGCTGCAGCAGCGGCTTGACCTGCTCGCCGAAAATATGGCCAACGTCAATACGGCCGGCTACAAGCGCAAGGAAGCGACCTTTCAGGACCTGCTCACGAACGCGAAGCAGCAGCCGGAGGCATTCCGCCGCGAGGGCCGCGTCGGTCCGCTCGGCTACAATCAGGGCTGGGGCGCGCGCTTCATCCAGATGGGGCCGGACATGACCCAGGGCAGCCTCAAGGAGACGGGGACTTCGACCGATCTGGCCCTCGAAGGGAACGCGCTTTTTGTCGTCGCGTCCGATGATGCCGGCGGCCGCGGCTACACCCGCAGCGGGGCGTTTCAGTTGACGGTGACCGGCCAGGGTGATACGATACTCGCGACAGCGACCGGGTATCCGGTCCTGGGTCAGGTGCCCGTGCAGACGGCGAACGGCGTCGTATTGCGCGAGGGCCCGATTGTCGTGCCGGAGGGCGTATCGCTGCAGATCAGCCCGGAGGGCGTCGTCGACGGCGTTCGCGCCGACGGCAGCCGGACTCGCCTCGGACAGCTGTCGCTGGTGCAGCCGACGCGTCCCGAATCGCTCGTCGCCGCAGCCGACAACCTGTTCGCCGTCGCCGCAGGCACCGATGCCGCCGACGTGCTGACGCCCGTCCAGGCGGGAGAGGGCGGCGCCGTCGCCGTGCGCCAAGGCTTCATCGAGCAGTCCAACGTAGACCTCGTGGAGGAGATGACCGAGCTGCTGAGCGTGCAGCGGGCCTATCAGCTCAGCGCGCGTGCGCTGACCTCTGCCGACACGATGGCCGGACTGGCCAACAATATGCGCGCTTGAGCCTTTCCTCCTGCAGCATGACGGGCGGGAGAGGGGCTCTGCCGCGCCGTCAAGGATGATGATCATGACCAACGATACTCAGGCTTCGTCGATGGGCGGAGCGCCGTCCCCGCGGGAAGGCGAGAAGAGCTCGTCTGCATCCGCAGGCGGCGCGGCGCGCCCCAAGGAAAAGCAAGCCGCGGCGTCCTCGGGCAAGCCGCGCAAGAAAAGCCGTTTTACCGCCTGGTGGTTCGCGCGCAAGCTGATCGTGCTCGCGCTGTTCGCCGGCGCGCTCGTAGGCGGTCTTTACCTCGGCTTTGTCACCGTAGGCGGAGGCAGCATGTCGGATGCGTTCGACATCGCGACCTACAAGCATATTTACGACCTGATCTTCTCGGATTCCTAGCCGGACCGGTTCCTTCGCGGAGCCGGTTTTTTGCACATCCGTCGGGAACCGGGGAGCCGTGCGCGAGGGCGCTGGCGGCAGCAGCCGGGCATGAGAAAAGGGACGAAGCCGAGATCATCTCGGCTTCGTCCCTTTTTTAGTGAAGCGGCCCGAAGGGCGGATGGGATCGAAGCGGCAGTGCCGCCTCGGAGTCCGATTTATTTGACCGTAACGCGCGCGGTGACCGACTTGCCGTCGAAGACGGCTTTGATCGTCGCCGTGCCTTTGGCGACGGCGCTCACCGTGCCGCCCTGCGTGACCGCTGCGGAGCTTTCACGGCTCGAGGACCAGAGGGAGGCTGCAGTTACTTCCTCATACGTTCCGTTGTCATAAAAGGCTTTCAGCTTCAGCTGAGCCGAAGCTCCCGGAGCAAGCTTGAGGCTTTTTTCGGAGAGCACGAGGCTCTTGAGCTTCGGCTTGACGGACAGCGATACGGTGACGCTCTTGCCTTGGTACGTGCCCGTCAGCTTGGCGCTGCCGAGCTTGAGCGCCTTGATCGTGCCGCGCTGCACGCTCGCGACAGCCGAAGCGTCCGTGCTCCAGTCCATTTTGGCCGCCAGGGAGACGGTAGAGCCGCTCTTGTACGTGCCGGTCACCTTGACCGTCTTGCTGCGGTTCGGATTGAGCGTGAGCGAGGACGGATCGACCGTCAGCTTGACGATCTCCTCCTCGATCGTTACCGGGAACGAGACGGTCTTGCCGAGGTAGGAGGCGGTCAGCGTCGTCTTGGCGCTGGCGAGGCCGCGCATCGAGTCCTCCAGCACGAGCAGGCTGCTGCCGGAAGCTTTCCAGACGGCTTTGGCAGTGACATCCTCTTCCTCGCCCGTCGTGTAGGTGATGGTGAGCTTCGGCAGCCCGACCGTCTTGCCGATGACTAGCGACAGGTTCTTCGTCTCGGACAGCAGGGCGAGCGGCTTGGCATTCACCTCGAACGGCAGCTCGACCGACATGTCGCCGAGCTCGGCCTTGAGCACGGCGCTGCCGCTCTTGCGCGCGATCCACTTGCCGTCCTTGATCTCCACGATATCGGAATCGCTGGACGTCCATTTGACGAGCTTCGTGACGCTGAACTCCGCGTCGTCGAGGCCGGCGGCGGTGATGGACGGCAGCTCGCGCGTCTCCTCGACGATCGCGGACAGCTTCTCTTCTGCTGCCTTGATGCGGACGGCGGTCGGATAGACCGTCACCTTGAGCGAGCGGCTGACGCCCTTGTATTCGGCCTTGATCGTCGAGGATCCGGCCGCCTTCGGCGTGACGAGTCCGCCGTCCGCGGTCGCCGCGTACAGGTCGGAGGACGTCCATGCCGCGAGCGCCGTCACGTCCTCGGCGCTGCCGGACGCGCTCGGGATGGAGGCGGACAGCTGCACGGGCGAGTCGGAGAGCAGCAGGTGCAGCTCGGCGGACGGAGACAGCTTGAGCACTTCATACGGCTGGCGCACGACGGCCTGCACCGTCGCGGTTACGCCGTGCAAGGAGACGGAGATCGTCGCCGTGCCGGGACCGACCGGCGTCAGGACGCCGTCCTTCTCGGCCTTCACGACCGTCGGAGCGGAGCTGCTCCAGACGGCCTTGGACGTGACGTCGAGGCTGGCTCCGCCGTCCTTCGGCTGGGCGGTCGCGCTCAGCCGGGCCGGGCTGCCTCCCGTCTCGAGCTCGACGAGCGACGTTTCGGAGAGCTCGATCGCCTTGTAAGGCGATTCGGCCGTCAGCGTCAGCGAGGCGGATACGCCGCGGTAGGAGGCCTTGATCGTCGTCGTGCCCGCGGACAGGATCTCGATTTCGCCGTCCTTGACCGTGGCGACGGCGGCGCTGGAGCTCGTCCAGTCGGCGTCCTCGGTCAGCTCGGTCGTCAGGCCGTTCTTGACGCCGAGGACATCGAGCTGAAGCTTGTCGCCGACGGCCGCCTCGAGCTTGGACGGGGCATTCTCGCCGCCGCGCTGCAGCTGCAGCTTGCTGTACGGATATTCGACCGTGACGGCCACGCTGGCGGAGTAGCCGCCGAACTTGCCGGTAATCGTCGCCTTGCCGGAGGCGACCGGCGTCAGCACGCCTCCGCTCACTTTGACGACCGAGGAGAGCGAGGTCGTCCATACGGCCGAGGACGTGACGTCTTTTTTAGCGGAGGAGCCGGAGTAGGAAGCCCACAGCACGAGCGCGAACGGGTCCTCGCCGTAGGTCAGGGACAGGCTGGAGCCGGCGTCGAGCGAGACGGAGGTGACGGCATCCTCGGCATGGGCCGCAGGGGCCAGCAGGGAGAGGGCCAGGACGGCCGCCAGCAGCAGCGACAGCAGCGTGCGGCCGCGCGGTGTAGCGTGTCGGGTCAACGGTAGACACTCCTTTTGAGTCGGGATTTTCGTCGGAATATACTAGTTAACGGCATATCGATGCGGAAAATGTAGGCAAAGGCTGGAAAATAGGAAGGGCGGCGGTTTTTTTTTCATTCGCCGGGAGGTATAATAACGGGGGCATGGCTAGGTCCCGAGGGTGACCGAACAGCCTCCGGAATCGACAAAAAGGACAAGCCCTTCGCGGATGTTCGTCCGGCGCGGGCCTGCCCTTATCTCAACCCCTGCGACCTGCAGGCTCGCGGGGGACAGTTCTAGTCTGGCCCGAAGCGGAGCGTTCCATGCGGATGCGGCCGCCGGGCCGGCGATACTATTTCCTCCGGGAGGAGACCCACAACTTGCTGAATATCAACGAAATCATGGACATCATTCCGCATCGCCAGCCCTTCCTGCTGATCGACCGCATCCTGGAGGTAGAAGAGGGCAGACGCGCCGTCGGCCTCAAGAACGTGACGATGAACGAGCCGTTCTTCGCCGGACACTTCCCGGGCTTCCCCGTCATGCCGGGCGTGCTCATCGTCGAAGCGCTCGCCCAGGTGGGCGCGGTCGCGATCCTCAAGCTGGAGGCCAACCGCGGCAAGCTCGCGATGTTCGCGGGCATCGACGAATTCCGCTTCCGCGGGCAGGTGACGCCGGGCGACACGCTGCGGCTCGAGGTGGAGATCACGCGGCTCAAGGGCATCGTCGGCAAGGGCAAGGCGACCGCCAGCGTCGATGGCAAGGTCGTGGCCGAAGGCGGCATCATGTTCGCGCTGACGGACCCGAGCTGATCCCGGCGAGGACGGCAAAACCATTCGGATAGGAAAATCGTCTTAGCGGGTGGACACTCCGCCCGCGGACGCCATACATAGACAAGGGAGAGATCAACGGATGTCCGTAACCGCAATCGCGACCGAACGCTATCATGCCTGGCTGAGCGATCCGCTCATCGACGAGGCGACGAAGGAAGAGCTGCGCGGCATCGCCGGCGACGAGAAGGAGATCACCGACCGCTTCTACCGCGATCTCGAGTTCGGCACGGGCGGCCTGCGCGGCGTCATGGGCGCCGGCACGAACCGGCTGAACGCCTACACCGTCGGCAAGGCGACCCAGGGACTGGCCCAATGGCTGCTTGCCCAGACGGATTCTCCGTCGGTCGTCATCGCCCACGACTCGCGCAACAACTCGCCGGAGTTCACGCTGGACGCGGCGCTCGTGCTGGCCGGCAACGGCATCAAGACGTATCTGTTCCCCTCGCTGCGGCCGACGCCGCAGCTGAGCTTCGCGGTGCGGGATCTTGGCGCGAGCGGCGGCATCGTCATCACGGCCAGCCATAACCCGCCGGAGTACAACGGCTACAAGGCGTACGGTCCCGAGGGCTGCCAGCTCGTCCCGCATGAGGCCGAGCAGGCGATCGCGGCGATCGGCCGGGTCGGCAGCTTCGCCGAGATCAAGCGGATCGGCCGCGAGGAGGCCGAGGCCAAGGGCCTGCTCGTCTGGCTCGGCGCCGCCGACGACCGCCGCTTCATCGAGGCGGTGGCGGCGCAGAGCCTGAACCGCGATCTGCTGAAGCGCGGCGCTGGCTCCGATCTCAAGGTCGTCTTCACGCCGCTGCACGGCACGGGCAACCATCCGGTGCGGGAGGCGCTGGCCGAGATCGGCCTCTCGAACGTGTCCGTCGTCCAGGAGCAGGAGCAGCCGGACGGCTACTTCAGCACCGTCAAAAGCCCCAATCCGGAGGAGCGCGAGGCGTTCACGCTCGCGATCCGGCAGGCGCAGGAGCAGGATGCCGACCTGATCATCGGCACCGATCCGGACGCCGACCGCGTCGGCGCGGTCGTCAAGAACAATCGCGGCGAGTACGTCGTGCTCACCGGCAACCAGTCCGGCGCGCTGCTCGTGAACTACGTGCTCAGCCAGCTCAAGGAGCGGGGCCAGCTGCCGGCGAACGGCGTCGTCGTCAAGACGATCGTGACGAGCGAGATGGGCGCGGACATCGCCAAGGCGCATGGAGCGGACGTCATCGATACGCTGACCGGCTTCAAATACATCGGCGAAAAGATGACCGAGTTCGAACGGACCGGATCGCATGCATTCCTGTTCGGCTATGAGGAAAGCTACGGCTACCTGACCGGCATGTACGCCCGCGACAAGGACGCCGTCGTCGCCGCCATGCTGATCGCCGAGGCGGCCGCTTATTACAAGCATCAGGGCAAGACGCTGTATGATGTGCTGCTGGAGCTGTACGACGAGTACGGCACCTATCTGGAGGGGCTGGAGTCGCGTACGCTCAAGGGACTGGACGGCGTGCAGAAGATCGGCGCCATCATGGACAGCTTCCGTTCGGCGCCTCCGGCAGAAGCGGGCGGCGTCAAGATCGCCGAGGTGCTGGACTACAGCATCGGCCTGGACGGCCTGCCCAAGGAGAACGTGCTCAAGTACCTGCTCGAGGACGGCTCCTGGTTCACGCTCCGCCCTTCGGGCACCGAGCCGAAGATCAAGGTATACTTCGCGGTGCGCGGCGAGTCGCAGCAAGCGGCGGGCGAGGCGCTGGACGCGCTCCGCTCCTCCGTCATGGAGCGCGTCGACGCGATGGCTTGAGGCGGCTGGCTCGCGAGCCGGGCAGATGCAGCCGATATAGATCGAACAGCCGCAGGGCGGGAGCGAGAGACGCCCCGCCCTGCGCGCCATAGAGGAACATGCAGTCAAGGGAGCGAGTGGACAAGTGTTGAAATGGCAGCAATGGAATCGGGGAGCCCGCAAGGTGCTGTGGGTGCTGGCGCTGGCATGCGTCGCCCTGTCGATGCCGATCGGAGCGAGCCGATGGCAGATGGAGAAGACCGCCGATACGGTGGAGTACGTATTCGATTATTCCGATCTGGTGCTGGTGGCCTCCTATCAGGCCAAGCCGGAGGAATTCATGAGCGCCGAGCTGGAAAAGCTCAAGGCCGCGGGCGTCGGCACGATGTCCGTATTCGAAAGCCGGCTCGACGAGCTGGAGATGGCCGGACGGCTCGGCTTGTACAGCGAGGCCGAAGCGGCGCTGCTGCAGAACAAGCCGGTTCCGGCCGATCGGAACTTCACCTACCTGCTGTTCGAAGGCGAAACGGAGCAGGCGGCGCTCGAGCCGATCATCCGCGCCCGCTTCGAATCGTCCGGCATCCGCGTGGACTCCTGGTCGTTCGACGGCCTCGCGGGGCTCGTGCTGGAGACGCCTTTGTCCGACGCGGTGCTCAAGACGATGGAGCCCGATCCGCTGGCGCTGGATCGGCTCACCCAGGCCGGCTTCCATCTGCTGCCGCGCCTGTCCGACCGGATTCCGTACGACCAGCAGCAGGCCGACGGCATGCTTGCCCGGTTCAAGGAGCTCGGCGTCACGCGCATCCTGTTCGACGGCAACGCCGTCAAAGGCGCGGCGGAGCAGGCGAACCTGCGCAGCCTCGACGGCTTCGCCGAGCTGCTGAACAAGTACGGCATCGGCCTGTCCGCGATCGAAAATCTCAAAAAGCCCCAAGAAGGGCTGAATACGCTTGCGTATAAGACGCACTATAATGTAGCGCGGCTCTACTCGTTGTCCGACAAGGATGCGGCTGCGCTCAAGCCCGATGTCATCGTGGACCGCTTCCTGCTGGCGGCCAAGGACCGCAACATCCGGATGTTCTACCTGAACGCCGCGCCCTCGGCCAACCTGGACAAGGGCATGGTGACCAACCCGCTCGACAATCTGTATGCCTCGATCGGGGGCAAGGACGGAGCGGTGCAGACGCTGGACCGCTCCGGCTTCCCGTCCGGTCAGGCGACGGCGTTCGAGCGCGACCAGCCGTCCTGGCACAAGGCGCTCAAAGGGGCGTCGGCGCTTGGCGCCGTCAGCTTGATCGCGCTGCTTGCAGGCGCGTTCTTCGGCGGATTGACCATTCCGGTGTTCCTGCTCGGCCTTGTCGGAAGCGCCGGCCTGTACGTGCTCAACAGCTCGCTGATGGAACAGGGCCTGGCGCTCGGAGCGGCGATCGCCGCTCCGACGCTGGCGATGGTGTGGGTCATCAATCGCATTTACGCCCATACGGACGGTCCTCGTCGCCCGGTAGGCGGCGAATGGAGCTCATCCGGCTCGGAGGCGACCTTCCAAGTGTCGCCGTGGAGCGCGATGCTCGGCGGCCTCAGCCAGCCGGGCACCCGCTGGGTGTTCCACGGCCTTTCCGCCGGCAGGAGGCTGTCGATGGCGCTCGCCATGTTCGTCGTGGCGACGCTCATCTCGCTGCTTGCCGTGCCGATCGTCGTCGGCCTGCTCAACAACATTACGTACAGCCTTGTCCTTCAGCAGTTCCGGGGCGTCAACCTGCTGGCCCTGGCGCCGATGGCGCTGACGGCGGCGTACCTGTTCCTGTTCACCGGGGGCAGCTTCTGGACGAGCCTGCGCCGCCTGCTCAGCCTGCAGATCACCATTCTGTGGATCGCGGCGGCGGCTGTGCTCGGCATCGTCGGCCTGTACTACTTGTCCCGGACAGGCAACGGCGGCACGGCGCCGGGCTTCGAGCTCGTCTTCCGCAATCTGCTGGAATCGACGTTCGGCGTGCGTCCGCGGACCAAGGAATTCCTGCTCGCTCACCCGCTCATGCTCCTCGGCCTGTTCCTGGCGCTTCGCTATCGGGCGGCCTGGGTATTGCTTGTTGTAGGAGCGATGGGCCAGCTGTCGATGGTCGGCACGTTCACCCACATCCACACGCCGCTGCCGATGTCGCTCATCCGCGTGCTGCTCGGTCTCGGCCTCGGCGCGATCATCGGGCTGGCGCTGATCGCCGCCTGGCAGATCGGCGAAGCGCTGTACCGCAAGCTGCGCAGCCGCGGAAAGGAGGCCACCCTTCATGGCTGAGATCCGGCAGGCAGGCGGCTCGCCGACATTCCGTATTGCCATTTCGGGTTATTACGGATTCCGCAACAGCGGCGACGAAGCGGTGCTGAAGTCGATTCTGCTCGCGCTTGAAGCAGAAGGACGCGAGCAGGGCGTCCGCATCGAGCCGGTCGTCCTGTCGGGGGACCCGGCCGCGACCGAGTCGATGTACGGCGTGCAGGCCGTCGGCCGCATGAGCCCGACTGGGCTGCTGCGGACGATCGCCGGATGCGACGGGCTCATCAGCGGCGGGGGCAGCCTGCTGCAGGACGTAACGGGCAGCAAGACGATTCCTTATTATGCCGGCATCCTCAAGCTGGCGCAGCTGCTCGGCAAGCCGACGTTCATCTATGCCCAAGGCGTCGGCCCCGTGCTGAACCGCCGCATGGACGGCCTCATCCGCCATGTCATGACGCGCAGCGCCTATGTATCCGTGCGCGATGCCGAATCCGCCGAGCTGCTCGGCCGGATGGGCGTCCCGCGCGAGCGGATCGGCATCGTGCCGGATCCGGTCATGGGGCTGCCGCTGCCAGCCGGCGCGGCGGACGCGGCGAGCGGCGGGGCGGACGACCGCACGCCTGTGGTCGGCATCTCCCTGCGCCGCTGGCGCAAGGACGGCGCCGACCTCGCCCGCGCCGCAGAGGCGCTTGGCGAGCTGGCGCGCCGCCGCCCGGTTCGTCTGCGCTTCCTGCCCTTCCATGTGCCGGCGGATGCGGAGGCTTCGCTCGAGACGATCGAGCGGCTCGGCGAGCTCGGTCCGGGCAGCAGCGCCGAGCTTGCCGAGCCCGGCGACGATCCGCAGCGGATGCTGCTCGAGGTGAGCCGCTGCGACCTGCTGGTCGGCATGAGGCTGCATGCTCTCATCTACGCCGCCGGCCAGCGGGTGCCGATGCTCGGCATCAGCTACGATCCGAAGATCGACCAGTTTCTCGCCAGGCTCCAGGAGCGCCCGGCTGCGACGACCGAGGCGATGGACGCTTCTGCATTCGCGGATGCAGCCGAGCGGCTGCTGGACGGCTCTGACGCCTGGCGAGCCGACAAGGCTCCGCTGATCGACCGGCTGCAGCGCGAGGCGGCCTGGCCCGCGCAACATATCGTCCGCCATTTGCGTCAAAAAGCGAAGAGGTGAAGGTTCGACCCATGTCGACGAATATAGACTCGAACAACAAAATAACAGCGTCCCCGGCTGCCGGGGCCGAGGATGCCGATCCGCCGAGCGGCGCGGCGCTTCAATCCGACGCTCCGGAAGCGGTCCGGCTCGCGGAAGCGATGGAGGACGCTACGGATGCGACCGAGTGGCTGGAGAGCCGGCTCGTGCCGAAGGTGTCGATCTACGGCGTGCCTTTCTCCCGCATGGGGATGGACGAGACGGTCGAGTATCTGACCAACCGGATCGAGGCGGGGCGGCCTTCCCAGATCGTGACGGCCAATCCGATCATGGTGATGATGGGCTTGGAGGATCCGGCCTTTCACCGGATGCTCCGCGAGGCCGATCTCGTCGTGCCGGACGGCGCGGGCGTCGTCTGGGCGGCCGGCCATGTCGGCCAGCCCGTGCGGGAGCGGGTGCCGGGCTTCGATCTGATGCACCGTCTTTTCCTCGAGGGAGAAGAGCGGGGCTGGACGGCCTACCTGCTCGGCACGACGCAGGAGGTCATCGACGAGGCCGCGGCCAAGCTTGGGGAGAAGTACCCCGGCACCCGCATCGTCGGGACCCATCACGGCTTCTTCGGCGAAAAGGAAGACCCCGACGTCATCGCACGCATCCGGGCGGCCCGTCCGGACATGCTGTTCGTCGCCCGCTCGGCGACGACGCAGGAGCCGTGGATCGCGCGCTACAAGCAGGAGCTCGGCGTTCCGCTCGTCATGGGCGTTGGCGGCAGCTTCGACATCATCGCCGGGAGGCTCAAGCGGGCTCCCGTCTTCATGCAAAAGCTGCGCCTCGAATGGTTCTATCGTCTGCTGCAGCAGCCGACGCGGTTCCGGAGAATGCTCGTCTTGCCGCAATTCGCTTTAAAAGTGATCCGGGACAAGGAAAAGGTGACAAAACCCTACGAACTTCGATAATTCACCGATATTCGCTGTGAAATGACCGAATATTGGGGTTGGTGTTTCTTTTTCATGCGAGTTATAATTCATTCCGGTGAACTTAAGGGGAGTTGAATTCGAGTGAATGCCACAATGCTTTATATAACGGGATTTGCCGTCGCGCTCGTTCTGGCGCTAGGACTGACGCCGCTCGTCAAGCGCTTCGCCTTCAAGGTCGGCGCGATTGACAAGCCGAATGCGCGCAAGGTCCATACTCGCATCATGCCGCGTCTGGGCGGCCTCGCCATCTTCTTGGCGTTTATCGGCTCGTTCTTCATCGTGCTGCCGTTCATTCCGGACGGCTTGCTGAGCGCGTATGACCGCAACCTGATCCGAGCCATGCTGGCGGGCGGCACGATCATCGTGCTGACCGGCGCGCTCGACGACCGCTTCGAGCTGTCGGCCAAGGTGAAGCTGCTGCTGCAGCTTGTCGCCGCCAGCGTCGTCGTCTTCGGCTTCGGCGTCAAGATCGACTTGCTCAACATTCCGTTCGGCCAAAGCATGCAGGAGATCTCGGGCTGGATCAGCATCCCGCTGACGATCTTCTGGATCGTCGGCGTGACCAACGCGATCAACCTGATCGACGGCCTCGACGGCCTCGCCGCAGGCGTGTCCGGCATCGCCATTACGACGATCCTCGTCATGGCGTTCGTGCTCGGCTTCGAGCCGATCATCCTGATGAGCTGCCTGCTGCTCGGCGGCATCCTCGGCTTCCTGGTATTCAACTTCCATCCGGCCAAGATTTTCATGGGAGATTCCGGCTCGCTGTTCCTCGGCTTCATGCTGGCGACGCTGTCGATGATCGGCTTCAAGCAGGTCACCGTCGTCTCCCTGATCACGCCGCTGCTCATCATCGGCGTGCCGATCGCAGACACGTTCTTTGCCATCATCCGCCGCTGGGTCAACAAGCGGCCGATCTTCGCGCCCGACAAGGGCCATCTGCACCACTGTCTGCGCGAGCTCGGCTTCAGCCATCGCAAGACCGTCCTCATCATTTATGGGGTGGCCGCCTTCTTTGGCTTCGCGGCGATCGTGCAGTCCACTTTCGTCCAATCTCACGCAGCCAACTGGGTGACGTTCGTCGTCATCAGCCTGCTCGTGTTCTTCATGCAGATTGGCGCCGAGCTGATCGGCATCGTCGACAAGTCCAAGCGGCCGCTGCTGAGCTTGCTGGCCCGCATGAGGCTCAAGCCCGACCAGCAGCGCGGCAAATAGCCTTCATTAGAATCGAAGCCTGTCCTTCCACGCGGAGGGACAGGCTTTTTACTATCTTCATGATAATAGAAGTTATCGTAAATCCGGCGCGCTCCTAACAATTTTCCAGTCATGGTCCGATAAATAACGTACACAAATTCCTATGCAACAGTATGGAGGAGGCTTCCCGTGTTCAAACGATTCAGCGCCATGGTCCTCATGCTGGCCCTCGTGGTCCAGCTGCTGCCGGTACTGCCTGCCCGGACGGCTGATGCGGCCGCGACCGGCTATTTCACATTCCCGAAGGAGACGAGCAGTTCGCTCAATCCCCGGGTGACGACGAACGGCCGCGTCAATCTGGAAGGCTCGGTCAGCAACATCGATCCGACGAGCATCACGTACAGCGTCCTGCAAATTGTGAACAACAAGAATACAGAAGATCCCGCCGACGACCAGATCGGCTCCAAGACGGAGAACGTCAAGGGCGGCATCTACCTGACCGGCTATAATCTGACGGCGAACAACATTGAACTATACTCCGGCCTCAACCGGATTACGTTCAAGGGCCTGCAGGGCGGCGCTGAGGTGTCGACCTCCATCTACATCATGTACCATGACGGCCCGGTGTTCTACAACCTGGCCGCTCGCCTGGACGGCAGCACGTTCCCGATGAAAGAGAACGCGACGACGGTCGTCTCCTCCGGAGCTTCGCGCGGCCGGACTTCGGCCGACATCGCCATCACCGGCAACGCGCCCAATGCGCAAAAGGTGACGATCGAGGTGAACGGCTCGAGCCGCAGCTACAATGTCTCCGCGACAAACAACTACGAATTCACGCTCTCGCCTTTGACGGTCAAAAAAGGCAAGAACCTCGTCACGATCAAGGTGACGAACAACAACCAGACCGTGGAAACGACGCGCGAGATCGCGTTCTACAACGGCGAGGTGACGTTCTATGACCTGAACCTCAACGAGCTGAACGGCACGACGATTACGAACAGCGCGGCGCTGGAATACTCGCCTGATTTCGGGACGAGCAAAGCAAATTCGCCAGCCGACCTCAGCGTGACGGGTACGGTCATTGTGCCGAACAACAAAAAAGTCGTGAACGGCGTGACGGTGCCGAATCCGGACCCGACGCAGCCGATTCAAATTACGCCTCGTCTGGATGGGACGGCGGCCGCGCCGGTCAATGCGATTCCGACTGTCAGCGCGGGCGGCTTCAGTCCAGAGGATGCCTTCTTTATTTATAAGGTCGACATCAAGCTCAGCCAGCTTCTATCCAGCTTCAGCTATGACCGCGCCTACTACCTCTCGCTGGAAGCGCTGAATACGGTCGCAGGCGAGTCTCAGGGCGTGTACAACCTCAAGTTCACGCTGCGCGACTCCTTGGCTCCGTTCATCAGCGAGATCAACTACATTCCGAACTATAAAACGACACAGGACCGCAACAATGAGAGCAAGCCGCTCTCGGGCGTGAATATCTACGACACGCCGCTGGCGGTCGAGGTGCTGATCGGCAACACGTCAGACACGACGCTTCCATTGACGGTATCCAAGATCACAGATATCAACGGCAACACGACGGACTATGAGTTGACAGGCGCAGTTCAACCGATCGATACGACACAGACCTATTCGACGACGGTAACCAAGACCGTCAACGGCGTTAACAAAACGTTCGTACGCAAGATTCTTGTCTTTACGAAGCTTCCCTATGAAGGAACGCAGACGGTCACGTTCAAGCACGACGCCAGCGCAACCGGCTCGGTCACGTTCAACATGCTGTTCGGACCGTTCCTCAAGTACGACAGCATCTATGATACGATGAAGATCGACTACGATTCGACCAAATTAACACAGCTCGATACGATCGTTTCCACGACGCTCAAGAACTTTGCTGCCACGCTGACCAACCTGAACGATCTGACGGACATTCGCTATGCTCCGGCTGGCGGCAAGCCGCAGACGATGTTTTTCTATATCAACAATGCCCCGATCGAGATCCAGCAGAATGGGGCGGTCAACTCGTTCCAGGCGACAGCAAACGGGATCGCGGCGGCCAAGGAGATCATGAAGTCCGCCGGCGCCTTCAATCTGAAATTCGTCTACAAGGGAAGCAAGAACAATTATGAGAACTCGATTACTATTTTCCTGAACCAAGTCAACCTCCCGGTCATTCCGGTCGAGGCCGACAGCATCTATCCGTACAGCAGCGACCTGCCGGCTCCGCTGGCCAATGATCCGAACTTCCCGAAATCGGGCAGCGTGTTCACGACGAAGGAACCGTATATGAACCTTCACGGCACGTTTGATTTCATCGATCTTGGAACGAGTTTGTCCGATGCGACAAATGCGCTTAATGGAACAGGCAGCACGATCGATAAGAGCAAATTCATCTTGAAGATCGAAGGCAGCAACATGAGCAGCCCGATCGTCTGGACGCTGGCTAGGGAGCTTCGCGTCATTGATACAGGTCTGCCTAAGGATCAGCAGACGGTTGGAACGATCAACACCGGCAATACCATCCCGGAGATTCCGAAACAAGGCGAGCGCGTGCCGAAGCTCGTCGTCACGTACGACCTCAAGACGCAGACATTCTCTTGGGTGCTGTCCAACCAGTACCTGAGCAAGGACGGCACGTCCAGCGTCTACAACTTCTACGTCTACAACAACGGCGAAGCCGGCGCGCGCGCCAGCTACCGCCTCGAGGTCGATCCGACGGCGCTGCCGTATAAAATTCTGCGCCCTCTGAACAGCAAGCGCATCGTCAACCAGAACTTCGTCGAGGTCATCATCGACGCGCCTAGCGCCAAGACGGTCACGGTCAACAAGCTGAACGCGGAGAAGATCGCCTATGACGCGGACAACGACGGCACGATCGACTACACGACCGCTTACCGCGTCGTCATCAGCGGGCTTAAGTCGGGCAAAAACGACCTGAAGTTTACGATCGCCAACGAGAACGACTCGATCAACGGCACCGTTACCGTCACTTACGCGCCGACGAATATTCCTGGCGCTGGCTTCATGGAAGAAATGAAGAGCTCGCACAAAATGTTTGAAGGCGAGCTGCAGCTGACCTTCCCGAAATCGACGACGCTTATCCGCCGCGACTACAACGTGCCGGAGAAGCTCAAGAACCAGGTGTTCACCGGCCATCGCCTGCTGTTCGGCATCGCCAACCCGACCGACGGCGTCGTCGACCGGCATGAGTTCGAAGTGCCGCCGGCCAACTTCGACCTGATTCTCGAGAGCCTCGGCAATATGTTCGAGAATACGTTCTCCACCAACTTTAACAAGGCGGGCAAGGTATTCTGGATCGACGCCGGCATGGCGGATGACCCGCAGACGGACAGCGTCAACGACCCGCTCACCTACGGCATCGATCCGTACCAGTATCCGACGGCGGACTTGCCTTCGTATGTGGATCGTCCGATCAACCGCGAGCTGGTGACGTCCAAAGAAGGCAGCCTGACGTTGTCGTATGACGCCAATATCGTCGATGCCAACGGCACGTTCATCACCGTGTTCCACTTCGATCCGAAAAAGCCGGAATGGGTCAACCTGGGCGGCGTTGTCGACACGAAGAAAAACACCGTGACCGTACCGTTCAAGGAATTCGGCTATTACGTCGTCGGACAGCTGAAGTATTCCTACCTGGACATCACGTCGCATCCTTATGCGCGCAACTACCTGGAGGCAATGTATGCCAAAGGCTTCATGAATGCGGCGGGGCTCGATGAGTTCGGCGCCAGCCTGTATACGTCGCGCGGCGAATTCGCCACGATGATGGTCAAGGCGCTCGGCGTACAGCTCAATTACAATACCGATCCTTCCAAGCGGCTGTTCAACGACGTCGGCGTCGAGAGCACCGCGCTGTGGGATTACCGCTACATTGAGACGGCGTTCAACGAAGGCTATATCCGCGGCAAGGCGCCGAAGACGTTCGAGCCGACGAGCAACCTGACCCGCGAGGATGCGGCCGTCATCCTGGCCAGGGCCCTCAAGCTCAAGCTGGAGACCGATCCGGCCAAGATCGAGAAGGCATTGCAGAAAGCGTTCAAGGACTACAGCGGCATCGACTATTACGCCCGCGCCTCGGTCCTTGCGATCTACCAAAAGGGCTATATTCAAGGCTCTCCGGTAGACAGCACCAATCCGAAGAACGGGTATGTGTTCGAACCGAAATCGAACCTGCTTCGCTCCGACTCGGGCATCATTCTCGGAAAAGTGCTGGTCGGCCTGAAACGACTGCCGAAAATCAATTAGATTAAATACAAGCAAATGAGCGGAGAGTCGTAAATAAGACAAGCTCATTTGCTTTTTTTATACATCTTGTGAATGTGGCAATCTATTTGGTTCCTGAATCTGGAGATGGGAAGTCAAATAAAAATTATGATTTTGATTCTAAAATATTTCATCCCAATAATACTCTCATACAGGCAGACGATCATGGTGCAGGAAATGATTATGTTATGTATTTGAGCAATCTCGCACCAAGTGAAACTGTTTATTGGAGGGTAAGAGGGCATACAACAAATGGTTTCTCGAGTACTCAGAGTTACCTTAAATGGATTGGAATTACTAGATTGTGAATGAAATCAAGTTTTGTTCTAATGGCATACAAAAAGCAAGAGAAGCTGCGAGAATAGTAGTTTCTCTTGCTTTTTGTGTGCTTGGCAGCACAATAAACTAACGAGGCACACCGTAACGCTTTTAGCGAACACCTATCTTCACCCGCTGGACCATTCTCGGACATGAATCCGAACCGGGAAAACGAACGACGCCATCGGACAAGGTGATGACGAAATTCAAAGAACGGTTGAAAGCTCTCAGGTACGAGTTCAGCTCCTTGTTGGCATAGGTAAACCTTTGGGTTAATCGATAAACTATCTAGGTTTTTTGGATGGTCGAAAGTCATTGGATTGATAAGTTAAAATTTTGATGAATGCGAAAATGGTAACATCTCATATTTCTTCATGAAAATACAAAGTTCCCGCTGGTTCCTTTGCGATACTTGGGAATTCTGAATCATAACAGAGATCAAGAATGGTAAATGGGGCTTATTCACATATAAATATAAATAATGTAATTTTGTATAAACCATATCCTTTTGAATGGAAGAAGGATCGCATTATTCCATCCAAAGGATGGGGGCTAATATTAAATCAATTCAGGAGGTTATTGTGAAAAAACTAAAACTGCTAGCACTATCAGTTGGGTTGGCCACTTTATCTTTTGCTGGAAGTGCTTCTGCAACTCCAGGTTTCGCCGATGATGGTTACAGTGCTCATTTCCTTCCTCCTAATCAATTTTTCTCTGGGAAAATTACTAGTTATGGTGACGAGGACTGGTTTCAATGGTTTAACTATACCGGTAGCCCAGTTAATTTGACTGTCTTTCTAGCAAATGGAAACGGTGACGGTACCCCAAGTAAGAATTTTGATTTTGATTTTAGAATCTATAGTCCAAACAATACTCCAGTTTCTCCTCTAGATAATGGAGCTGGAAATATAGATACAATGAGTGTTACAGGACTGCCGCCGGGATACACTATTTATTGGAACGTTAAAGGCCATTCGCCTAATGATTATTCGAGTACGCAGGAATATCTGACATGGTTATCTATTAATTAGATGAAAAATCAATTTAGGCTCCTCTGGGTTAGCTTTAGCTAACCCAGAGGAGCCTAAATTGTGAATAGACGTAAAGTAACAGATCAGTTGGCGACTTTTTTAGAATGAGGCCACCTTCTCGCTTGGTATTGTGAGTTTTAGTTAATTCACTCTATCAAACCTTTTTTGATTCTCAAGATGAGATTTGGCTGCATTCAACCGACTCCTCAAATGGGTTTAGATTGACTTGAGGCATGTTGAGTAGTCGAGTTTAGAAATCTTTAATTCATGTAAGCGCTCAACGCACATGGCGTTATTTAAGAATCTAAATTTAAATGATTTCGTTACCGACAGATGTAAAAGGGGCTAATTCAAAGAAGTCAAAGGATATTTTCAGGCTAAACTAGATGGTAAGAAGTATGAGGCCAATCTTCGACAGATTCCGAGGGATGGAAAAAGTTTCGAGTCGACGGAGCCAGGTTAACCAAGTTATACTAGGAATGCAGCCAAGAAGTACGCATCAAGGCAATACATAGCAAAACAACAGGCAGGAAAAAGAAAAAAAGTTCCGACGGCTCGCAACTTTTCGAAACGCCCTGCGTTTAAGTACATGGAGTCGCACAGAACGGAATCCAAAGATGGCAGGGAAGCCGGTCCGGAACATCAATTCCTTTTGCTCCGGTAACTCCGATGGAAATGGAACATATTCTCATCTCCCTCTTTACTGCCTCTACTAGCCCATTGTATAATGGTTTAGTGGTTTGACAGGCTTCCATTATTTTCTACTTGATTTTACGAGTTTCTGCGACATGTTTTCACACGTGTCTACAGCATGAAGCAGACATTTTTCTATATTATACTGCTCCCACACTCTGGGAAGGGGGTGACACAACAGATGAGTACAAAGAGCACTCATAGTTCTACCAAACACTCTCACATACTTAAGCAAGTTAGAGGAGGAGACAAAAAGGTTATGAAGAAAAGTTTATCCCTGGTCGTTACTGGCGCACTCGTAACTTCCGTATTCGCAAGCTCCGCTTTCGCGGCTGAACTGTCCCCACAACAGAAATTCGACGCTCTGAAGCAAGCGGGCATCCTGACGGGCTATCCGGACGGAACGGCCGGCCTGACGAAGAACATCACGCGCGCTGAGTTCTCCAAAGTCCTCGTTCTGCTCAACGGCCTGACGGAAGACGCCGCTGCAGCCAACTACAAGGACGTAGCAGCAACTCACTGGGCGAAAGGCTTCATCGGCGCTGGCACGAAAGCTGGCTACCTGAACGGCCTTGGCAACAACCTGTTCGGACCTTCCCAGTCCCTGACGGTTGAGCAAGTAGCCAAAACGCTCGTTATCGCAGCAGGCCTGACGCCTAAAGCGGACGCAGCTGTTTCCGGCGCGGTAAGCGCTTGGGCAAAAGGCTACGTAGCAGCTGCTATCGAAGCCGGCCTGATCGATTCCGCCGCTTCTTACAAAGTAGCCGCTACTCGCGGTCAAGTCGTTGAAGCAATCTACGACCTTTCGGATGCAGCTGTATCCGTCAAGTCCGCTGTTGCTGTCGACGCTACGAACATCGAGGTTACTTTCTCCGACAACCAAGTCGTGAAGCAAACGCTGACGACTCCACTGGAAGTTGGCAAAGAAACGACGGTTTCCGTTTCCTACAACGGCAAATCCTACGATGTGAAAGTGACGCTTCAAGCAGTTAAAGCAACGGAAGCGGCTCAATCCGGCGCCAAAGCAATCACGGTTAAATTCAACCGCGTGCTGACGGCTACGGAAAAAACGTATCTGGATGGCGGCTACACGCTGAAATCCAACCTGTCCACGTTCCCTGTGACGGCTAAATACGCTGACGACAACAAATCCGTTGTTCTGTCCGCTGTATATCTGCCGGTAGGCGACTACACGCTGACGGTAAAAGGCACGGACGCTCCGTTCGCGGTTAAAGTTGCTGCAAGCGTAACTTCCTCGATCGAAGTAACGTCCCCTGCTCTTCAACTGGCTGACAATGTCGATCTCGGCGTTAAAGTCTACAACCAGTTCAAAGAGGATGTAACGGCTACGACTAGCACTTACATCACGGCTGTAAACACGACGAAGACGAATGCTGCTCTTACGGTTACAGGCGGCAAGGTCAACCTTAAGACGGCTGGAGCTGCTTCTGGCGATAAAGTCCTCGTGACGGCATTTGTCCCAGCTACGGGTCTTAGCACGAACAAAACCATTCCGGTCGTAACGGGCTCGACGGCCACTGTCCTGGAACTGGGCGAAGTTCAGCCGCTGGCTGGCAAAGCTCGTATCTCCGCTGGCGAAACGGGTCTTATCGTTCCGCTGACTCTGAAAGATGCAAGCGGTCAAGCGCTGACGCTCACGGCTGGCGATATCGACTTTAAAGCCGGCGTTGCAGCTGATACGTACACGAGCTGGAAAGAAAAAGACGGTCTGATCTTCTACAACAGCGACAACCGTGTTGTTGAGAAAATTACCGTGGACAGCAAAGGCGTTCTGAAATTCACAGCTAAAGCTGCCGGCTCCACGACGCTGACGGTTAGCAACCCGAGCGCCGGTCTTGCTAAGTCCATCGTTATCACCGTTGCAGGCAACTCGGTTGTGAAAGATATTCAACTGGGTGCACCAAGCTCGCTGGTCGTAGCCGGTGAAGAAGTGGTCTTCCCGTTCGTAGCTACCGATATCTTCGGTCAAGAAGTTAAAGGTACGGCTCTGAGCACGGACCAAATCGACATCTCCGGTGCAAACATTGCTGAAGGATACCCTAAGGTGAACGCTAAGGGCGAGCTCGTCCTGAAGTTCACGAAAGATGGCTACTCCTACCTGGTTGCTCGTGGCAAAGTCGCTACCTCCGTACCTTCTACGCTTGGCGTGACGGTTCAAAAAGCTTCTAATGTCGTAGGCGTAAACGGCATTAAAGATGTCGTAACGACGCTGGAAGACAATGCTACGGTTACGCTGAAAGGCGATAACATCGTACTGGTTGATAACTATGGACGTACGAAGACGGCAACAGCTGCAGAAGCAGCCTATGATGTTGTCCTCTCCGAACAATCCGAAGCGAACCTGCTGAGCTACAACAAAGCAACAGGCGAACTGAAAGCCGCTAACGGCAAATCCGGTTCGGCAAAAGTGACGATCTCTTCTGGATCCGCTGAAGTATACACCTTCACGGTAACGGTTGTTGATTCCGCTGACGTCAAATCCTTCTCGATCGATTCGATCGGTGCAGCATTTGCAGCTAAGACGGCTGGAGCTTACTCCAAGACGATCAAACTGTCGGGTAAAACGGCTTCCGGCGAAGCAGTCGCACTGGCTAAAGCTTCTGCTGACTTCGTAACCAGCTCCGAGCCTACTGTGCTGAAAGTTGAGTCTGACTTTGCACTTACAGGTCAAAAAGCGGGTAAATCGACGGTTACTGCATATGTGGGCAACACAGCTGTAGCAACGCAAGAAGTGACTGTTTCCGAAGATGCTCCAGTGGCTAAAGAAGTAACGCTGAAGCAAAACGGCAACAAAATCACGGCTACGGTTAAAGACCAATATGGCATCGCGATCAGCCCAATCGGATACTTCTCCTCCTCGACGCCTTCGCTGGTAACGGTTGATCAAGCTGGCAACCTGTCCCCAGTCGCTGGTAAAAAAGGAACGGCTGTTATCACGTACACGACGAGCAACAACGTGTCCGGTACGATCACGGTTGAAATCGGCTAATCTAAGGCCTCATCCCCAAAGAGCAAGCAGGATTCCCTGCTTGCTCTTTTTTTGTTGCACAAAAGTTGGAGCAAGCGGTAAATAACAGAAACAAAGGAGACTCTCTCTGCGTCTAAATGCTATATGGATTCAGGAGGGTATGACGACGTGAAGCATAACTGGATGAAAAGCGGATTGACCGCATTGACTGCAGCAGGCTTGCTGCTGGGCGGTACGATAGCGGAAAGCGGAATGCAAGTAGCCTATGCAGCGAAGAGCGTTACGCTGTCGGGACAAGCAGTTGGCTTGACGGGAGGCTCGCTGAGCATAAGGGACGCCCATTTCCTCATGCAGGACAAGGGTAAAGTGTTAGCCTATACGGTCGTGATCACGAATAAAAGCTCGAAATCTATGGATCTGCTGGATTACTGGATTCGTGTAAAATCCAAGTCAGGCAAGTCTTTCAAGGCTACGGTCGTTGAAGGAGACAAGGAGAAGACATCCGTTCCTGCCAACAGTACGCAATATATGACTTATTATGCGGTCGTCGATTCAGCGACCAAGCTTACGGATCTATCCTTTGACATCATCAAGTGGGATTTCTCTTCCTCCAACTATGAAAAAAGACTGGGCACGATTTCATATCCTTCCCAAGGCACCGACAGGATCGCAGCCTTTCAGCCAGGCGTCATGCTATACGGCAGCGGCAAGCTCAAAGGAGCGGTCAAGCAAGCCTACATATCCAAAGACAAGGACAATGGCTATGTCACCGTCAATTACTTGCTTGAGAATGTAGGACAACAAGTGATTGACTTATCCAAGCTGACGTTCAACATTCAGACGGAAAGCCTTTCGGTCTATAACGTTTCATCTCCCAGCCTGGAAACGATGACGATCCAGCCGAGAGAGAGGAAAATCATTACGCTTCGTTCGACGCTTCCTTTAGCTGTCGTCGCAAAGCCGCTGACTCTCGTTCCTTCCTTCAATGACGAGGCGACAAAGCTCAAGCTCCCGACAGGCGTCTTTCAATTGCCGGCGTTGAAAGTGCAGTCCGCTTCGACTGCGGGTCAGCCTCGGAGCATCTATTTAGAGGGACAGCCGGTCACGACGAAAGCCGGAAACGCCATCATCAGCCAAGATGCCGAGGGACAGTCCGTGTCGCTTGAGTTTTCGCTCACCAACACGGGATCGACTGCAGTCGCAGCGGGGGCCTTCGATTTCTATCTTGTGACTGGCAACGGCAAGAGCTATGCTTTGACTTATGCCAAAGAAGAAAACGCGAGCCTGCTGCCAGGGATCGGCAAGTCGTTGGCGCTGACGGGGACGCTGCCTGCGGAAGCAAGTCTGACTGGCGCCGAGCTGGTCATGAAATCGTTGGCGACGGATAAAGAAAAGTCGTATGTCATTGCCTCCTATGCCGTCGAAGCCGCCTCCTTGGAAGGCGGACTGGGAACTGCGTTCAGCTATAAGGATTACAGCATCCAATTGAAAACCGTGACTCGAACTTCCGGAGTCGAGCAGGACAAGCTGGTCGCTGGCATCGCCATTACGAACAACAGCAAGGTTGCGAAGCAGATTCCAGCCCTCGGAGGCTACTTTATGGTCAACGGCGTCAAGATCGGAACCGAGCAGAAAGCGATCGGTCTGGATTCTACGCTTGTACTCGCTCCCGGATCCAGCTACGAGGCTGTCGTGGCCGCAGATATTCCGTACAGTACGTCCATCAGTCAAATCGCCTTTGTCGCTACGGAATCAGCCGCGGACAAGCCAGGCAAGATGCTGTATCAATTTACGGGACAGCAACTGTCGGAGATCCCGGTTATCGGCAATCTCACGGACTACGTCATCTCTGGAAGCGGGCAAAAAGCGACGATCAAGCTTAAACGCAATGCCGTTTATAAAGGCGTAGGCACTCAAACCTTCTATGCGGAGTTCGAGGGAATCAATCAGGAACCGCGAGCAACCGCGATCGCCAAGCTGGGCGGGTACCTGGTCGATAAAAACGGCTTGATCGTACCGGTCCAGTACGCCGAAGTCAAAGAGCGGATTAGTTCGGGAGGCAAGGCACTCGTCTCCGCATGGTCTGCCCTTCCGCGCGCCTTTGACGCTAGCGATTACAAGCTTGTCATCGGACAGGCGATCGGTACGGAGCCCGCCGCTCCACCTGCAGGGGAGAATGGAGGTTCGGGAACGGGCACGAACGCAGGCTCGGTCACCTCTCCGCTTCTGGTCAAGCCGGTTTCGTTCCAGCTCGGACAGACGAACGAGAGTGTGGCGGATCAAGTAAAAGAACTGAAAGTTGGCGGCTTCGGATTGTCGCTGGCTAAGACGAGTGCTTTCTATGATGTCAAAGATATGTACAACGTCGCCGGACTTAAACTGGAGACCGTCTACTCGCTCGGACGAGATGCAACTTATGAGGCCATCGCCGGAACGCATAAAATCAAAGTCGAATTTGTCAATCAGGACACCAATCAGCTCACTTATTCCAAAACGTTTGACCTTGCTGCGGCTTTGGAAGGGTCCCAAGACGAAGTACTGAAAGAGGGTACGGACATTCCTCTCAAAATATTGTTCAATGATCCGGAGATTCAAAACAAAGTCCGCACCAATAGCAAATTCAAGCTTAATATTTATGATGTTTTCCAGGGATCGTCGATTCTGATTGCTTCCCAGGAAATGAACTGGTTCTTGATCAACAATTAATGATTTGAGCGAAGCCGAAAAAGCCGTGCCTGAGCGCGCGGCTTTTCTGCTTGATTCCATCGGGCTCATAGACAATTCGACAGCCTTTTAGTAGAGTCGGGATATTGGCGGAGTCTGGTTTAGGAGGAGATTACATTGAAAAGAAGAACACAGGCAACAGCAGCGCTCGCATTGGCCGCAGCGATTGGAGTCGGTACCCAGTGGCAAGCCATTCTCAAGACGTGGAACGGAGAGGCCTTTGCCGCCTCTTCGAGCACCTCCGCCTCGGTCGGCACTGTGCCGGGCACGGCGGACGATCCGGTCGTCACCAAGAGCTATGTCGATCAAAAGATCGCCGAAGCGCTTAAGGGAGGAGCGACAGCTCCGACCAGCACGCCGTCGCCGTCACCGTCGCAGGCGCCGTCCTCGGCTCCGACGGCGACGCCGGGCGCAGGCGGAGGAAGCTCCGACGAAGGCGGCGTCAAGGTCATCAACGTGCCGCTGGGCAAAACGCTGATCGCTGCCGACGGTACGGAGGTCGTCGTGCGGGGCGGCAAGGCGGTTGCCTATAGCCCGGACAGCAACGGCATCGCCGACGTCACGGCGGGCATCGACATCAAGTCCGGCTCGAGCGTGCCGCAAAACCATCTGATCCTGTTTCCTCGGGGCGGGAGGGGCGTAGGCTCGGCGGACGGCATGAAAGTCGGCCTGACCGTCATGGTGCGCGGGGCTTATGAGATCAAGACGATCGAGAAGTAAGCGGGGATATTTTTCCCGAAGTGGCAACAGGTTATACGCGTAGCGGACGCGGCGCGGCGGCAAGCTACTAGCACATCCTTATCTATCCCAATCCTTTGGAGGTGCTTGGTGCAATGGCAAAGACAAACCGCGTCGTCGTCCCTGCATGCAAGGAAATGCTCAATCAGATGAAATATGAAATCGCCGGCGAGCTGGGCTTGTACTCCGCACCGGCTCCTGGCTCTGCGGATACGGAATTTGCTGGCGAGCTCGGCGCATCCGGACCGGCATCCGCTCCTGGCTCGATCCACTGGTCGTCGCTGGCGACTCGCCAAGCCGGCTCGGTCGGCGGCGAAATTACGAAACGTCTGGTCGCCAAAGCCGAGCAGTCGATGCTTGGCCTGTAAGCGGGAATTTCGGTGAGAGGCAAGGCGAGTTCACGATCTGTTCACAGCTGAACCCGCCTTGCCGCACTTGCCGCTCGAGTCCTTAGAACCAGGATCCGGCAAGGGATTCCGTCCATTGACACGATCCGACAGTTGGGCTATCATAGTGTCCTAGAAGAGTTGTCTACCCGACCTTTTCCAATGGGAAAAGGTTGATTTTTTGTTAAGACATCATCCTTTTCTCATTCCATGGTTCTAGGAGGTCGATCAGCTTGTCCCTTAAAGGAAGACACCTGTTTACTTCGGAATCCGTAACGGAAGGCCATCCCGATAAAATATGCGACCAGATTTCTGACGCAGTTCTCGACGCTTTCCTTGAAGTGGATCCCCATGCCCGCGTAGCTTGCGAGGTATCCGTAGCGACCGGTCTCGTACTCGTCATCGGCGAGATCAGCAGCCGCGCGGACTATGTCGACATCTCCGCGATCGCGCGCCGCACGATCAAGGAAATCGGCTATACCCGCGCCAAGTACGGCTTCGACTCTACGACCTGCGCCGTGCTGACCTCGCTCAACGAGCAGTCGGCCGACATCGCTCAAGGCGTCAACGCCGCGATCGAGACGCGTGAGGGCAAAGACGTCCATCAGGAAAACGAAGACATCGGCGCCGGCGACCAAGGCCTCATGTTCGGCTTCGCGACGAACGAGACGCCGGAGCTGATGCCGCTGCCGATCGCGCTGTCGCACCGCATCGCCCGCCGTCTGGCGGAAGTGCGCAAGAACGGCACCCTCGACTACCTCCGTCCGGACGGCAAGACGCAAGTCACGATCGAATACGACGAGAACGGCAAGCCGGTCCGCGTCGATACGATCGTCGTCTCCACGCAGCATGACGAGAAGGCGACGTTGGAGCAGATTCAAAAGGATATCCGCGAGCATGTCATCGCTCCGGCCGTGCCGGCTGAATGGCTTGACGCAGAGACGAAATACTTCATCAATCCGACGGGCCGTTTCGTCATCGGCGGTCCTCAAGGCGATGCCGGCTTGACCGGCCGCAAAATCATCGTCGACACCTACGGCGGCTACGCTCGTCATGGCGGCGGCGCATTCTCCGGCAAGGATCCGACGAAGGTCGACCGTTCCGCCGCTTACGCAGCCCGCTATGTGGCCAAGAACATCGTTGCCGCTGGCCTGGCCGACAAGTGCGAGATCCAGCTGGCTTACGCGATCGGCGTAGCCAACCCGGTTTCGATCAACGTCGACACCTACGGTACGGGCAAAGTGGCCGAGGAGAAGCTCGTGGAGCTCATCCGCGCCAACTTCGACCTGCGCCCGGCCGGCATCATCAAGATGCTGGACCTGCGTCGTCCGATCTACGGCAAGACCGCTGCCTACGGCCACTTCGGCCGTACGGACATCGATCTTCCGTGGGAGCGCGTGGACAAGGCTTCCCTGCTCAAGCAGGAAGCGCTGGTCTAAGCAAGATTGCAAGCAGAGCCTCTGTCTCCATTTCATGGAGCAGGGGCTTTTTTGCGTTCAGATGCTATCGCTTTCTCCATTTTTCCTAAACATTCCCTGCGCAGCGACCGACAAAGTAACTACGAATGTTCAATCGGGGAGTGGAAAATGGTCGTGGGAAAACGATTGTGGTTGAAAGGAATCGTCGCTCTGCTTGTACTGGCGCACACGGCTTTGCCTGCAGCCGGATTGACGGCAGGCACCGCGTACGCGGCCCAAGGGGGGCCGGTCGCAGCAGGCAAATATCCGGCCGACGACGCTGCGGCGGCGCCGGCGAACGCCAGGCTTTCGCTCTATTTCGACGAGCCGGTCTTGAAAGGCAACGGGGCGGCCGTCATCTCGATCCGCAAGGTTGCGGACAACTCCGAATGGGGGCGCTACGCCGTCTCGGACAGCCGGGTGACGGTCGATCCGTCCAACTCGTCCCTCGTGACGATCCAGCCGGAGCGTCCGTTCGAGGCGAGGCAGTCCTATTATGTGCTGATCGACAGCGGCAGCTTCGTCAGCCAGTCCGGCAGCGGCGCTTTCGCCGGCATCTCGAGCGCGACGGAGTGGAATTTCACTGCAGCCGAGCCGGATACCTCCGCGCCTGTTGCGACGGACTATAGCCCGGGCTCCGGCCAAGGGGACGCGTCGGTCTTTTCGGCGCTGCGCATTACGTTCAACGAAGCGGTGTTCCCGGCTGCGGGCTTCCTGCAACTGACGAACGCCTCGACCGGAGACAGCGTGCCGATCGGCATCACCTCGACGCTGGTCAGCGGCGGGGGGACGAACGTTCTGTCGATCGCGCCGCCAAACGGCTTGCTGCCGAGCCAGTCATATACGGTGAGCGCTCCGGCTGGCCTGTTCCAGGACGGCTCGGGCAACCGCTCCGGATCGATCGGCTGGAGCTTCCGGACGGCGGCTTCGCCGATCGGGGTGACGGGGATGAATCCGACAAATGGCACCCAAGGCGTGGACGTCCGGACGGAGCTGAAGCTCGTCTTCGACAAGCCGGTCAGCCCGAACAGCAGCTCCGCCGCGCCTAAGCGCATCGAGCTCAAGAAGGTATCCGACAACAGCACGGTCCAAAGCTGGACGGCGGATCAGCTGAGATACGCCGATGACGGGAGGAGCGCGATCCTCCCGCATAACGGCCTCGCCGGCAGCACCGCTTATTATGTGCTGGTCGATGCCGCCGCATTCCGCAGCGGCGACCTGCTGTTCGCCGGCATCCGCGACGCGGCGGCGTGGACGTTCACGACCCGCGCGGTCAGCGACAGCAAGGGGCCGTCGCTGACCGGCCTGTCTCCCGGCAACGGCGAGACGATCGCCGCGGGGGACAGCAAGCTGGCGATGAGCTTCGACCGCGCGGTCTACCCGGGCACGGGCAGCTTCGTCCTCCGCAGCGCCCAGGACTCGGCGATCGTCGCGACGATCCCGGTCACGTCCGAGCAGGTCGCGGGCTTCGGCAGCAGCCGCATCGCGATCGATCCGCGCATCTCCTTCCAGGAAGGAGCGCGCTACTATGTCGAGATCGGCACGCAGGCGATCCGCGACGCGGCGGGCACGGCTTATGCCGGCCTGGCAGGGAGCTCGGCATGGAGCTTCACGGCGACCCGCGACTGGACGCCGCCGTCCGTCCTGACGCTGCGTCCGGCGAGCGGCAGCGACTCGGTCTCGACGATTGCCGCGTTCGAGGCGGTGTTCACGGAACCGGTGCGGTTGAGCGACGGCTACCAGATTCTGATCCATAAAGCCGGCTCGTCCGATACGTACACGGTCAAAGCTCAAGTGACGGCCGATCGGCCGGATACGGTCGTCATCCGTCCGGACGCGCCGCTGCCCGGCGGCGGGGAATACTACATGGAGATCGGCGTGAACAGCATCCGCGATGCAGCCGGCAACGGCTTCGGCGGCATCCTCAACGAGTACCAATGGCGATTCAAGACGCTGCGCGCCACGACAGCGGCGCCCGCGCTCAGCAAGGTCGAGATGCTAAGCCCGTCCAAGATTCGCCTTACCTACGACAATGAGCTCGATTCGTCAGCGGTGCCTTATCCCGCGAGCTTCTACGTGACGGTCAACGATGCTTCCGCGGCGCGTGAGATCAGCCAGGCGAGCGTTTCGGGCAATACGGTCGTGCTCGAGCTGCGCAGCGGCATTCTGAACGGGCAGAAGGTGACCGTCGCTTATACCGCTCCGACCGATCCTGGCAGCATGCGGGCAATCCGCGGCCTTGGCGGAGCTCGAGCGGCCGGATTCTCCGGCCGCCAGGCGACCTACGATGCTTCGGCGGCTCAGCCCAAGCTGACCGGAGGCAGCGTGGCGGGGAGCCAGCTGCGGCTGACGTTCAGCGACGCGCTCGGCGCCGCGAAGGCGGACTGGGCTTCGCAGTTCGCCCTTTATGTCAACGATCGCTACCATTCGCTCAGCGAGCCGGCCGTTAACGGCAACGTGCTGACGTTCAAGCTGGCCTCGGCGGCAGGCGGCGAGGGCGGCGCCTACATCAACTATGCGCCTGGCACGAATCCGGTCATGGACCAGTCGGGCAACCTGCTGGCGGCATTCAGCGGCGCCTATATCCAGAACCTGCTCGATACGAGCCGGCCGGTGCTCACCGGCGTGGCCGCAGCAGGCAGCAAGGTCACCTTGACGTACAACGAAGGACTGAACGGATCGCTGCTGCCGCTGCGCAGCCAGTTCGCCGTCCTGAGCGGCACGAGCTCGATGAGCATCAGCGGCGTCTCCGTGGAAGGCAACAAGCTTATCCTGACGCTGGCGAGCTCGCTGACGGCCGGCACGTCGGTCAAGGTGAGCTACGTCCAGGGCGTGCCTCCGCTCGCCGATCTGGCGGGCAATCCGGCCGAAAGCTTCAGCAACCGCGAGGCGGGCGTCAGCGGCACTTATCCGGTGTTCCTGTCGGGCAGCGCCTCCGGCGCGGCCGTGACGCTGCTGTACAGCATGCCGCTGGATCCGGCCGCCGTGCCGGGGCCGTCCCAGTTTTCGTTCCGCGCCGGCGGCACGCTCATCCCGGTGTCCAGCGTAAGCGTCTCCGGCTCCGTCGTCACGCTGCTGCTGGGCAGCTCGGTCGCGCCGGGACAGACGCTGACGCTGACGTACAGCCCGCCGACCTACAATCCGCTGCGCCTGGCGGGCGGCGATGCGGCGGCGGCGCTCTCCTCCGTCGCGATCGCCAACCTCGGCGCAAGCGACGGCTCCGGCAGCGGCGCCGGAGGCGGCACGGGCAGCAAGGCTCTGGGCCAGCTGACGGAGCTGGACGTTTCGACCAGCCCGGACGTCTCCCCGGCCGGCCGCGTCGCGACCCGCTATACGGTGCTCAACGAGCGGCTGGCGGCCGCTTACCAGGCCGCGCGCGCCGCCGGCCAGTCCAAGGTGAGCTTCCAGGTGCCGGATACGAACAAGGCAGGGCTGGTCGCTCTCCCGCTGGCCACTCTGCAGCAGATGATGAGCGCCAGCAACGCTTCCTTCGAGATCCAATTCGATACGCTGACCGTGGAGCTTCCTTTGCAGGCGATCGATTATGAAAAAACCGCCAAGCTGCTCAATGCGGGCGGCACGACCGGCTATCTGCTGCTCTCGCTCGATACGAGCGCAAGCTCGCTGGCCGGCACGCTGCAGTTCGCGATGAGCCGCGCCAGCGCCAGCCTGCTGGCCGGGCCGATCAGCATCGACCTGTCGCTCGTCAGCGGCAGCAGCACGACCAAGGTCGCCTACAGCGGCCTCAAGCGGATGATGACGACGACGCTCCGCTCCGCGTCCGTCATTCCGGCGGCGCAGGCCGCAGGCGTCTTCTACGATCCGGAGACGAGCCTGATGAGCTATGTCCCGACCAAGACGCAGAGCGCGGGCAGCGGCTCGGCTGTCGTGCTGAAGCACCGGGACGGCGGCGTCTTCGTAATCGCCAGGGGCAGCGCGGTGCTGAGCGACATTGCCGGCCACTGGGCCAACAACGACATCTCGACGCTGGCCGCCAAGGCGATCGTGCGTCCGCGCACGAACAGCTCGTTCGAGCCGAAAAAGACGATCACCCGCGCGGAGTTCGCCGAATTCGTCTCGCGCGCGCTCGGCCTGAAGGGCAATACGGCCGCCGCCTCCTCGGCCTCCCGCGATACGAGCGGGCTCGGCGCGGCTGCCGCCTATATCGGCGCCGCCTCCGCCGCCGGCATCGTCGAGGGCGCAAGCGGCCAGTTCCGGCCGAATGATCCGGTTTCCCGCCAGGAGATGGCCGCGATGATCATCCGCGCCGTCGAAGCGGCGGAGATGAAGATCATCCCGCCTCAGCAGGAGCAGAACTACCTCGAGAAGTTCAAGGATCGCGGCAAGATCGGCAGCTGGGCCAAGAGCTACGCGGCCAAGGCGGTCTACATCGGCGTGCTGAACGGCCAGACGGCGGATCAATTCGTTCCGGCCGGCAAGGCGACGAGAGCGGAGGCTGTCGTCATGATCAAGCGCATGCTGCAGTACCTGAACATGATCGACGTCTAGGCGATCTCTACTGTGACTTGTTTTTCCGCCGGCCTGGCAGCAGGCCGGCTTTTGCTATTTTCATAGAAAAAGACATTCAACCTCGCAAAGGTGAAAAGACTATTCTATCGCCTCGTAACTTTTCTCTATTCTGGAAGTCTATTCATTCGTGTGCTAGACCAATCGAATGAAGGCAAACAGATAGGAGAGCTGCATTTCATATGAAACAGGCAAGCCGCATCAACCGCCGCAACGACGTCCGAGCCGCCGCCCCGTCTCCGGAGCGGAAGTCGCCGCGAGGCGTCTTCGTCCGCCGCGTGCTCGTAAGCACGCTTGGAGCCGCGCTCGTCATCCAGCCTCTGGCCGCGCTCGCGCCGCAGCTGCCCGGAGCGATGAGCATCCTGTCTCCCGTCGGCCGGGCCGAAGCCGCCAGCTCCAAGCTGACGGTCGTCAGCCAGGAAATGATCACCTCCGGCGCCCAGCGCATCGACTACCTCTGGAAAGGAATGCGCAGCGGCGCATCCGTCCAGTCCAATATCCATGTCATCAAGATCGACCTGAACGATCCGCATGTGAGCCTGAACGCCATCAACGGAAAGCAGGGCGTCGTCACCGGCCGCAGCAGCGTGCTGAACATGGCCAAGAACGCCGGCGCGGTCGCCGGCATCAATGCCGACTATTTCCAGACGGCCTCCTCCGACGGAGCGCCGATGGGCGCGCAGATCAGCGGCGGATCGCTGCTCGTCAGTCCGATGCAGCTGACCGGCATGTACATGTTCGGCGTCACCAAGGACCGCAAGGCGGTCATCGACCGCTACGCCTTCCAAGGCAGCGTGACGGCCGGGGACGGCTCGACGTTCGCGCTCAGCGGCATGAACCAGTCCTCCTACACCACGGAGTTTCCGACCAAAGGCTACTCGCATGCGAACGCCCTCTATCTGTACACGAGCGCCTGGACAGAGGCGAGCCGTCCTGCGGGGGCGAGCTACGCCACCCCTACGGAGGTGCTCGTGCAAGGCGGCGTCGTGCAGCAGATCTCGGAGGGCTCCGCGCTCCAGACGACGCCTCCGGCGGACGGCTTCATCCTGCGCGCGCACGGTACGGCGGCCGCTTACGTGCGGGAGCATCTGCAGATCGGCCAGCCGGTCAGCGCCGACTATCGGCTGCAGTCGCTGACGACGCAGCAGACGGTCGATCCGGCCAGCTTCGAGACGATGGTCGGCGGCCATACGATTCTCGTCGAGAACGGCAAGGCGGCGGCGTTCTCCCGCAGCGTCTCCTCGATCAGCGGCTCATCCGCGCGCTCGCGTACGGCAGGCGGCTATTCGGCGGACGGACGCACCGTGTATCTCGTCACGGCCGAGGACAACGGCAGCAGCTCCGGACTGACGCTCGCGGAGCTGCAGTCGGTGCTCGTCGAGCTCGGCGTCAGCAAGGCGGTCAACTTCGACGGCGGCGGCTCGACGACGATGGTCGCTCGTCCGCTCGGCGAATTCGGCCTGCAGCTCGGCCATCCGACGGAATACGGGACGACGATGCGCCAGGTGTCCAACGGGCTCGGCGTGTTCACGTCCGCGCCGCAGGGCGCGATCAAGGGCATCAAGGCGAGCGGCTCGGGCGTGCTGTTCCTCGGGCAGTCGGCCGCGTACGAGCTCAAGGCGTACGATCAATACTACAATCCGCTCGATCCGGCAGGCCTCGGCGCGAGCTGGAGCGCCCAAGGCATCGCGGGCAGCTGGAGCGGCAATACGTTCACCGCGTCCAAGACGGGAACCGGCTCGATCACTGTCAAATCCGGCTCGGCGACGGACAAGCTGCCGGTCGTCGTCGTGGGCTCGGACGCGATCCAGTCGCTGAAGATCGGCACCGCCCAAGGCGCGCTCGAGGCGGGCACGCAGCTGGACGTGCCGGTGACGGCGACGCTCAAGGACGGCGGCACCTACACCTTGCCTTCCGAGGCGGTCAAGTGGGAGTTCCGCGGCTTCACGGCGGCCCGCAGCGGCGACAAGCTGACGGTGCAGAGCGTGTCTGAGGGCGCGCAGGTCGGATATGCCATCGCCCGCTATGACGGCTTCTCCGCGCTCCTGACGCTCGCCAAGGGAAGCGGCAGCCGGCAGCTGGCCGACTTCGACAAGCTCCAGCCGGCCTTCTCCTTCACCTCGACCGCCGGGGTGACAGGCTCCGCCCAGCTGACGAGCGGACTGGCCGCGGAAAACGGCACCGGCGCGCTGAGCCTCGGCTACGATTTCACGAGCGGCTCGACCGATACGCGCGCGGCTTATGCCTCGTTCGGAGCCGGCGTCCCGATCGACGGGCAGCCGACCTCGCTTTCCGTCGACGTGTTCGGCGACGCCAGCCTGAACTGGGCGCGCGCCGAGCTGACGGACGCCGCCGGCGCGAAGCATCTGCTCACGCTGTCCAAGGCGGTCGACTGGACCGGCTGGCGCACGATCAAGGTGCCGCTGTCGGAGTCGGGCACAGCGGTGAAATATCCGGTCAAGCTGACCCGCCTTTACGTCGCGAGCCTCAAGGACGGCGCGGACGAGCGCGCGGCGGCGGGCACGATCGCTTTCGACAACGTCTCCGTCGACGCTCCGGCGTCGGTGCCGGAGCCGGCCAAAGCGAAGATCGAGATGAGGGCCGGTAGCAAGACCGCGATGATCGACGGCAAGACGACCGCTCTCGACTCCGCTCCTTACATCCAGAACGGCGTGACGTACTTGCCGCTGCGCTTTGTCGCGAGCTCGCTCGGCAGCACGGTCGATTACGAGGCGGCGTCGAAGCGCGTCTCCGTGCTGAGAGGGGCCAAGCTGCTGGAGCTCGTCATCGGCAGCAAGGATTTGGTCGTAAACGGCGTCCGCGCGGCGGCTCCGGCCGCTCCGATCGAACGCGGAGGAAGGACTTTGGTCCCGATCCGCGTCGTCTCTGAGCAGATGGGACTATCCGTAAAATGGGACGGCGCGACTAAGCGGATTACCGTCGAATGATAGACTTCCTCGCGGGGAGCCTATGGTATGATAGAGAGTGACCTGTTGACGCGAGGCGCTGCCGTCCTAAGGGACAGCAGCGCCGTTTCGTCGCTTATGCAGGATTATCCAGCTACAGAAAGGCAGCTGTGATGCAGGTGGACAATCGCATTGTGGATATCGACCGGGTCATCAAAAACGCGATCCAGGTCATGGAGGACAGCAAATACCAGATCTATGAAATCTGCGAATCCGCGCGCAAGGAGATGCTTACGCTCGAGCAGGAGCTGAACCAGGTGCTCCAGGATACCGTCCAGACGATCGACAAGGTCGACAAGCTGGAGATGGAGTATCGGCTTGCCCGCATCCGGCTGACCGAGGTGAGCCGCGACTTCGTGCGCTATAAAGAGGAAGACATCAAGAACGCCTATGAAAGGGCGACCCAGCTGCAGCTCGACCTGATGGTGTACCGCGAGAAGGAGACCTATCTCAAGGCGCGCCGCGACGACCTGCAGAAGCGGGTGAAAAACGTCGAGAGCTCGGTCGAGCGGGCCGAGACGATCCACTCTCAGATCAACGTCGTGCTGGAGTATTTGGCCGGCGATCTGACGCAGGTGACCCGCATTTTGGAGTCCGCCAAAAACCGCCAGCTGATCGGCCTCAAGATCATTCTGGCGCAGGAGGAGGAGCGCAAGCGCATTGCCCGGGAGATTCACGACGGCCCGGCGCAGTCGCTGGCCAACCTCGTGCTGCGGACAGAAATTGCAGAAAGAATGCTGGTAAAGCAGGAATTTCAGATGGTGCAGCACGAATTAGTAGACTTAAAGGCGCAGGTCCGGTCAGGACTAGAAGAAATTCGCAAGATTATATTCAATTTGCGACCGATGGCGCTAGATGATTTAGGACTTGTTCCCACTTTGCGTAAGTATGTGCAGGATTTTGAGGAAAAAACACGAATTCATACGGTGTTCGAGACGATCGGGCGGGAAATCCGCCTCCCTTCGGCCATGGAGGCGGGCATCTACCGTCTGGTTCAAGAGGCGTTCACGAATGCGATGAAGCATGCCAGCGCCAGCTACGTTTCGTTGGAGCTGACCTACCAGTCGCAGATGGTGAAGATCGCCGTCCAGGATAACGGGATCGGCTTCGACGCCGAGCTCATCGAGTCGAGAGCCAAGATCAACTCTCATTTTGGCCTGATGGGGATGCGCGAGCGCGTCGAGCTGCTGGAAGGCCGGCTGGAGCTCGAATCGTCCAGCGGCCAGGGCACCAAGATCACGATCCATATCCCGACAGGCGTGGATCAGCGAAAGGAGTAGCAATGCATATGGACCTGAACGCAGCAGGAGGCAAGCGCAAGATCAAGCTGCTGATTGCCGACGATCATCAGCTTTTCCGGGAAGGCCTCAAGCGAATTCTCAACATGGAAGACGACCTGGAAGTGATCGGGGAATGCAGCGACGGAATTCAGGTTCTGGAGTTCTGCAATCAGCAACAGCCGGAAGTCGTGCTCATGGACATCAATATGCCGATCGAGAACGGCGTCGTCGCGACCGAGCGGCTGCGGGACCTGTTCCCGCACATCAAGGTCATCATCCTCTCGCTCCATGACGACGAGAGCTACGTCTTCGAGACGCTTCGCAAGGGAGCGACCGGCTATCTGCTCAAGGACATGGAGGCGGAGTCGCTCATCAACGCGATCCGCTCCGTCGTGCAGGGCCATGCCTATATCCATCCGAAGGTGACCGGCAAGCTGATCAACCAGCTGCGCCGAATGACCTACCTCGACGAGATGGGCGCCGGCACCGGGGCGGCGGCCGGACGCGAGACCGGCGTGAAGTTCGTCGCCGGCGAGAACAACCCGCTCACCCGCCGCGAGGCCGAGGTGCTTCGCCTGATGGCGGAGGGCAAGAGCAACAAGATGATCGGGGAGTTCCTGTTCATCAGCGAGAAGACCGTCAAGAACCACGTCTCCAGCATCCTGCAAAAGATGGAAGTCGACGACCGCACGCAAGCCGTCATCAACTCCATCAAGTACGGCTGGGTCACGCTCTAGCGCGAGACGAGCGAGAGGCGGCTCGTCCGAGGCGGGCGAGCGCAGGCCGGAGCCCGGCCCGGACGGATCCAAGCGGCTTCGGGCGCAAGCGCGAAAGCTACATAGCAAGGACGCTTCGGCGCGAAGCAGCTGAAGCGCAAGCGGTGAAAAAAGAAGAAGGGCTGCGGCCCTTCGCGTACGAGCCCCGGGAGCGATTCCGGAGGCTCGTTTTTTTTGGCATGCGCTCGGAACGAAAGGACGGAGCTGCGCTCATGACGCCATGAAGCCTCCTCGCCGTAACGCCTAGGCTGCCTTCGGCATACGGTACCGTATCAGGCTCCGGAGCGCCGGCGCGAAAGGGCGGATCGGCCCGGCGCTCTCGCTTCGGCTGGCAGAGGAGGAGACGGGATGTACGAAATCTTGATCGGCGTCATCGCCTGTTACGGAGCGGCCGTGGCAACGGTCCACCTTTTCTGGAGAAGAGCATCCAGGCGGCCGCAGTCGGAGAGCCATTTCATCTTGTTGACCCGGGACGACGAGACGGTCATCGAGCACTGCCTGCGCTCGCTGCAGTCGCATGCGCGGAAATCCGGCATTCCGGTGAAGATCACCGTCTGGGACCAGGGCTCCCAGGACGGAACGGCCGAGATCGTGCGCCGCTGGAACGGCTCGATCCAGTGGGTCGGGCCGGAGCGCGCGGCGGACGGCGAGAGCGCGGTCCGGGAAGCGGAAGCATGGCGGGCCGGCTCTCCGGATGCGGAGCGGCCGGGGGAAGCCGGGCTGTCCGCCGCGGAAAGCATGGACCCGCCGCCGGCAGGGCGAAAGGCCGATTCGGAGTCCCGCAAAGGCCGCGAGCAGATCCTTTGGTCGCTGCGCGCCTCGGGCATCGTCAGCGAACTTGATCAGCCGATTCTCATCGACATGAAAAGCGACGAGGACTGGAGCAAGCTTCCTTTTTGAAGTCGGCGGCAGCGGACCGTAGAGCGTCGGGTCTTGCGGGAGCGCGTTTCTCGGCGACAGGAGGGACGGCGGGAATTCGAGCGTGCAGACGCGACGGGAAGAAGGCGCAGATGCGGAGCGACGAAGCTTTGCTTGCAGCCGTGCGCCGAGACAGGTATACTGATGTCATATGAAAGGCGCGGGTGAAGCACACCCTCGGCGGGAAACCGTCTGAGGGTGTGCTTTTTTTTTCGTTGTCCGGCCGGGCTGCCCGCAGCGGCGGGCAGGAGGAGGCGTTAAGTGAAAGCGACGCTGTATCTATATTTGGATGCCGACAAAGGCTGGCTGGCTTCCGCGACGCTGGACGCGGAAGTCGACCGGCTGTGGCGGCTTGACGCCGAATGGGCGGCGGAGGCCGCGAAGGAAGCGGGAGCATCGCCTCCTCGGCCGGCGGAGGCGATGCTCGTATGCGGCGCGCCCTTGCCGCTGGGGGCGGCCTATGAGGCTGCGGCGAGCTGGAACCGGCATGGGCCGGTGCCGGCAGGAGCCGCTTGTCGCGAGCAGCTCCTGCGCGCGAGCCGGCCTGCCGCGCCGGGAGGCGCGGCGCCGCTGCGCCTGCCGGAGGCGGCGGAGGCGCTGCGCCGCCTGGCGCGCGCGGCGCTGGCCCCGGACGGGCCGGAACGGCCGTCCGGGGAACCGCCCGTGACGGCGGCGATGCCCCGTCACGGGAGCGGCGGCGCAGCCGCGGCGCTGGCGCGGGCGGCGTGCGCAGCCGCCCGCGCGCTGCGCGGCCGCGCCCTGCTGCGCGGCGAGGCGCAGGCGCGGCTGGCCGCCGCAGGCGCCGGCAGCGACGCCGCGCTGCAGCTGGCGGCGCTGCTCGGCCGGCTGCGCCTCGGCGGCGCCGTCGCCGCGGGCCGCTGCCAGCGCTGCGGCAGCGGCGAGGCGCAGCTGCTGCGCACGGCCTGCGGCGCGTGCGGGAGCAGCCGCTGCGCGAGCTGCCAGGCCTGCCTGGCGCTGGGCCGCAGCCGCGAATGCGGGCTGCTCGTGCTCGGCATGCCGGCACAGGCCGGGCGGGGCGGAGCAGGGCTTGCCCCGCCCGAGCAGCTGCCCCCCGCGGCAGAACGGCTGCGCCGCTGGGGGCTCAGCCCTGCGCAGAGCGCCGCGGCAGCCTCGGCGCTCGCCTTTCTCGAGCGGCCGCTGCAGCCGCCTCCCGCTCTCGGCCTGCGGCCGCGGCTGGCCGCGCTCATGCGCGCGGCTTTGCCGTCCGCCGGCTTGCTTCGCCTGCCGCCTCTTCATCGCGGCGCCGCAGCCGCTGCCGGCCGCTTATTCCGGCGGACGCGCCGTCACAAGCCGGCAGAGCCGCATCCGTCCTTCCTGCTCTGGGCGGTTACCGGCGCGGGCAAGACCGAGATGATCTTTCCGCTGCTCGAATCCGTGCTGAGCCGAGGCGGCCGAGCGCTCGTCGCGACGCCGCGCCGGGATGTCGTGCTCGAGCTCGAGCCGCGATTGCGCCGCGCCTTTCCCGACACGCCGCCCGTCACGCTGTACGGCGGCAGTCCGCAGCGCGAGGAGGACGGGCGGCTCACGCTTGCCACGACGCATCAGCTGCTGCGCTTTCGCGAGTCGTTCGACCTGATCGTGCTCGACGAGCTCGACGCGTTTCCGTTCGCGGGCGACGCGATGCTGCACGAGGCGGCAGCGCGCAGCGGCGCCGCAGGCTCGCGCACCGTGCTGCTGACGGCTACGCCGCCTCCGTCGCTGCAGCGGCTCGCGCGGCTCGGCCGGCTGCCGCATGCCAAGGTGCCGGTGCGCTACCACCGCCATCCGCTGCCCGTGCCGCGCCTGCTGCGGACGCCGTCCGCTCTCGGCATGGCGGCTGCCGGCCGCATGCCGTCCTCGCTGCGGCAGGCGATGGCCCGTTCTCTCGATCGCGGCGCGCAGCTGTTCGTCTTTGTCCCCGCCATCCGGTCGGCGGAGCCGGTCGCCCGGCTCATCCGCAAGCTCTTCTCCGATCGGGGCGAGGTGGCGGCGACGCATTCGCAGGACCCCGAGCGAGCGGACAAGGTCGTCCGCTTCCGGCAGAAGCAGCTTCGGGTGCTCGTCACCACGACAATCCTGGAGCGGGGAGTGACGATCCCGGTCAGCGACGTGTTCATTCTCGACGCCGACTCCCGCATCTTCGACGAAGCTTCGCTCGTCCAGTCGGCAGGCCGGGCGGGAAGATCCGCCGCCGATCCGCAGGGCTTCGTCTGGTTCGCGGCCGCCTCGCCCAGCGCCTCGCAAAAAAGGGCGATCCGCCAGATCCGGCTCATGAACCGGGCGGCGCGCAAAGCGGGCTATCTCCTGTCTGGATCGGCTTCATCCCGACGCTTCCATTCTACCTTTTAAGGAGTGATCCACATGACGATGCAACCTGCCGGCGGCGCGCTCCTTTCCGAGACGCGTCCTCCGAAGCGTTCCGGAGAGCCTGCTGCCGATGATCGATTCCTGCGGCTTTCCGAGCGGGAAGAAGGAGAGGGCCCGGCGCGGCTCTATCCGCTGGCAAGCCCCACATGGCCGTCAAAGGCGCTTCGCGGGCTGCTGGGGCTGCTGGCACCTGCCCGCTCCGCTTGCGGGCTTTGCGGGAGAGGCTTCGCTCCCAGCCGGACGTCTCTTGCCGGCCTGCCGGAGGAGCTGCCCCGCTCCTGGAGCGACAGCGTCTGCGGCTCCTGCCGCAGCTCGATTCCTTGGATCCTGCGCATCCAATGCCAGGTATGCGGCCGTCCGGATTCTTGCGGCGACTGCTGCCGCCGAACCTCGGCGGGCTTCATCCGCAGCCGTAGCGCCGTCCGGTATACGCTGGAGATGCGCCAGCTGCTCGCCCGCTACAAGTACCGGGGCGAGGAGGCGCTTCAGCCTTGGCTGGCCGACATGCTGCTCCCGGCCTATGCCGCGCTGGCCGCGGAGCTGCGGCTCGCGGACCGGCTGACCGGCAGGCTGTCGGACCGGCTGGACCCCGACGCGCGAAAAGGAAAGGAGCCGTTCGATCTCGTCACATCCGTGCCGGTCAGCCGGCAGCGGCTCGCCGAGCGGGGCTTCAACCAGGCGGAGCGTCTGGCCGCCTCGCTCGCCGTCCGCGCCGGGCTGACGGCGAGGCCGCTGCTCGAGCGCAAGGAGGAGCGCGGCAAGATGAGCGCCAAGACGAGGAGGGAGCGGCTGATCGCGGCCGAGGGGCTGTTCGAGGCGGCGCCGGAAGCGGCCGGGATCCTTCGGCTGCTCGCCGCGCGGGACCCGGAACGCCGGAGGCCGCTGCGGCTGCTGGTCGTGGACGACATCTATACGACGGGAGGCACAATGGACCATTGCGCGCTTGCGCTGCAGCGCTGTTCGCCCGTGCCGATCGATCTGTACGGCCTGACCTGGGCGCGCGCGTGAGCGGCGCCTTTTTTTTGTTTTCCCTTCTCTTCCCTGCGCTGGAAGAACATTCGCTCTCCTTTCATCTCCAAAACCGCCGCATCTCCGCCGATAATAGAAGGAGTAGAACGGGAAACGGAAAGGAACTGGTCCTATGAACCTGGACAATTGTCCGCGCTGCGGCAAGCTGTTCGCCAAAAACTTCCGCGAGGTATGTCCGGCATGCATTCGGGAGATCGACCGCGAATACGAGGCTTGCTGCGACTACCTGCGCAAAAATCGCGGCGCCGCGATTCATGAGCTGTCCGAGCAGACGGGCGTAGCGATCCGTCAGATTACGAAGTTCATCAAGGAAGGACGCATCTCCCTCATGGATGCGCCAAGCCTCAGCTATCCTTGCGAAGTGTGCGGCATCCTGATCCGGGAGGACCATATGTGCGACTCCTGCCGCCAGCGGCTGCGGGGCGAAGTGAAGCGGCTGAAGGATGCGGAGGAAGAAGAGGAGCGCCGTCAGGCAGTTCAAAAAGCCTATCGAATTAAAGATAAGACTTGAGTATGAGACAAAATTCTTGTTTAATCGATAAATATAGGACTTGACAAATAGTCCGACTGCTCTATAAACAAAGGTTTCCGAAGGGCCGATAATAGGGTCAGAGCAGTCCAGGCCGCAATCAGGCCAACCCAATTGAGGTGAACCGACTTGAAAATCAATGAGACCGGCAGGATTCAACCTGTCCACACATACCAGAAGCAGAGCGAAGCGCGGGTTTCGGAGGGCGCCCGTACCCGAAAAACCGACCAGGTGCAGATCTCCGAGGAGGCCAAAGCCATGTTAGCCAGCCGCCAGCCCGAAAGCGCCGAGCGCAAGCAACGCATTCAAGAGCTGAAGAACGAAGTGGCCGCGGGCACGTACCGCGTCGACGCCGGCAAGATCGCCGACAAGCTGTGGGACTACCTGAACTAATCTATTGAAGAACGGATGGGATGTATGACCGTACAGGATCTGATCGAGACGCTCGGGCAGCAGAGCGGCCTTTACCGCGAGCTGCTGGAGCTGGCCGCCGCCAAGACACCCGTGCTGGTGAAGGGGGACGTCGACGCCCTCAGCGCCATCCTGATGAAGGAACGCAAGCTGGCGAAGCGCGCCGAGGAGCTCGAAGTGCGCCGGCAGATGCTGGTCAACATCCATTTCTCCAAGCTCCAGCTGCGCCTTCGCAGCGGCAAGCTCAGCGACCTCATCCGCACGGTCAACCAGCCGGAGGAGAAGCAGCGGCTGTCCGAGCTTCAGGAGGAGCTGACTCAGCTTCTCGATGACGTCAGGCAGCGCAACGAGCACAACCTTGCCCTCACGAAGCAGTCGCTGGAGTTCATCGATTTCTCACTGGAGCTAACGGCGGATGCGCCCTATGACGATTACACCTATGTGCACCCGCAGCTGCATCCGGCCGGAGCCGTCAAGGCGGGCATGTTCGATAGAAAAGGCTAGAGGAGGACCGCCCCATGGCATCCACGTTCCACGGAATCGAAACCGCCAAGCGGAGTCTGTTTACCCAGCAGACGGCTTTGAACACCGTCGGCCACAATATTTCCAACGCCAATACCGCCGGCTACACCCGTCAGCGCGTCGGCATGAGCGCCGCGACGCCGATGGAGCCGTTCGGCTTTTCCCGCTCGACGGCAGCGGGCCAGCTCGGCTCCGGCGTGGAGGCGTCCTCCATCAACCGCATCCGCACCGCATTCCTCGACGATCAGTACCGAAGCGAGAGCAAGTACCAGGGCAGCTGGCAGATCCAGGCCGAGACGCTCGACAAGCTCGAGAAGGTCATCAACGAGCCTTCCGACACGGGCATCCGCACGCTGATGGAGAAGTTCTGGTCGTCCTGGTCCGATCTGAGCAAGGACCCGGAGAACATCACGAACCGCCAGATCGTCAAGCAGACGGCGGTCGCGCTGACCGATTCCTTCAACCAGCTGAGCCGCCAGCTGACCGATCTCGACGCCGACCTGACCGGCAGCGCCGATACCAAGGCGACTCAGGCCAGCTCGCTGCTCGGCTCGATCGCCGATCTCAACGGCCAGATCAAGCGTATGGAAGGACTCGGCGACAACGCCAACGACCTGCGCGACAAGCGCGACCTGCTCACGGATGAGCTGTCCAAGCTCGTCAACGTCACCGTGACGGACACGGACGACGGCTATGTCATCAACATGGGCAATGCCGGCCTCGTCAGCGGGACGGAGGCCGAGACGCTGACCGGAGCGTCGCTCGAAGCCGCCTATCAGGCCGGCGACCTCAGCGGCGGCGAGATTCACGGCACCTTCAAGGCGCGCGACACGAACGTGCGCGGCCTGCGCGACAAGCTCGACCAGCTGGCGCAGACATTGGCCAACGGCGAGTTTCAAGTGACCGTGCCGAAGGGCTCCGTGCTGCCGGGCACGACGGTGCCGCTGACCGAGGATACGGTCATGACCGTACAAGGCATCAACGGCCTCCACAAGCTCGGCTATACGCTTCAGGAGCCGGCCACGGCCGGTCTTGACTTCTTTACCTTTGACGCAGCAGGCGGCGCTTCGGGCATTACGGCCGGCAGCATCCGGCTCAACCCGGCGATCAACGCCGACTCCAACCTGATTGCCGGTTCCATGCGTACGACGACCGACGCCGCCGGCGTCACGACGGTCGTCAAGGGCAACAATACGCTGGCGCTGCTTCTCGGCGAGGCCAAGGACAAGGCGTTCACGATGGATCTGACCTCGACCGGCGGTGCCGTTTCATCGGCCACCATAGGCAGCTATTACAACGCGATGATCGGCCAGGTCGGCGTCCAGTCTCAGGAAGCGCGGCGCCAGTATGCCAACGCCTCCGCGATGGTGGACCAGGCGGACAGCAGCCGCCAGTCCGTCAGCGGCGTCTCCACCGACGAAGAGATGTCCGACATGATCAAGTTCCAGAACGCCTACAACGCCGCGGCCCGCTTCATGACGACGATGGACGAGCTGCTGGAGAAGCTGATTAACGGAACCGGCCAAGTCGGCCGCTAATCCGTTGCAAAGGAGATGAACGAGATGGCTCTTCGCGTCACCCAGGGCATGATGCATGCCCAGCTGATGAGCAACCTCAACACCAACATGAACCGGATGTCGGCCCAGCAGGACCAGATCGCCACCGGACGCAAGATCAACAAGGCGTCCGACGATCCGGTCGGCATCACCTACGGCCTCCGCTACCGGTCGGACTTGTCCGCCAATACGCAGTACCAGAGCAACGTCGCCTCGGCTCAGTCGTGGCTTGACTTCAATGACAGCCAACTGAATCAGGCGGGGGAGATTCTACAGCGGCTTACGACGCTAGCCACCCAAGGCTCGACGGGTACTAATACCCAGAGCTCCCTGGATGCCATCAACAAGGAGATCAGCGAGCTGAAAAACCAGATGCTCGACATCGCCAACAGCAGCTTCAACGGCAAGTACGTCTTTGCCGGGCAGATGTTCGATCGCAAGCCGTATGACACCGGAGCCGCCGGCTTCGACGCCAAGGCCGTCGCGGCCGATGCCGCCGACGTCACGTATGCCATCAGCGAATCGATCACGATGAACGTCAATCTGCATGCGTCCTCCATTTTCGGCGAAGCGGATGCCGCGGGGACGTCGGACAACGTCTTCTCCATCTTCGACCGTCTGGACGGGGCGCTCTCCTCCGCGAACTATTCGGCGGTGGGAGCGGAGCTGGAGACCATCAAGAGCCGGCTGAACAAGGTCATTTCCGCCCGCGCGGAAAATGGAGCGCGCACGAACCGCACCGAGCTGATGGGCAACCGTCTGACCGATCTGAACGTCAGCCTGACGGCGCTGCAGTCCAAGACTGAGGATGCCGACGTCGAGAAGCTTTTCCTGGACTCTGCCGTCAGCCAGAACGTCTATCAGGCCTCTCTATCGGTCGGCGCCAAGATCATCCAGCCTTCGCTCGTCAATTTCCTGAACTAGGATGAGGCTGCCGCAGCTCCAGATCGAGTCGCAGCCCGTTCGCCTTGACATCCAGTCCCGCAAAGCCCAGGTCGAGATCCGGCAGCCCCGCCCGGAGGTCAGCGTGCAGACGACGCGTCCATCGCTGGAGATCGAGTCTTTTCGTCCGGAGCTGCAGATCGATCAGACGGCTACCTGGAACGCCATCAACGGCGGCAAGCCGGAGGCATTCATCCAGCGGATTTATTCGGATACGCCGGCCGTCATGCAGCAGCATGCCGCCCGCACGATCCAAAAGTGGCGGCAGATCGCCGACCTGCAGGTGAAAGAGAATCCTCTTCCCGACGTCGCTGTATCGGAGGCTATTCGGGAGCAAGCGCCTCGGCAAGTGTTCGGACCGGCTTCGCTTTTCAACACCCGCATCAACTTCGAGGTGCGCAAGCCGGAGATCAGCCACACTCCGGGCGAGGTCGACATCCAGGTGCAGACGTATCGGCCGGAGGTCGATTATGCGCCGGGCTCGGTTCAGTACAGCGTCACGCAATACCCCAAGGTGATCGTCACGCCGCCTCCGCTGGTGGAGCTGCAAGCCTGACGCCATGCCCCATGAACGATTGGCGTTTCTATGAAAAGAGCGATAAAATCGGACTGACGATTTTGTTGCTCTTTCTTTTTTTATCCGGTTCTCAACGAATTTAATAGGAGTGTGAAATCCCATGATTATTGAAACGACCCGCTTCGGTCCTCTCGACGTTCGCGACAAAGAAATCTACACGTTCCCGTCGGGAATTCCCGGGTTCCCGGCGTACAAGCAATATGCGCTCATCCCGGTCGAGGAAAGCCCGCTGTTCCACCTCCAGTCGCTGGAGGAAGGAGGCCTCGCCTTTGTCGCGGCCGATCCGTTCGCTTTTTATCCGGACTACGAGTTCAAGCTGCCGGAGCAGGCGGAAAAGGAGCTGGACCTTCAGCAGATCGAGGACGTGCGGGTGCTCAACATCGTCAGCATCCAAGGGGATCTTGCAGGCGCGACGCTCAACCTGATCGCTCCGATCGTTTTCAACGTGCGCACAGGGGAAGCGGCTCAAGTCATTCTGGAAGGAACCTCTTATGCGACCCGCCATGGCTTGATGCAGCCTTCCCTTTCCGCCGGAAAGGAGGAATCCTGATGCTTGTGCTCGGACGTCGCAAGGGCGAATCGATCCTTATCGGGCCGGATATCGAGCTGACCGTGCTGGAGGTCGGCAGCGACGGCATCAAGCTCGGCATCTCCGCTCCTCGGGATGTCACCATTCTGCGCAAGGAGCTGTACCAGGAGATCGCCGATACGAACCGCGGCGCGGTCCAGCAGGCCGTCTCCATCGCTGACCTGAGAAATCAATTCCAATCGCTAAATTTACCGAAATCGCTATAAACAAAAGCCGAAATCCTCCCGATATATAGGTTAGATCAGCTAAGGGCGGCCGACCTGCAGCTGATTTACCACAAGGAAGTGGGCTAACACTCAAATTCAGGGAGGAACTCAATCATGATTATCAACCACAACATTTCCGCCGTAAATACGCACCGTAACATGGGCCTGAACCAAACGGCTTCCAGCAAGAACATGGAAAAGCTGTCCTCCGGCCTGCGCATCAACCGCGCTGCTGACGACGCTGCCGGCCTGTCCATCTCCGAGAACATGCGCGGCCAGATCCGCGGCCTGGAGCAAGCTCAGCGCAACACGCAAGATGGCATCTCCTTCGTCCAAACGGCTGAGGGCGCTCTGAACGAAGTTTCCGCCATGCTGACGCGCATGAAAGAGCTGAACATCCAGAAGTCCAACGGAACCTACCAGGACTCCGATAAGAGCAACATCGGCGAGGAACTGACGGCTCTCTCCTCCCAAATCAGCAACATCCTCACGAATACGACGTTCAACGGCAAGAGCATCACGACCGGCGCGGGCATCGTGACGGACGACAAAGGCACGCTGATTACGATCGGTTCTATTACGACGACTTCTTTCGGGGCTTTGACCTCGGCTGCTACGTTGACCAGCATCAACGACGCCATCTCGGCTGTTGCTACCGAGCGCGGCAAGCTGGGTGCAGTTCAAAACCGTCTGGAGTACACTTCCAACAACTTGGGCACGACCACGGAAAACCTTACGGCTTCCGAGTCGCGCATTCGTGACACCGACATGGCGAAGGAAATGGTTCAACTCACGAAGAACAATATCCTTCTGCAAGCTTCGCAATCGATGCTGGCGCAAGCGAACTCCGCTCCGCAAGGCGTTCTGTCCCTGCTTCGCTAAGAGTAGAAGCTCCGTCTGTAGAGACCTTAGACTCGCTCTAAGGTCTCTTTTCCTTACCATTAAGGGCATAGCCCAAGCAAAGAATAAACTGCGCATTCCTCTTCTGCTTGCCGCGTTGAATGAAACGCAATCATCGTGAAGTGCAAATCAATTCGGCAAGGAGCAAGAGGAATAGAAATAGCAAATAGCCCGACTGCTAGCCTCGACGAACATCCCTGAGGTCTCAAAAGCCGTCTCGCTTCATGCGCCGCAAGTCGTCGTTCATGAAACGCCATTCTAGGTCAGAGAACCTGTTTCTGTGGACAAAGATAATCGCTAGGTCCCATGAAATGCAATTCGAATAGTCCGATGATTTAATTGTATATGAAGTGCCTTTTGACAATGAAATACGGGGCTATAAAATGAGCGAGGCGTTGTTAATGCTAGCTTCAGCTATTATGTTGACGAAAAGAACAACCGATACATTCTTATACGAGTCCTTTAAAGGAGCAAAAGCCATGTCCATGAACGTATCCGCCTATCCGTCCATGAACAACAGCATGATGCAGTCATCCGTGACGACAGCTTCGGCGCCGTCCAGAGAAGGAATTGACAAGTCGATGGTCATCAATACGACTGATGCGCTTCGGCTTGCCGAACTGCGGGGAATCAAGCCTACCGTCTCGGACGAGCAGAAGATTAAAGCGGTTGATCGAGCCATCAAAGCCATGGAAGGCCCTCATACAAAAGTAGAGTTCTCTGTCCACAAAGAAACAAATGCTATTATGATTAAAGTCTTAAACAAGGATACAAACGAACTTATACGCGAGGTTCCCCCAGAAAAAACGCTGGATGTAGCGGCAAAATTAATGGAAATCGCGGGTCTGCTCGTCGATACCCGGATTTAGAAAGGGGCAGAATCATGGCAGGGGTACGCATTTCGGGCTTCAGCTCAGGTCTTGATATTGATGCCATCGTCAAGCAGCTGATGAAGGCGGAACGAACCAAGCTGGACAAGCTTAAGCAGAATCAGACCAGCCTGACCTGGCAGCAAGATCAGTTCAGGGAAATCAGCACATCGCTCGTTGATTTCCGTAACAACAAACTATCTCAATACAATACGCTGAATTCCATGAGCGCCAAAACTTCGCAGGTATCCGGAAATGCGGCAGCCGTATCCATTACTTCAACCAACAGCGGCGCATCCGGGTCCATAAGCGTGTCGGTCAACAACCTTGCGACATCGGCGACCTATCTAGGACAGACAGGGGCATCGGCTGTTACGCCGGCCACGACCATGGCTGACTTGCACAAGACGGGAGCGACACCCAAAAGCACCGCCGTTGAAATTGGCAATGGGGCAATCAACCGATCTTTTGCATTCTCCGAATCGGATCTGGTCAGCGACGTGCTGGCTAGAATTAACGCCGACAAAGAGTTGAACGTTACTGCCATGGTGGGGTCCAACGGACAGATATCCTTCCGCAGCAATTCAACCGGAGCGGGAGCCATCACGGTCAAAGCCGATTCCATCATCGTTGACGACGCGACTGTCAAGCCTGTTAAAGTTGCGGGCAAGGATGCTTCCTACACGGTCAATGGAATCGTACAAACATCTAAGACAAATACAATCAGCGTCAACGGCTACAATCTGCTTTTGAAAGCCGAATCAGGAATGAACGGAGAAAGCACCATCTCCTCGCGAGTCGACACGGATGCGATCGTCTCGACTCTTAAATCATTTATTGCCGACTACAACGCCATCCTTGATAAGGTAAACGGCAAGCTGAACGAGCAGCGATACCGCAACTTCTCTCCGCTTACCGAGGAACAAAAAGCGGACATGAAGGAAAGCGAGATTACGCTGTGGGAGACCAAGGCCAAAAGCGGCTTGCTTAAAGGTGATTCCGCCTTGAGCTCGCTCGTCTCGGGCATGAGGACTTCACTCAGCTCGACGGTCGATACGGGATCCGGCTCTCCAATCTTGACGGGGCAGTCCATCGGCATCGTGACTGGCCAATGGAGCGAACACGGCAAGCTCTATATCGAGGACGAGAACAAGCTGCGTTCCATGATCGAGAGCAACCCCGACGAAGTCATCGCTCTGTTCATGGCTAAGCCGAGTACGGCTCCATCTACGCCTGGTACTGGAATCGCCACCAATAAGGACTACGGCATATTTCAACGTCTGAGCACGACGCTGATGGATGCATTGACGGCATTATCGGACAAAGCAGGAACATCCGCCTACAGCTCCGATAAAAACTCGACCTTTAAAAGCAATTCCGTTCTAGGCGAGCAGCTTCGAGCTCTGGATACGAAAATTTCGGATATGAACAGTTATCTGGTCCGCAAGGAAAACCAGTATTATAAGCAGTTCACGGCCATGGAAACCGCGATGAACCGCTACAGTTCCCAGTCCTCGTCCTTCTCCAGCTTTGTATAAGGAGTGATTTGGCTTGCTTTATTCTCCCTACCAGACCTACCAGCAGCGATCCGCCGAGACAGCCACGCCGATCCAACTGGTACTCATGCTTTATGATGGCGCCATTCGCTTTACCAGACAAGGCATGGAAGCTACCGCCATCCACAATTACGAACAAGCGAATCTCGGCTACTGCAAGGCCGAGGCCATCGTCAACGAGCTGATGGCGTCGCTTAATTTTTCTTATCCGATTTCCAAAGACCTGGTTCGGATTTATGAATACGTGCTTCATCAGCTCATACAAGCCAACGTGTATAAAAAGACTGATCCTGCGGAAGAAGCACTCCATCACCTTATGGAGCTCAGGGATGCATGGAAGCAGATCGCTTCCCCCTCTTCCATTCAAAAGCAGGCATGAACGAATCAGTATCCTTGACGTTCGAGCTGAAGCGGCTCGCAACGGCGACGGATTCCCTTCTCTCACGAGCTTCAGTGGCGGATTATGAGGAATTTGTCAACTTAATCGATCTGCGCGAGGCGACGCTGCGACGCCTCCAAGAAGGGGGTGAAGCGAGCGATGAAGATTGTGCCCTCATACGAGGATTGCAAGCTCATGATCAGCTCCTGCTTCACCATATGAGCCGGCTCAAAACAGAAGCCGCAGAAACGCTGCTTCGCATACAGCAATCCAGACAAGGCCGGAATGCTTATGAAGGTTACGGGGCCCAGAGCTTCTTTATCGACAAGAAGAATTAGCTAGAACCAAAAAAACGAGACGGATCCGGGGACAGTTCGGATTCGTCTCGTTTTTTTGGTTCAGACGGGGTAGATTCTTTGCTCGGCTTAATTAAGCCAGAATTTTTTGGAACGGAGGCATTTTACGGGCTGCCGGCATTTGCCGAAGCAGCTTCTGCTGTATTTCGCGGTACTTTTCGTCCTTGGCGCTAGCTTGCAAATATTGGACGTACAGGTAGATGGAGTCGGGAGATTTTTCTATGGCAGCTTCCAGAAAAGCTAGACCCTCTGCAAGGAAGCCTTTCTGAAGATGGTAAAGCGCAAGATGCTCCAGGTTTTTGGCGGATAGAGCTGCGCCTTGATCCAGCATCAAGGAATAATAATCCAAGGCGATGCCGGTTTGATGTTGCGCAAACATGAAATCAGCAATCTCGCTTAAAACAAAATCATGCGCGTAACGCTGAATGAGAGCGTCGAAGCACTCATAGCGATGGTACTCGTAGCAAAGGCTCAGGACAGCCAAGGCTAGATGTCCATGTTCCGGAGCCAGTTCTTCGGGAGCGAGGCGGCCGTTCAGCATCGACTCGAGAAAGGAAAGCTTGTCCAGCGAATCTTCATCTGTGGCTTGATTCAGCTTCCAAGGAATTTCAAACTCCCAGCTAATGGATGCCAGTAAATGCAGCATGGCGGTCCGTTCATTCGGGAGCACTCCGTTCAAGCGGTCAATTACGTTTCGATAACCTTCCTCATCCTCAATTAGGAAGCAATAGTCGAGCTGATCCTCTGAGCTGAGCATGAGCGGATCGCTGAGATGCTCAAAAAAATAGCGGCATAGTTCGGTCTGCTTGTTCGAGAGAGAGGCTCGGAATAAAATATATTGATGCTTGGCATGGTTCGGATCATATAGCTTAGCCAAGAAAGCCGCAATTTGTACGGGTTTTTCCTCTCGTGCGAGGATAATGAGCAAGGAACGAAGCGCATTGTAATCGTGAATGTCCTGAACAAGCAGCTGCGTCAAGTAATAGATGGCATCAGGCCAGCTTTTTTTCCATTCATAGATGGAATATAGTTTGCGCATCGGAATGGTCGATGCGTATTCCGCGCTTTCAAGATAAAAGCGATGGGACTGTTCAGATTTTGCTGATGCTGTTGAAATCGCTTCTTTGTAGGAGTCGGCAGCATCTTCAATAAACCCTAAATGATGGAAGATGGCTGCTTTGAAAAACATATACTCCGGATATTCTTTCCAGAGGGAGAGACGCTCCTCAAGCAGCGCCCAAGCATCCGTAAGCCTTTCCATCTGCAAATAAGCATGGACGAGCGAGATGACGCAATGCGGATACCAGGATGAGTTCAAAGCGTTTTTTTGCTTTTTTAATGAGCGCTCGTAATAATAGATAGCTTTCACAAAATTCTTTGCGACAGCGGCTTCATTTCCGAGCGTGTAGTAGTCATACGCAGAAAATCCGGACTGCTGCTTCAGTTCCTTGAACAGTCCGGCGTTGCGTTGAAGCTTATCCTTTTCCTTTACCACTTCTTGCAAGTAACCGGTATGGAAGATGGATACGGGCGCCAAAGCGGAAAGCAGCTCGCCATGAGGGGAATACAGCTGCTCATGAATGGGCCGTTCATACTGAATGCCGAAGCCGTTCGGGAAAAGCCTCGGGATTTCACCGCTTGTCAAAACAGATTTCTCTTTGGATTTTCCGACAAAGTTGATGACGTTGATGGCATAAACAACAGTGGGAGAAGGCTCAGCTTGTTCCAGAAAGGATCGAAGCTTTGCCGCATCGCCTGGCGCAAAATATTCATCCGCATCCAGAAAAAGAATCCATCTTCCATTCGCCCGGCGAATAGCTTCGTTGCGGGCTCTAGAAAAATCATTGACCCAGACGAAGTCGTGCACATGATCTGTATAAGAAAGAGCCAACTGCTTGGTTCGGTCGATTGAACCTGTATCAATGACAATGATCTCATCGACAACCTCTTTCAAACTGTCGAGGCAACGCTCGATGACCAGCTCTTCATTTTTGACAATCATGCAAAGGGATATGAGCATATCAAGTCTCCTAAAGGCGTGTTGGTTTATTTATTTATCGGATATCAATTGCCTTTTCGATAGCTCGATAAAAATTGGAATTATCTTTTCACCAGATAATGCCGATATATACTTATCACAACAGCCTGTCTGGGGGACGGAATTCATGAGCTGCAAAACGAGCATAGTCATCCTTACATATAACCAGCTGGACTACACCAAGCTTTGTTTGGAGAGCATACGAGCCTATACGCCATCGGAGTCTTATGAACTCATTGTCGTTGATAATGCTTCGACGGACGGGACCCGGGAATGGCTCCAACAGCAGCAGGACCTCAAGCTGCTTCTGAATAATGACAATGTCGGGTTTCCAAAAGGATGCAATCAAGGCATAGAAATGTCGGAATCCGATACGGACATCCTTCTGTTGAATAATGATACCATCGTGACGGAAGGGTGGCTTGAGCGGCTGCAGAAGCAGCTCCATTCCATTCCAGAGATCGGAGCCGTAGGGCCGATTACAAACAATGCGGCCTATTATCAGACGGTTCCTGTTCCGTATCAAACGCTTGATGAGATGCAGGCCTTTTCTGGAGAGCTCGCACTGAAAAACGAGCGTGCAGAACGGCGGCTCAAGCTGATTGGCTTCTGTATGCTCATCAAGCGCAAGGCACTGCTCGAAACGGGACTGTTGGATGAGCAATTCAGTCCTGGCAATTATGAGGATGACGATTACTCGATGAGGCTGACGATGAGCGGGTATCAGCTTTGGCTATGCCGAAACACCTTTATCCACCACTTCGGAGGGACATCGTTCGGGCAGAAGCCGCAAGCCTATTACGATTTAATGAAAAGGAACGAAAAGATGTTTGAGGAAAAGTGGGGATTTAATCCGGCTTATTCCTGCTACATCCGTCACGAGATTATTTCGGCCATACAAGCTCATCCTGAGGCCCGAATTCGAGTGTTAGAGGTGGGTTGTGCTTGCGGAGGCACGCTGCTGAATATCAAGCATCTATACAAGAACGTCGAGCTTCATGGGATTGAGCTCAACGAGCATTCCGCAAAAATTGCCGCTACGTTCGCACAAGTCAGGGCAGATAATATCGAACAGCAGATGAGCTATGACGAAGGCTATTTCGATTACATCATCTTTGCTGATGTTCTGGAACACTTAATTAATCCGTGGCTGGTCGTACGCAATATGAAGAGGTATTTGAAGCCGAGAGGGCAGATGCTGGTCAGCTTGCCGAACGTCATGCACATTTCAATCCTGCAGGATTTGTTAAACGGCAAGTGGGAGTATGCAGATGCCGGCTTGCTGGACCGCACTCACATGAGGTTTTTCACCAAGCAGCAGCTGGTCGAGATGTTCAACGATGCTGGATTCAGCCAGGTTGACCTAGGCTCCTCCCGCATTCCTTTGAGCATAGAGCAGCAAGGCTTGCTGGATCGCTTGAGCACGCTGTCCCGTCTATCGGATTTCTCCGACCAAGCGTCCACTTATCAATACATTGCTCGACTGCGTCAGCAGGATCCCGTCCAAGAAGTGGACCTACTCACACAGCTGCTTGCGGTTCAAGGCAGTTCGGAAGCTACCGTACAGGAACTGGCTTTTCTCGTAAAAGACGATTCCGAGTTGTTTCAATATGCCATAGCCTCGCTGAGCAATTACGGCAAAGCTATAATTCCAATCTTGAATTCCCTTTGCGATACGTTCATAGAATGGAATGAGCTCGAGAAAGTGATTCCCTTGCTTCAACAAGCTCTTTTACTGGATCCGGAGCATCAATTAACTATATTTAATTTAGGCGCTTTTTTGTACCATCTCGGAGAGCATCGGTTGGCTTTGACCTATCTCAACCAGCTTAAGCATCGAGATGAGGCGATAGAGTCCCTTATTCAAGATGCGGAGCAACGTTTGATTGTTGGCTGAACTTATCCGAAACCATAAAATTCATATAGAAAGGGGCTTCGTCTTCAAGACGAAGCCCCTTATCATTTAGTTGGAGAGATATGCTTTCCAAGCGGAGAATTGTTCCGAAACCATAGCAAGGAAAAAAGCTTCATCGGTCTCCATATCAATGGCTACTGCCAGATCAAGCAGCGAATGGGTGAGGTCGTTTGCTCGATTTTTCAAGTCTAGATCGTGAAACAAGGAACGTGACATCGATAGATGCCGTTCCATTTCTCGCGCGGCATAGATAGCGTCGCTGAGAAGGGGCTGATAGTCACTAGATCGTTCGGAACAGAATGGAGCGGCAAAGAGAGCCTGCATGTGCTGTTCCAATTCATTCTGCAACAGGTTTAATGCATGAATATGAGGAGGGGCAGAGAAATTAGGATAAGCAAGGTGCTTCGTGTACGACCATACAAATCTCTCGTCTCCCAGCTGGAAGACTTCGCAGGTTCCATCGCGTTCTAATTCCTCTAAATCAATGGAACAGCGCCCCGAACCGAAGGCTGTCATCTGACCGCCTGGACGAAGCAGACGTTTGCAGGATGCAATCAGGTTGCCTTCGCCGCTGAGCTGCGATAATTCCATATCGATGAGAATAAACGAGAAAGTTTGTTCGGACAACAGGGCTAGATCATGCAATTCCTGTCCCCGGATGAAGGCACCAGCAGCTGTCGCCGATGCGGTAGAAGACGGCAGACAAAAAGTGACATAACGATGCTGAGCATCAAAGCTATGAAGGATGCTGGAGAAGAAGGACAGATTCGTTCCGGATTCTACATTTAGAACGGCGATCGGGTCTGGCGATGCAGACAGCTGTCGATACATGCAGCCTATCAAGAGTACCATTTGAGCCTGGAAAGCTTCCGGTACTTTCAGACCATAGATAGAGTTGATGATCGCTAGAAAGTTCTCTGCCTGTCGCTGAACGGTAATGGCGCACCAGTTGTGAAGAGGATCAAGGAAACGATGGATCAGCCGATTCTCAAACCACAGCTCGCAGTTCTTGAGTTCGAATGTCTCTCCATAAAAACGGAGTCTTTTAATCTCTTTGATGGTAAACGGCCCCTTTGGAGATCGTCAGCAGAAGGTTCATCTTACGAACGATTTTTTTATAATCAAAGTAGCGTTCCTGATAGCGCTGGATATCCGCGCAGCCTGCGGAAAGGCATTGCTCGTCCCGACAGACATCCAGCATCGCGAGGGCGAGTTCGGCAGCGTTTCCGATCTCGAAGCTTCTTCCGCAAGTTCCTTTATTCGTAGCCTCGTCGACAGCATCAATTTCGCTGCAGAGCACATAGCACCCGTTGCGGGCGGCCTCTGCCCACACATTCGGCGTACCGCCTTCCATCACGGAGGAGATGACGAACACTTTGGCTCGCGTGTATTCCGCCTCAAGAATGGTTTTATCTAGAATCTTTCCTGTAAAGACGACCCGCTCGCGGAGCTCGGGATGCAATTCAAAGTACCGCTCTCGATAAGGTTCGAAAGAAGCCTCCCAGCTTCCGACCAGCCGGAGATTCCAGTCGGGCAGCAGATGGGCGGTCTGAGCGAAGGCTTCCAACAGGAGAGGAGTCGCTTTCTGAGCGGTTCCTAGCCGCCCAACTGTCAGAATGACGTTCTCCTTGTCTTGAAAACGGATTTTCCGAGAAGAGGAAGAATCGGCTTTAAAAGAGCCGTTAGGAACATAGTCAATGATATAGGGCCATTTTTTTGACAAGTATCGTTTTAATTTCATGGATTCTACGGTGATCAAGTCACAACGGTTGAAAAATGCCTGATGATCCGGTTGGTGGAAAGGAATCTGGTCCATCCAAGTGGAATTGGCATCCAGTTTCAGAATAACTTTGCCGTCAGGACGAAGTTTCTTGTACTGTTCGATCATGCTGAAGTAAGAGGTATACGGGCCGAAGCAAAAAAAGAAGTCGATTTTATGGGCATGGGCCGAGATGTAGTTGATGCAAGCGGCAACCCACTCTTCCAGCTCGTATGAATTGTTGTAATCCCCTGATTGGCCAATAAAATCAATTTTCAGGCCAGGCAGCAGCTCATGGTAGATTAATTCTTCTCCAGGCGCAGTAACGATGACAGCTTCCCAGCCGAGCTCAGTGTGGAAAGTGTAGGGAATAAGACAACAGTCCTTCATGAGATGCTCGTTCGTATAGGAGACATGAGGGCAAAAATTATAGATGCCTAGAGTCACGGGGGCGTTTCCCTCCAATTCTAAAACCGGTATTGGTCAAGCCATTCCGATTGTAAAGGATCTTCAACTAGCTATCGACAAAACGCTGCTAATAATTAATGTTCTTCTATGGTTTGTTCAGCATGTCCCTAACAATCAAAACATGACAGGATTTTACTCAATGCGACATAAGAAACGATGATCAATCAGGAGGGGGATGAATCCGCTTCCATGTCATGTTGACAACTGTTTGATCCCGGTGCTATAGTCAAAATGTGGGCCATGCACCTGTCGGCGTCTCACAGCATTTGAAGATGAAGGGAATGTTCTGAATGCAAGGTAAAGTGAAATGGTTCAACGCAGAAAAAGGCTACGGCTTCATTGAGACGGAGCAAGGCGGCGACGTATTCGTACACTTCTCCGCTATTCAATCCGAGGGCTTCAAAACCCTGGAAGAAGGCCAATCCGTCGAGTTCGACATCGTAGAAGGCGCTCGCGGTCCACAAGCAGCCAACGTCGTCAAACTGTAATCATCCGGCCGCTCGGCCGCGCATAGATGATTCGACTGACCAAACCCTTACGGGGTCCTGCGAAGGACCTCTTTTTTTGCGTCTTCGCCTGCTCGCCGACAGACTGCTCCGAGCCGCCTCGAAGCGGCATGTCAGGCGACGAGGCGTGACGAAGCGCACATCCGGCGCCAAGGCGACAAGAAGAAGCCGCTTGCTGTCTCTATTAATCTGAAAATTCGAAATACACAAATTAGTCTTTTGATTCGAAAACGCTCTCCGTGGTATACTAAGACCATGTAAAGGAGGAGTGCTTCATGAAATACAACATTCGAGGTCAGAACATTCCTGTGACGGATGCCATGAGGGATTACGTCGAGAAGAAGTTGAACCGACTGGATAAGTATTTTGATGCCCCCCCTGCCGCTGATACCAGCGTGACGATGACCGTCCACAAAGGACGCCACGGCATCGAGGTGACGATCCCGCTCCCGGGCGTGCTCCTGAGAGCCGAGGAGAAGAGTCCCGACATGTACGCTTCGGTCGATGCCGTCGTCGACAAGCTGGAACGTCAGATCCGGAAGCATAAGACCAAAGTCAACCGGAAATTCCGCCAGGCCGAGAGCATCAAGACGCTGTTCCGCGAGGACGACACCGCCTCTGTCGCCGTGCAGGATCCCGAAGAGGACCTTGAAGTGGTACGGATGAAGCGCTTCAAGCTCAAGCCGATGGATGTGGAGGAAGCGATCCTCCAGATGGACATGGTCGGCCACAGCTTCTTTGTCTTCCATAATATCGAGACCAAGGAAGTCAACGTCGTCTACCGACGCGACGACGGCCGCTACGGCCTGATCGAGCAGGAGTAGCGGCCGTGCGCCGCACGCCCGACAGCTTGCGATCTGCAGCGCCCTCTCCCTTTCCGGGAGAGGGCTTTTTAATAGGTAAGGAAAGCCGCGGAAAGGCGCTGAGGCGGCGTCCGCCGCCGGCGCTGCTCGTCGGGACAACACTTTCCCGACGGACAACGTATATAATGCTGGAAAAGCCTCCGGTCTGATTGCGGCAGCATCGGACAACTGTTAAAATTAAGGCAAAGTGGTCTCACGAAAGGGGAAAACCATGCTCGGACTGGTGAAGAAGATATTCGGCGACGCGAATGAGCGGGAAGTCAAGCGGCTCATGCGCAACGTCGAAGTCATAAATGAAATGGAGCCGCAGTTCGTTGCTCTCACGGATGAGCAGCTGTCGGCCAAGACGCAGGAGTTCCGCGCCCGGCTCGAGAAGGGCGAGGAGCTGGACGACCTGCTGCCCGAGGCCTATGCGACGGTGCGCGAGGCGGGCAAGCGCGTGCTCGGCATGCGCCATTTCGACGTGCAGCTGATCGGGGGCATGGCGCTGCACGAGGGCAAGATCGCCGAGATGAAGACGGGCGAGGGCAAGACGCTCGTCGGCACGCTTCCGGTGTATCTGAACGCCCTGCTCGGCAAAGGCGTCCATGTCGTCACGGTCAACGATTATCTGGCCCAGCGCGACAGCAGCATCATGCGTCCTCTTTATGAATTCCTCGGCATGACCGTCGGCTGCAACCTGAACTCGCTCTCCCACGAGCAGAAGCAGGAAGCCTACGCATGCGATATTACGTACGGCACGAACAACGAGTTCGGCTTCGACTATCTGCGCGACAACATGGTCCTCTACAAAGAGCAGATGGTGCAGAAGCCGCTCCACTTCGCCATCATCGACGAAGTGGACTCCATCCTGATCGACGAGGCCCGCACGCCGCTCATCATCTCCGGCCAGGCCGCCAAATCGACCGAGCTGTACCATGCGGCGGACAAGTTCGTCTCCCGCCTCAAGATCGAGGAGGACTACACGGTCGACATCAAGCTGCGCAGCGTGATGATGACGGAGTCCGGCGTCGAGAAGGCGGAGCGGGCGTTCGGCATCGAGAACCTGTTCGACCATGCCAACGTCACGCTCAACCACCATATCCAGCAGGCGCTCAAAGCCCGCGCGATCATGAAGCGCGACGTCGACTATGTCGTCCAGGAGGACGAGGTGCTGATCGTCGACGAGTTCACCGGCCGCATCATGTCGGGACGCCGCTATAGCGACGGCCTGCACCAGGCCATCGAGGCAAAGGAAAACCTGAAGGTGCAGAACGAGAGCATGACGCTCGCGACGATCACCTTCCAGAACTACTTCCGCATGTACCGCAAGCTCGCCGGCATGACCGGTACGGCCAAGACGGAGGAAGAAGAGTTCAAGAAGATCTACGGCCTCGAGGTGCTGCAGGTGCCGACGAACCGGACGATGATCCGCCAGGATACGCAGGACGTCGTCTACAAGACCGAGAACGGCAAGTTCAAGGCCGTCGTCGAAGAGATCGTCGAGCGCCACAAGAAGAACCAGCCGGTGCTCGTCGGCACCGTGTCGATCGAGAACTCCGAAAAGCTCTCCGAGCTGCTCAAGAAGCGCGGCATCCAGCACAAGGTGCTGAACGCCAAGTACCATGCCGAGGAAGCCGAGATCATCTCGCGCGCCGGACAGGCCGGCTCTGTGACGATCGCCACCAACATGGCGGGCCGCGGCACCGACATCCTGCTCGGCGAAGGCGTGCATGATGTCGGCGGACTGCATATCATCGGCACCGAGCGCCACGAGAGCCGCCGCATCGACAACCAGCTGCGCGGCCGTGCCGGCCGTCAGGGCGACCCGGGCTCGTCCCAGTTCTACCTGTCGCTCGAGGACGAGCTGATGCGCCGCTTCGGCGCGGAGAACATCATGGGCATGATGGAGAAGCTCGGCTTCGAGGAAGACCAGCCGATCGAGAGCCGCCTCATCACCAAGGCGATCGAGTCCGCGCAGAAGCGCGTCGAGGGCAACAACTTCGACACGCGCAAAGTCGTCCTGCAATACGACGACGTCATGAACCAGCAGCGCGAAATCATCTACAAGCAGCGCCGCGAGGTGCTGTTCAGCGAGAACATCCGCTCTATCGTCATGGAGATGATCCAGCCGGTCATCCAGCGCATCGTCGACGCGCATTGCCCGAAGGAGCAGGTGCCGGAGGAGTGGGATCTGCAGGCGGTCGTCGACTACGTGCACGGCAACCTGCTGCCCGAGGGCTCCGTCTCCAAGGAAGACCTGTGGGGCAAGGAGCCGGAAGAGATGGCCGAGTTCCTGTTCGACAAAGTCACGGCTCTGTATGACGAGCGCGAGGCGGCGATGGGCGAGGAGACGATGCGCGAGTTCGAGAAGGTCGTCGTGCTGCGCGCCGTCGACAGCAAGTGGATGGACCACATCGACGCGATGGACCAGCTTCGCCAAGGCATCCACCTGCGCGCCTACGGCGGCACGGATCCGCTTCGCGAGTACCAGTTCGAGGGCTTCGAGATGTTCCGCGAGATGATCGAGACGATCCAGGAGGAAGTCTCGCGCTACATCATGAAGGCTCAGGTCGAGCAGAACCTCGAGCGGCAAGAGGTCGCCAAAGGCCAGGTCGAAGTCGGCGGCAGCAGCGAAGGGCGCGAGGCGCGTCCGGCCAAGCGCGAGGAGCGCGTCGGCCGCAACGATCCTTGCCCTTGCGGCAGCGGCAAGAAGTACAAGCTTTGCCACGGCAAATAAGCATTCCATAGCATGAAGGGCCGGGAGAGAGGCGCTCGCCTGCTTGACCGGCTCGCTTCATGAATTCATGAAAATTTGAGGTGAAGCATTGTCATGATCGACGTAACGGTAAAGCAAGACCTGCGCGAGGCGGCAAAGCGGCTCCAAGATCTCAGGGGGTCTCTTTGACTTAGATCTCAAGCAGGAGATCATAGCCAATTTCGAAGAGAAGATGACGGCGCCGGATTTCTGGGACGACAACGAGAAGGCCCAAAAGGTCATCGCGGAGCTGAATGTCGTGAAGTCCGTCGTCGAGCAGTATGAAAAGCTGAGCACGCAGCGCGAGGATCTCGACACCTTGCTGGAGCTCGCCGCCGAGGAGGACGACGGTTCCCTCGACAGCGAGCTGACGGAAGGGGTCGCCGACCTGATGGGCAAGATCGGCGATTTTGAGCTGACGCTGCTGCTCAACCAGCCCTACGACAAGCTGGACGCGATCCTGGAGCTGCATCCGGGCGCCGGCGGCACGGAGTCGCAGGACTGGGGCCAGATGCTGTACCGGATGTACACGCGCTGGGCGGAGAAGCACGGCTACAAGGTCGAGGTGCTCGACTATCTGCCGGGCGACGAGGCCGGCATCAAGAGCGTCACGATCAGCATCAAGGGACATAACGCCTACGGCTACCTCAAGGCGGAGAAAGGCGTGCATCGCCTCGTGCGGATCTCGCCGTTCGACGCTTCCGGCCGCCGGCACACGTCGTTCGTCTCCTGCGACATCATGCCGGAGATCGACGACGACATCGAGATCGAGATCCGTCCGGAGGACCTCAAGGTCGACACGTACCGCTCCAGCGGCGCGGGCGGCCAGCACGTCAACAAGACGGAGTCGGCGATCCGGATCACGCATATGCCGACCGGCATCGTCGTCGCTTGCCAGACGGAGCGCTCGCAGATCCAGAACCGCGACCGCGCGATGAAGATGCTCCGTTCCAAGCTGTACGAGCGCAAGATCGAGGAGCAGCAGAAGCATCTGGCCGAGATCCGCGGCGAGCAGTCCGACATCGCCTGGGGCAGCCAGATCCGCTCCTACGTGTTCCACCCGTACAGCATGGTCAAGGACCATCGCACGTCGGTGGAGACAGGCAACGTCGGCGCGGTCATGGACGGCGACCTGGACGCGTTCATCAACGGCTACCTGCGCCATCAGATCAAGCAAAAGCCCGAAGAGGCGTAAGCCTGGTTCGGCACGCTCGAATAAAAGAAGAAAAGAGTTCCGACACTTGATTCAAGTGGGGAACTCTTTTTCGCGCGGAAGGAAAAGGTGGTGCGCGGTACCGCGGCAGAGCGGCGGGCGCCTGGACCAAAGGAAGGGGAACATAGCAGTGGATGAGCAGAAACGCGGCGGAGAACCGGCCAGCGGCAGCAACAATCCGGACGATCAGCGTCCGGAGCATCAAGAGGGATCCGGGCCGCAGAGCCGTACGGGGGCGACGTCGGTCGTGGCGGAGCCGATAGAGGGCGAGCGGCGTCCGCCGTTCGGAGCGGAAGCGGAAGGGAGAACGGTCGCTAGCGGCGTGGCGGAAGGCGGAGCGAGAGCGGCTGCAAACGGCGTCGCGAAATACGGAGCGAGAGCGGCTGCAAACGGCGTCGCGAACCGCACCGGTCCGCAAGCCGCGGCCGTCCGTCCGCGGACGCGCAAGCCGCGCAAGGCGAAAAAGCCGCTGCTCGACCAGAGGGTATCGAACCTGCTGTCGCTGCTTGCGGGAGCGCTCGTCATCGCGGCGAGCTTCAACTGCTTCCTGCTGCCGAACGGCATCGCTTCGGGCGGCATCAGCGGCATATCGGTGCTGCTGCAGCATCTGTACGGCTTCACGCCGGCGTATGTCCAATGGGCGCTCAATATCCCGCTGTTCCTGGCCGGCATGGCGCTGCTCGGACGCCGGTTCGCGCTGCAGACGATCGTCGGCTCCGCAGTGCTGCCGCTGTTCGTCCTGCTGACCGCCCATTGGGGCGCGCCGACAGAAAATCCGCTGCTCGCTTCGATCTACGGCGGCATCGGCGTCGGCCTGGGCCTGGGCCTCGTCTTCCGCGGCCGCGGCTCGACGGGCGGCACCGACCTGGCGGCGCAGATCCTGCACCGCTACACGGGCTTGCCGCTCGGTCTGTCCGTCGCCTGCATGGACGGCCTCGTCATCGCGGCAGCCGGCGTCTTCCTTTCGCCGGAAAAGGCGCTCTACGCGCTCATCGGCCTGTTCGTGACGAGCAAGACGATCGACATCGTGCAGACGGGCCTCGCCCTGTCCAAGGTGGCATTCATCATCAGCGCGCGCTCGGAGGAGCTGGCGGATGCGGTGCTGCATGACCTGGACCGCGGCTTGACGCGCCTTGACGCCCATGGCGGCTTCACCGGCGACGCCCGCACCGTGCTGATGGTCGTCGTCAGCCAGAACGAGGTGCCGGAGCTCAAGCGGCTCGTGCAGCAGGTCGATCCGAACGCCTTCGTCATCATCAGCCATACGGCCGAGGTCATCGGCCAAGGCTTCAAGCTGGAGGGCTGACGCTTTCCAGGCCCAGCGCCGTCCGATCGTGGAAGGGCTCCTGCCGGAGCCCCTATCCGATCCGGACGGCTTTTTGCGTTCCGCCTTTTGTCCTCCGGGTTTTAAGAAAGACATAAGAACTTTCAACCCGATTCCTTAAGCAGCTCGAGCGACAATGAGGGAAAGCCGCAGCGCCGGAGCGCTGCGGAGAGCGGAAAGGAGCGCAAGGGCGAATGAAGAGGTCTTCAAGCGGAATTCAGGGGGAAGCAGGGACAAGGAAGGCGCTGCATGCGCTGCTGCTGGCGCTGGCGATCGGACTTGGCGCATGGCTGCGGGTGGACTTTCTCGTATCGGTCAGCCACCACGTCACGCATGATACGAAGAACTACGACATCATGGTCCGGCAGCTGCTGGAGCAGGGCGTCTACGGGTATAAAAGCATCGAGCCGAACGCGCAGGTGACGCCGGGCTACCCGCTGTTCATGGCGGCGATGTACGAGCTGGCCGGCTACGAGACGCGGGATCCGTATCCGCTCATCCGCTTCGTGCAGGCAGGCATCGCTACGGCGATGCTGGGGCTCGTCTATGCGCTTGGCCGGCTCGTCGCCGGACGCTGGACCGCGCTCGCGGCGGCGCTCATGGCGGCGGTTTATCCGCCGTTCGTCTGGGCGTCCGGAGGCGTGCTGACGGAAACGCTGGCCGCCTTTCTGCTGATGGCCTACGTCTGCCTGCAGCTGCTGGCGTTGCGCCGGGGCGGCCGCTGGCTGCATCTGCTGGCCGGAGCCGTGCTCGGCCTGACCGTGCTGACGCGGGCCGAGTTCCTGCCGCTGATCGCGCTCGCCTATGCGGCGCAGTGGCTATGGACGCGCGATTGGCGCGCGACGGCGCGGCAGCTTGCCCTCGGCGCCTGCGGCCTGGCGATCATGCTGTCGCCGTGGGTCGTCCGCAACGCGGTCACGCTCGGCGAGCTGATCGTGACGTCGACGCAGCAGAATCCTTTCGCCGCGGGAACGTATCCGGACAAGAACTATGCCGACGGCCTCGTGGACCGAGCCGGCAAGTCGCAGCTCGAGGTCGCGCGGGAACGGCTGCGCGTCGGCTTCACGGAGCATACGGGCGAGTTCGTCCGCTGGTACACGATCGGCAAGCTGGACTACACCTACAGCCGGATGTTCTACGGAGCCGGCCATGAGCCTCATTATCCGGTTCTGCCGGTGCCTTGGGAGCTGCGCAACGCCTATCACCGGCTAATCGTCGGAGCGGGCGTGGCCGCGCTTGTCGCCATGCTCCGCCGCTGGCGGCATCCGGCGCTGCTGCCGGCGGCGATCGTGCTCGCCATGTCGGCGCTGCGGCTGCTGTTCGTGCCGGAGTACCGCTACAATTTCACCGTCATGCCGCTGTTCATCGTGCTCGACGCGGCCGCGGCCGGACTTGCATGGAGCTGGTGGAAAGGACGGAGAGCGGCGCGCGAGCCGCGCCCGGACCGCTCCAAGCTGAAGGAGGTGCAGGAAGGATGAGCCTAGCCCAGCCATCGCACCGGCGGGACGTGCTGGCGATCGTGCCGGCCTACAACGAGGCGGCGTCGATCCGCAGCACGATCCGGAGCATCCGCGAGCATGCGCCGTTCGCCGACATCGTCGTCGTGAACGACGGCTCGACGGACCCTACCGCGCGCCTGGCACGCTCCTGCGGCGTGCCGGTGCTCGACTTGAGCTGCAATCTCGGCATCGGCGGCGCGGTGCAGGCGGGATACCGCTTCGCGGTCGAGCAAGGGTACGGCTGCGCGGTGCAGATCGATGCGGACGGCCAGCATGATCCGCGCGAGCTCGGCCGGATGCTGGAGGCGATGCAGCGGCATGAGGCGGACATGGTCGTCGGCTCGCGCTTTTTGAAAAAGCAGGGCTTCCAGTCGTCGTTCGCCCGCAAGCGGGGCATCAAGCTGCTGGCCGCGCTCGTCTCGGCGCTCACCGGCCGGCGCGTGACCGATCCGACATCGGGCTACCGGCTGTGCAGCCGCAAGGCCGCCGAGCTGTTCGCCGCCGACTATCCGACGGACTACCCCGAGGTGGAGGCGATCATCCAGCTCGACAACCACCGCGGCCGCTTCATCGAGCTGCCGGTCGTCATGCGCGAGCGGCAGGGCGGCGTATCGAGCATCTCGCCCGGCAAGGCCGGGTATTACATGGCCAAGGTCGTGCTGGCCGTGCTGATCGCCAAGACGAAAAAGAAGCGCAAGGAGTGGAGCTTCGGCTATGAAAGCTGAATTTTATGTCGTGAGCCTCGCGCTCAGCCTGGCGTTTTTCTTCTGGATCCTGCATCTGGTCCGCAGCCGGCGGCTGCGGGAGCAGTACGCGCTGCTCTGGCTGCTGCTCGCGGCCGGCATGACGGCGCTGTCGCTCGCGCCGGAGGTGCTGGACCGCCTCGCCCTGCTGCTCGGCGTCGCCTATGCGCCGTCGCTGCTCTCCTTCATCGGCCTGCTGAGCGTGCTGGCGCTGCTGCTGCGGCAGACGCTCGCCGTCTCGGAGCTGTCGCTCAAGCTCGTGCGGCTGACCCAGTCGGAGGCGCTGCAGCAGGAGCGGCTGAGGCGTCTGGAGCAGCGGGTGGAGGCGATGCCGCAGGAGGCGCGCTCCTGATGGCCTACGCGCTGCTGCTCGGCAACATCTTATGCCTCGTCGCCGGCCAGATGGCATGGAAGCTCGGCCTTGATCGCCTCGGAGGCCTCGGCTTCGGCAATTGGCTGCAGGCGATGCTCTCGCCGCTCATCCTGGCCGGAATCGGCCTTTACGGCATCGCCACGGTGCTTTGGCTGGCCGTGCTGTCGCGGCTGCCGCTGAGCGCCGCCTATCCGCTGCAAAGCCTGGCCTACGCGCTGGGCCTCGTGCTCGCGTGGCAGCTGTTCGGCGAGGCGATTCCCTTGAACCGCTGGATCGGCTGCGCGGTCATCGCGGCGGGCGCGCTCATCGTCAGCTGGAAGTGAACTGACGCAACGCAAGGACGAAGCGGAGCCCGGCGCTCGGGCTTCGTCTTTTTGCCGTTGTCCGCTTCGGCTCGATTCCTTTCTGCTGCCGCTCGGCATGGAAGGGAAATCCAGACGGGAGGGCGAATATCCCAACGGCAAGGCGGATTTTGACTGTTGTATTATTATTAATATAAACGTATAATGATACGGAAATCGAATCGGGCGGAAGCGATGGATGCCGCAGCGGGATGGGAGAGGTCAGCGATGGAGAACAAGACAAGAGCAGCGATCGTAGGATCGACGGGCTACGGCGGGGTCGAGCTGATCCGCCTGCTGCACGGCCATCCGCACGCGGAGGTGACGAGCGTCATCTCCTCGTCCAGCGCGGGCGAGCCGATCGCCGCGGGATACCCGCATCTGAGCGGGATCCGCACGGAGCTGCTGGACGATGTCGATCCGGCGGCGATCCGGGCCAAGGCGGACGTCGTCTTCCTGGCGACGCCGGCCGGCGTCGCCTCGAAGCTCGTGCCGCAGCTACTGGAGCAGGGGCTCAAGGTCATCGACCTGTCGGGCGACTTCCGGCTGCCGCAGCCGGATGTGTACGAGCAGTGGTACGGCAAGCCCGCCGCCGATCCGGCCTATCTGGAGCAAGCGGCGTTCGGCTTGTGCGAGATTTACGGCGACCGCGTCAAAGGAGCGCCGTTCATCTCCAATCCGGGCTGCTATCCGACGGCGACGCTGCTCGGCCTCGTGCCGGCGATCAAGGCCGGCTGGATCGATCCGGACTCGATCATCGTCGACGCCAAGAGCGGCGTCTCCGGAGCCGGCCGCGGCGCGAGCCTCGGCACGCATTATTCGGAGCTGAACGAGAACTTCAAGGCGTACAAGATCAACAAGCATCAGCATGTCCCGGAAATCGAGATGGTGCTGTCCGACGCGGCCGGCCGCGACGTCGTGACGACGTTCACGACGCATCTCGTGCCGATGACGCGCGGCATCATGGCGACGATGTACGCCAAGCTGACCGAGGAGCGCTCGGAGGCCGACTTCATCCAGCTGTACGAGGAGTTCTACGCGGGCCGTCCGTTCGTGCGCATCCGCCCGGCGGGCCAGTGGCCGGCGACCAAGGAGGTCAGCGGCTCCAACTATTGCGACATAGGCTTCGCCGTCGACCGCCGCACCGGACGGATCACGTTCGTGTCCGTCATCGACAATCTCGTCAAGGGCGCGGCCGGACAGGCGATCCAGAACTTGAACCTGATGATGGGCTGGGACGAGGACGCGGGCCTGCGGCTCGTGCCCATGTACCCTTAATAGACGACGCGTCAGCGCCAGAAGGAGACAAGCGCAGCGATGGCACACGAACATGCAGCAGCTCAAGCAACAGCGGCAACGGCCGCATTCACGGTCGTGGAGGACGGCTCCGTGACGACGCCGGCGGGCTTCCGCGCGGGAGGCCTGCATTGCGGCCTCAAAAAGACCGACCGCCACGATCTGGGCGCGATCCTCTGCGAGGTGCCCGCGGCGGCGGCGGCCGTCTATACGACGAATAAGGTGCAGGCCGCGCCGCTCAAGGCGACGCGCGAGAGCCTGGCGGCCGGCGGCCGCCTGCGGGCGATGCTCGTCAACAGCGGCAACGCCAACGCCTGCACCGGCAAGCAGGGCGAGGCCGACGCGTACGAGATGCGCGCCGCCTTCGCGGAAGCGGCGGGAGTGCCGCAGGAGCAGGTGGCCGTCGCCTCGACCGGCGTCATCGGCGAGCTGCTCAAGATGGACCGCGTCCGCTCCGGCATCGCGCAGCTGCCCGCCCGGCTGAAGGCCGGCGCGGAGGGCGCGGACGACTTTTGCCAGGCGATCCTGACGACCGATCTCGTGAAGAAGTCGGTCTGCGTCTCGCTGCAGGCCGGCGGACGGACCGTGCATGTGGCGGGAGCGGCCAAAGGCTCCGGCATGATCCACCCGAACATGGCGACGATGCTCGGCTTCGTCACGACCGACGCGCCCGTAGGCAGCGAGGCGCTGCAGGCGCTGCTGCGGCAGGCGACGGACCGCACGTTCAACATGATCACCGTCGACGGCGACACGAGCACGAACGACATGCTCGTCGCGATGGCGAGCGGCCTGGCGGGCGGCGACGAGCTGACGCCGGCGCATCCTGATTGGGAGGCGTTCGCCTCGGCGCTGACCTACGTCTGCGAGATTCTCGCCAAGGCGATCGCCCGCGACGGCGAAGGCGCGACGAAGCTGATCGAGGTGCGCGTCAGCGGCGCCGAGAGCGACGCTTCGGCGGCCGCGATCGCCAAGACGATCGTCGGCTCCTCGCTCGTCAAATCCGCCGTCTTCGGCACCGACGCCAACTGGGGCCGGATCATCGCGGCGGCCGGGCGCGCGGGCGAGCCGCTCGATCCGGATACGGTCGACATCGCGCTCGGCCCGATCCTGACGCTGCGGGACTCGCAGCCGGTCGCGTTCGACGAGGACGCGGCGCTGGCCTATCTCAAGGGCGACACGGTCGAGATCATCGTCGACCTCAAGCTCGGCGGCGGCCAGGCGACCGCCTGGGGCTGCGACCTGACGTACGACTATGTGCGCATCAACGCGGCGTACCGGACGTGACCCGGACCTACGGAAGGAGCGACAGCGGAGGCATGGAACAGCGGTTTGTGATGAAATGCGGAGGCAGCACGCTCGCGGCGCTGCCTGCCGCCTTTTTCGAGGACCTGCGGCGGCTGCAGGAGAGCGGCGTGAAGCCGGTCATCGTGCACGGCGGCGGGCCGGCCATCTCCGGCACGCTGGAGAAGCTCGGCATCGAGACGGAGTTCGTCGGCGGCCTGCGCCGCACGACGGAGGAGGTGCTCGACGTCGTCGAGATGGTGCTGTCGGGCACGATCAACAAGGAGATCGTGCGGCGCATCCAGGGAGCCGGAGCGCGGGCGCTCGGCCTCTCGGGCGTAGACGGCAAGCTCATCCAGGCGCGGCCGGTGGCGAACGCGGACGAGATCGGACATGTCGGCGAGGTGACGGAGGTGAACGCCTCCGTCATCGAGGGCGTCATGGCGATGGGCTACATTCCCGTCCTCGCCCCGGTCGGCATCGACGACGCCGGCCAGCGCTACAACATCAACGCCGATACGGCGGCCGGAGCGGTCGCCTCAAAGCTCGGCGTCGAGCGTATGATCGTCGTCACCGACGTGCCGGGCATCCTGCGCGCGGTAGACGGCGAGAAGCGCGTGCTGCCGCGCGTGACGGCGGCCGAGATCGACGAGATGATCGCGAGCGGCGAGATCTACGGCGGCATGATTCCCAAGGTCAAGGCGGCGCTCGCCTGCCTGCACGGCAACGTGCGCGAGGTGGCGATCGTCAGCGGCACGGAGCCGGATGTGCTGAGCCGCGCCGTGCTTGAAGGCGGCGTCGGCACGGTCATCGAGGCTTGACGCGGCCCGCGCGCGGCGCGGCGCTGCCTATGGCCTGCTCACGCAGGCCGATCATTTTCAATCGGAGAGGCAGGAGAAGGACATGAGCGGAGAAGCGTTATTCCCCACCTATGCGAGATACCCGCTGGCGCTCGTCAAGGGCGAGGGCAGCTGGCTGTGGGACGATCAAGGCAACAAGTACCTCGACTTCATGAGCGGTCTGGCGGTCACGAACCTCGGCCATGCGCCGCAGGCGATCAAGGAAGCGCTGATCCGGCAGCTGGACGAGGTGTGGCATGTGTCCAACCTGTTCCGCATCCCGGTCCAGGAGGAAGCGGCCGAGCTGCTCGTGCAGCATACCTGCGCGGACGCCGTCTTCTTCTGCAACTCCGGCGCGGAAGCCAACGAGGGCGCGATCAAGCTCGCCCGCCGCTACTTCCAGAAGGTCAAGGGCGAGCATCGCTACGAGGTCATCACGTTCACGCAGTCGTTCCACGGACGCACGCTGGCGACGCTGACGGCGACCGGGCAGGACAAGGTCAAGGAAGGCTTCCTGCCGCTGCCGGAAGGCTTCGTCACCGTGCCGATGCACGATCTGGACGCGGTCCAGGCGGCGATCAGTGACCGCACCGCGGCGGTCATGCTGGAGCTCGTGCAGGCCGAGGGCGGCGTGCTGCCGGTCAAGCCGGAGTTCGTGCACGATCTCGCCAAGCTATGCCGCGACGCCGGCATCCTGCTCATCCTCGACGAGGTGCAGACCGGCATGGGACGCACGGGCAAGCTGTTCGCGCATGAGCATTACGGCGTCCAGCCGGACATCTTCACGGCGGCCAAAGGACTCGGCAGCGGCTTCCCGGTCGGCGCCGTGCTCGCCAAGGAGTTCCTGCGCGAGGCGTTCTCGCCGGGCTCGCATGCGACGACGTTCGGCGGCACGCCGATCGCCTCGGCGGTCGTCAAGGCGACCGTGCAGGAGATCGCCGGCAACCGCGCGTTCGACCGCGCCGCCGGCGCGGCCAGCTACCTGACGGGCCAACTGCGCGAGAAGCTCGCCGGCAACCCGTGGGTCAAGCAGATCCGCGGCCTCGGCCTGCTGATCGGCATCGAATGCGCCGGACCGGTGGCGGACGTCATCGCCACGATGCGCGAGCGCGGCCTGCTCGTCGTGCCGGCGGGGCCGAATGTCGTGCGCCTGCTGCCGAATCTGCTCGTCAGCCATGCCGAGATCGACCAGGCGGTCGGCATCATCGCCGCCGTCCTCAAGGAAAAGACCGTAACGGCCCCGCAGTAGGGCCTGATATTCTCATAGAAAAGCAGGTGTGAACCCACGATGAGCGTACCGCAATCCTCCCTCCTGACGGGAACGGCCGCCGAGGAGCTGGCCTCCAGCCTCAAAGGGCGCGACTTCCTCGCGCTCGCCGACTACACGCCGCAGGAGCTCCGCTACCTGATCGACCTGGCGATCGAGCTCAAGCGCCGCCAGAAGAGCGGCGAGACGTTCCATCCGCTGAAGGGCAAGACGCTCGGCATGATTTTCGAGAAGGCGTCCACCCGCACGCGCGTCAGCTTCGAGGTCGGCATGTACCAGCTCGGCGGCCATGCGCTGTTCCTGAGCGGCAACGACCTGCAGATCGGGCGCGGCGAGCCGGTGTCCGATACGGCGCAGGTGCTGTCCCGCTACCTCGACGGCATCATGATCCGCACGTTCGCCCACCGCACCGTCATCGAGCTGGCGCGCAACTCCACGATCCCGGTCATCAACGGTCTGACCGACTCCGAGCATCCGTGCCAGGTGATGGCCGACTACCAGACGGCGCTGGAGCACAAGGGCCGGCTCGAGGGGCTCAAGGTCGCCTACATCGGCGACGGCAACAACATGGCGCACTCACTGCTCATGGGCGCGGCCAAGCTGGGCCTGCATATGAGCGTGGCGACGCCGGAGGGCTACGAGCCGGATGCGGACATCGTGGCGCAGACGCGCAAGGTCGCTGCCGACACAGGCTCGTTCATCCATGTCTGCCGCGATCCGCGCGAGGCGATCGAGCAGGCGGACATCGTCTATACCGACGTGTGGGCGAGCATGGGCTTCGAGGCCGAGCAGGCGGAGCGCGAAAAGGCGTTCGCGGCCTATCAGGTCAACGAGGAGCTGACGAAGTTCGCGAAGCCGGACTATCTGTTCATGCACTGCCTGCCGGCGCATCGCGGCGAGGAAGTGAGCGAGGGCGTCATCGACGGCAAGCACTCGATCGTGTTCGACGAGGCGGAGAACCGCCTGCACGCGCAGAAAGCGATTCTGGCCGCGCTAATGTAGTCCTATTTTTCAGATGAGGAAGGAAGAGAGCAGCGCTCATGTCCAAGCAAAAAATCGTGCTCGCCTACTCGGGCGGCCTGGATACATCCGTCATTCTCAAGTGGCTCAAGGAAACGTATGACGCCGAGATCATCGCCTTCACCGCCGACATCGGCCAGAAGGAGGAGCTCGACGGCCTCGAGGAGAAAGCGCTGGCGACCGGCGCCTCCAAGGTGTACATCGACGACCTCCGCGACGAGTTCGCCAAGGACTTCATCTACCCGATGTTCCAGTCGGGCGCCCTCTACGAGGGCCAGTACCTGCTCGGCACGTCGATCGCGCGTCCGCTTATCGCCAAGCGCATGGTCGACATCGCCCGCGCCGAGGGCGCGACCGCGATCGCGCACGGCGCGACCGGCAAAGGCAACGACCAGGTCCGCTTCGAGCTGACGGCCGCCGCGCTGGCGCCGGACATCCAGGTCATCGCGCCATGGCGCAGCGAGGAGTTCCGCGCCGAGTTCCCCGGCCGCGCCGAGATGATCGCCTACGCCGAGAAGCACGGCATCCCGGTGCAGGCGTCCGCGTCCAAGCCGTACTCGATGGACCGCAACCTGCTGCATATCAGCTTTGAGAGCGGCATGCTCGAGGATCCGTGGTTCGACCCGAGCTCCGAGGAGAACGAGGGCATGTACGTGCTCAGCGTCTCGCCGGAGCGCGCGCCGGATCGGGCCGAGTACGTCGAGCTGACGTTCGAGCAGGGCGACTGCGTCGCCGTCAACGGCGAGACGCTGAGCCCGCTTGCGGTGATGGAGAAGCTCAACGAGCTCGGCGGCAAGCACGGCATCGGCCGCGTCGACATGGTCGAGAACCGCTTCGTCGGCATGAAGAGCCGCGGCGTGTACGAGACGCCGGGCGGCACGATCCTGTTCACGGCTCATCGCAAGATGGAGTCGCTGACGATGGACCGCGACGTCATGCATCTGCGCGACTCGCTCATCGCCAAATACGCGACGCTCGTGTACAACGGCTTCTGGTTCGCGCCGGAGCGGCTCGCGCTGCAGGCGCTCGTGGCCGAGAGCCAGAAAAACGTCAGCGGCGTCGTGCGGCTCAAGCTGTACAAGGGCAACGTCATCGGCGCCGGCGTGAAAAGTCCGGTCAGCCTGTACAATCCCGACATCGCGACGATGGAGGCCGATCCTTCGCAGGCTTACGACCAGGGCGACGCGACCGGCTTCATCCGCCTGAACGCGCTGCGCCTGAAGGTATCCTCCGGCGTCGAGCAGAGCCGCAAAGGATAGGACGGCAGCCAAGGAAAACGAAGGCAGGTCAAACAAGATGGGCTTGCGGGACGCTGCGGCGTCCGCAGGCCCGTTGCCATGCAGAAGGGGAGGCGGGGAACGACCATGAGCAAGCTGTGGGGCGGAAGATTCACCAAGCAGACGGACAAGCTGGTCGAGGAATATACGGCGTCGATCACGTTCGACAAGGAGCTGGCGGAGGAGGACGTGCGCGGCAGCCTGGCGCATGTGGCGATGCTCGGCAAGCAGGGCATCCTGCCGGCGGAGGATGTCCAGGCGATCGAGGGCGGGCTGAAGCGCGTGCTCGACCGCATCCGCGCGGGCGAGCTGGACTACAGCGTGTCCGACGAGGACATCCACATGAACATAGAAAAGGCGCTGATCGAGGACATCGGCCCGGTCGGCGGCAAGCTCCATACGGGACGCAGCCGCAACGACCAGGTCGCGACCGACATGCATCTGTACCTGCGCACGCGCGTCGTCGAGTTCGTCGGCCTGCTGCGCGCCCTGCAGGAGGCGCTCGTCGGCCAGGCGCGGGAGAACCTCGACACGATCGTGCCGGGCTACACCCATCTGCAGCGCGCGCAGCCGATCCTGTTCGCCCATCATCTGATGGCGTACGTCAGCATGTTCGGCCGCGACATCGAGCGGCTGCAGGACAGCTACAAGCGCATCGACACGCTGCCGCTCGGGGCGGGCGCGCTCGCCGGCACGACGTTCCCGATCGACCGCCATTTCGTGGCGGAGCAGCTCGGCTTCGGCCGCGTGTACGAGAACAGCCTCGACGCGGTAAGCGACCGCGACTTCATTCTGGAGTTCCTGTCGCATGCCTCGATCATCATGATGCATCTGTCGCGCCTGTCCGAGGAGCTGATCCTCTGGTCGAGCACGGAGTTCCGCTTCGTGGAGCTGGACGACGCGTTCTGCACGGGCAGCAGCATCATGCCGCAGAAAAAGAATCCGGACGTGCCGGAGCTCGTGCGCGGCAAGACCGGCCGCGTGTACGGCAATCTGGTCGGCCTGCTGACCGTGCTCAAGTCGCTGCCGCTGGCGTACAACAAGGACATGCAGGAGGACAAGGAGGGCATGTTCGACACCGTGAAGACGCTGTCGGGCGCGCTGCGCCTGTTCGCGCCGATGATCGCCACGATGAAGGTGAACAAGGGCCAGATGCGCGAGGCGGTCAACAAGGACTTCTCGAACGCGACCGACATCGCCGACTTCCTCGTCGGCAAGGGTCTGCCGTTCCGCCAGGCGCATGAGGTGATCGGCAAGACGGTGCTGTACTGCATCGAGAACGGCAAGTTCCTGCTGGACCTGTCGATCGAGGAGTTCCGGCAGTTCTCGGAGCTGTTCGACGAGTCCATCTACGACGTGCTGCAGCCGGAGACGGTCGTCAACGCGCGCGACGTGTACGGCGGCACCGCCCGTCCGCAGGTGGAGGCCGCCATCGGCCGCGCCGAGGCGGCGCTGGCGGAGACGGCCGGCTGGGTGGAGCGCTTCGAGGCGCTGCAGGGGTAAGCCGGGAGCATCCCGGCACCGGATCGCCGGAGGTCAAGAGCGAGCGGATGCGGAGAGCGGCCGTTGCCTTGCAGTAGAATTCAAAAAGAGCAGACAAGACGAGGCCGACCCTGATTCGGCTTCGTCTTGTTTGCTTTTGAACGGGTGGGCGCAATCGCTCCTTCGAGCTAACGACGGCTGAAACGCTTAGGCGACGTTTTTGGACATGGCTAAAAATCTAACGACGGGTCAGATTCTTACAGCAGCAGAATGGCCTCTTTCCCGCCGCTTGCCCTCCTTTTCGCAGCCGTAAGCGTACCACGCATCGTTAGATTTTCTTGCCCCCCGTTTTCGGCCTTCTAACGCGCTGATCCGTCGATAGCTCCGGGCGGGGCGGTTGGAGCCAAGTTGAGGCGAGACGACTTGGAGCGAAACTGCGGGAGTGGATGGCCTCTCTCGTGGTCAAGCCTGCAGCTTGGTCGCACAGCACGATCAAAGGCAGGCGTGGACTCGCCTTCCTATTTTGTCGTAGACTAAGCGAAAAAGGAGGTGACGCCCATGCAGCTGCTGGCTATCGTGACGATGCTGATCGACCATGTCGGGCTGATCTTCTTCCCGGACTCGCCGGGCTGGCGGATCGTCGGGCGGATCGCTTTCCCGATCTACGCCTATTTCATTACGGTCGGATACCGGATGACGTCGTCGCGGCCGAAGTACCTGCTGCGCCTGGCGATGCTTGCGGTGATCGCCCAGGTGCCGTACATGCTCGCGTTCGATACGACGCATTACAACGTCATCTTCACGCTGCTCGCCTCGGCGCTCGTGCTGCTGGCGATCGACGGGCTGCTCGCCTCCGGCCTGCCGCGGGCCGTCCGCTGGCTGGCCATCGTGCCGCTGACGCTCGCCGCCGCGCTGTTCATGACGGAGCTGCCGTTCGACTACAACGCCTACGGCCTGCTGCTCATCCTGATCTACCGCTACTCGGACAAAGGGCGCACGGTGCTGCTGCATCTGCTGCTCAACGCCCTCTACTATGTGCTGAGCGGCCCGGATTGGGGCATCCAGATGTTCAGCCTCGTGCCGACGCTGCTGCTCGTCTACGGCGCGGAGCTGCGCGCCGAGCTGAACCGGGTCCGCGTCCCGCGCTGGCTGTGGCGGGCGTTCTACCCGGCCCATCTGGCCGCGCTCGCGGCGGCGGAGTTTTTCCTGCGCTCGCGCTGAGCGGTGGCCGCGCGGCCAGCGCGGCTCGACGAGACGCAAAAAAGAAGCTTCCCAAAGCCGATGGCGACGGGGAAGCTTCTTTATTTGCAAGGAAATGCTGCGGCAATGCTTGTCCCTGTCCTTCAGGCGATCTGCTCGCCGAGCAGCTCCGAGATGCGGGCGGGAGGAACGGGCTTGCTGAAGTAATAGCCCTGGGCCTCGTGGCAATGGCGCAGCAGCAGGTATTGCAGCTGCTCGCCGGTCTCGACGCCCTCGGCGATGACCTTGAGGCCAAGGTTGTGCGCCATGTTGATGATCGTATGCACGAGCGCCTCGTCCTTGCTGTCCTGCATCAGGTTGCGCGTGAAGCTCTGGTCGATCTTGAGGCTGTCGATCGGGAACAGCTTCAGGTAGCTGAGCGAGGAGTAGCCGGTGCCGAAATCGTCGATCGACAGGAAGATGCCCATCTCCTTGAGCTTGTGCATGATGGAGATGGCATGCGCGGAGTTCTGCACGATGCTCTCGGTCAGCTCCAGCTCCAGGTACTTCGGCTCGAGCCCGGTTTCCTTGAGCGCGCGGCTGACGACCTCGGCGAAGCCGCTCTGCTGGAACTGGCGCGAGGAGATGTTGACCGCGATGCGCAGCGGCGGCAGTCCTTCGTCCTGCCACTCTTTGTTCTGGCGGCACGCCTCGCGCAGCACCCATTCGCCGATCGGGATGATGAGGCCGGTCTCCTCCGCCAGCGGAATGAACTCCGCGGGGGAGATGAGGCCAAGCTTCGGATGCTGCCAGCGGATGAGCGCCTCGACGCCGACGACGGCGCCGGCCTTGATGTCCACCTGCGGCTGGTAGTGCACGGTGAACTCGTTTTTCTGGATCCCTTTGCGCAGGCCGATCTCCAGGTTCATGCGGCGGCTGACGACCTCGTTCATCTCCGGCGTGTAGAACTGGAAGTTGTTCTTGCCCTGCTCCTTGACGCGGTACATGGCGGTGTCGGCGTTCTTGATGAGCGTGTCGCGGTTGTTGCCGTCCGCCGGGTAGAGGCTGAGGCCGATCGACGGCGTCACGTACATCTCCTGGTTGCCGACGAGGATCGCCTGGCTGAACGTCATCAGAATCCGCTGCGCCTTGCGCGTCATGTCCTCGTACGAGGTGCCCGGCAGCAGGACGATGAACTCGTCGCCGCCTTGGCGGGAGACGGTATCCTGCCGATCCACGCATTCGCGCAGCCGGATCGACACCTCCACGAGCAGCAGGTCGCCCATCGTGTGGCCGAGCGTATCGTTGATGTACTTGAAGCGGTCGAGATCGAGGAACATGATGCCGATCATCAGGCCGGACTCGTCCGCCTGATCGAGCGCCTCCTTGAGGCGGTCGTTGAGCAGATGGCGGTTGGGCAGCCCGGTCAGCGGATCGAGGTAGACCATCTGGTTGATCTTGTGCTCGGCTTTTTTGCGCTCGGTGATGTCGCGGATGATGCTGCTGAGAAAAGGCTGCCCTTCCTCCTCCCAGACGGCGAGCGACAGCTCGATCGGGAACTCGGTGCCGTCCTTGCGCAGACCGTACAGCTCCAGCGTGCGTCCAGCGCCGGGGACATCGTCCGGCTGCAGCGCCAGATAAGGGCGCAGCCCGTCGGCATGAGCCTGCTTGAAGCGGTCCGGGATCGTCATTTCGAGCGGGCGCCCGATCGCTTCCTTCTCGGTGTAGCCGAACATGAGCTGCGCGCCGCGGTTCCAGGACTGGATGATCGTGCGGCTGTCGGCCAGGATGATGGCGTCGCTCGCCGATTCGATGACGGAACGGAACTTGCGCTCGGACTCCAGCGACTGCGACTCGAAGCGGCGGTTCACGTACGTGCTCGTGAACACCATGGCGAGAATGATGAGCATGCCGATGCCGATCGCGTAGGCCAGCAGGCTGTTGTTCAGCGAGGACATGTCCGAGGAGACCGGGTTGCCGCCGTGGTCGTGGAACGACGCGGCCGCCATCCCGGTGTAGTGCATCGACGCGACGGCGACCCCCATGACGACCGCGGCGAGCGTCTTGCGGCGCCAGAGGTTTGGCTGATCGGCTTGCTTTTTGACGGAGTACATCAGATAGAGGGCCGTCAGCGAGGCGATGAAGGCGATCGCGGCCGACAAGCCCCACAGCAGCGGATCGTAGCGGACGGTGGCGCTCATCTGCATCGCCTCCATGCCGACGTAGTGCATTGAGACGATGCCGGCCGCCATGAACAGCGCGCTCAGCAGCGCGCGGGACAGGCGCATCGTGGGCTGGCTGATCAGGCGCAGCGCGAGGAAGCTGGCCAGCAGCGCCGGGACGATCGAGACGAGCACGATCATCGGATTGTACGTGACCGGAGTGGACAGATGCAGCGCGAGCATGGCGATGAAATGCATCGACCAGATGCCCATGCCCATCGAGATCGCGCCGCAAGCGGTCCAGACGTTGCGGGCTCTGCCTCTCGACTTGTTGATATGGATGCCGAGATCGAGCGTCGCGTAGGACGCCAGAATCGGGATCGCGACGGAAAGGATGACCAGAATGATATTGTAAGAGCTGTCGAGCGAATGGTGATGATTCATGGGATTATTCTCCTTCAGTTGCTTCTCTTTATCTATAACGGCAAAAGAACTAGGTCTTTTTACCTTAAAGAGACTCTTTCCATGTTTCGGCGGGCATGGACGGGCCGCTCCCCTTGGAATCCGGCATGGGACCAAGACGCGGGCTTGAAGCGGCGAGGGCAGGCGGGGGGCTGCTCGACGGACGGGCGGAGGGCAGCGGCGCATGGCCGGCGAGCCGGACGGGGGAGGGAGAGGCGAGGGAGATGGGGTGGACCGCAGGGACGGCGGGGGGAACCGGGAGCAGATGCAGGGCATGACCGGCTACATGGGGGAAAACTGGGCTCCGTTCAGCAGGAACATGTTTATCGGCATGTAATCCAGGCGATGGCTGAGGTTCGGTCACGCCGGTCCTCAAGCAGCGGGCTTCGCTCCCGAACGGGGCTCGAACGCGAGTCGTTCGGGAGGCCGCTAGCCGACGAGCTTCTCCGTCAGCCCGGGCAAAAGGACCTCGGGCTGCAGCACGCGCAGGCCATCCTCGAGCAAATCGCTTGGGCTGCCCTCCATGCCGCCCTCCGGGGCGGCCAGCGCGCCGCGGTCTCCCGCCGGAGCCGGAGTCGGCGCCGCGCTTCCGCCGGGCGTCGGCGCGCCGCCGGCCGGACCGGCTTCGCGGGCGCCTTCCGGTCCGGCCTCGGGGCCGGGCGCAGGGGCCGGGGCCGCGGCAGGTCCTTCGAGGATGACGGACGGCTGCGGCTTGTACGTGTCGCGGGACAGGCGGACGCGCGACACTTCCTTGCCGTCTACATATTTGATCCGGTACGTCTCGACGATGTAGCCGGTCCGGCCTTTTTTCTGCACGATCTGCTGTCCCGGCGCCAGCCCTCCGCTGCGGCGCAGCTGCACGGGGGCGGGCAGCGTGCGCACCGTCTTGGACGCGACGGAGTAGCGCACCTCGCGCGGCATCGTGCCGAACAGCTTGATCGTCAGCTGCCCGCCGCCGGAGGTGGCGCGGATGACGAGATGCTTGCCGGTCGTATTGCGGAAGCGGAAGTTGATGACGCCTTCGGCGAACGTCGCGTCCTGGCCCTTGGGCAGGTAGGAGACGGGCACGGAGTGGTTGCGCCGCTCGACGATCTCCAGGCCGGCGCGCAGCGCGGCGTTGTACAGCGTGCTCGACACCTGGCAGATGCCGCCGCCGATGCCGCGCGTGAACTGTCCGTTGAGGATGACGGGGGCCTCGCGGTAGCCGGTCTCGCGCTCCGTGATGCGGATGATCTCGCCGTAGTCGAACACCTCTCCCGGCTTCATCTCCCAGCCGTCGAGCGTGCGCGCCGTCTCCGAGACGTTGAACGCCCGCCCCTGCGAGCTGGTCCGATAATCGGTCGAAAACGAAGCGATCCGCCGCTCGACGCCCTCCGCCTTCAGCGACTCGACCGTCTTGGCCGGCGCGACCGAGCGGAGCAGCAGCGGCGTCTCGCGGGAGGCTTCGCGGCCGAGCTCCCGCAGCAGCGCCGGCCCGTCCAGGCCGCGCAGCCGCGCGCCGGAGCGGGCCGGGGCGGGCTCGGCGGAGGCCCAGCGCAGCAGCTCCGCATGCTGGCGGTCCAGATCGAGATGCATGACGCTGCGCCCGGGCGTATAGACGACCTGGTCGTAGGAGGTGATCGTCCGCACGGCGTCCACCGGCTTGCGCTCGTCATAAAAGCCCCATTCCGAGCGGATCGCCGCGTCGAACGCCTGCCGATCGTCCAGCAGCCGCACGGGCAGCTGCCGCTTCCAGCGCCAGCGGTACTTGGCCCGCTCCCAGGCCGAGCCGGTGCCGAGCCGTTTCAGCGCGGCCTCCGCGCCGCTCGCATCGAGCCGCAAGCCGAGCTCGGCGAGCGTCCAGCCGCGGCTGCGCTCGGCGCCGCTCTCGCCCGGCGGAGCGCCGTCTGCGGCCTGCGCCGGAGCGCCCCCGTCGCCGGAGCTTGCCGTCCCTGGCGACGGTGCTCGGCTGCTCGCTCCGTCCGCTGCGCCGCCGCTGCCGGCCGCGTCCGCGGCGGCAGGCTTGTCCGCGCCGAAAGAGGCGGACGGGGTTCCGTCCGCCAGCGTCACGACGCGGCTGTCGAGCGCCTGCCGGTACGTCTGCAGCAGCTGCAGCGCTTCGGCGCGGTGCAAGCCTCCAAGCGGCAGGCCGGCGGCTTCCGTGCCGGCGGGCACCTTGTCCTTGGAGCCGTAGATCCAGAGCATCCCCCAGATGGCGGTGGCCGCCAGCGTCAAGGCGAGCACGACGATGAGCAGCAGATGAAGCCTTTTCACAGGACCATCCTCCCTCCGACAAGCTGTCTCCTAGATCTATGCCGGGAGGCGGACGATTATATCCGGCAGATGGGCATTCATGGTAAACTATCCGCTGAAAGGGGCGGAACGAACGTGACCATCAAGGTGCTCATCGCCGACGACAATTCATTCATCCGGGAAGGCATGCGGATCATCCTCTCCTCGTTCGGAGACTTCGAGGTCGTGGCCGCCGTCGAGGACGGCCTGCAGGCGGTCGATTACTGCAAGGAGCATCCGGTGGACGTGGCGCTGCTCGACATCCGCATGCCCGGCATGAGCGGCACCGAGGCGGCCCGGCTGCTCACGGAGGGCACCTCGGTCAAGCCGCTCATGCTCACGACGTTCGACGACGACGCGTCGGTCGTGGAGGCGGTGCGCTGCGGGGCCAAGGGCTATCTGCTCAAAAACAACGATCCCGAGCAGATCGCCGCCGCGATCCGCAGCGTGCACGGCGGCCATAGCGTGCTGCAGGAAGCGGTGCTCGACAAGCTGCGCTCCTTCGCTGCCGGCCTCGGAGCGCCGGCTGACGGCCGATCCGCGCTGCCTGCAGAGGGGGAAAAGCCCGCCCCTGGCGGGCGAAGCAAGAGCGCGGAAGGGGCCGGCCCCGCGGCCGCGCCGTCCGCTTCGCCGCCGGCGCGCGCTCGGGGCGTGGCGCCGTCCGATGCGGCCCCGCCCGGTGCATCGCCCGCTGCGGAGGCGGCTCCGCCGATCGACCGCAGCCGCTTCACCGAGCGCGAGCTCGAGGTGATGGCGGGCATTGCCCGCGGCCTTTCCAACAAGGAGATCTCGCGCGAGCTGTTCCTGTCCGAGGGGACGACCGCGAACTACATCACCTCCATCCTGAACAAGACCGCTCTGGAGCATCGCACGCAGATCGCGATCTATTATCTGACCGGGAAGCTGCGCTGACATGAGCCGCCTCTGGACGATCGGCAACAAGCTGCTGCTGCTGCTCTACCTGGTCTACACGCTGTACTTCGGGCAGCAGGAGGAGCCGTCGGGCTTGCTGCTGCTGTCCTTCCTGCTGTACGCGGCGCTGAACCTATGCGTGCATCTGCTGCGGCAGCCGCGCCTGCAGCAGGCCGCCATCGCGGCGGTCATCCTCTTCCTGCTGGCCGTCTCCTGGCTGGAGGCGCCGCCGTTTCTGCTGCTGCTGCCGCTGAGCGCGTACGAGCTCGCCTCGTTCCGCGCCAGGCGGACGGCGCCGCTGCTGGCCGCCTCGCTGCTGCCGCTGGCGGCGCTCGGCGGCGGACTGGGCGCCGCCTATGCGCTCGTCTGGAGCCTGTCCTGGTTCAACTATGCGACGCTCAGCCGGCTCCATCGACGGTCGCTCCGTCAGGAGGACGAGCTCGATCGGCTGCGCGGCGAGCTGCGCCGCTTGTCCGCCCGCATCGGCGAAGGGCAGGAGCTGCAGCGGATCGCGGAATACGCGGGCCAGCTTGAGGAGCGGAGCCGGATCGCCCAGGAGATCCACGACGGCGTCGGCCACGCGATGACCGGGGCGCTCATCCAGATGGAGGCGGCGAAGCGGCTGCTGGGGGAAGACCCGCAGCGGGCGGGCGGCCTGCTGCAGAACGCGATCGGCATCTCCAAGGGAGCGATCGAGGACATCCGGCGGACGCTCCACCGGATGAAGCCGCCGCCCGAGCAGCTCGGCATGAGCCGGCTGCGCGAAGCGGTCGATGCGTTCCGCGCCTCGAGCGGCATGCAGGCGAGCGTGACGCATGCGGGCGATCTGGAGCGGATCGGGGCGCTGCATTGGCGGATCGTCCAGGGCAACGTGACCGAGGCGCTCACCAATGCCGCCCGCTACAGCGGCGCGTCGGCCGTCCATGTCGAGGTGCGCGTGCTCGGGCGCTACGTCCAGGCGGTCGTGTCCGACAACGGCCGCGGCCAGGCGCGCATCGTCAAGGGGCTCGGCATCGCCGGCATGGAGGAGCGCGCCGCGAGCGCCGGCGGCACCGTCGTCGCCGACGGCAGCGACGGCTTCCGCGTGACGACGCTGCTGCCTTGCCCGGAAGCGCAGCGCTGAGCGGGAGCGCCCGCGCGGAACCGCCGCATGGAGCGGCAAGCGGCGCTTGCGCCGTCTGCGAAGGTCCCGCGCACGCCGGCCGGCCGGGCTTTCCGCGCAACTCCGCCGCTAGAGCGCCTATTCTCGAGCCGAGTTGCTCGGTTTTTCCGCGCAACTCCGCCGCCAGAGCGCCTGTTCGAGCCGAGTTACGCGGTTTTTCCGAGCAACTCCGCCGCTAGAGCGCCTATTCGAGCCGAGTTACGCGGTTTTTCCGCGCAACTCCGCCGCCAGAGCGCCTATTCGAGCCGAGCTGCTCGGTTTTTCCGCGCAACTCCCCCGCCAGAGCGCCTGTTCGAGCCGAGCTGCTCGGTTTTTCCGCGCAACTCCGCGGCGCGCGGCGGCGGTGAAGCGCCTCTTTTATGTCTGACCTTCAAACGCTCTAGAAGGGTTAGAAGTCGCACAATGCCGACGCCCTGCGCCAGCTTCCTCCGCTCATGAACTTTCTCATACGCAAAGGGTGAACTTATGCACTGACATGAGGTCGCCCTTTTTCGTTAGGATAGGATCAACAAGAACGCGCAAGACGAAAGGAATGGGGAGCATGAACGTACTGGAGCTGCGCCAGCTGACCAAAAAATTCGGAGACTTCATCGCCGTGGACGGCATGACGCTGGACGTGAAGGAGGGCGAGATCTTCGGCTTCCTCGGCTCGAACGGAGCGGGCAAGAGCACGACGATCAACATGGTCGCCTCGCTGCTCGTGCCGACGAGCGGCGAGATCCGCATCCTCGGCCAGAATGTCCGCAAGCAGACCCGCCAGGCGAAGCTGAACCTCGGCATCGTGCCGCAGGACCTCGCCATCTACGGCGAGCTGAGCGCCTTCGAGAACGTCGCCTTTTTCGCCGGCCTGTACGGCCTGCGGGGCGCCGAGCTGAAGGCCCGCGCCGAGGAGGCGCTCGAATTCGTCGGGCTCTCGGACCGTGCCGGAGCCAAGCCGGACGGCTTCTCCGGGGGCATGAAGCGCCGCCTCAACATCGCCTGCGCGATCGCGCACAAGCCGCGCCTCATCATCATGGATGAGCCGACCGTCGGCATCGATCCGCAGTCGCGCAACTACATCCTCGGATCGGTGCGGCAGCTCAACGAGTCCGGCTGCACCGTCATCTACACGAGCCACTACATGGAGGAGGTCGAGGAGATCTGCAGCCGCGTGGCGATCGTCGACCACGGCAAGATCATCGCCGACGGTACGAAGGAGCAGCTCAAGGCGATCATCACCGACATCAAGGAGCTGTCGATCGAGCTGAAGCCCGGCTCGCCGTACCGGCTGCAGGAGCTGCAGCAGGTGCCGGGCGTGCGCGCGGTGACGGAAAAGGAAGGCGCGCTGCGCGTGCAGAGCGATGCCTCGGTCGACAATTTGAACCGCATCCTCAAGGCGCTGATGGAAGGCGGAGCGGAAATCCGCTCGCTTCAGGAGCTCGAGCCGAATCTCGAGACGGTATTCCTGACGCTGACCGGCCGCAGCCTGCGGGATCGCTGAGGAGGCTGGACCGATGACCCCTATGCTGCGCATCGCGCTCAAAGAAATCCGGACCGACTTCCGCGATCGGAAGACGTTTTTCCTGCTGCTCGGCTTCCCGCTGCTGCTCATCCTCATTCTCGGCACGGCGCTGTCCGGCTCCTTCGACTCGGAAAGCGGCGCCGTCCTCAAGCCGCAGGTGCTCGTCCAGGACGCCAGCGGCGGCGACAAGCCGCTTGCCGAGGCGTTCGCCGCGTTCCGCCGCCAGGCCGAGACGAATGGCGTCGTCTTCACCGACGCCTCGGGCACAGCCGACGGCACCGCCGAAGTCGAAGCGGGCCGCTACGACAGCTTCGTGCGGCTGACTCCCTCCGGCATGGAGGTGCACGGCAGCACCCGCCATCCGATCGAGAGCAACATCGCGCAAGGCATGCTGCAGGCGTTCGCCGACCGCTACAACGCGTCGGCGGCGATCGGCGCGCAGCGGCCCCAGGCGCTGCAGAGCGCTTTCTCCGCCTCCGAATCGGCCGGCGGTTATGTGCAGGAGCGCTCGATCGACGAGAACCGCAAGCCCGGCTCGATGGACTACTACGCGCTGGCCATGACCGTGGCGGTCGCGCTGTGGGGAGCCCTGTCCTCCGTGCGCCTCGTCGCCGGCGAGAGAGCGCAGGGCACCGCGGCCAGGCTGATGGCGGCTCCGGTGCGCAAGAGCGACATCTTCGCCGGCAAGGTGCTGGGCAACGTCGTCGTGAACAGCGTCTGCATCCTGGCGGTCGTGCTCCTCAGCAAGTGGGCGTTCGGCGCCTACTGGGGCGACAACCTGCCGCTGGCGCTGGCGCTGCTGCTGACCGTCGTGCTGCTGGCGACGAGCCTCGGGCTGTTCTTCAGCTATTTGCTGCAAGGCAAATCGGCAGGCGGAGTCGTCATGCTGCTCGTGCAGCTGGCCGCCTTTTTCGGAGGCGCGTACTTCCCGGTCTCAACGAAGGCCGCGGACGCCAGCCTTCTCAACCTATGGTCGCCGGTCTACTGGGCCAACTCCTCGCTGTCGCGGCTCGTCTATGAGGGTCAGATCGCGCCCGCTCTGCAGACGATGGCGCTCAACCTGGGGCTGGCGCTGCTGCTGCTCGCCGCATCGGCCTGGCATATGAACAAAAAGGAGGAATTGTAGCATGATCAAGGACTTGGCTTGGCTGTTCGGCTTCATGCTGCGCGGCACGTTCCGCAAGCGGAGCAGCTGGATGCTCTATCTGGGCCTCCCGGTCGTCGGCGTGCTGACCTCCGTGCTGCTCTACTCCGGCACGCAGTCGCCGCCGCTGCGGGTCGCGATCGTGAACGAGGACGGAGCGGCGCGCATCGCCGCCGATACGGCCGCCTATGTCGGCGGCCTGCGCGAGGTGCAGGTCCAGGAGCTCGGCCGCGAGGAAGCGAAAAAAGAAATCGCCTCCGGCAGCCTGGACGTGGCGCTCCTGCTGGAGCCTGGCTTTTCGGCCGCCGCCGCCGCGGGCCATCCGCAGGGAATCGCCCTGGAATCGGTCAAGGGAGCGTCGGTGACGGCTTACGTCAAAAGCATGCTGGACGCCTACCTGTCGAATGTCGCGGCGATCAGCCGGGCGGCGGACGGAGACGGCGCGGCGTTCGAGGCGATGTACGCCGCTTATCGCGACGGCGCGTTCAAGCTGACGGCGGAGTCCGCCCGCGATACGTCGGTCGCCCGGTCGATGAGCGCGCAGGCGATCGGCTTCCTCATCCTGTTCATGCTCATGTCGGCCGTGAATCTGTCCGAGATGCTGCTCAAGAGCCGCGAAAACCGCACCTACCTGCGCATCCTGTCCTCGCCGGTGCCGGCCGGCACGTACGTGCTCGCCAATACGCTCGTCAATCTGTCGGTGATGGCCGTGCAGATCGCGCTGGCGCTCGGCGTGATGCGCTTCGGCTTCGGCATCGACGCCGGCATGCCGCTCGCCGAGCTCGGAGCCCTGCTGCTGCTGTTCGGCCTCGTCTCGGTCAGCCTGTCGCTCGCGATCGTCGCCTTCTCCCGCAGCTCGGCGATGGCGAGCGCGCTCTCGAACTTCATCATCACCCCGAGCTGCCTGCTGGCGGGCTGCTTCTTCCCGGCGAGCATCATGCCGGAGACGATCCGCCGCATCGGCGACTTCATGCCGCAGCGCTGGGTGCTGACGTCGATCGACGCCCTGCAGAGCGGCCAATACGCCGACATTCCGCTCCACATCGCGGTGCTGCTCGCCTTCGCGCTGGTGTTTTTCCTGGCGGCGGCGTTCAAGCTCGGGAGGAGCGACGATACGCGCAGCTTCGTGTAACAGACCCGCATCGAACCCAAGCCCTCTTTCCGAGGCGCTTGGGTTTTGTTCTTTTCAGCGAAAAAAAGAGCTCCTGGCATTGACGCGACACCATAAGGTGTCGTATTCTAAATGGGCCACCAAATGGTGTCGTATCGACCGGCATGGCGGACGGGGCAGGAAACCGAACCGATGAGGAGGAAATAAAGATGAGCATGCAGACCGGCACGGCAGCGAGCTTGAACGCAAGTCCGCGATCCCGAGGGAAAGCGGCCGCTTATTGGACCGTCACGCTGTTTTTCGCGGCGGCGATGCTGCTGAGCGGACTTGGCCAGCTGATGCGGCTGGAAGGGAACATCGAGCTGGTGCGGAATCTGGGATACCCGCTTTACCTCATGACCATCCTAGGAATCTGGAAGGCGCTAGGGGTCGTCGCGATCGTCGTTCCCGGCTTTCCCCGGCTGAAGGAATGGGCCTACGCCGGCTTCTTCTTCCTCATGACGGGAGCGGCATGGTCCCATGCGCTCGACCACGAGTACGGGTTTCCGGTTTTCCTTCCGCTGGCTTACGCCGCTCTCGCCGCCGCTTCCTGGGCGCTGCGTCCGCATAGCCGCAAGCTTTGAGCTTCAGGAGCGCCGCGGGCGCTCGCCCGCCGGGCTCGTGAGCAGGTCTGAGCCGGTCCATGCACAACAGGTAAGGGAGAGGACGTCATGAGCGAGAACGGCCCGCAGCGGGATGTGTTCGAAGCCATTGCAGATCCGACCCGGCGCCGGCTGATCCAGATGCTGGCCGCAAAAGAGGAGATTCCGCTTCATGAACTGACGGCGCCGTTCGCCATGGGGCGGACGGCCGTATCCAAGCATCTGGCCATCCTCAAGGAGGCCGGGCTGGTGGCGGATCGCAAGGTCGGCCGGGAGACGCGATTCAGGCTGAACGCCGCTCCGCTCCGGGAGATTCAAGACTGGGTGGCTTTCTATAGCAAGTTTTGGAGCGCCAATATGGCGCGTTTGAATCAGCTTTTACTCGAGGAGGAAGAACAACGATGAGCCAGACGTTAACGATGGATTTTCCGTTTTCGACGACGGTCGAGCAGCTGTGGTCCGCTTTGACCGACTCCAAGAAGCTCGCCAAGTGGGTCGCCAACATCCATACCGGGGAGCCGATGGACAATGATTTCGAGCCGGTCGTCGGCCGCCGCTTCCAGTTCCGCACGACGCCGAACCAGTGGTGGGACGGAGTCATCTCCGGCGAGGTGCTGGTCGTGGAGGAGCCGACGAAGCTGTCCTATACCTGGACCAGCGCCATGGAGGAGCATACGATCGTATGGACGCTGCAGGAGCTCGGTGGCGGCAAGGTCAACCTCCATCTGGAGCAGACCGGCATCTCGACGTCCCAAGCCGTCGAAGGCGCCCGCTTCGGCTGGGGCAAATGGCTGGCCGAGCTGGAGAAGCTTGTCGCCTAGCTGCGGAAAGGCCGGCTCGCGGGGCCGGCCGGAAACGGAATCGAAGAGAGGGGGTTCGGCATGACAGCGAATGCGACGAACGCGCGAGTCGATGTCTTTATCAAAAAAGCGCAGAAGTGGAAGGAGGAGTACGAGCTGCTGAGGCAGATCGTGCTCGACTGCGGGCTGTCCGAGGACTATAAGTGGATGCATCCCTGCTACACGCTGGGAGAGGCGAATATCGCGCTCATTCACGGCTTCAAGGACTACTGCGCGCTGCTCTTCCCTCAAGGGGCGCTGCTGAAGGACCCGCAAGGCATCCTCGTCCAGCAGACCGAGAACGTGCAGGCGGCTCGCCAGCTCCGCTTCACGAGCGCGCAGCAGATCGAGGAGATGAAAGAGGTCGTGACGGCGTATGTGCTCGAAGCCGTCCAAAACGAGAAGGCCGGGCTGAAGGTGAAGCTGAAGGAGACGGAGGCGTTCCCCATGCCGGTGGAGCTGGAAGCGCGGTTCGCCGAGATGCCGAATCTCAAGACGGCCTTCGACGCGCTGACGCCGGGCCGGAGGAGAGCTTATCTGCTTCATTTCTCGCAGCCCAAGCAAGCGAAGACCCGCGTGTCCCGGATCGAGAAGTGGACGCAGCCGATCCTGGAGGGAAAGGGCTTGAACGACTAGCCGGTTTCGGCTTGGACGGAGATGGGCATACAGAGGAGAGGAAATCCAATTCAGGAGGCATCTCATGGACCCCTCATCCTCGCCATCTGGCAAGCCTTCCCGCTTGCCTCAGCTCCCGGAGTCGCTCTGGCGGGCGACGACGGAGCTGCCCTCGTTCCCGTCGCTCCGGGGCACCGTCCGGGCGGACGTCGCCATCGTCGGCGGCGGCATCGCCGGCATTACAAGCGCCTACCTGCTGACCAAGCAAGGCTTCAAGGTCGTCCTGCTGGAAGCCGGACCGCTGCTCGACGGCACGACGGGCCATACGACGGCCAAGATCACCGCCCAGCACGGGGCGATCTACGACAAGCTGCTCAAGCATCTGGACCGGGAGCAGGCCAAGCAGTATTTCGACGCCAACGACGAAGCGCTCAAGTGGATCGTCCGGACCGTCGCCGAGCTCGGCATCGAGTGCGGGCTGAAGACCGAGGACGCCTACCTGTACGCGGACAACGAGGCAGATCTCGAGACGCTGCGCCAGGAGTGGAAGGCATACGGGCAGATTGGCCTGCCCGGCGAGTGGGTCGACAAGCTGCCGCTCGAAGGGCTTGCGGAGCTCGGCGCGATCAAGCTGCCGGGCCAGGCCCGCTTCCATCCGCTGCAGTATTTGCAGGCGCTGCTGCAGGAAGCGCTGAAGCAGGGCCTCGTCGTCCATGAATACACGACCGTGACGGACAAGGTCGAGGAGGGCAAGCAGGACGGCCGGCTCAAGCTGCGCACGGCCGCCGGCGGCACCGTCGACTGCAGCTGGGCGCTGTCCGCCTCGCATTTCCCGTTCACGGACGGCGGCGGACTGTACTTCTCGCGGCTGCATGCGCAGCGTTCGTACGTGCTGGCGGTCGAGGCGGAAAAGCCTTTTCCCGGCGGCATGTACTTGTCCGTCGGTCAGACGGTGCGCTCGCTGCGCGCGGCCGAGCTGGACGGCCGTCCGGTCGTGCTCGTCGGCGGCGAGAACCACAAGACCGGCCAGGGGCCGCCGATGATCGAGCACTACGAGGCGCTGGAGCGATACGCCGACTCCCTGCTCGGCGTCCGCAGCATCGCGTACCGCTGGTCGGCGCAGGATCTGACGACGCTCGACGAGATGCCTTACATCGGCCCGATCCGGGACAAGCATCCGAACCTGCTGATCGCCACCGGCTTCAACAAATGGGGCATGACGACCGGCACGCTGGCGGCGCTCACGTTCGAGGAGATGGTCCGCACCGGGCAGAGCCTGCATCTGGAGCTGTTCAAGCCGTCGCGCTTCCATGCCGACCCGTCGATCAAGACGTTCGTCCGCGAGAACCTGAACGTCGCCGGACAGCTGCTCGCCGGCAAGCTGGACTCGCCGATGGAATCGCCGGAGGCGCTCGCGGCCGGCCAGGGCGGCGTCGTCAAGGTCGCCGGCAAGCGCGCCGGCGGCTATCGCGAGCCGGGCGGCGCGCTGCATCTGGTCGACACGACCTGCACGCATATGGGCTGCGAGTGCAAGTGGAACGCGGGCGACCTCAGCTGGGACTGCCCTTGCCACGGCTCGCGGTTCGGCTATGACGGCACGGTGCTGGAGGGCCCGGCCATCGAGCCGCTCAAGCGGCTGGAGCTTCCGCGGGCGGAGGGCTGACGCTTCGTCGCGGACCGGGAGGTGGGGGAATTCCCGGCAAGGAGAGGATAGGCCGCTGCTAGAGAGAACTCCGTAGCCGCGAGCTATAGTGAATAACGTCGAATCCTGGTATAATCAGGAAGCAGAAAGGGAACGGGCTTTATGGGCGGTCTAGGTTGAGCCTCTCGGAAGGGAGGTCATGCCATGACGGTTAAGGATGCGTTGGATCTTATGATCGGCTTCGGCGGGCTGCTGCTCGCCTTGTTATCGCTGGTCGTTTCGATCGTCGCCCTTAACAAAAAGAAATAGGCCGCCCGCCCTGGAAGGTAGCGACCTATTCCTATGAGTTGATATCCTGCCAGCCTAACCGCTCTTAAAGCGGCCGATCTGCCAAGCCGTGGACGTTACAGCGTCTGCGGCTTGTTTATGTTATGCATTCTACTCCCATATTATCACAAGTCCGCCGTAATTGAAACCGCCAGCAGCCTTGGACGGCCCGTGCCGATCAAGGTTTTTCAACGTTTTCAAGAAAACCAAAACCGAACCCTCGCTCTCCCCGTCTAATAGCGAAGGTGAACGAGAAAGGACGGCGAGGGAATGTCGGAGCGCATGGAACAACGGGGCCAAGAAGCGGCAGAGCTCGTCCGCCGGGCGCAGAAGGGCGAGGATGAGGCGTTCCTCGAGCTGATGGCCGGGGCCAAGGAGCAGCTGCTGCGCATTGCGCTCGCCTATCTCCGGGACGAGGAGGCGGCGCTCGAATGCCTGCAGGAGACGACCTGCCGCGCTTACGCGGCGCTTGGGAGGCTGCGCCAGCCGGAGCATGTCCGCACCTGGCTCGTCCGCATCCTGCTGAGCGCCTGCGCCGATGAGCGCAGGCGGCGCAAGCGGCAGCAGCCGGTGCCGGTCGTGCCGGAGAGCGCGGCGGGCGGCGAGCATCCGGGCGCGCGGCTGGAGCTGGAGGAGGCGGTGGCCGGCCTCGAGCCCAAGCTGCGCCAGCTCGTGCTGCTGAAGTATGCGGAGGACATGACGGTGGCGGACATCGCGCGGACGCTGGAAAAGCCGGAGGGCACGATCAAGACATGGCTGAACCGGGCGCTGCGGCAGCTGCGCCGGGAGCGCGGCGCGAAGGAGGGGATGGAGCATGGATGATCGGCATGGAGAACGGTTGGATCCGAAGCTCGATCGGCATGGAGAAAGGCTGGAGCAGGGGCTTGCCGAGCTGGGCGGACGCCCGCCGTCGCCGGAGCTGCTGCTGCGCGCGGATGCCGCTATTGCCGCGGGCATGGCGCAAGGCCGGCTTCGCCGCCGCAGCCGTCGCCGCTGGCAGCGCCTCGGCTCTGCGGCGCTGACGCTTGCGCTCGTGCTGGCGGTCGGACTCGCGTCGATCCGCATCTCGCCGGCTTTCGCTTCGGCAGTGAGGCAGCTGCCCGGCATGGCGGCGATCGTGGACGCGATCCGCGAGGAGTACAGCCTGAACCGGACGGTGCAGGACGCGCTCGACGAAGGCTACCTGCAGCCGCTGCATTTGACCCAGGATCACGAGGGCGTAAAGGTGACGCTGGAGGGGCTGGTCGCCGACGACTATCGGATGATGTTCGTGTATACGGTGGCGGGACTCGGCGAGAACGAGCATGCGGATGTAGGAAAGGTGAGGGCGCTTGACCGGAACGGACAGAGCGTCATCCAGGGAGCGGGCTTCTCGTTCGACGGGAGGGAGGAGGCGGTCAAGCGCCAGACGATGGAGCTGATGCTGCAGCCAGGCAGTCCGCTCCCCGATTGGCTCGACCTGCAAGTCGAGGTGGCCGGAGCTCCGTACCGCTTCCAGTTTCCCGTCGACCGCGAGCTGTTCGCCGACAAGTCGCGCACGCTGCCTTTGGAGGAGACGATCTCGATTGAAAATCAGCAGCTGCGCTTCACGAGCATGCGCATCTCGCCGCTGAGCGTCGCCATCGAGGCGGAGTACGACCCGGCCAACACGATGAAGCTGTACGGCCCCGTCGACATGAAGCTGACGGACGATTCCGGCACGGAGTGGGGAGGAGTCGGCTATTCGGCGGGCAGCTTGGAGGAGCACAAGGTGCGCTTCGAGTTCCAGAGTCCTTATTTCCGCCAGCCCAAGTCGCTCTACTTGAGCGGCAAGACGTTCCGCGCCTTGCCGAAGGACAAAGGCCTCATCGTCCTCGACGCGGAGAAAGGCGAGCTGCTGGCAGCGCCGGACGACCGCCTGAAGCTGATCTCCAGCAGCGTGGATGCGAAAGGAATGAAGCTCGGCTTCGAGCTGCGCGTCGACGGGCCGGACTCTCCATCGCGCTCCTACTCGGTGCTCGGCAGCGATTTTACCGATGCGGACGGCAGAAGCTTCGGGCTGCATCTGCAAGGGGGCACGGAGACGAGCGACCCGGACGGAAGGCAAAAGCTCAGCTACACGTACGGCCCCGGCGACTACAAGCAGCCGCTGACATTCGAGATCTCCAATTATCCGAATTATATCGAAGGCGAGTACCGGATCCGGCTGCCTCTGGAAGAGCTCCCGCCGGAACAATAGATCATCTCCTCCGAAGCCGCTCTGCGAAAGCAGGCCGGCTTCTTTTTTTCGACATTTATCTACAAAGCGAGAGCCGCTAGCCGATGTAAATAAGGAGGCTTGAAACGCTCCGGTCCGGAGCATTCGACAGTCTTGCCGCCTGCGGCGATGTCGAAAGCCCGCGCCTCAGCGCGGCGAACGATGAGAATTGTGAAAATGAAGGAGAAAACGGCTTTCTGGAAAGGAAATCCGGTTTTTCTGTCGAACAGTCATAAGCGGAAAAAAGACAGGATGTGAGCGATACCCGTGATTGAAATGATGGACATCTGGAAGACCTACCCGAACGGCGCTCATGCGCTCAAGGGCATATCCGTGGTCATCGACCGCAATGAATTCGTGTACATCGTCGGGCCTTCCGGCGCCGGCAAGTCCACGTTCATGAAGCTGATCTATCGCGAGGAGTTCCCGACCAAAGGGCAGCTGTTCGTGAACGGCTTCAATATAGGCAAGCTCAAGCCGCGCAAGATCCCGTACGTGCGGCGCAATATCGGCGTCATCTTCCAGGATTACCGGCTGCTGCCCAAGCTGACCGCCTACGAGAACGTCGCGTTCGCGATGGAGGTCATCGAGGCGCCGCGCAAGCTGATGAAAAAGCGCACGATGGAGGTGCTCGAGCTCGTCGGGCTCGGCGGCAAGCATGCGCATCTGCCCGCCCAGCTGTCCGGCGGCGAGCAGCAGCGCGTCGCGATCGCGCGCGCGATCGTCAACAATCCGAGCGTCATCGTCGCCGACGAGCCGACCGGCAACCTCGATCCCGAGACGAGCTGGGGCATCATGAACCTGCTCGAGGAGATCAATTTCCGCGGCACGACTATCGTCATGGCCACCCATAACCGCGAGATCGTCAACACGCTGCGCAAGCGCGTCATCGCCATCGAGAACGGACTGATCGCGCGCGACCAGGCGAGAGGGGAATACGGCTATGAAGCTTAGGACGCTGGCGAGGCATCTGCGCGAGGGCGTCCGCGGCATCTTCCGCAACGGCTGGATGAGCTTCGCGTCGATCAGCAGCATCTTCATCTCCCTGTTCATCCTCGGCGTATTCGTGCTGCTGGCGCTCAACGTCAGCAAGCTCGCCGACCAGCTCGAGAGCCAGGTCGAGATTCGGGCGTTCCTGCAGCTGGACGCTACGGCGGAGAGCGCCGCCGCGCTGGAGACCAAGCTGCGCGCCATCCCGGAGGTCAAGAGCGTGGAGTACCGCACGCCGGAGCAGAACCTGCAGGAGATGAGCGAGATGCTCGGCGCCGACGGCAAGCAGCTGCTGGAGGACTACCAGGGCGAGGACAACCCGCTGCCGGCGAGCTTCACGATCGAGGTGTACGACCCGCAGACGATCGCGGCCGCCGCGTCGCAGGTGCAGGCGGTCAGCGCCGCGCAGGACCCGCCGGCGTTCCAGCAGATCAAGTACGGCCAAGGCACGGTCGAAACCTTGTTCAAGATCACGGGCGCCGTACGCAACATCGGCCTCATCATCGTCGCCGGACTGGCCGTGACGGCGATGTTCCTGATCGCCACGACGATCAAGACGACGATCATCGCCCGTCAGCGCGAGATCGGCATCATGAAGCTGGTCGGAGCGACCAACGCGTTCATCCGCTGGCCGTTTTTCGTCGAGGGGGCGCTGATCGGCTTCCTTTCCTCGGCGCTGACCGCCGCCGTCGTCGTGCTCGGCTACGGCGAGCTCATCCGCCAGTCCGAGTTCGACCTCGGCCTGATGAGCATCCGGCTCGTCTCGATGGAGGAGGCGGCCGGCATCATCGTTCCGGTAACGATCGGCATCGGCACGCTGCTCGGCGTGTGGGGAAGCGTGTTGTCCGTCCGCAGATACTTGAAAGTGTAGGAGGAAAGCAGCTTGAACAGAACGATCCGCAAGCTGGCCGGCTCCGTGCTCGCCGGCGCGCTTATCCTGACCGCCATGCCGCAAGCGGCCGGCGCGCTGTCGCAGTCCGAGAAGATCAACCGCGAGCTCAAGCAGGTCCGAGAGCAGATGCAGGCGGCCGCGCAAGGGCGCAAGCAGGCCGATGCGCAGTCCAAGACCGTGCTGACGCAAAAATTCTACACCGCCGAATCGCTCAAGGCGGTCATGACCGAGATCGACACCGTCGGCTCGCGCATGAGCGCCGTCCAGTCGCAGGTATCCAGCACGACGCAGGCGCTGGAGCAGACAGCCCGCGAGCTGGACGAGGCGGAGCAGCGGATCGCCCGGCAGGACGAGCGGCTGCAGTCGCGCATGCGCGTCACCTACATGAACGGCCGCGTCAGCTACCTCGACGTGCTGCTGAACGCGACGAGCTTTTCCGACTTCCTGGGCCGTCTCGACTCGCTGCACACGATCATGGTGCAGGACAAGGAGACGCTGTTGGACCGCAAGCAGGACAAGCAGCTCGTCGTCGCCAAAAAAGCCGAGGTCGAGCAGAAGCTGGCCGAGGTGAAGAGTCTGTACGCCAAGGTGGCCGAGTACCAGCAGGTGCTGGCCAGCAAGGAAGCGCAGAAGACGCAGCTGATCTCCTCCTACAACACCAAGCTCGACGAGCTCGGCGACATCAGCGAGGAGCAGGAGAAGCTGCTGCTGGAGCTGGCCGCCAAGGAATCCGCGCTCATCAAGAAGAAGAACTCGCTGAAGACGACCTACAGCGGGGGCCAGCTCGGCGCGCCGGTGAAGGCCTCGTACCGGCTCAGCTCGCCGTTCGGCTATCGCATCCACCCGATCAGCGGCACTCGCAAGCTCCATGCCGGCGTCGACATGGCCGCTCCGGCGGGCACGAACATCTACGCCGCGGAAGGCGGCATCGTGCTCGTCGCCCAGTGGTGGAGCGGCTACGGCAACTGCATCGTCATCGACCATGGCGGCGGGTTGTGGACGATCTACGGCCATATCCGCGACGGCGGCATCCTGGTGGAAAAGGGCCAGACCGTCAAGCGCGGCGAGCATATCGGCGAGGTCGGCTCGACCGGCAACTCGACCGGCAACCACCTGCACTTCGAGGTGCGCAAAAATGGCGAGCCGGTCAATCCGCTTCCTTACTTGAAAGGCAAAGCGAACTGAGGAATGCGGCGAAACGCGGGCATGGCGCCCGCGGCTCAAGCAACAGGAAGGAACCGTCCGGGCGATTCGCTTGGACGGTTTTTTGCTATACTGGATTTAGGAAGATGTGGGAAACGAATTCAGAAGGACGGTGATCGCATGGATGCGCGCCTGGACCTGGATATCGCGGTGGACGAGATTGAAAAGGCCGTCTCGCCGGATCTCCTCCTGCTCTTCGGCTCGGCCGCGGCCGGTCGGATGCGGGCGGACAGCGATATCGATCTCGCCTATTACGGCGGCAAGCCGCTCTCTGCTTACGAAAGGTTCCTGCTGGCGCAGAAGCTGGCCGGCCGGCTGGGCAGGGAGGTCGACCTGGTCGATCTGAAGGAAGCTTCGACGGTCATGCAGATGCAGATTTTAAGCGAAGGCCATACGCTCCGCTGCAAGGACGAAGACCTGGATCTCCGGCTCCGGACTCAGGTCTATAAAATGTATGCCAAGCTCAACGAGGAGCGTTCGCCCGTGCTGCGGTCGATCCGGGAAAGGGGGAGCATCTATGAAGCATGACGTCATCCTCAATAAAGCGGCAAACATCGAACGCTGTTTGAGACGGATCGGAGAAGTGTATCAAGGGAGACCCGAACACCTGAACGACTTTACGAAGCAGGACTCGATCGTGCTCAATCTTCAGCGCGCCTGCGAAGCGAGCATCGACTTGGCGATGGCGGTCGTGGCATCAGGCAAGCTCGGCGTGCCGCAGACGAGCCGGGACGCCTTTGAGCTGCTGGAGCAGAGCGGACGGCTTGACTCCGAATTGGCGGACAAGATGAAGGCAATGGTCGGCTTCCGGAATATCGCCGTACATGATTATCAGAAGCTTAACCCGGATATCCTCCGCTCCATCCTGGATCTGCATCTAGGGGACTTCACAGACTTCGCCCGCGCGATGCTCGCTTCGGACGGCTAGCCGGCAAGCCGCCTCGCGGCTCCTGCCATCGTTGCCAAATAATCCGCTCCTCTCTGTCGCATACTAAGCGGCGGAAGATCCGGCTCCCGTGCAGGAGCGCCGGACGAAGAGAGGAGAGGGAGCATGAACCGAAACGAAAACGCAGCGGCCGGGCCGCGCCGGCTGAAGGCGGTGCTGTCGGCGTCGCTGGCCGCGGCGCTGCTGCTGGGAGGAGCATGGCCGGCGGGAGAGGCGGGCGCGAAGCCGGCATCAGCGGAAGCGGCGCGCCCGGCGCAAGCCGGAGAGCGTCAGGACGCCTCCGCCGGCTTGACCAAGGAGGAGGCGCAGCGGCTGAGCGCCGTGATGGAGCTGATCCAGCGCCAATATTACGAGCCGGTCGACCGCGACAAGCTCATCAGCGGCGCGCTCAGCGGCATGGTGCAGGCGCTGGGCGACCCTTATTCGACCTACATGGACGCCGGGGCGGCGAAGCAGTTCTCCGAGACGGTCGAAGGCGCGTTCGGCGGCGTCGGCGCGGAGGTGACGTCCGAGAGCGGCAAGGTCGTCATCGTCTCGCCGATCAAGGGCTCCCCGGCCGAGAAGGCCGGCCTGCAGGCGAAGGACGTCATCCTGTCCGTGAACGGCGTCGGCCTGTCCGGACTGCCGATCTCCGAGGCGGTCGCCAAGCTGCGCGGGCCGAAGGGCAGCGCGGCCGAGCTGGTCATCCTGCGGGCGGGAAGGGCCAATCCGTTCGCGGTGAAGCTGATGCGCGCCGAGATCGACATCGAGACGGTCGAAGGCAAGCGGCTGGCGGACGGCATCGGCCTGATCGAGATCCGCCAGTTTTCGCTGAATACGGCCGACCGGTTCGCGGCTGAGCTGGCCAAGCTGGAGAAGCGCGAGCTCAAAGGGCTCGTCATCGACGTGCGCAACAATCCCGGCGGCATCCTGCCGGTCGTGGAGCGGATCGCGCAGCCGTTCGTGCCGAAGGGGAAGCCCATCCTGCAGATCGCGCAGCGCGGGGCGAAGCCGGAGCAGGTGCTGTCGGAGGGCGGCGGTAAGCCGTATCCGGTCGCGGTGCTGATGAACAAAGGCAGCGCCAGCGCCTCGGAAATCCTCGCCGGAGCGCTGCAGGAATCGGCGGGCGCGGTGCTCGTCGGCGAGACGTCTTTCGGCAAGGGGACCGTGCAGGTCAGCTACGACCGCCAGCTCGAGGGCGGGCTCGTCAAGATGACGATCGCCAAGTGGCTGACCCCGAGCGGCGGCTGGATCCACAAGCGCGGCATCAAGCCGGATGTGGCGGTCCGTCCGCCCGCGCTGTACGCCGCGACGCGGCTGTCCAAGACGGCCACGATCCCCGCCGATGCGATCAGCGACGACGCGAAAAGCCTGCAGGTCATGCTGAAAGGGCTCGGCTACGACCCCGGACGCTTGGACGGCTATTACAGCAGCGGCACCGCCGAGGCAGTGCGCGGCTTCCAGCGGGCCAGCGGCCTGCGGGCGAGCGGCCAGGCCGATCCGGCGACCCAGCGCAAGCTGGAGGAGGCGGTGCAGGCTTGGGTCAGCGGAGACGAGCATGACACGCAGCTCGAGGCGGCCGTGCAGGCGCTTCGCGAGGGCAAGGGGGCGCCGCGGCATTGAGCAGGGGCGCCTTCGACCAGAGGCCGGATTCTTCCTTCAGGGGAGGAATCCGGCCTCTGCGCGTCGAAACCATACGGTCTAGCCAGCCTGAAGGAAAATGAGGTGCTTGCTTGGAACTGACATTGGAGCTGCTGCGGCAGTACGGCTCGGCGGCGCTTGGGCTGCTGGCGCAGCCTTATTATTATTTGGCCTTGATCGTTATGGGATTCCTCTATCGACGGCTCGCCGTCACGGAGCGTTCGCACTTCCACGTGCGGCTGCATGCCTGGCCGCTGCTGCTGCTCCGGGCCGCTGGATGGGGCTTGCTGGCGGGCGCCGGCGTCAGCATCGCCGCCGCCTTCATCGGCGCGGCGCTGACGCCGGATGCCGTGCTTTGGCTCTGGGGCACGGCCGCTGCGCTCGCCCTGCTGCGCGTACGCTTCCTATGCTTCGCCTACAGCGCAGGCGTGCTGGGCGTGCTGCAGGCAGCCAGCGGCTTGCTGTCGCTGGAAGAAAGCGGCGGGACGGCCGGACGGCTCGGGACGTCGCTGGCGGCGCTCGACATGCCGGGCCTGCTGCTGCTCGTCGCTCTGCTGCATGTCGCGGAGGCGCTGCTCGTAAAGAGGGATGGGCAGCGACTCGCCTCGCCGCTTTATTTGGAGGGCAAGCGGGGCAAGCTGATCGGCGGCTACTCGCTGCAAGGCCTGTGGCCCGTGCCGCTGCTGCTGCTCGTGCCGGCCTCCGGCGGAGCGGAAGGTGCCGCTGCCGCGCTGCCCTGGACGCCGCTGCTCGGCGGAGAGGGCTGGAGCGCCGGCTGGACGGTGCTGGCGCTGCCGGCCGTCATCGGCTTCACGGACCTGGCGCTGTCCGAGCTGCCCAAGCAGGCGGCCCGCCTCGCCTCGCGCCGGCTGCTGATCTACAGCCTGATCCTCGGCGCGCTTGCGCTGGCGGCGTCGTACGCGCGGCCGCTCGTCCTGGTCGCTTCGCTGGCGGCGCTCGGCCTGCATGAAGCGCTGACGCGGCTGGCGGAGCGCCGGGAGCGGCAGCGGCCGCCGCGGTTCGTCCATGACGAGCGCGGCCTCTGCATCCTCGGCGTGCTGCCCGGCACGCCGGCGCAGGAGATGGGGCTCGAGGCCGGCGAGGTGCTGCGCAAGGTGAACGGACGAGGCGTGCGCACCAAAGAGGAGCTGCATGCCGCCCTGCACGAGAACTCCGCCTTCTGCCGGCTCGAGGTGCTCAACCTGGACGGACAGGTCAAGTTCGTGCAGCGGGCCCGCTTCGCCGGCGAGCATCATCAGCTGGGCGTGCTGCTCGCGCCGGACGAGGATGCGGCCTACAGCGCCGTCCCGGGCCGCGGCTCCGTGCTGGCGCTGCTGCTGCGGCGCGGACACAAGGCGCGGCGCAGAGCGTCCGGCGAGCCGCCGTCCATGGAGGCTTAGGCGCGGACAAGGTCGGAGACGCGGACATGAACGCAGCTGCAGGCGCAGGGACCGGTCAGCCACGGACGCGGCCGGATGCGCAGCCGAAGTCGCGCGGTTAGGCGATGGCAGGCGCAGGTGAAGGTGAGGGTGCAGGTGAAGGTGCAGGCGCAGGTGCAGGTGCCGGCATAGGTGCAGGTGCATGTGAAGGTGCAGGCGCAAGTGCAGGCGTAGGTGCAGGCGCCGGCGTAGGTGAAGGTGCAAGTGCAGGCGCCGGCGCCGGCATAGGTGCAGGTGCAGGCGCCTGCGCAGGCGGATCGGCCCGGAACGGGCCTTTTTGCCTTGGCCAACACGATCAGGAAAGAAGGAAAAGGCATGAGAGAAGCCACAGGCCTGAAAAAGCGGCTGGCGGAAGCGGGCAAGGGCGCGGGCGGCATGGCGGCCTTCCTGCTCAAGTGGCTGGCGCTCGGCTCGCTCGTCGGGGCATTGGCGGGCACGGCGTCGGCGTTGTTCCTGTGGAGCCTGGAGCTGGCGACGGAGACGCGGCTGGAGCATTCCTGGCTGCTGTTCCTGCTGCCGGCGGCGGGCTTTTTCGTCAGCTGGATCTATCGGCAGTACGGAGGAACGGCGATCCGAGGCAGCAATCTGATTTTGGAAAGCATCCACGAGGGCCGCGAGCGCATCCCGCTGCGCATGGCCCCGCTCGTGCTGGGCGGCACCGTGCTGACCCATCTGACGGGCGGCTCGGCAGGCCGGGAAGGGACGGCCGTGCAGATGGGCGGCTCGCTCGCCTGGCTCGCCGGCACGCTCGTCCGGTCCGGCGCCGCCGACCGGCGCATCCTGCTGCTCTGCGGCATGGCCGGCGGCTTCGGCTCCGTGTTCGGCACGCCGCTGGCGGGCGCGGTGTTCGGCGTCGAAGTGCTGGCGATCGGCATGCTGCGGCACGGGGCGCTTTACCCTTGCCTCGTGGCCGCGCTCGTCGGCGATGCCGTGACGCGCGCCTGGGGCATCGGCCATGCCGCCTATCGGATTGGCGAAGTGCCGGCCGAAAGCTTCGGCACGCTGGCGGCCGTCGCCATCGCGGCCGTCGCGTTCGGCCTGGCGGCGAGGCTGTTCATCGCCGCCGTGCACGGCGTGCGGCGCTTGGCGACGCGGCTGGTCGCGCCGGCGCCGGGGCGCGCCGCAGCTTGCGGCGCCGTCATCGTGCTGCTGGCGCTGCTGGTCGGCGGAGGGGATTACCTTGGCCTGAGCCTGCCGCTGCTGCAGGACTCGTTCGCTCCTGCGGGGACGGTCGAGCCGTTCGCCTGGTTATGGAAGCTCGTCTTTACGGCGCTCACGCTCGGCGCGGGCTTCCAGGGCGGCGAAGTGACGCCGTTGTTCGTCATCGGCTCGACGCTCGGCCATGCGCTCGCTCCGCTGCTGCAGCTGCCGGCTCCGCTGCTCGCGGGGCTCGGCCTGGTCGGCGTGTTCAGCGCGGCGGCGAACACGCCGCTCGCGTGCTTCGTGCTCGGCCTGGAGCTGTTCGGCGCCGACGCGGCGGCCTATCTGCTCGTCGCCAGCGTCATCGCCTATCTCTGCTCGGGCTCCGCGAGCATCTACTCTTCCCAGCGGCGGACGATCCGCAAGGACGGCCGCGAGCCGGTCGGCTGAGCGAAGCCGCCTTCTGCCCGGCGGCTGTTGCAGGCTCTGCCCGGCGGTGTAAGTCGATGTCCGCCGGTGTCCGCCGAAAGGACTCTGCCGATCTCGGACTCCTCAACCCGGCGGCTCCGTTGGTCTCCAGCATGCGCCCCGACACCGGAGCTACGCGGAAAAACCGAGCAACTCGGTTCGACCGGATGCCTCGTCGGCGGAGATACGCGGAAAAACCGAGCAACTCGGTTCGACCGGATGCTCCGACGGCGGAGATGCGCGGAAAAACCGAGCAACTCGGCTCGAACGGATGCTCCGACGGCGGAGATGCGCGGAAAAACCGAGCAACTCGGCTCGAATGGATGCTCCGACGGCGGAGATGCGCGGAAAAACCGAGTAACTCGGCTTTAGTTGTTGCATTGGGGAGCGTGGATCAAGACTGCGACCCGAAAAAGTCGGGTTGCATAGTCCCGGCAGCACGCTCGGCAAGCTGCAACCCGAAAAAGTCGGGTTGCAGAGGACCGCGAGCGTGCCCGGCAAGCTGCAACCCGAATAAGTCGGGTTGCAGAAGCCCGACAGCCCGCCCGGCAAGCTGCAACCCGAAAAAGTCGGGTTGCAGAAGCTCGGCAGCGCGCTCGGCAAGCTGCAACCCGAAAAAGTCGGGTTGCAGAAGCCCAGCAGCGCGCTCGGCAAGCTGCAACCCGAAAAAGTCCGGTTGCAGAGTCCCGACAGCCCGCTCGGCAAGCTGCAACCCGAAAAAATCGGGTTGCAGAAGCCCGACTGCCGCTCGACCCGAGCGAAGCACAAAAAAAGCTCTTGCCCTCCGGTCCTTCGGACCGGGGCAAGAGCTTTTCACTTTACTTCGAGTTGCTTGCGGCATTCTCCGCCGGAGCATTCTCCGCCGGAGCGTTTTCGCTCGATCCGTTCTTCTCCGCGCTGCCGTTCGTGTTCTGCGAAGGGTCGAGCGTGTTCGTGATCGTCGCCTTGGCGCGCAGATCGGTGATGAGCGTCTGGGACAGCGTGCTCAGCTGCTGGTTCTCCAGTGTCTTCCGGATCTCTTCTTTTTTGTCCTCGAGCGTCGGGGTCGTCGCTTCCTTGCGGTCCACCAGCTTGATGATGTGGTAGCCGTAATCGGACTTGATCGGAGCGCTGATCTCGCCGATCTTCATGCCGAAGGCCGCTTCCTCGAACTCCGGCACCATCGAGCCCTTGCCGAAGAAGCCGAGGTCGCCGCCGTTGGCCGCGCTGCCCGTATCGGTGGACTTCTCCTTGGCGATCGCCGCGAAGTCGCCGCCGTTCTTAAGCTGCTTCTCGATCGCATCCGCTTCTTCCTTGGTCGCGACGAGGATGTGGGACGCCTGCACCTGCTCCGGCGTAGCGAAGCTTTCCTTGTTCTCTTCATAGTTCTTCTTGATATCCTCGTCCGACACCTTCACCTGGTCGGCGAGCAGCTTGCGCATCTGCACCTGCATGAGCATCTGCTTCTTCAGGTCGTCCAGCGACATGCCGGACTGCGCCAGCGCGTTCTCGAATTCCGCCTCGGAGGTGAAGTTCTTCTTGATGTCCTCCAGCTCGGCGTTTTCTTCTTCTTCGGTAACCGCGACGCTTTTATTGTCGGCTTCCTGGTCGACGAGCTTCATCGTGACGAGCTGGTCGAGCGCGGACTTGCCGTAGGTCGGAGCGAGCATGTCGTACAGCTCGTCCTTCGTGATCTTCTCGCCGTTGACCGTCGCGACGGCCTCGCCGCCTCTATTCGAAAAGAGGCTGACAAGCGCGATGATCAGGCCGACCGCCAGCACGAGGGAAGCGATCATCCATCCGGTCGCCGCGCCAGAGCGCTTCGGGCCGCCGCCGTCTCCGTCGCCTTGGACGCCGTCGTTGTCGAGCGGCAGATCGGCTGCTCCCGCGACCGGCGTCACCGGCACCGAGCCGAACGCGCGCTCCGGATCGGCGGTGTGCACCTCCGCATCGTACTCGGCCTCGCGGAGGGCGTCCTCGGAGCGGCGCTCCGAGACTTCCTCTTCGGCTTGAATCGTCTCTTCGGCGCGCTCGCTGCCGGAATCGCCGGCGAAGTCCGCGCCTTCGCGCGTCGCCGTATCTTCCGGCGTCAGATGGTCGTTGCCGTTCGCGTCAAGCGGATCTTTCTTATGGTCTGCCATTCGAAAATTGACTCCCTTCTGTGTGTGGACGGGACTTGTCCCGGTTGTTCGCTCCTCGCATCATATCAAATCCGGGGAGCGCTTACCTTAACGGAACATGAAAAGCAGCTGCGCTTCTTACATCTTCTCCCGGAGAAAGCCGACCGTGGCTTCCAGCGCCGCATCGAGCTCCGGCGTCGCGCCGGCGAACGGATGCGACGCCCCGAACGTATGGCTCGCGCCTTCGAGCAGCAGCGAAGGCTGCTGCGGCGCGGCTTCCTTCAGCCGGCCGAACCCCTCGATCAGCCGCGAGCTGTCCGCGTCGCCCTGGATGAGGAGGACGGGGGCGCGCAGCGAGGCGAGGCGGGCGGGGATGTCGAAGCGATCCGCGTTCCGGTCGAGATCCTCGAAAAACCCCTTGCCGATCGGCATCTGCTGGCCGGTGCGGGCGTTCGGCACGAACGCCTGGCCGTCCCTGCGCGCCGCCGCCTCGAACTCCGCGTCGAACAGGTTCGCCCGGGCGATGCCGTTCCAGGTAACGGCCGCGCGCACGATCGGATGCTCGGAAGCGAAGATGATCGCGTTGCCGCCGCCGCGGCTGTGGCCGCAGATGCCGATCCGCTTGGCGTCGGCCTGCTCCGGATGCGGCAGCTCCCGACCGACGAGCGCGGCGACGATCCGCTCCAGATCGCTCTGCTCGCGGCTGTACGTATTGAGGGCGAATTTGTTCAGCTCGTCGAATTCCTCGCCGCCGCTTACGCCGTTGCGGGAGAAGTTGAAGGTGACGGCATAAAAGCCGGCCTCCGCGATCCGCTCGGCGGCATAGGGCAGGAAGCCCCAGTCCTTGAAGCCCTTGAAGCCGTGGGCGATCAGCACGACGGGCTTGCGCCCGCCGCTCGGAACGAAGCGGACTTCGCCGCGGATTGTGCCGCCGTCGCTCAGCCTGAGCTCGAAAGGGGCTTGGCGAGGCGCTTTGGTTTCCATGCGGGTCATGCTCCTTTCACTTCATAGCTTTTCCAAATCTAAGCATAAACTTCCGTGCCCGTCAGTTCAATCTCAAGTTGCCAAGTTCAGGGCGGTTGAAACCATTCTTCGCGTTTCGCCGTCTGTGTGGTATAACGGAAGCTGAACTTATCCGCTTGCAGCATATAGAAAAGGACGCCGAGCGTCCCTTCAAGGAGATGGAACCATCATGAACAGCAAACGCAATCGAATGCCTGCCGCGTCCGCCCTGCTGCTGGCGGCGGCGTTGACCTTGTCTGCCTGCTCCGGCGCCGCCGCGCCGGAACCCGATGCTTCGCCGGGCGCTTCGGCGACCGCGTCGCCGCCGGCGTCCGCGGGAGGAGGCGGGAGCTCCGCTTCCCCATCGCCGAGCTTGACGCCTTCGCCGTCGTCCTCGCCGACTGCAAAGCCATCGTCCTCGCCGTCCGCCAAGCCGAGCTCGAAGCCGTCCGCCAGTCCGGCGGGGGCGAAGGGCGGCTCCACGGGAGGCTTCTACGAAGCCATCGAGGTGACGGCAAACGCCTCTGCCGCCGCGGCGCTCGTCAACAAGCAGTTCCGGCTGCCGGAAGGGTACGCGCCGAAGGAGCTCGTCTATCCCGACATCCCGTTCACGTTCTCGGAGAAGATCGACAAGCGCAAGCTCCGCAAGGAAGCGGCGGAGGCGCTCGAGCAGCTCGTCGCCGGCGCGGCGAAGGACGGCATCAAGCTCGCCGGCGTGTCGGGCTACCGCTCCGAATCCCGGCAAAAAACGCTGTACGAGGGCTATGTGAAAAAGGACGGCGTCGCGGCGGCCGACAAGTACAGCGCGCGTCCGGGACATAGCGAGCATCAGACGGGACTGGCGATCGACATGTCCGGCATCGACGGAAAATGCGCGGCCGAAAGCTGCTTTGCCGGCACGCCGGAGGCCGAGTGGCTGGCCGAGCACGCGACCGACTACGGCTTCATCATTCGTTATCCGGAAGGCAAGGAAGACATTACGGGCTACAAGTACGAGCCTTGGCATATCCGCTACGTCGGCGTCGAGCTCGCCGCGAAGCTCGCCGAGAGCGGCGACACGCTGGAGGAGCATTACGGCGGAGCGGTTCCGGTCTCGGGCGGCAACTGACCGCAAATGAACATGGAGCCGCCCCCGGTCGATCCCATCGACCGGGGGCGGCTTTTTGGGATGCGGCCGACGCGTCCTGCGTGCCAAGGCGCGCCCGACTACGGGACGTTCGGCAGGGCTCCGCTTCTACACCTGTCCCGGCCCACATACGATACGAAAGGAGAGCAAGCGGGGGAGGTGGAGCGGATGGTCATCGATTGCGCCATCATCGGCGGCGGACCGGCGGGCTTGGCGGCGGCGCTCGTGCTGGGCAGGGCCCGCCGCTCGGCGCTCGTCGTCGATGACGCCCGTCCGCGCAATGCGGTCACGGCAGCGGGGCACGGCTATCCGACGAGGGACGGCGTTCCGCCCGGAGAGCTGCGGCGGCTGGCCCGGGAGGAGCTGGCGGCCTATCCGGGCATCCGGCTGCGCTCCGGCAAGGTCGCGGCGATCGAGAGCCGGGCGGGCAGGTTCCGGGTGCATCTGGAAGGGGGCGGCGGCTTCGAGGCGCGGACCGTGCTGCTGGCGGCCGGGCTCAAGGAGCAGCTGCCCGACATTCCGGGCCTGCGCGAGCTTTACGGGACATCGCTGTTCAACTGCCCGTACTGCGACGGATGGGAGCTGCGGGATGCGTCGCTGGTGGCGATTTCGACGGGCGGGAATCTTTTTCAACAGGCGAAGCAATTGCTCGTCTGGTCGCGCGATCTGCTCGTCTGCACGCACGGCCGCGGACAGCTCAGTCCGCAGCAGCAGCAGGCGCTGGAGGCGCGCGGGGCTCGCGTCGCCCGCGCGCCGATCGCCGCTCTCGAAGGGAGCGGCGGCAAGCTGCATGCCGTGCGCTTCGCGGACGGCAGCCGGATCGCGCGCAGCGGCGGCTTCGTCACGCCGGACGCGATGCTCGGCACGCCGCTCGGCGCGATGCTCGGCTGCGCGCATGACGCGCATGGCGTGCTGCTCGTCGACGGCTTCGGCCGCACGAGCGTGCCGGGCGTCTACGCCGCGGGCGATACCGCCGGCATGTCGCCGTCGCAGGTCGTCGGCGCCGCCGCGAGCGGCAACCGCGCGGCTTTCTCCATCGGCGGCGACTTGGCCGAAGCGGACTTCGGCCCGGCGTGACGGGCGCCGCTCGTCGCGCGGGTAGGAAGCGCCGCAGCAGCGGATGGCCCTCCATAGTGGCAAATTTGGCACTGGGAAACGCCGCAGCCGCGTGGCGGTTCTCCGTCGTGCCGATCTTGGCACTAGGAAGCGCCGCCGCCCGGCACTGGGGCCGCTCAATAAAAAAGGCTGTCTCGCCGAGAACGCTCGGGAGACAGCCTCTTTTCCTTTTTCTACCCGTTCAGCACCTGTCCGCCGTTGATGTGGATCATCTGGCCCGACACGTACGACGAGTCGCTGCTGGCCAGGTACACATAGGCCGGGGCGAGCTCATGCGGTTGGCCGGCGCGCTTCATCGGCGTGTCGCCGCCGAACTCGGACACATGCTGCTCGTCGAACGTCGACGGGATGAGCGGCGTCCAGATCGGTCCCGGCGCGACGCCGTTGACCCGGATGCCGCGCTCCACGAGATGGTTGGACAGCGCGCGCGTGAAGCTGACGATCGCGCCCTTGGTGGACGAGTAGTCGATCAGCTGCGGGTTGCCCTCGTAGGCGGTGACGGAGGCGGTGTTGACGATGGAGCTGCCCGGCTTCAGATGGGGGAGCGCCGCCTTGGTCAGATGGAACATCGAGAAGATGTTCGTGCGGAACGTCTTTTCCAGCTGCTCGGCCGTAATGTCCTCGAACTTCGGCTGCGGATGCTGCTCCGCCGCGTTGTTCACGAGCACGTCCAGGCCGCCGAGCGCCTCGACGGTCCTGCTCACCGCTTCCTTGGCGAACGCCTCGTCGCCGATATCGCCCGCCAGCAGCAGGCAGGAGCGGCCGGCCGCCTCGATTTCCTTTTTCGTCTGCTCCGCGTCCGCATCCTCGCTCAGGTAGACGATCGCGACGTCGGCGCCTTCCTTGGCGAAGGCGATCGCCGCCGCGCGCCCGATGCCGCTGTCGCCGCCGGTGATGAGCGCCTTTTTGCCTTCGAGCTTGCCGGACCCGCGATAATCGGGCGCCGCGTAGACGGGGAGCGGATTCATCTCCGACTCGATGCCGGGCTGCTTGTCCTGATGCTGCGGGGGGAACGTCTTCACGGTTTCGGTTGGGCTGGACATGGGATACCTCCTTGGGGGTATAGTGGGATAGGATAAATGTACCCCGATGCCGCCCGGATCAACCGAAAGATCGAGCTCCGGGCCGGCGGAAAGGCAAGGAGGAAACCGCATGAATACGCAAGCGATCGAAATGATCGAGCCGGAGGCGGCAGCAGGCTTCGCGGCCGAGATCGTGACGCCGGACACGGCCGCCGAGGCGTCGGAGCTGCTCGTCGGCATCGCGCGCTGGCTGCGCGGCAACGGATCCAGGCAATGGTCCGGACTGCTGGATGGAGAGGACAGCCACGGCCTGGACGAGGCCGTCCGCCGCGGAGAAGCCATCCTTTTCCGCGACGGGATGGACGGTCCCGGAAGGGAGAAGGGCCGGCCCGCCGGCCTCGTGCTGCTGCTGCGGCAGCCGGGCGCTTGGGACCGCGAGCTGTGGGGCGAGCAGGGGCATGAGCCTTATGTCTACCTGCACCGGCTGGCGGTCGCGAGAGCTTATGCCGGCAGCGGGCTTGGACGGGCGATCCTGCGCTGGGCGCGGGAACAGGCGGTCCATCCCGGCAAAAAGGCGATCCGCCTCGACTGCATCGCCGGCAATCCGAAGCTGGAGGCGCTGTACGCGTCCGCCGGCTACTCGCGGCTCGGGACGAGCCCGAACGGCTTCTGCCTGTTCGAGCAGGCGCTGCCCGAGGCGCAGGAGCGGCGGCCGAGCCGGTAATCCGCTCCGCTTGAAGGCCATCGCAGCGTCAAGGAGCAGCATGATGAAAAGCGCAGCCGCTGTCGGCCGGCTCGAAAAAGCAGAAAAGCCTCCTTTTCCCCCTGATCAAGAGGAAAAAGAAGGCCGGGCGCGTCGTCAGCCCTGCCCCGGAGCATGCGAAGCGCGCAGCGTCAGCACCGCCTCGATCTCGCCGCCGGGAGGCACCTGCACGAGCTCCTCGCGGCGATCGAGCTCGCCGGACAGCGCCATCCACGGCTCGACGCAGACGAACGGCTTGCCCGGCACGCTCCACAACACGACGTACTTGAACGCCTCGCTGTAGGCGAGCGTCACGGTGATGCCGCTGTCGAGCGGGAAGGAGATCTCCGGCCGCCTAGCGTCGAGCAGCGCGGCCGATTCCTGCATCAGACCGAGGTCGAGGCGGCCTTCGTACGGCTTGACCTGGCCGTCGTTGTAGTCGAGGTAGCGGGTCGCGTCGGTCGCGAACGGGATGTCCTTGGCCGAGGTGGCGAAGTACGGGTGGAAGCCCGGATACATCGGCATGGCGCGGTCCGAAAGGTTCCGGTACTGCTGGCGGATCGTCAGCTCGCCGTCCTTGAGCGCATAGGCGAACCGCAGCTCGAAGTCGAACGGGAACGCCGCGCGCGTCCGCTCGCTGCTGCGCAGCACCAGCGTCGCGGAGGCGGCGCCGTCCTCGGACGTCTCCGCGACCTGCCACGCCTCGGTCCGCGCGACGCCATGCTGCTTCATCGCATAGGGCTTCCCTTCCCACTCGTATTCGCCGCCGGCGACCGGGCCGCTGATCGGGAACAGCACCGGGTTGCCTCCCCGGATGTTGGCGGACGGATCGAGGAAGGTGGCTTCGTCCAAATAGAACAGCTCGTAGCCGTTCAGCCGGCATTCCAGGGCAATGCCCCCGCGCTCGGGACAGAGCAGCACCCGCGAGCGGGTGGAAGCCTCCGACAGCTCGACCATTTCATAGGCTTCTTTATACATTCTCGCTTGATGACGGGATGACACTCGAGTTCAGCTCCTTGTTTCGATGACTTGAAAAGTTTCCAGATTGCGGTATGCTAGCGGTAATGGCGGTTTTGCCTAAAACCTAACGGATCGCTACTCCAATCAGCCCGAAAGGGCTCGCGAGGTGAACCCCGACGTATGCGCCGTCCTGCCGTCCGGATGATGTCGGTCGCCCTCGTTTCCTTCCTGCTGCCTCTCGGGATGTTCCTTGCCCTTCGGGAGAGCGGAGGATTCGACCCGCGCCTGCATGCTCCCATTATTCATTTCTATATTGTCAGCGGCGTCTCCTTCTTGGCGCTGCTGCTTGCCGCTGCCCTCGGCTATGCCGGGATGCGGCTGCGGAATTTCGGCATCGCGTTCCTGTCGCTCGCCTACGTTTCGATGACGGGGCTGCTCATGCTGCACGGGCTGGCGACGCCGGGGTTCCTGATGGACCACAACAGCGTTCAAGGCGTGTCCAGCCAGCTCGGCATCCTGGCCGCCGCAGGCTGGATCTGGCTGTCGTCGCTGCCCGCCGCCAGACGGATGGTGCTGCGGCTGGGCAACGCTTCCCGCTGGCTCGCGCCGGCGTATACGCTGCTGCTGCTCGCTTTTCTCGTCTTCTCGCTCCAGGGCCCGCATACGATGCACGACTGGGCGCTCGACCTGCAAGGCTCTCGGCCCGCGCTGACCGGACTGGTGCTGGCGCTGCTCGCCCACGCCGCCTGGAGCTACGCCCGGAACTACCGCAGCGCCCGCATGCCGCTGCAGCTCGGCATCCTGTACGGCTGCGGCTTGCTCGCTGCCGGGCAAGTCGTCATGGTGTCGGGAGAGCCTTGGCGGCTCAGCTGGTGGCTCTACCATGTGCTGCTGCTGCTCTCGCTCGTCTCGGTCGCCTGGGGGCTCGGCCGGCAGCTGGCTGGCAGCCGCGGCTCGCTGAGCGCCGCGCTGCGAGCGCTGTACCGATCGACGCCGCAGGAGTGGCTGCAGAAGTGCATCTCTCCGAGCGTCGAGGACCTGATCGAGGCGACGGAGCAAAAGGACGGCTATACGGCCGGACACAACTACCGCGTCGCGCTGTATGCGCTCAAGCTCGCGGAAAAGCTGGACCTGGCCCCCGAGCAGCTGCTGGCGATCGGTCAAGGAGCGATCGTGCACGACGTCGGCAAGCTGTACGTGCCGGAAGCGATCCTAAACAAGCCGGCCGCGCTCTCTCCGGAGGAGCGGCAGGTCGTCGAGCTGCATCCGGTGCGGGGCTACGAGCTCTGCCGCAACCTCGGCTTCATGCGGCAGGAGCTGGCCGTTGTCCGCTCTCATCACGAGCGCTGGGACGGCACCGGGTATCCCGACCGGCTGGAGGCCGAGCAGATTCCGCTGACGGCGCGCATCGCGGCGGTCGCCGACGTGTACGACGCGCTCACCTCGCAGCGGGCGTACCGGCGGGCGATGACGCCGGAGCAGGCGCTGGCGTTCATCGGCGCCGAGTCCGGACGCCACTTCGATCCGGCCTGCGTCGCCGCATGGCTGGAGCTGGCAGAGGAGGAGCCGGAGTTTTTCGCCCGCATGACGGAGGAGGAGCAGCGGCCCCTGCTCGGCCGCAGCCGCTCGGTTCCGGGCTCCGTTCCTCCCCTCGCCTGAATGGGTAGAGACGCGCCCTTGACCTTCTCTACAAAAAAAGCTGCGCTCCGACGACGGAGCGCAGCTTTTTCGGTTGGGGACGGATGGGCGGAGGCGCCGGCTCAGCCGACCTCCAGGTACAGCTTCGTTCCGTCATTGTATTGGAAAATCGCCACGTCGCGGCTCATCTCGACGGAGGCGATCCGCTTCCAGCGCTTGCGGAAATCGAAATTGAGCTCGTATTCCTTGAGCTTGTCGGGCAGCAGCCGAACCGCTTCTTCTTGTCCCGGGGGGTAGAAGACGGGAACGGATCGGTTCTTGTAGGTGATGGACTTCATCATATCGGCGATGCACCCCCTTGGGGAAATAGTTCTTCTTTTCTCTTATTCTACATTAAACGGATTAAAAGAATATGAAAGATTCGGGACATTTTTCTACTTGCAGCCGTTCGGTATGAGTCTTCTTGCCTATTTCTTCGACAAATTACGCGGAAAATTGAGGTCTATCGATAGAAAAAAGCCGGATTCGGCGGCGAGCGGACGATCGGAGTGTTGCAATGCCGGCCAATCCTGTAAAATAGCGGTATTACGGTTGCCCAGGAGGCCAAGGTGGCGTTTCTCAAAGTATTCTTCACGAATATCAGCCTGCTCGTCACAATCGCCTATCTGTTCAATCTCGGGTACAAGCTGTTCTTCCATCGCATCCGTCCGGCCGCGCAGCAGGCGGCCGCGGCGCTCGTCTTCGTCGCATCCGGCATCCTGACGATGCTGTTCGGGCTGCAGCTGAGCGACGAGGTGCGGTTCGACCTGAGGCAGGTTCCGCTGCTTCTGGCCGTGCTTGCGTTCCGCTCGCCTTGGGCGGTCGGGCTGATCGGCGCCGGCATCGGCGCGGGCCGGCTGCTGTTCGGCATCGCTCCCGCCGCCTGGGCCGGCGTCGGCAACATGCTCATCCTCGGCATCGCGGGCGCGCTGGCCAACGTCTGGTTCCGCAAGCGGCGCCTTTCCTACCCGGTCCGGGCGACGATCACGATTCTAGGCATCAATCTGCTGAACGGCATCAACATTTCATTGTTTGGCGTCATTCCGTTCGAGGTCTACTGGAGCCGCTTCTTCCCGCTGACGTTCCCGCTTTCCGTCCTGCTGAGCGGATTTTTCGTCTATATGATCCGCGATTTCAGCAAGGAGCAGGAGCGGATGAAGGAGCTCGGCGTCAAGAACGACACGCTCCGCCTGCAGACCGAGGAGCTGCAAGCGGCCAAGCACGAGCTCGAGGAGCAGGCGGTCCAGCTCAAGCTCGCGTCCAAGTACAAGTCGGAGTTTTTGGCCAATATGTCGCATGAGCTCAAGACGCCGCTCAACAGCATCCTGCTGCTGTCGGAGCTGATCGGCGACAACGAGGACGAGCGGCGGACCGTGGAAGAGCGGAGGCATGGCGCGATGATCCATGCGGCCGGCCGCGAGCTGCTGCAGCAGATCGAGGATATCCTCGATCTGTCCCGGGTGGAGGCCGGCAAGCTGTCGATCCAGATCGAGCCGCTGTCGACGCTGGAGCTGATGCAGTCGCTGCAGCTGCAGTTCGAGCCGCAGGCGCGGCGCAAGGGGCTCCGCTTCGACGTCGAGGTCGACCCGGAGGCTCCGGAGCTGCTGCTGACCGATCCGCTCCGGATCCGCCAGATTCTGCGCAATCTGCTGGCCAACGCGATCAAGTTCACCGATGCGGGCGGAGTCGCCTTGGCGGTGCGCGCGGAGCCGGCGGCCGATCGGACGCCTTGGCTGCGGTTCGACGTCGTGGACAGCGGCATCGGCATCGAGCCGGACAAGCATGAGCTGATCTTCGAGGCGTTCCGCCAGGCGGACGGCGCCGTCACCCGCACTTATGGCGGAACCGGGCTGGGGCTGTCCATCAGCCTGCAGCTGGCGGAGCTGCTCGGAGGCCGGCTGGAGCTGGAAAGCCGCGCAGGCGGAGGGAGCCGCTTCTCGCTCGTGCTCCCGGCCCGCATGAACTAGCTTCCGATTGGCCGCGCCGAACGCTGCGATCCGCCTCGTCCTCCGTGGACGCAGGCGCGGCAAGAGGCCGCCTCCGAGAGACGGAGGCGGCCTGTTCGCCTGTTGCGTTTTATTTGAGGCGGGTTTATTTCACGACCAGCACCGGCACTGGGGCATGCTGCGTCACATAATGGCTGACGCTTCCGGTGAACAGCTCCTTGAAGCCGCCTTTGCCGTGGCTGCCGACGACGATCAGGTCCGCGCCGCGCTCCTTCGCGAGTCCGACGACCCGTTTGCCGGGATCGCCGTCGGTAATCATCACTTCAATCGGCATGTCGGTCGCGGAGGCGATGATCGTCCGCGCCTCGGCCGCGACGGTCTCGGCTTCGAGCCGCATCGATTCCGCGCCTGCCGGCGGCGACGCGGCTACCGCCTCGCCGATGATGACCGGCGCCGCATTGAAAGCATGGACGACCTCGAGCATCGCCTTGAAGGTGGAGGCCAGCTCGATCGCCGAGCGCAGCGCTCGCACCGATTGCTCCGAACCGTCGTAACCAACCAAGATTTTGGAATAGGGCATTGCCATACGCCTCCGATCAGATAGTCTTTCTTTTTCTTTTTACCCCAACAGGATGGCCATCAATCTCGGACAAAAAACCGTCACATTTACAGGGGCGGCAAACATTCGACAAGCGCTTGACATTATTCGCGTGATTCGGTATTCTATAAAAGTCGCCGCTGACGAAATGGATTGGACAAGCGCGAGGCGGACGACATGAAAATGGCTTGCTGATGTAGCTCAGCTGGTAGAGCAACGCATTCGTAATGCGTAGGTCGGGGGTTCGAATCCCTTCATCAGCACCATTCACTTTACATGCAAGGATTCATTCCCTTCGCAAAAACGTTGCTTTCGGCCTGTACCGGGAGCGGCGTTTTTTTATTTTGTCTGGAAACGAGCCTCAGCTCTTCGGCGCGGTCGCCCGCTCCAGCCGCTCAAGATAGCCGAGCGCGTGCTCGCGGCTGTCTCCGCACATCTCCGGCTCGGGCAGCAGCTCCGAGCAGACGGCGGGCCGCTCCGGCCGGCCGAAGAGGGCGCAGCGCAGATCAGGCAGCAGCTGCGGACAGGGCATGCCGGCCGGCTTGCCCTGCGGCAGGCCGGGAATCGGCGAGGAGATGGAGGCGGCGATGCAGCATGCGGCGCATCCGTTTCGGCATTGCATAGCGGGTTCCTCCTTGGCATAGAGTAGTTCAAGGCTAGCTCTCTTCCGGAACGCCGGCTGAAGGCCGCGTTTTTGGAAGCGCTTAATCGGGTATTGACGCTAAACCGGTCGAGCAAGTTGCTGCTGCCAGGTCTGATCGGGCGCGTTCCCGGCCATACTGACAGCAGGAAGCCATGAACCGAAGGAGAGATGCGCCATGATACGGAGAGAAGGACAGCTGTGGATCGGCCTGCTCAACGGCTTGGCGCTGGCGCTGCCTTTTTGGGCCGCTTGCGTCGCCTGGCTGGTCGTGCATTTCGGCTGAGAGCGGAGGCTTTTCCGAATCGCTGCCGAGGGGCGGCGCCAGCCCATCCTGCACGACCTCTGTTTCCCGAATTGTTCAGGAGCGCGTACCGTCCCGGCCGGGACGCGCTCCTTTTTGCTGCGCCTGCCGCTAGCGGCGGCGCGCGGCAGCCTCGGGCGCGCGCCGCTCGGGAGCGAATACGTCCAGCAGCAGGCCCGCTGCCGCAGGATCGGCGCCTTCCCAGGCGGCGGCGAAGCGGATCCGGTGAGAGACGCCGGCGATGTCGTACGGCCGGGCCAGATGCTGGCGCGGCGAGCCGAGGATCAGCGTATGGAGGCGGACGCCTCTGCGCTGGGCCAGCGTCGCCAGCCGCTCGCGGTACGGGGGCGTCACCTCGCCGACGCCGTCGGTGAGCAGGACGAAGTCGGCGGCGGCGAAGCCGCGCGCGCCTTGCACGAGCTCGATGCCGCGCGCGATCGGCGCGTCGAAGTTCGTGCCGCCGCCGTAGGCGAGCCGCGAGAGCTCGTAGAATTTATCCCAGTCGGGGCGCTGATGATGCAGGCGATGCTCCAGCACCTCGCCCTTGGCGCCGAACAGCAGCAGCGTGAAATCGCGCCGCTCGCCGAGCGTGAAGGCGGCGAACGCCGCCGTGAACGCCTGCGCGAGCCGGAGCTTGGCCCCGCGCATCGAGTGGGAGGTGTCGACCATGCAGATGACCGGTCCGCGCTGCGGCTCCTCCTCGCGTCCCTCGGGCGCGTAGGTGAGCAGCTTGCGGTCGAGCCAGCGCATGAGGAAGTACGGCTCGTAGTCGGGGTCGGCGAGCAGGCTCGCTTCGGACGGCAGCATGCGGGCGATGTCGCCCGACAGCTCGAGGCCGCCGCGCGCCTCGGGAGCGCGGCGGGACGCGGCCTGCTTGCGCGCGGCCTTGAACGCATGCAGCTGGCGTCCGACCTCCTCGAGGAAGGCGAGCAGCTCCTTGTGGCCGCGCAGCCGCTCGACCCACAGGGCGTACTGCTCGTACGTCTGGCGGCGGAGCCGGCCGAGCTCGCTGCCCCAGCGCCGGTTCGCCAGCCGCTGGCTCGCCTGCAGCAGCGCGTGGATGCCGCCGCTGTCCGCCTCCTCGCGGCTCAGCGAGCCGCGCAGCGAATCGGCCAGCCAGCCGCCGAGCTCGTCCTCGAGCCGCTGCATCGCCGCCGCCTCCCGGGCGGTGACGCGCGCGAGCCGCCGCTCCTGCTGGCCGAGCTCCTGCTCGGCCTTGGCGAGCTTGGCGCGATGCTTGTCGCGGCGCACGAAGTCGGTGCGCATCGCCTCGCGCAGCTCCTCGACGCGGCGGCGCAGCGCGGCCAGCTCCTCGAGGTCGAGCGGCCGCGCGTCCAACGCGCGCTGCTTGTCCTCGGCGGCGCTTTTGCCCTGCTGCAGCCGGTAGCCGACGAGCTGCAGCTGCTGCAGCTGCTTGTCCGTCAGCCGCTCGCGCAGCTCTCCGGACGCCTCCTCGCCCCCGGAGCCCTTTTCCTGCGGGCCGGCGCCGGCGATCGGCCGTTTTTCGCGCTCGCGCTTGCGGGCTTCCTCCTCATACGATTCCGTCAGCCACATGAGCGCCTTGAGCGCGGTCTTGAACGAAGCGTTGACCTCGTGCACGGTGCGCGGATGGATCTCGCGGTAGTAGTGCTGGCGGCGCAGGGCGGCCAGCATCCAGCGATGGAACGGATCGCCGCCGGCCGGATGCTCGAAGGCGGGATCGGGCAGGTAGAAGCTCATGAAGAAGTCGGCGAACAGCTCCAGGTCGAACCACGGCACCTGCCGCTCGGCTTCCCGCATCCACTCGCGCGCGGTGCGGGAGGAGCGGACGAAGCCGTCGAACTGGTAGCGGTCGACGCGCGCGCAGCGGATGAGCATGCGGATTCCTCCTTGTCGGTCGGACGGGTGGTCGGGCAGGCGGCAAGCGGACCGGCGTTCGGTCGCGCACGCGGACGGTCGGTACACGGGCGGTCGGTACACGAGCGGCCGGGCGGTCGGGCCGGCATGGCGCGCTGCAGCGCGGGCCCACGCGCTACAGCGTATAGTCGTAGGCGATGCCCGGGATGTCCTTGTCGAACAGGCTGCGGTAAAGGCCCTGCACCTGCTGCAGCAGCTTCTCGCCCTGGATGCGCAGCCGCGTGAAGCGGACGGCGTATTCGTCCGCATGGAGGACGAACACCGACTGCGCGGCGATCCATTCGGGGAGCTGCTTCTCCCGCTCCTGCCAAGCGGTCAGCCGGCCCTGCAGCGAGCGGGCGGCGTCCTCGAGCTCGGCGCGGGCTTCGTCCAGCTGGCCCTTGAGCCGCTCCGACTGGCCCGCGCCGAGCGAGCCGCCGACCTCCTTGCGGAACTGGAAGCCGCTCAGCTCGTCCTCCTTGTCCAGCCAGCGGCGCAGCGTCTCGCGGTAGGACGGGAGCGGCAGCTCCTTTTCCAGCTCCTTGGCGAGCAGCTCCTGCCAGGCTTCCGCGAACAGGCCGCGCAGCTCCTCCAGGTCCTCGGGAAAGTCCCACAGCAGATGCGGCGTCAGCACCGTATCCCAAACGCTGACCTCGTCGCGGCCGTGGATCGCCGCGCTGATCTGCCAGGTGCGGCCGATGCGGCGCCAGCGGCGGTCGGAGAGCACGTATTCCTTTTCCTCGAGCAGCGTCTTGAGCCGGAACAGCAGGACGAGCACCGGCTCCGGCAGGCGCGCCTCGCGGGCGCGCTCCTGCACCTGCTTCAGCACGGCGGGATCGAGCAGCGCCGGCGGGGGGCTGTCGGGAGCCTGGAACATGCGCTCGAAGCTCGCGATCTGCTGCAGGTAGCGCGTCTCGTAGCGGAACAGGAAGCGGTCGTACAGCGCGGCCAGCCCTTCCTGCTCCTCGGGCAGCTCGTTGGAGGCGGCGATCAGCGTCAGCAGCGGCACCGGCTGCGCCTCCGCGCCGTTGTGGAAGCGGCGCTCGTTGAGCAGCGTGAGCAGGGAGTTCAGGATGGCGCTGCTCGCCTTGAAGATCTCGTCGAGGAAGGCGACCTCCGCGTCCGGCAGGTATCCCCGCGTCTGGCGGATGTAGCGGTCCTGCTTGAGCTGCTGGAGCGACACGGGGCCGAACAGCTCGTCCGGCGAGGTGAAGCGGGTCAGCAGGTAGTCGAAGCTGCGGCTCGTGCCGAGCAGCGCGGCGGCGGCGCGGGCGAGCTGCGATTTGGCGGAGCCGGGAGGCCCGACGAGCAGCAGGCTTTCGCCGCTCATCATGGCCAGCAGCAGGACGCGGATCAGCTCCTCGCGTTCCTGGAAGCGGTTCTCCAGATGGTGCATCGCTTCGCGCAGCTTGTTGGTCAAGGCGATCGTTGAGGTCATGGCGGCGGAAGGCCTCCTTCACGGCGATGTTTCCGCGCATATGCGGTGCTTCCATTGTACCAAACCGCCGGGCTCCGCACGAATGGGCCGGGGGAAGGGGAGCGGCGCCGCCGCGAAGCGCTTGATCCGCGCGCTGCCGTCGCCGCCCGGTCCGCACAATGGGCGCGGCGCCGCAGCTGCCGGTTCATGGACGATCGCCGATGTGATAAGCTGGAGGAAGCAACGATTACGCCGGCCTGGAGCCGGCACGGAGGGGGAAGCCGCATGAGAATCGGACTCGTGTCCGACACGCATCTGAGCGGGGCGGCGGCAAAGCTGCCGGATGAGCTCGTGCGGGGCCTGCAGGGAGTCGAGCTGATCCTGCACGCGGGAGACTGGACGCATGAGCGGGCGGTCTTGCTGCTGGAGCGGATTGCGCCGGTGGACGGCGTCGCCGGCAACAACGACGGACCGGAGCTGGCGCGGCGCTTCGGCCGCAAGCGGCTGCTGGAGCTGGGCGGCTGCCGGATCGGCATCGTGCACGGCGACATCGGCTGGGGGCGCTGGACGGAGCAAAAGGCGCTTTCCAGCTTCGAGGAGGAGCGGCCCGACCTGATTCTTTTCGGCCACTCGCATACGCCGTACCGCAAGCAGCACGGCCCGTCGCTGCTGTTCAATCCGGGCTCGCCGCTGCAGAAGCGCCGCCAGCCGCGCTATTCGTTCGGCCTGCTCGACATCGAGGGCGGACGGCTGCGCGCGGAGCATGTGTATTACGACGATCGGAGCTGAGCGGAGAGGCCGACGGGCGTAAAGCAGGCGAGGAGTCGAGCGGAATATCGGAGGAGAGGGAGCTGGGGAGAGGCGGGCGGGCAGGCACATGCCCGCCCGCCGCGTCATATCCTAGGGAAAGACGCCGGGCATGCAGACCCGCCTCATGGGAGGATTTCCAATGATCATTCCGAATTTTCCGAACGACCTGCTCGAGGAGCATCTGCGCTGGCACCATGCCAACCATGTCAGCGACAACGACAATCCCCCGATCGGCTGGGGCGACCGCTTCCTGAACTTCCACCGCCAGTACATCCGCAAGGTGCTGAGCTGGTATCAATCCCAGGGCTACGACATGAGCCTCGTCCAGCCTTGGACGTCCGTGCCGCAAGGCATCCGCATGAGCCGTTGCTACGACCAGAACGCGGAACGCAGAATTCTGCAGCAGCCGCAATCGTTCGCGACGGCCGACGATCTGGGCCGCTTCATCGAGCGGCTCCATGCCTGCATGCACGACGCCGGCTCCGACGTGCTGAACGAGCCGCTGCTGCAGGATCTCGACACCGCTCCCCGCTCGACGTATTTCTACAACATCCATGGCATGATCGACAACTGGTACTCCAATTGGGAAAGGCTCCAGGGCGGCGGCCAGACGCAGCCGCCCTGGGGCGGGGGCGGGGGAGCGCCGTTTCCGGGAGGCGCCCCCGGTGGCTTTCCGGGCGGATTTCCCGGAGGCTTTCCCGGCATCGGCCCGTTCGGCGGCCGGCCTGGGCTGTCCGGCTTCGGCGGTCCTGTGCCGGGGCAGGGAGCGGCGTTCCCGCTCCCTGCCGGCGCCGGCGGAGCGGCCGCTGCGGCCGCCGGCCCGAGCGGCAGCGTGAACGCCGTGCCGGAGAAGCCGGCCGGCGGCCGCTCGCGCAAGGCGGCGGCGGGCGGCGCGCGCAAGGCCGCGAAGGGCGGCGCTCGGCGGCCGGCGCGGGGCTCCGCCCGCAAGGCGGCGCCGGGCTCGGCGCGCAAATCCGCGCGCGCCGGGCGCTCCGGCGCGCTGAAGCCGAAGCGCCGCGGCCGCCGGCGTTGAGGGAGAGGTGCCGGCGGCGGCCGTCGCTGCGCGCGGTGCTGCGGCCGCCGCGCCGCGTGCAGCGGGCTGGCGTGCCGCGCCGGTTCGGCGCCAATGCGGCAGAAGCCAAACGGAAGGAAGGCGAGCTTGCTCGTCTTTCGTTCCGTTTGGCTTCTTTATGTTGCG
>NZ_KE383849.1:0-35860 GCF_000422485.1 Paenibacillus pasadenensis DSM 19293
TTTTCCGCGTAACTCCCGTCGGTTCAGCACCCGCTTGTCCGAGTTACTCGGGTTTTCCGCGTAACTCCCCCGTCCGGGCACGCGTTTGAACCGAGCTGCTCGGTTTTTCCGCGTAACTCCGCCGTTCGGGCCACGTTTGAATCGAGCTCCTCGGTTTTTCCGCGCAGCTCCACCAATGGGGCACTCGTTCGAGAGGAACTGCTTAGTTGCAAAGCCAAAAGGCGTTTCCTCCCTCGGCCGGACCGAGGAAGGAAACGCCTTTTTTGAGGGATGTGGCGAGCCGGCTGCGAACCGGCTGGCTCCGCCAGCGCGGAACGCCCGAGCTGTGGCGGGACCGCCTCTCGCGGCGGCGTCGCTGCGGCGGGACGCCTCTCGCGGCGGCAACGCTGCGGCGGGACGCTTCTCGCGGCGGCGGCGCGGCCGCAAGGACCGCGCCGTCCAGGCAGCTGAAGCTGCGCGGCATCGCTACAGCCGGATGCCTGAGCGCTCCAGCTCGGCGAGCAGGCGGCGCAGCGCCTCGCCGCGATGGCTGACGCGCTGCTTCTCCTCGACGCTCAGCTCGGCGGCGGAGCGGCCGAGCTCAGGCAGCCAGAGCAGCGGATCGTAGCCGAAGCCCCCGCTGCCGCGCGGAGCGTCCAGCACGAAGCCTTCCATCGCGCCCTCGCTCTCGATGTAGCCGTCCCGCTCCGGCACGTACAGCGCCAGCGCGCAGACGAAGCGGCCTGCGCTGAGCAGCCGGCCGCCGTCCGGCGGCGCGGCGGCGCGGCTGGACGCGTCCGCTCCGGCCGCCTCCAGCTCGCGCAGCAGCTTGGCGTTGTTGCGCGCATCCGTCGCGCCCGGCCCGGAGTAGCGGGCGGAGTAGACGCCCGGCGCTCCACCGAGCGCGTCGACGCATAGCCCGGAGTCGTCGGCGAGCACCGGCGCGCCGAGCAGGCGGCCGATCGTGCCGGCCTTGATGCGGGCGTTGGCGGCGAACGTGTCGCCGTCCTCTACCGGCTCGGGCAGCTCGGGGTAGTCCTTCAGGCTGCGCACGGACAAGCCGAGCCCGGCGAAGGCATGGGCGAATTCCTTCACCTTGCCGGCGTTGCCGGTGGCGACGACGATATAGCCCCCGCTCATGCTCGGCCCGTCCCGATGCGCGCGCCTGCGGCTCCAAGCGCCATCTGCTGAATCTCGATCAGCTCGCGGATTCCCTGCTCGCCGAGCGACAGCAGGCGGTCCAGCTCCTCGCGCGAGAACGGCTCCTCCTCGCCGGTGCCCTGCAGCTCCACGAACGAGCCTGCGCCCGTCATGACGAGATTCATGTCCACCTTGGCGCGGGAATCCTCCTCATAGTGCAGGTCCAGGCGCGGCTCGCCGCCGATGATGCCGACGCTCGTCGAGGCGAGGTAATCCGTAAGGGGATAGACGGCGAACGGCGAGCGCGCGTCGATTTTGGCGACCGCCAGCGCCAGCGCGACGAAGCTCCCGGTGATCGACGTCGTGCGCGTCCCTCCGTCCGCCTGCAGCACGTCGCAGTCGAGCGTGATCGTCCGCTCGCCGAGCGCCTGCAGGTTGACGACCGAGCGCAGCGCGCGCCCGATCAGCCGCTGGATCTCCATCGTGCGGCCGTTCACCTTGCCCCGCTGCGACTCGCGCTGGCTGCGCGTATGGGTCGCGCGCGGCAGCATGGAATACTCCGCCGTCACCCAGCCCTTGCCCTGTCCTTTCATAAAAGGCGGGACCCGCTCCTCGACCGAGGCGGTGCACAGCACCTTCGTGTCTCCGGCCTCGATCAGCACCGAGCCCTCCGCATATTTGTTCACGCCGACCGCGATCGCGACCGGCCTCAGCTGGCTCGGCTTGCGTCCATCCGATCTCATTCTGACTGAACTCCTCCTTCATTCGCATCCGTGCAAGTAGCCCCCATTGTAGCAGACGCGCCCGCGAAAATCATCCCGCCGCCTGCGGGCCTTCCCCATCCCGTCATGAGCCGGACGCGGAAAAGCCCGCTCCGGGCGGCCTGAGCCGGACGGAAGCGGGCTATCGCTGCGGCAAGGGTTTCCTGCCGGAATCGTTGGGCTAGGACTTGAAGGCGTTCAGCTGCTCCGGCCGGCTGACCGGCTCCGTGTACGACGTGTCGAGCTCATCCTTGAAGTCGGAGGCGCCGTTCAGCTTGATCTGCACCTGGTCGACGCCGGCGTTGTCGGTCAGCGACAGCACGACCGCGCGCATCATCTCGGCCGGAGCGACATCGCCTTTTTTGTACGCCTCGTCCTTCAGGTCGAGCGTGATCGTATCCTTGTTCTGCGTAATCTTGTCGACGCTCACGTCCTGCAGCCAGACGGGCAGCAGCCGGCTTTCCTCCAGCGGGCCTTCGGTGAGCTGGTCGAGCGCTGCCGTCAGCTTGTCGGTCGTCCGGGGAACGAGACGGGTGACCGGCACGAAGTAAGGATCGCCAAGCTCGGTCTTGCTGGAGAAATAAAGCGTCACCGGCGTGGACAAGCTGTAGTCGACTCCGCTGTCGGCCTCCAGATTGATGCCGATCGCGCGGGTGAGGGCGCGGTCGAGCGGATATTGGCCGACCGGCATTTCCTGCAGCCGCTCGCCTTCCTCCCACAGCTCCACGCCTTGAATGCCGTCCAGGCCCGTCAGCGTATACGTGATCGCCTCGAGCATCGTGCGCTCGTCCTGCTCGTTGTAGTCGCTGAACTGCTTGGAGAACTCGACCGTGGCGAGCTTCGTCTTTTCGTTGACCTGAACGTTCAGCACCTGCGTGCCTTGGGGAAGCACGCCGCTGAAGCCTTCAGGCAGCAGCTTCGAATAAGCGCCACCGTCCACGAGCAGCTCGAGCGCCTGCGCCTCGGCCGTCAGCTTGCTGTCCAGCTTGGCCTGAATCGTGACGGGAGCGAGATAGCCCTCGGCGTCCTTGAGGTAGACGGTCAGGCCGGATGCCTCGCCCTGCGCCGACACCTCGGCCGAGCCTGTCGCCGCCGCGGACGTCTGGCCGTCCGCGCCTGTAATGGCCGATCCGGTCTCGCCTTGCGGCGGATCGACGGCCTTGCTGTCCGACGGCGAGAACCAGCCGCAGCCGGCCACCATGACCGGCAGCGTCAGAGCTCCCGTCAACGCCGCCTTGCGAATCCATCTGTAGCGCTGCTGTTCCATGTTCCTGTATCCTCCCTTGGTTACCGGCCGCGTTTGCGCCGCCTGGTGGTACTAGCCCGTTTGTAGTACTATTTGTATGGGTTGTACCATCCTTTTAGACCAAGCTTGTTCCCAAAACCGTCCAAGGGGGTTTCCAGCATGTCCAAACCTGCCGCTTATGCCCTCAACAGCAAGGCTGTCGCCGAGGCGACAGCCGAATGGCTCGCCAAGCGAGGCGTGACAAAAGCCGAGATCGCCGAGCTGACCTTCTTCCTGCAGAAGGATTATTATCCGGACCTGTCTCTGGCGGAATGCGAAGAGAACATCGAGGCGGTCCTTTCCAAACGGGAAGTCCAAAATGCGATCCTGACCGGCATCCAGCTCGACCTGCTTGCCGAGGAAGGCCGGCTGCTGCCGCCGCTGCAGGAAATGATTCGCAACGACGAGGGGCTGTACGGCTGCGACGAAATTCTTGCCCTGTCCATCGTCAATGTCTATGGAAGCATCGGCCTGACGAACTTCGGCTATGTCGACAAGCTGAAGCCCGGCATCCTCGTCCGTCTCAACGACAAGCATGACGGCCAGATCCATACGTTCCTCGACGACATCGTCGGCGCGATCGCGGCAGCCGCCGCAAGCCGCATCGCCCACCGCAAGCAGGCCGAGCGCGAGGAAGCCCGCGGCGAGCGCCAGGACGACGTGCCTCTGCCCTAGGGCATGTTTGCAAACCTGCTCAAGGGCATCTATCACCGCCTTTTTGCCCCCTGCTTCATTCGGGGGATGCAAACACGCCCTAGGCCGGGAGCAGCACCGGCGCGGGAGCCGTCCGCCGGCCCGACCGACCCGATCGCCAAAAAGCGTCCCGCCCCGTGCGAACGGGGAAGGACGCTTTTTTTGACGCGTCTGCTCGTGAACCGGCCGGCGCCGAGCCAGCCCGGCAAGCCAGGCTAGAATGAAGCGAGCTCCTCCATCTCGACGACGAGCTGCCCGCCCTCGACGACGATGACGGTCATGCCCGTCCTGGAGCCGGACTCATGCTCCTCGCCGGCCTCCCAATAAGCGGCCTGGCCCGCCTTTACGGAAATCCGCTTGCCGTCCGCTCCGCTCACCCAGCCTTCCCCGTCGATCAGCAGGAACAGCTGGCTCGCCTCCGCGACATGCCTGCCGACGATGCCGTTCGCCTCGATCCGCACGCTGCTCAGCTGAATCCGCCCGTCATGACGGGTAATGCCGGAGAACATGACGCCCTGGCTCGAAAAGGCATCGATCGGCCACTCCCGGCCCGGCAACTGGTAGATCTTCATCCGCTCGACTCCTCTCGCTTCTTCTTTTGCCGGTCACGATCCTGCTGTCCGCCGCCGAAACGGCAATTTGCGGCGCCCTGCCTGCTGCTGCCCGCTGCTATCCGATGCCGTTCTCGCGAGCCACCCCGCGATAGCGGATCGCCCCGTCCGCGCGGAAGCGAGCCTCCGCCCGCCCGTCCCGCTCGAGGTAGGCGAGATGGGCCAGCGTCTCGCTGAGCGCGAAGCGCAGGTTATGGATGTTGCGCCGCAGATGGACGCCGAACTCCAGCTCGCACAGCTCGAACGCGCTGGCCTCCCCCCGCTCCGCAAGCAATCCGAGCAGATGCTCCAGCCGGCGCGCATGATGCTCGGCGATCTCGCGAGCCCGCTTGCCCGCGTCCGCGAACAGCTCGCGGTGGCCGGGATAGACGCGCTCGGTCGGCAGCTCCGCCAGCTCAGCCAGGCTCGCCAGATAGGAGCGCAGCGGATCGGGATCGACGCCGTCGCCCGGCAGCAGGCTGATGTTGGGCGTGATGCGCGCCAGCACCTGATCGCCCGCGATCAGCTCGCGCCGGCCGGGCTCGTACAGGCATACCGCGCCGGGAGCATGGCCCGGAGCGTCGATCAGCCTCCAGCTGCGGCCCCCGAGCCCGACGCTCTCTCCCGGCTCGAGATAGGACGGCTGCGGCTGCGGCTCGACCCGCTCGCGGAACGAATCCAGATGCGGTCCGAGAAGCGCGAGCAGCTCGTCCGGCATGCCGTGGCTGCGGAACCACGCTTCCAGCTCGCGCGGGAAGCGGCTGTCCGTTCCCCACATGCGGACCGCGTACCGATGCGCCTGCCGCGTCATCCAGACGGGACAGCCATGCTCCTGCTGCATCCATCCCGACAGGCCGTAATGGTCGGGATGCTGGTGGGTCAGCAGCACGCGGCGGATGTCTCCGCGCGCGATGCCGGCCCGCTGCTGCAGCTCGCGCCACATCGTCCGCGCATCCTCCGTATTGAGGCCGGGGTCGATGACCGTCCAGCCGCCGTCCGGCTCGGGGACGAGGTAGGCGTTGACGAAGCGCAGCGAGTACGGCAGCGGCACAGGTACCCGCAGCCAGCCCCCGCCAAGCGGCTCCGCCTGAAGCGGATCGCGTCCGGCTCCCATGCCCGGCCTGCCGGCGTCGCTCGCATCTCCCGGCGGCCGGCCGGAGGCGTCCACCGCTCCCGACGGCCGGACGGCTCCGGCTTCCGGCGCTTCGCCGTGCTGCCGGCGCTCCGTCATGGCCTCCGTCCGAACAGGACGAGGCGCTTCGAGCGCTCGGGCTCGTAGGGCTCGCCGTCATACCCGCCGCCAGTCGCCTCGAGCACGAGACCCGCTTCCGCCAGCGCCGAGCGGAACCACGGCTCGCCGAGCAGGCGCACGCTTTCCGTGTAGCGCCGCGGCTCGCCGCCTGCGGCATCCGTCAGCTCGATCTTCTTGACGACGCGCCCATGCTCGATGCAGCGGCGCTCGACGATGACGGTGCCGGTCTCCTCGTCCACCCGCCTCGACTCCGGCACGAGCGTGCTCTTCACCTGCTCGGCATTGAGGAAGTCGATGACGAACCGCCCTCCGGGCCTGAGAATCCGCCTCATCTCGCGCAGCACCTGCAGATGCTCCCGGTCCTCCTCGAAATAGCCGAACGAGGTGAACAGATTGACGGCCGCGTCGAACTGTCCGTCCTCGAACGGCATCCGGCGCATGTCTCCCTCGAACCAGGACACGGCCTCGCTGCCGGGCTGCGAACGCGCCTCCCGCAGCAGCGCCTGCGACAGGTCGAGGCCGCTCACCTCATAGCCGAGCCGGCTGAGCGCCAGCGAATGCCGGCCCATGCCGCAGCCGATATCGGCGATCCGAGCTCCGGGCCTCAGCTCCAGCCGCGCGGCCAGCCGTCCAACCTCCCGCTCCGCCTGCTCCCAGTCGCGATGCCGGTATGCGATCTTGTAATCCTCGCCAAAACTGCGCACGAACCATTCCGACAAGCCAGTCCACTCCTTCTTCAAGGACCCGCTTCCAGGCCCCTCTCTATCGTCCTGTTATTGTACTCCAACAGCGGCCGATCCGGCAAAGCTTGGCATAGACTGCCCGCCAGAGCGACATACTACGGCTGAACTGGAAGGGAGAGGAAGGACATGCTGCAGGCGATCCGCGAACGGTTCGCGAGCGCGACGGACGTCAAGACCCATCGGATCACGAACAGCCGCTTCATCGCGGAGGTCGCCTTCATCGCCACCCTTGTCGACGAGAGCAAGGTCAGCGACATGGTGCTCGTTCCTTTCGCCAAGGAAGAGGTGCCCTTCGACGAGCTGCTGCGCCGCAATCCGAATTTCCAGCCGCTGGACGATCCGGCCCGCTGGACCGATTCGCTGCTGCGCGGCTTCGTGCTCGTCAAGCTGAACTCGGCCATCTACAAGATGGACGCGGCCCGCATCATCCGCAATTCCACGCCGGAAACGACGGTCGAGAGCACGATCGAAGGCCCGCAGATCGCCCTCAGCGAGGACTTGATGGATTCGATCAACATGATCCGCAGCCGCTACGCCAGTCCCGACCTGCTGGAGGAGGAATTCACGGTCGGCTCGCTGTCCAAGACGCGCGTCGTCATGCTCTACGACCAGGTCCGCGTCGATCCGGCCGTGCTCGAGATCGTGCGGCTGAAGCTGCGCAGCATCCAGACCGACGTGCTCAGCGCGTCCGGGCAGCTCGCCAAGTTCATGAACGACAACCGGAAGCGGCTGTTTCCCGTCGAGATGGTCACCGAGCGCAGCGACCGGCTGTCCGTCGGGCTCAGCAAGGGCAAGATCATCGTCATGATGCAGGGAAGCATGTTCGCGCTGCTGCTACCGATCGTCTTCACCGACCTGATGAGCGCCACGGAGGACCGCTACGAGTCGTTCTGGACGTCCCTGCTGCTGCTGTCGCTGCGCTTCATCGCGCTGCTCATGACGACGACGCTGCCGGCGCTTTACATCGCGGTCATCTCCTACAATCCGGAGCTGTTCCGGGCGCAGCTCGCGTTCTCGATCGCCGGCAGCCGCGCTTCCGTGCCTTATCCGTCCTTCATCGAGGTGTTCATCATGCTGTTCATGATCGAAATGCTCGTCGAAGCGAGCGTGCGGCTGCCCAAATACATCGGCTCGACGGCGACGACCGTCGGCGGCCTCATCCTCGGCCAGGCCGCCCAGCAGGCCGGACTGGTCAGCAGCATCATGATCATCGTCACCTCCGTGATGGCGATCTCGAACTTCGTCATCCCCGTCTACTCGCTGTCGCTCTCGGTGCGCTTCATCAAATATCCGCTCATCGCGCTCGCGATCTTTTTCGGCCTGCCGGGCGTCGCGGGCGGCGTATTCGCCGGATTGATCTACCTGTGCAGCCAGCGCAGCTTCGGCAAGCCCTATTTCCGTCTGCGGCTCCCGATCGACTGGAGGCATGCGGACATCGGCGAGGTGAAAGCGGAGTGAACCGCTATTTTTATTACAGCTTCATCATGGTGGCGATGCTCAACCTGATGCTGTACGTCCCGTCGGTGCTCCTCGAGGAACGGATGACCGGCGCCGTATCCTCGCTGCTCGTGGCGATCGGGCTCGGCACGCTCACCGCCTATGCCGTCACGAGCGCGATGGCCCGCTATCCCGGGCTCGGCGTCCCGGAGATCCTCCGCCTCTACCTGCCGGAATGGATCGTGAAGACGCTGCTCTCGCTGTTCGCGTTCGTCTTCTTTTTCGCCTCCAGCTTCGCGCTCGTCGGCTATACGCTGCTCCTGAACCGCGTGCTGACGCCCGATCTGCCGGCGTGGAACCTGCTGCTCGTGCTCGGCCTGATCTGCATCTACGGGTCGACCCGCTCGTCGATGACGCTGCTGTTCCTGATGGAGATGACGATGGTGCTGACGATCCCGGTCATCCTGTTCATCCTGTTCAAAGGCATCCGCAGCCCCGACGTCGCCTGGAACGCCATCTATACGATCGCCCAGTACGTCACGGTGCGGCCGACGCTGACGAGCGTCGCCGCCGGCACGTTCATCTTCACCGGCTACATCAATCTGGCGATCTTCAACCGCCTCAATCCGCCGAACTTCCGGCTGAAGGGCCGCTGGCTCATTCCGCTGCTCGGCAGCGGCATCCTGCTGACGACGTTTTTCCTCCCGATCGGCTATCACGGCACGATGGCGGTCGACCGCTACATGTACGTCTGGACGCAGACCGCCGACTCGATGACGATGAGCTTCGGCTTCATCGAGCGCGTGCTGTTCCTGTTCCTGCTCGTCTATCTTGCGCTCACGCTGCTCTATACGAGCATCGGCTGGCATCAGGCGATCGAGTTCATCCATAGCCTGCGCAAGGACCGCAAGTTCGAGGTCGACTCCACGGAGACGCCGGCCTCGTCCTGGTGGATCGGCAGCATCTTTTTCGCGCTCAGCGTCGCCAGCATGTTTTTCCTGGATGAAAAGCTGACGCTCGCCGTGGCCGAGATCTGGCTGACCTTCCGCATGTTCATCGAGCAGGGAGCGGCGGCCCTGCTGTTCCTGCTGAGCTTCAAGCGTCCGCCGGACGCCGCGAAGGAGGCCGCCCATGATTCGGCTTGACGCGCCGCGCCGGCCTTCTCTGCCGCTGCGCGCCTTCTCGCGCCGGCTCGCGGCGCTGCTGCTCGCCGCCGCTCTGCTCCTGCAGGCGACGGGCTGCGGGTTCATCGACATCGACAAGCGCTTTTTCGTCGTCGCGCTTTCCGTCGACAAGTCCGGCAACGACAAAAAGCCGTACCGCATCACGATCCGGCTGTCGATCCCGAACTCCAAGACCGAGCCCGGCATGGAAAAGTCGCAGATCGAAACGATCGACGCCAAGGAAATATCCGAAGGACTGCGCATCCTCAAGTCCCGCGTGGACAAGGAAATCGACCTCGGGCATTGCAAGGTGCTGCTCCTCGGCGAGCAGCTGGCTCGCGACGACATCTCCGACGCGGTCGAATGGATGATGCGCCGGCGCGACATCCAGTCGTCCGCGTTCGTCGCCGTCGGCCAGCCGGACGGCCGCCGCATCCTCGAGCAGATGCCGCTCTCCGAGCGCTATTCCGGCAATACGCTGTTCCTCACCTTCGGCGGCGACGCCACCAAGTCCTCGTTCATCCGGCCGATCAAGCTGTTCGATCTGTTCCGGCGCATCAACGAGCATGGGATGGACCCGTATCTGCCTATCGTGTCGCTGACGAAAAACGGCTATGAGGTCGACCGGCTCGCCCTGCTCGACAAGACGCGCATCCGAGCCGTGCTCGGCCCCGATGAGACCCAGCTGTTCAACCAGCTCGACCAGCAGTACATCAACTCCACGATCAAGACGTCCTTTGAGGATCGTACGGTCATGCTGGCCGTCATGGACTTGACCGTGCGCGAGAAGATCAGGCGCGCCGGCGCCGGCCAGGGAACGCTCGACCTGAGCATCCATGCGGGCGGCACGCTTGAGGAAGGCCCGAACGACATCCTGCACCGGCATGCCGCCGTCGTCGAAGCGAGCTTCGAGCGCGATCTCGCGGCAAAAACGGAGGCTCTGCTCCGCAAAATCCAGCGCAGCGGCGTCGATCCGCTGCAGTTCGGCCTGCGCTTTCGGGCGACCCATAGGAGCAAGCAGGCGTTCGAGGAGTGGCAGGAGATGTACCCGACGCTGAAATTCCAGGTCCGGACCGACGTGGACATCCAAGGCGCCGGACGGATCAAATAAAAGAAGCCTGTCCGCCTAGAGGCGGACAGGCTTCAGCTTGTCTCCTTGCGCCAGCTCGCGCAGCGTGCCCGAGCCGGTGGCGAACATCGCCGTCCGCAGCTCGAACTCGATCTGCTCCATGCGGGCGGCGATATTCCGCGCGGCATCGCTGCCGGAGGCCGCGTCCGGCAGCAGCAGCCGGCCGAACCCGGCCAGATCGGCGCCGAGCGCGATCGCCTTGGCCGCGTCGACGCCGCTGCGGAGGCCGCCGGAGGCGATCAGCGTCGCTTGCGGCAGCCGCAAGCGGATCGCCGGCACGCATTCGGCCGTCGGAATGCCCCAGTCGGCGAACGCGTCCGCCGCTTCCGCATGCAGGCGGCTGCGAGCGCGATGCTTCTCGACCTGGCTCCACGACGTTCCGCCGGCGCCGGCGCAGTCGATGAACGCCGCTCCGGCATCGGCGAGCCGCTCCGCCGTCGCGGCCGATAGCCCCCAGCCGACTTCCTTGACGCCGACCGGAACGCCGCTGCTGCGGCATACCGTCTCGATCAGCCGCAGCAGCCCCCGGAAGTTCGTGTCTCCTTCCGGCTGGAACACCTCCTGCAGCGCATTGAGATGCAGCACGAGCGCATCCGCCTCGGCCATCTCCACCAGCCGCCGGCAGGCGTCCGCATCGAGCCCGTAGTTGAGCTGGACCGCGCCGACGTTGGCGATGATCGGCACGTCCGGAGCGTCGCGGCGGATCTCGAACGAGGCCGCGAGCTCCGGCTTCTCCCACGCCGCCCGCATCGAGCCGAGCCCGATCGCCCAGCCCCTCGCCTGGGCCGCTTCCGCCAAGCCGCGGTTGATGCGTCCCGCCTCGTCCGTCCCGCCCGTCATCGAGCTGACGAGCAGGGGCGCCTTGAGCTTGCGGCCGAGCCAGCTGGCGGAGAGGTCCACCTCCTGCCAGTCCAGCTCCGGCAGCGCCTCATGCTCGAAGCGGTAGCGGTCGAAGCCTGCTCCGCCGGACGACCGGCTCTCCACCTGCTCCTCGAGGCAGATCCGGATATGCTCGGCCTTGCGCGAGCCCGTATCCTCGCCTCCGGGCTGGCGATACGGTTCCGTCATCGCGTTCCCCATCCTTCCTTGTTCGGCCTGCGGCGCCGTCCTGCGCCGGCCTTTCGTGTCCCCATCATACCCGCTCAAGTGCCGCAGGGGCAAATGGCGCTTCTCTCGGCATCGACTTGATTGCATTGTTCAATTTTATGTACATTTCAATCAAATTTATTGTCACCGAGCTAGAAAGCGCGTAAACTAAAGGAAACCATGAGGGAAGTTTATCGGAGGGGAAGCTGAGATGGACATTCGGATCTTTGAAGACAATCTGGAGCTTGACCAGGCGGCGGCGCGGCTCATCGCCGATCTGACGAAAGCCAAGCCGAACGCGGTGCTCGGGCTCGCCACAGGCTCGACTCCGGTCGGAATCTACCGCAGCCTGGTCGAGACGGCCGCTGCGGAGGGCATCACCTTCAAAAACGTCACGACCTACAACCTGGACGAGTACGTAGGCTTGACGCCTGACAACGAGCAAAGCTACGCTTATTACATGAACCAGCATCTGTTCTCCAAAATCGACATCCCGCTGAACCAGACGTTCCTGCCGGACGGCATGGCGGCCGATCTGGACGCTTTCTGCGCGAAGTACGACCGCATGCTTGAAAGCGCGCGCGTCGATCTGCAGCTGCTCGGCCTCGGCCACAACGGCCACATCGGCTTCAACGAGCCGGATCGCGAGCTTGCCGCCGGCACCCATGTCGTCACGCTCGACGAGGCGACCCGCGAGGCGAACGCCCGCTTCTTCGCCTCGCTCGACGAAGTGCCGACGCAGGCGGTCACGATGGGCGTCGGCTCCATCCTCAAGGCGGCGCGCATCCTGCTCGTCGTCCGCGGCGCCGACAAGGCCGAGGTCGTGAAGCGCGCGCTGGCCGGTCCGGTCACGACGGACTGCCCGGCCTCGCTGCTGCAGCTTCACGCCGACGTCACGGTCCTGCTCGACAAGGAGGCAGCAAGCCTGCTGGCAACAGGAGGGAACCAAGGATGCAGCCCTTTCGCATCAGCAATGTAACGATCGCCGTCGACGGAGCCGCTGTTCACGGCTCCATCTCCGTGAAGGACGGCCGGATCGACTCGATCTCGCCCGGCGCAGGCGCCGAGCCGGCGGCCGGCGAGACGACGATCGACGGGCGCGGCGGCTGGCTGCTGCCGGGCTTCATCGATCTTCACGTGCACGGCGGCTACGGCGCCGACTTCATGGATGCCGGCCACGAGGCCTATGACACGATCTCCAGATTCCATGCCCAGCACGGCACGACGACGATGCTCGCCACGACGATGACCGAATCGCCGGGCCGCATCCGCGCTACGCTGGATGCCGTCGACGAGTACCGCAGCGCGCCGATGCCTTATGCGCGTCTGGCCGGCGTGCATCTCGAGGGGCCGTTCGTCAGTCCCGACTGGATGGGCGCCCAGAACCCCGCGCATCGCGTCGATCCGAGGCTCGACTGGCTGCAGGAGTGGCATGACGCCTATCCGACGCTGATCAAGCAGATGACGCTCGCTCCGGAGCGCGAAGGCGCGCTGCAGATGATCGCCTGGCTCTCCGAGCGAGGCATCGTCGCCTCCGCCGGCCATACGGACGCGCGCTTCGACGACATGCAGGCGGCAGCCGACGCGGGCCTGCGCGGCATGACGCATACGTTCAACGCCTGCCGCGGCCTGCACCATCGCGAGCCTGGAGCGGTCGGGGCGGCGCTGACCGACGACCGCATCCATGCCGAGCTGATCGCCGACGGCCATCATGTCCATGATGCGGCGATGCGGCTGCTCGCCCGCGCCAAGCCGCCCGGCAAGCTGACGCTCATCACCGATGCGATCGCGGCAGCCGGCCTCGAGGACGGAATGTACGAGCTCGGCGGCCTGGCCGTCACGATGAAGGACGGCGTCTGCCGCCTCGCCGATGGCGGCAATCTCGCCGGCAGCACGCTGACGATGGAGGCGGCGCTGAAGCGCTTCGTGCAAGCGACCGGCTGGACCGTGCCGCAAGCGAGCGTGCTCGCAAGCGCCAACCCGGCGCAGCTGCTCGGCCTCTCCGAGCAGACCGGCAGCATCGCCGCAGGCAAATGGGCCGACCTCGTGCTGCTGACCGAGGAGCTCGACGTCGTCGGCACCTGGGTGTGCGGCCGCCGCGTCTTCGAAGCCGAGCCGCGCTGAAGCCCGCTTCGCGCGAGCTGTATCGGCGTCGTCCGCGAAGCCTCCGCCCTTTATCGCTGAATTCCAAAAAAGCGTCCCGCCCGATTTTTCATCGGGCAGGACGCTTTTTTTTGGATCGGCTTGCGGAAGCTCCGCTCCAGAGCGGCGTCGACGCCATCCGCTTAAAATAGGAGAATCGGCGGAATCCGCCTTCATCGGAATCGGAGAGAGGCTTCGGGCGCGGAACGATCGTTTGCGCCCGAAAGCGGCCTTCGTCAAGCTTCGGGATCGGCGCTACGCTTCTTCCTCGTCCTCGTCGCCCGCCAAATAGACGGTCACGCCGCAGCGGCGGGCGTAATCGGACAGCGCCCCCTCGAGCGGACGGTCGGTGATGACCGCGTCCAGATCCTTGAGCTGGGCGATCGAGAACAGCGACGTGCGCCCGACCTTGCTCTGGTCGAACACCGCATAGGTGATCTGCGAGCGGCTGATGAGCGCCTTGGCGATCTGCGCCTCCTGCTCGGAATACGTCGTGATGCCGCCGTTCTCGGAGATGCCGTCGACGCCGATGAACATCTTGCCGATGTTCAGATGCGACACCATGCCCTCGCCGAGCGGCCCGCACAGCTCGAAGCTGTTATGCCGCATCATGCCCCCGGTGACGACGACCTGGATGTCGCTGCCGGCCAGCTCCATCGCGATGTTGACCGCATTGGTCACGACCGTGATGCCGCGGCGCATCTTGATGAGCTTGGCGATCAGATAGTTCGTCGTTCCCCCGGACAGGCCGACGACGTCGCCCTCCACGATATGGCGGGCCGCCTCGGCCGCGATATGCTCCTTCTCCAGCAGCGAGATGCCCTGACGCTCGGCGAACGAGCTGTCCCGCACCGGATTCATCCCGTCGTACATCGCCCCGCCGATCGTCCGCACGAGCGGTCCGGTCCGCTCCAGCAGCTCCAGGTCGCGCCGCGCCGTCGCCTCCGAGCAGCCGAACCGCTCCACGATATCGGAAATCGTGATCCGCCCTTGCTGCTTGAGCACCGTCAGGATGCCTTCGCGCCTGCGTTCTCCCTTGTTCATTTCGGTCATCGGTTCAACGCTCCACCCATACGGAATTGTTCAGCCGCTGCTCGGCAGAGGCCCAGTCCGGCAGCGCTTCCCAGTCGCCGCGCCCCTGCACGGCCAGCGAGCCGCAGATGCTGCCGAGCCGGACCGCTTCCGCCGGCTCCATGCCTTTGAGCAGCCCGGCCAGGAATCCGGCGCAGAAGCCGTCCCCCGCGCCGACGGTGTCGACGACCTTTTCGGCCGGGTAGAACGGAATGAACGCGCTCCGTCCGCCCTCCAGCAGCAGCGTGCCGTCGCCCTTGCTCTTGATCACCGCGACCGAGCCGAGCGCCTGGACGCGCCGGAGGATGTCCCCCTCGTCGTCCGTATCGTACAGCAGCTTGAGCTCGTCCCATCCCGGCAGGAAATAGTCCGCCAGCTCGGCCGCCGGCAGCAGCGCCCGGCGCGCCTCCTCGATGCTCCACAGCTTGAGCCGCAGGTTCGGATCGAAGCTGATCTTGACTCCGGCGTCGCGGGCGATCCGCATCGCCTCCAGCACCGTCTCGCGGGCGCTGTCCGACAGCGCCATCGTGATGCCCGTCACATGCAGCAGCTTGGCCCCGCGGATGTAGTCCGCGTCCAGCCGATCGGGCGTCATCCGGCTCGCCGCCGAGCCTCGGCGATGGTAGTGGACCGCCAGGCGCCCCGCCACTTCCTCGCGGAACATGAGCCCCGTCGGCGCTTCCGGGCTGAGATGCGCGCGCGACACGTCGACGCCTTCGCCTCGCAGCGCTTTCAAGATGCGGCGCCCGAGCGGATCGGCTCCGAGCGCGCCGCACCAGCCGGCCGAGCCGCCGAGGCGGGATACGCCGATGGCCAGATTGCTCTCCGCGCCGCCGAAGGCGGATTGCAGCGAGTCCGCATGCTCCAAGGCGCGGTTCTCCTGCGGCATGAACAGAGCCATGCTTTCGCCGAAGGTGATGAGATCCGGTGAAACCGTCATGTGCTGCTTCCCCTCTCCTGATTGCTCGCGTTAAAGGAATAAAGCCTCTGCTTCGTCCATCAGGCCGGAGGACGCGTCCGCCGCAGGAGCGGTTTGGCGAGTCCTCGCGGCCTGAAGGGAAAGCAAGGCGTCGGATCCGCTGCTCTTATTCGAAGAACGGGTTGACCATGAAGTACAGGATCACCACGTACAGAGCGAGCAGGATGAAGCTGAACATGCGCACTTTGGCGATGCTTGCCGTCGCGCTCTGGCCCGCCTGGATCTGGCTGACGATGCCTTTGAGCGGCTTGGTCTGGATGCCGCCCAGCGCCGCGATGGCGAGGAACAGCACGATCGAGAGGATCATCCAGGCGACGGTGTAGTCGGCCTTGGAGATCAGGTAGCCTCCCGTCAGAAACTGCAGGATCAGGAAGTACTGCGCGATCCGGTTGCCCGTCACGAGTCCTTCGGCCAGTCCCTGCTGTCCGGCTCCGGCCAGACGGGAAGCGCGGCCGACGAGAAACGGCAGGATCAGGTAGAAGCCGAGTCCGCCCGCGCCGAGCACATGCAGGAATACCATAATTTGCGTCATCTTTCATCCTCCTAGGCTTGTCTACGACAAGTATACTAGATGAAATCGGCCATGACAAAAGGAAACGCTTCATTTGCTTCCGTTTTCGGCCGCTCTCGTCCTATTTCCGACTTATTTGGGCCTTTATCCGGCCGCATCGGACCGCGCGCCCCGCTTTCGCTTTCGCTCAGGGGGCGCGGCGCTTCCGGAACTCAGCCGCTTTTCAGCCCATGCTTGCGCAGCACGCCGTGGATGGCGAAATAGTCGACCTCCGGCGGCAGCGCGTCCTTAAGCGGACGCAGCTTGTCGGCGCCGAGGCGGCTCGCCGCCTCCAGGATGAGCGGCTCCTGATCCTCGGGTATGATGCGGCTCCAGTCCAGCTCCAGCCCTTCGTCCGCGCAGCGCATCAGATGGCTCTCGGCGGTGACGCGGCTGATGCCGCGCTCCTGGGCGATCTGCTCGATCGTGCCGCCCGCCTGGAACATCTCGTACGTCGCCAGATGGCTGCCGCTCTCGCCCCGACCGGAGAGGGACGCCTCCGCCCGCGCCGGCGCACGGCCGGCGTCAGCCGCCTGGAACAAGTCCGGCTGCCGTCCCGCCTGCGCCTCCTCGCCGGACGTGATCGCGAGCAGCGCGTCGCCGTACTTGTCGGCCTTGGCCGCGCCGATGCCCTTGACTCGCAGCAGCTCGTCGCGGCTCGCCGGAGCGGCGGCCGCCAGCTCGCGCAGCGTCGCGTCGAAGAACAGCATGAACGGCGGCACGCCTTCGCGCGCGGCCGTCTCCTTGCGCCACTGGCGCAGCGCCTCGAACAGCGGCGACGCCTCGCCGGACGCGGCGGCCGAGGCCGCGCGGCGCACCGACGTCGACTTGCGGCGCACGACCGTCTTGCTGCCCTCGAGCACCGGCAGCGCCTCGGCCGTCAGCGAGACGGTCGGATACTGGCCTTCGCTCAGGCGCAGATAGCCTTCGGCCACGAGCCAGTACAGCCAGTCGGAAATCTCCCGCTCCGGCCATTCCCGCAGCAGTCCGTAGGTGGAGAGCCGGTCGAGGCCGAACTGGATGATCTTCTTGTCGCGCGAGCCCTTCAGCACCTTGGCGGCCATCGTCACGCCGAAGCGCCCCTTCATGCGGCCGACGCAGCTGAGCGCCTTCTGCGCCTCGCTCGTCATGTCGAGCCGCTCGCTCTTGTCGAGGCAGTTGCCGCATTTGCCGCAGGGCTCGACGCCCTTCTCGCCGAAATAGTCGACGATGAACTGCTGCAGGCAGCGCTCCGTGCGGCCGAAATTCATCATCGCGTACAGCTTGGACAGCTGCACCGACTTGCGCCCTTCGTCCCCCTGGCCCTGCTCGATCAGGAAGCGCTGGATCTGCACGTCCTGCGGCTCGAACAGCAGCACGCATTCCGACTCCTCGCCGTCGCGGCCCGCGCGTCCGGCTTCCTGATAGTACGACTCGACGTCGCCCGGCATCTGCCAGTGCAGCACGAAGCGCACGTTCGGCTTGTCGATGCCCATGCCGAACGCGTTGGTCGCCACCATGACGCGCGTCTCGTCGAAGCGGAACTTCTCCTGCGCCTCCGCGCGCTCCGCGTCGCCGAGGCCGCCGTGGTACTTGCCCGCCGGGATGCCCTGGCGCAGCAGCTCCTCATGGACCGCCTCGGTCTCCTTGCGCGTCGCCGCGTAGATGATGCCGGACTGGTCCGGACGCTCCTTCAGGAACTGCGTCAGGAACCGCTTCTTGTCCGCGCCGGTGACGACCGACAGCGACAGGTTCTCTCGCGCGAAGCCGCTGACGAATACGCTCGGCTCGCGCAGTCCGAGCATCGCCGTGATGTCGTCCGCCACCTCCGGCGTCGCCGTCGCGGTGAACGCCGAGACGAGCGGCCGATCCTCCATGCGCCCGATCCAGCCGGCCAGCTGCCGGTAGCTCGGACGGAAGTCATGGCCCCACTGCGAGACGCAGTGCGCCTCGTCGATCGCGATCATCGGGATGCGCATGCGCTCGGACAGCTCGCCGAACATCGAGCCGTCGAGCCGCTCCGGCGCGATGTAGAGCAGCTTGTACTCCCCGTTCAGCGCCGCGCGCAGCACGTCCCGGTACTCGCCCGTGCCGAGCGAGCTGTTGAGGTACGCCGCCGGCACGCCGACGCGCCGCAGCGCGTCGACCTGGTCCTTCATGAGCGAGATGAGCGGCGAGACGACGATCGTCGTGCCGGTCATCAGCATCGCCGGGATCTGGTAGCAGACCGACTTGCCTCCGCCTGTCGGCAAGATCGCCAGCGTATCCCTGCCTCCCGTGATCGCTTCGATGATCCCTTCCTGCCCCTGGCGGAAGGAATCGTATCCATAGACGCGCTTCAGCAGCTCGCGCGCTTCCTGCAGCATAGGCCTTCGACTCCCTTTCCTGTTCCTGTTCCTGTTGCTGTTTCCGTGGACGGCCGGACTCCCTGAGCGGGCCCGTCCAGCGCTCATCCCTCTATTGTGACAGGTCGGAGAAAAGGTGTCTACCTGCCGGCAGCCGCCTCGCCCTCGTCCTCACCGTGCCCGCGCAGTCCATCCGCCGGCCGCGTCCCGCTCGCCGCCGCCTTGAGCCGCGTCAGCTCGCGGTACAGCTCCAGCAGCTCGGCCTCGCGCTCGCGGATCTCCTCCTCGACCTCGCCGAGCCGCGCCAGCAGCCCCGGATCGGCCGAGTCCGGCGCGCCGCCTGGCGCCGGCAGCAGACCGGCCCCGAACGTCGCCTCCACCCAGCGGTCGGCCGCCTCGCGCCCCTCTCCGCGGTACAGCTCGACATAGACGTCGAAAATCGCCAGCACGGTGCGGCGGCTGTTCCAGCCGAGAATCTCCACGCTGTCGGCGGCCATCGTCACCGCGCGGCTCAGCTGGAACTCGTTGAGCTTGCCGCGCATCGCCTCGACGCGCGCCACCTCGGCAGCGAACGCCGGGAACGCCGAGCGGAACAGCTCCGCCGATGCCAAGTATTCTTCATGCGTAATCCAGGATTCCTCTTCCATTTCCGCGTTCCCCCTAGCCTTGTCGATCTTCGTGATCCAACCGTCCATCGAGTATACTGGGTGGAGGAAGCTCTTTCAAGGAAGGGGAGATTAGAATGAGCCGAGGACCCGGCTACCTCAAGAGCATCGAGCTGCTGCGCTCCGGAATCGCGAATCCGCGCGAGTACCCGTTCAGCCTGCCGGCGGTCCGCACGCTGGAGCGGCTGCCGCTCCATCCCAAGGTGACCTACCTGATCGGCGAGAACGGCACCGGCAAGTCGACGCTGCTGGAGGCGATCGCCGTCGCCTGGGGCTTCAATCCCGAGGGCGGCACGATCAACTTCAGCTTCTCCACCGCCGAGACGCACTCGGAGCTGCATCGCCATCTGCGGCTGGCGCGCGGCGTGCACAAGCCGCGGGACGGCTTTTTCTTCCGGGCGGAAAGCTACTACAATCTCGCCAGCGAGATCGAACGGCTGGACCGTCCCGACGGCGCGCGAGCCTCCGGCCCGCCGATCATCGACTCCTACGGCGGCAAGCCGCTGCACGAGCAGTCGCATGGCGAGTCGTTCTTCGCCGCGTTCCTGCACCGCTTCGGCGGGCGCGGCCTGTACATCCTCGACGAGCCGGAGGCGGCGCTGTCGCCGCAGCGCCAGCTGTCGATGCTCTCGCGCATCCATCAGCTCGTGCAGAAGCATTCGCAGTTCATCATCGCCACCCATTCGCCGATCCTGATGGCCTACCCGGACGCCGACATCCACCTGCTCGGACCGGACGGCGCCGAGCGGGTCGAGCTGGAGCAGACGCCCCACTGGTCCGTCATGAAGCAGTTCGTCAACCGCAAGCAGGCGATGCTCGACGAGCTGTTGGCGGATGATTGATCCCCAGTTGCGTGAAAAAGGAGGCTAGCCCATGGAGGCAGAAAGCATTCTCGAGCTTGCCGTGAAGGAGCTGTCCAACGTGCAAGGCATCGCCGCGATCGCGCTCGGCGGCTCGCGCGCCCGCGGAACCGCCCACGCCGGCTCCGACTTCGATCTCGGCCTGTATTACCGGCCGGACGCCCCGCCGGACCTGACGCAGCTGCGGGAGGCGGCGCGCAGGCTCGACGACGAGAGCCGCGCGGAGGCGGTCACCCCGCTCGGCGACTGGGGACCTTGGATCAACGGCGGAGGCTGGCTGCGGGTCGGCGGCATGCCGGTCGACCTGCTGTACCGCGATCTGGATCAGGTCGAGCGCGTCATCGGCGATTGCCGGCAAGGCTCGATCCGGATCGACTACCAGCCCGGTCATCCGCATGGCTTCGTGAGCTCCATCTACTTGGCCGAAGCCGCTCTCTGCCAGCCGCTGTGGGATCCGCATGGCGTGCTGGAGCGGCTGAAGCGGAGCGTGCGCCCTTATCCGCCTGCGCTGCAGCGAGCGACGATCGGCCGTTTCCTTTGGGAAGCCTCGTTCGCACTCGACAACGGCCGAAAAGGCATCCCCAAGGGGGACGCCTCGTATGTCGCGGGCTGCTTTTTCCGCTCCGTCTCCTGCCTCAACCAGACGTTGTTCGCGCTGAACGAAGCGTACTGGATGAACGAAAAGGGCGCGGCCGCGATTGCCGGCTCGCTTCCGCTCGCTCCTGCAGACTACTCCGGCCGCATCGGCCGCCTGTTCGCGGCGCTCGGCGACGACGCCGAGAAGCTGGCGCAGGCCGCTTCCCGGCTGCAGGAGCTCATCCGGGAGACGGAGGCGTTGATGCCGGCAAATAGAGGACTCTGAGCATCGACCGACCGTATTCGTGAAACGACTCCCGCCGCACTTGACCGATGCTTTCATCATGGCATCAGAGGAGCTCCAAGCTTTTCGATCAGAATCCGGTTCGCCAGCGCCATCCCTTCCTCCCGATCGTTCGCCGGCGCGGCGACCGCCACGACGCTGCCGTTGTTCGCCCCAGCCGAACGGCTCGTGCGGATTATAGCGAGCTCTTTCAAGTCCGTCGAAGCATACACCATGCCTTCCACATGGAGTCCCGGAACGCTGTTGCCGATGGACTCCCGCTTCAGCCAGGAGAATGCCATGCTCCCGACTCCATCATGGAGATAAAAAAACGGCGTCGCATCCTCCGGCACGCCGGAGTAGGACTCGCCTACGATGACCAGCTTGCCCTCGAACTTGCCCGCTCCTTTCCAGAAGCCGGCCAGCGTCCGCTGCAGCGTGCCTTCGAGCTTCAGCGTCAAGGAACGTCCGGGACGCTCCGGCTGTCCGGCGGTGAACTCGTAGCCTTGGAGCGTGCGGTCGATGCGCTGCGGAAAGAACCACCAGATCAGGCTGCCGGCCAGCAGCAGGACGACCGCCGCGATTCCGGCTCGCATCCAGCGTCCATGGCGCCATGCGCTCATCGCAAGCACCCCCTTTCTTTTCCATCTTAACCGAAAAGCCCCGAATCCGTCTTTCGGATTCGGGGCTGTTTTTCATTCAGGCTCAGCCTTGCGGCGCCGCCACCAGCTTGACAACCGCGCGCACGGAGTCGGCCGAGCGGTCGAGCGCCGCCTGCTCCTCCGCCGTCAGCTCCAGCTCGAACACCTTCTCGATGCCGTCGCCGCCGAGAATCGCGGGCACGCCGAGGAACAAGCCGTCGTAGCCGTACTCGCCCTCCAGCAGCGCGATGACCGGAAGGACGCGCTTCTTGTCCTTCAGGATCGCCTCGGTCATCTGCACGAGCGATGCCGCCGGCGCGTAGTAGGCGCTGCCGTTGCCGAGCAGGCCGACGATCTCGCCGCCGCCGACGCGCGTACGCTGCACGATCGCCTCGATGCGCTCCGCCGGGATGAGCGTCTCGATCGGGATGCCGCCGACATTGGAGTAGCGCACGAGCGGCACCATGTCGTCGCCGTGGCCGCCGAGCACGAAGCCGCGCACGTCCTCGACCGACACGTTCAGCTCCTGCGCGATGAACGTGCAGTAGCGGGCCGTGTCGAGCACGCCGGACTGGCCGATGACGCGGTTTTTGGGGAAGCCGAGCGTCTCGTAGGCGACATAGGTCATCGCGTCGACCGGGTTGGACAGCAGGATGACGTACGCGTCCGGACTCGTCGCCTTGACGCTTTCGCAGACGGAGCGCACGATGCCGGCATTGACGGCGACGAGATCGTCGCGGCTCATGCCCGGCTTGCGCGCGATGCCCGCCGTGATGATGACGATGTCGGAGCCAGCCGTATCGGCATAATCGGACGTGCCGGTGATGCGCGCGTCGAAGCCTTGCACCGGCGAAGCCTCCAGCATGTCGAGCGCCTTGCCCTTCGTCGGATTTTCCAGCTGCGGGATGTCGACGAGCACGACGTCTCCGAGCTCCTTTTGCGCGAGCATGAGCGCCGTCGTCGCTCCCGTGAACCCGGCTCCTACGACCGTGATCTTCTTGCGTGCGATAGCCATGAGAATCCCTCCATCGGATTGGAATGTCCAGCCTCCTGCATGAAACGATACGCGGCCTTGCCTCGGCAGCAGCGCCGAAAGAGAAGAGCCCGCCGAAGCGGACTCTTGCACGATTTACATGTTGGCGATGACTTGATCCGCGAACTCGGAGCACTTCACTTCTTTGGCGCCTTCCATCAGGCGGGCAAAGTCGTAGGTGACCGTCTTGTTGTTGATCGAAGTTTCCATGCCTTTGTAGATGAGGTCGGCCGCTTCCTGCCAGCCCAGATGCTCGAGCATCATGACGCCGGAGAGGATGACGGAGCCCGGGTTCACCACGTCTTTGTCGGCGTATTTCGGAGCCGTGCCGTGGGTCGCCTCGAAGATCGCGTGGCCGGTGATGTAGTTGATGTTGGCGCCCGGCGCGATGCCGATGCCGCCGACTTGAGCCGCCAGGGCGTCGGACAGGTAGTCGCCGTTCAGGTTCAGCGTCGCGATGACGTCGAAGTCCGTCGGACGGGTCAGCACTTGCTGCAGGGCGATGTCGGCGATGGCGTCCTTCACGAGGATCTTGCCGGCCGCCAGAGCTTCGTCTTGAGCCTTGTTGGCCGCATCCGTGCCTTGCTCGTCCTTGATGCGGTCATATTGGCCCCATGTGAACACCTTGTCGCCGAACTCGGCTTCCGCCACTTCGTAGCCCCAGTTTTTGAAGGCGCCCTCGGTGAACTTCATGATGTTGCCTTTGTGGACCAGCGTGACCGACTTGCGGCCGTGCTCGATCGCGTACTCGATCGCCGCGCGCACGAGGCGCTTGGAGCCCTCGGCCGATACCGGCTTGATGCCGATGCCAGACGTTTCCGGGAAGCGGATCTTGTTCACGCCCATCTCGTTCTGCAGGAAGGAAAGCACTTTTTTAACCGCGTCCGTGCCTTCTTGGTACTCGATGCCGGCGTAGATGTCCTCGGTGTTCTCGCGGAAGATGACCATGTTGACCAGCTCCGGACGCTTCACCGGGGAAGGCACGCCGTCGAAGTAGCGCACAGGGCGCAGGCAGACGTACAGGTCGAGCTCCTGGCGCAGCGCTACGTTCAGGGAACGGATGCCGCCGCCGATCGGAGTCGTCAGCGGTCCTTTGATCGCGACGATGTACTCGCGGATCGCCGTCAGCGTGTCGGCCGGCAGCCATTCGCCGTATTGGTTGAATGCTTTTTCGCCGGCGAATACTTCGTACCAGGCGATCTTCTTCTCGCCGCCGTAGGCTTTTTCGACTGCCGCGTCGAGGACGCGCTTGGAGGCGCGCCAGATGTCGCGGCCCGTGCCGTCGCCTTCGATGAACGGAACGATCGGGTTGTTCGGAACGTTCAGCTTGCCGTTTTCAATCGTGATCTGCTCGCCTTCGGTCGGAAGGGCGAATTTTTCGAGTTGTGCCATTGGGGATGATTCCTCCTCTTGGTATGAAAATCATGCGGGTCCCTGCGCCGGCCAAGCGGCGGAAACGGGACAAGCTGCGTGCGCAGCCGAAGCCCCCCGGACATGAAGCCGGGGGGAGGGAGATCAGCGCTGCTCGATCGGAATGAACTTGGCGCTTGCTGGACCCGTGTACTCCGCGCGCGGGCGGATCAGACGGTTATTATCGTACTGCTCCAGGATATGCGCTGTCCAGCCCGACAGGCGGCTGATCGCGAAGATCGGCGTAAACAGGTCGCGCTTGATGCCGAGCGTCGTGTAGACGGACGCGGAGTAGAAGTCGACGTTCGGCTTCAGGCCCTTCTGTCCGGTCACGATCTCCTCGATCTTCACACTCATGTCGTACAGGTCGAGGTTGCCCTTCAGCTTGCCGAGCTCCTCGGACATCTTTTGCAGATGCTTGGCGCGCGGGTCGCCGTTTTTGTAGACGCGATGGCCGAAGCCCATGATCTTCTCTTTGTTGGCCAGCTTCTCGTTGATGACGGACTCGACGCGGTCCGGCGAGCCGATCTCCTCGAGCATGACCATGACCGCCTCGTTGGCGCCGCCGTGCAGCGGGCCCTTGAGCGCGCCGATCGCGGAGACGACGCCGGAGTAGATGTCCGACAGCGTCGCGACGGTGACGCGGCCGGCGAACGTGGAGGCGTTGAGCTCATGGTCGGCATGCAGCACGAGCGCCTGGTCGAGAGCCTTGACCGCTACATCGTCCGGAGTCTCGCCGGTAAGCATGTAGAGGAAGTTGGCCGCGACGGACAGGCCGGCCTTCGGAGCGATCGGCTCCTGGCCGCTGCGGATGCGGTCGAAAGCGGCGATGACCGTCGGCAGCTGCGCCTGCAGGCGGATCGCCTTGTCTACGTTGGCCTCGCGGCTCATGTCCTGGGCGGCCGGATCGTACAGCGCCAGGGCGGATACCGCCGTGCGGAGCGCCGCCATCGAGTTGGCGTCCTGCGGATAGAGGCGGATCGCGTCGATCACCTCGGCCGGAATCGGGGCGGAGGCGCTCAGCTTGGACTTCAGCTCCTCGAGCTCGGATGCCGTAGGGAGCTTGCCGTACCAGAGCAGGTAGGCGACTTCTTCGAACGTAGCGCCTTCGGCCAGCTCGTCGATGTTGATTCCGCGATAGGTCAGCACTCCGTCGATGATGGAGCTGATGGACGAGGTCGTGGCGACGATGCCTTCGAGACCTTTGGTAGCTGTCATTGAACTCTCTCCTTTGTCTTCGGCGCGCGGATAGGAAGCGGCCGGTAATGGGACTGTCAACATCAGGCTGCGGAAAAAGGCTTGCACCGCCTTTGACAGCGCATTCACGCCTCCGGGTCGCGCAGGCGAGAACAGCGGATGTCAAGGATGGGCAAATCGGCGACCGCAGCAATCCTTTTTATCATAAAGTATTTTCATGATGAATCCAACCGATCGAAGATAAAAATGCTTTATCGCCTTCATAGAATTTACTTGTCGCCCGTTTGGAGGTTGGCCGGCAAGGTGTTACACTGATGGAATCAGCGTTTCAGCGAAGCCATAGTCCGAGGGAAGGGGAATCCGCTCCATGAACGAGCAACGCATCGGCATCATCGACATCGGCTCCAACTCCATCCGCCTCGTCGTCTACGAGACGACGGCTACCGGCGCGCATCGCGTCATCGACGGCAGCAAGCGTCCGGCTCGGCTCAGCCAGAGGATCACGGCCGACGGGCGCATCGACGAGGAGACGGTCGCCGAGCTGGCCGAGACGCTCCGCCACTTCCGCATGCTCTGCGCGCATCACGGGACGAGCGCCGTTCGCGCCGTCGCGACGGCCGCGATGCGCAACGCCGTCAACGGCGCCGAGGTGCTGCGGAGTCTGGGCGCCGAGTCCGGACTGGACATCGAGCTGCTGCCGGGCGAGGAGGAAGCCGGCTACGGCTTCCTCGGCATGGTCAACACGATGGACGTCCGCGACGGCTTCCTCATCGATATCGGAGGAGGCAGCACGGAAATTTCCCTGTTCAAGGAGCGCACGCTCGTGCAGAGCGTCAGCTTTCCGTTCGGCTGCGTCAACCTCGCCCGCAGCTATGCCGACCGCGGCATGCTCGGCGACGACGGCTTGCGCCGGCTCGAGGAGATGGCGCTGCGGGCGAGCGAGGAGCATCCGTGGCTGCGCTGGTCGCCGGGACTGCCGCTCATCGGCGTCGGCGGCACGATCCGCGCGCTGGCCAAGATCCATCAGGCGGTCCGCCATTATCCTTTCCCGCAGACGCACAACTATGCGATTCCGGCCGAGGACGCCGACCGTCTGTTCGATACGCTGCGCGCGATGCCGCTGGACAAGCGCCGCAAGTTCCCGGGCCTGTCCAAGGACCGCGTCGACCTGATCGTGCCCGGACTCGCCGCGCTGCGGCTGTTCCGGTGCCTGACCGGCGCTGCGGAATACCGCGTCTGCGCGGCCGGCCTGCGCGACGGCCTGTTCTTCTCCGTGCAGTCGCCGGAGCGGCCGCGGCTCGACGACGTGCTGGGCTACAGCGTGCGCAACACATACGCGCTCTATCCCGAGGCGCCGCTCCCGCATGTGAACCAGGTCAACCGCCTCTCGCTGCAGCTGCTCGAGACGCTCCGCGGCTCCGCTCCCGGCCGTCCGCTGGAGCGGCTGGGCGATCGGGCGGCCAAGCTGCTGGACGCCGCCTCCCTGCTCTACCGGATCGGAGCGTCGATCGACCACGCCGCCTATCCGAAGCATACGTTCTATCTGCTGACCAACTGCAGCCTGAACGGCATGTCGCATCGCGAGAACGTGCTGACCGCCGCGATTGCGGCGTTCCGCAGCCGCAGCCGCTGCAAGTCGCAGCTGGAGCCGTACGCGGCGCTGCTGGAGCCCGGAGACGTGGAGGCGGCCGCCCTGCTGGGCAGCCTGCTCCAGCTCGCCGCCGCGCTCGACCGCAGCGAGACGCAGCCGATCAGCCGGCTCGAGGCCGAAGCGTCGCTCGGACCGGAGGAGGGCCGCCTGCGGCTCAGCGCCGTGCGGCCGTCCGGCTCGCTCGCTCTGGAGCGGCAGGAGGTCGAGGAGGCCGGACGCGAGTTCGCCAAGCTGTGGGGGCTTCAGCCCGAGCTGTCCGTCCGCTAGACGAAGCCAATGCAGGCAAAAAGGGGCTTTCCCGAGGGCCGTTTCGACGGCCTTGCGGGAGAGCCCCTTTTCGCTTACGCCTGCTCGGCTTGCGGCAGCGCCTTTTTCCAGCTGGAGATCCGCTCCGCCTGGAACTGGCTGCGCAGCAGCTCCTCGCCCTCGGCAGGCCGCATCCGCTCGTAGCCGCCGCTCGCCTGCAGCTCCCGCGCCTTGACGTTGTCGCTCAGCTGCAGCCGCAGCAGCGCGATCAGGCTGTCGCGCAGGCTGGGATCGAACACCGGGCACATCAGCTCGATGCGCCGCGTCAGGTTGCGCGTCATCCAGTCCGCGCTCGACAGATACACTTCCTCCTCGCCGGCGTTGCGCAGGTACAGCAGCCGCGAATGCTCGAGGAAGCGGTCGACGATGCTGACGACGCGGATGTTCTCGCTCAGGCCCGGCACGCCGGGACGCAGGCAGCAGACGCCGCGCACGATGAGGTCGATGCGCACGCCCGAGCGCGACGCCTCGTACAGCTTGTCGATCATCTCCTGGTTGGAGAGCGAGTTCATCTTGGCGGCGATGTAGCCGCCCCGGCCCTCCTCGGCATGCCGGCGCTCGCGGTCGATCAGCCGGAACAGCTGCTCCGTCAGCCCGCTCGGCGCGACGCTGAACGCTTGCCATTCATAAGGCGACGAGTAGCCGGTCACCTCGTTGAACAGCGCCGACGCGTCCGCGCCGATGATCGGATGCGACGTGAACAGGCCGATGTCGGTGTACGCCTTGGCCGTGCTGTCGTTGTAGTTGCCGGTGCCGACATGCACGTAGCGCCGCAGCTGGTCGGCCTCGCGCCGCACGACGAGCAGGATCTTGGCATGCGTCTTGAGGCCGACGAGGCCGTAGACGACATGGCAGCCCGCCTTCTCCAGCTGGCGCGCCCAGGCGATGTTGCGCTCCTCGTCGAAGCGCGCCTTGAGCTCGACGACGACCGTCACCTGCTTGCCCGCCTCGGCCGCGGCGGCGAGCGCCTGCACGAGCTCGCTTTGCCCGCTGACGCGGTAGAGCGTCATCTTGATCGCCAGCACCTGCGGATCGTCCGCCGCCTGCTGGACGAACTCGGCCAGCGGCTCGAACGACTCGTACGGATGATGCAGCAGCACGTCGCGCTCGCGGATCGTATCGAAGATCAGCTCATGCTCCTCGAGCTCCCGCGGGTAGACCGGCTCGAGCTTTGGATAGCGGAGACTCTCCTTGCCCCCGATCGAGCCGGCGAAGCGCATCAGAAAGCTGAGATCGAGCGGTCCGCCGATGCGGACGACATGATCGCCGATCTCCAGCTCCTCCTGCAGCAGGTCGAGCGCGTACGGATGGAAGCCTTCGCCGATCTCGAGCCGCACGGGCATGCCCCAGCGCCTGCGGCGAAGCTCCTTCTCGATCTCCTCGAGCAGATCCTCGGCGCCTTCCTCGTTGAGCGTCAGGTCGGCGTTGCGGGTCAGGCGGAACGGATGCACGGCTTCCAGGCTGTAGCCGCTGAACAGCGTATGGATGAACGAACGGATGAGGTCCTCGAGCAGCACGTACTCAAGCTTCTTGCTGTTGCCCCGGATCGGCAGCGCCACGCAGCGCGGCAGGATCGAAGGCACCTGGACGATCGCGAAGTACGGCTCGGCCTCCGGCTCTTCTTCGGAATCGCGCAGCAGCACGGCCAGATACAGCTCCTTCGTATGAAGGAGCGGGAACGGACGGCTCTGGTCGACGGCCATCGGCGTCAGCACGGGAAAGACGATCGTCCGGAAATAATGCTCGACCGCCGCGGCCTGCGAGGCGTTCAGATCGTCCATTTCGCGGATATGTATGCCCTCTCGCGCCAGCCCCCTCATCACTTCCCGATAGGTGCGGTATTGCTCGGCGACCATCTGGCCCGTCCGCTTGATGAGCCGCTTCCACAGCCCCTGCGGCGTATAGCCGGTGAAATCCATCTTCGTATAGCCCGCCTTGAGCTGGTCCTGGATGCCCGCCATGCGGACGCTCATGAATTCATCCATGTTGCTGGACACGATGGACAGGAACTTCGCGCGCTCCAGCAGCGGCGTCGTCGGGTCCTGCGCTTCCTCCAGCACCCTGCGGTTGAACTCGATCCAGCTCAGGTCGCGGTTCACATAGGGGGACAATGCTTTACTCATCGCTGAAGAGCCTCCTTGTCGTTGTCCCTATTATGCAGCGTCACTGTTACTTCTATATTAAGATGCGGTAAAGGCCAGGTAAATGCCTGCGGCCGCGAGGGCGGCACGCCCCCGCTGCGGATCGAAGGCATGCCGGACGCCGGCCTCAGCGGCGCCCGATGAAGATGAACCGCCCGCCGCCCGGACCGCCGAAGCCTCCGCCGCCTCCGCGCCGCAGCAGCCGCTCCAGCAGCCGGTACAGGCGCAGGCGGTAGAAGCCGCGGGTGACGGGCAGGACGAGCGTCAGGCCGACCAGGTCGCCGATCACGCCGGGGAAAATGAGCAGCAGGCTGCCGGCCATCAGGCAAAGGCCGTTCAGCAGCGCATGGCCCGGCGGCTCGCCGAGCTCCATCTTGCGGCGCATCTCCGCCCATGCCTTGCGCCCGTGCGTGCGCATCAGCACCGTGCCCAGCACGGCCGTGCCGACGAGCAGCAGGAACACGCCGCCGACGCCGATGCGGCTGCCGAGCCAGGCCATCGCGATCACCTCCAGCAGCACGTAGGCCGCTCCGCCGAGCAGCGCCTTCTGCACCGTTCCGAGCCTTCGGTTCATGCCCCCTCCTCCTTTCCAGCCGGCGCCATGCGCCGGATCAGCGCGTACAGCTCCGGCAGGCGCCGGTCGAGCCGCGCCGGACGGAAGCTGCGATCCACCCACACATGCCGAGTGCCCCCGGTGGCAAGCAGCTCGCCCGGAAGTCCGGCCCCGTCCTCGCCCGCGGCGCGGACCGCGCCTTCGCCGAGCGCAGGCAGCGCCGCTTCCGCGGCCCCCGCCTCGAGCCGGCGGATCTGATAGCGGAAGCCGAGCCGCATCGGCGTGAAGCGCTCCACCCGGGTGCAGACGACGATCGCGTCGTCGTAGCGGGCCGGCTGGCGGAACTGGCTGTCCAGATCCGTCAGCGGCAGCATCAGCCCTTCCTGCTCGATCCGGCCGTAGGCGTACCCCGCGGAGCGGATCAGCTCCGTGCGCCCGATCTCGAACCAGGTCAAATAATTCGCATGATACACGACGCCCATCGCGTCCGTTTCCTGATAGCGCACCCGCAGCGGGTGCAGCGTCCATTCCGCCTGCTCCATAAGCCCTAATTGCCCCTTCCTGCCTCTATCCTTGTCCCTTTATTATCGGCTCAAATCAGGCAATATGCAAAAAAGCCGATCCTCTCGGCGGGAGAGGATCGGCCTTGGCCCTGAGCAGACGCAGGGCTTGGCAGTCAGAGCCAAGCCGGAGCCGGCCCGGCTTCTTACAGGACTTTGCTTTGACCGGTGTAGATGACGCCCATCTCGCCGTAGACGGTCACTTCCATGTCGTCATGCAGCAGCTCGAACGCGTTGTCGATGCCGATGACCGCCGGGATGCCGAGGTTCAGGCCGACGACGGCCGCATGGCTCGTGATGCCGCCGGATACGGTGATGATCGCCGAAGCCTTCTCGATCGCCGGCATGTAGTCCTTGTCGGTCGAGACGGTGACGAGGATGGAGCCTTCCTTGGTCTTGGCGATCGCTTCCTCCGGCGTGCGGGCGACGACGATCTTGCCCGTAGCGGTCTGGCTGCCGATGCCTTGGCCTTTGGCGACGAGCTCGCCGATGTGATGCACCTTGATGAGGTTCGTCGTGCCCGCGCGGCCTACCGGCACGCCGGCGGTGATGACGATCGTGTCGCCGAGCGAGACGAGGCCCGTGCCGAGCGCGCCTTCGACGGCGAAGTTGAACATCTCGTCCGTCGTATCGGCGGCGACGCCCTTCGTCGGGATGACGCCCCACGTCAGGTTCAGGCGGCGCATGATGCGCTCGTCGGTCGTCACGGCGATGATCGGAGCCTTCGGACGGTACTTGGACACCATGCGGGCGGTATAGCCGCTCTCGGTCGACGTCACGATCGCCTTGGCCTGCAGGTCGAGGGCGGAGTTCGCCACCGCTTGGCTGATCGCCTCGGTGACCGTCGTCTGCTGCGCGATCGCCGTTTTGGTCAGGATCTCGCGGTAGTCCAGCGCGGACTCGGCGCGCTCGGCGATGCGGGACATCGTCAGCACGGATTCCGTCGGGTACTTGCCCGCGGCGGTCTCGCCGGAGAGCATGATCGCGTCGGTGCCGTCAAGGATGGCGTTCGCCACGTCGCTCGCTTCGGCGCGGGTCGGACGCGGGTTGCGCTGCATGGAGTCGAGCATCTGCGTCGCCGTGATGACCGGCTTGCCGGCGAGGTTCGCCTTTTGAATCATCGACTTTTGCACGAGCGGCACTTCCTCGGCCGGAATCTCGACGCCGAGGTCGCCGCGCGCGACCATCAGGCCGTCGGACACTTCGAGGATCTCGTCGAGGTTGTCCACGCCCTGCTGGTTCTCGATCTTGGAGATGATCTGGATGTGGCCCGCGTTGTGGCGCTCCAGCAGCTCGCGGATCTCAAGCACGTCGGAAGCCTTGCGCACGAAGGAAGCGGCGATGAAGTCGACGCCCTGCTCGACGCCAAATACGATGTCGCCGGCGTCTTTTTCAGTGATGCCCGGCAGGGAGATGTGCACGCCCGGAACGTTGACGCCCTTTTTGCTCTTGATCGGGCCGCTGTTGACGATCTTGCAGTTGATCTCCGTGCCCTGGATGTCCACGACGGTCAGGCCGATGAGGCCGTCGTCGATGAGGACGGTCGAGCCGACCTTCAGGTCGGCCGGCAGGTTCTTGTACGTCACCGGGATGCGGTGGCGGTCGCCGAGGATCTCTTCGGTCGTCAGCGTGATGTAGTCGTCCTGCTGCAGCTCGATCGGCTCTTCCTTCAGCTTGCCGAGACGGATCTCAGGGCCTTTGGTGTCGAGCAGGATCGCGACCGTCTTGCCGAGCTCCGCGCAGGCCTGGCGGATGTTCTTGATGCGGTTGCCGTGCTCTTCGAAGTCGCCGTGCGAGAAGTTCAGGCGGGCGACGTTCATGCCGGCCAGAATCAGTTTCTTTGTATTTTCCAGCGACTCGCTGGAAGGTCCGATCGTACATACAATTTTCGTTTTACGCATGGTTCATGATTCCTCCATCAGTTAGCTTGCTTGAACACTATCATTCATTCTATCACATTTGGCAGCGGCATAGACATGACATTCCTCTCTTTACAAGACTTTCGTCCGGTAAAAAGCATGACTTTCGATTCAGACCGCAAAAGAAATGCGTTCTCAAGACGCGAAAAAGCGGCCGCTTGCGGCCGCTCCTTGCGAACCTGACTCCTGCTTAGTGCACTCGGGCCGACTCCGCGGCGGGCGAGGCGTCGCCCGGCGCGGCCGGCTCCGCTCCGGCTTCTGCCGGCAGTCCGGCAGCCTCCGGCGCTTCCAGCGCGCCGTCCGGCTGCTCCGAGCCCGCCTCCGCCGCGAAGGCGAAGCGGCCGATTTTGCGGAACTTCATGTACCGATCCTCGACGAGCTCCTCCGCCGACATCGCGAGCAGCTCCTGCAGATGGCGCCAGACCGCTTCCTTGATCGACTCCGCCTGCTGCTCGTAGTCGCGGTGGGCGCCGCCCTGGGGCTCCGGCACGACTTCCTCGATGATGCCGAACGACAGCAGGTCCTTGGCGGTGATCTTCATCGCCTCGGCCGCCTGGTCCGCCTTGGAGGCGTCCTTCCAGAGGATGGATGCCGCGCCGTTCGGCGAGATGACCGAGTAGATCGCGTTCTCGAGCATGAGCACGCGGTTGCCGACGCCGAGCGCGAGCGCGCCGCCGCTGCCGCCTTCGCCGATGACGACGCAGATGACCGGCACGCCGAGCAGCGCCATCTCGCGCAGGTTGCGGGCGATCGCCTCGGACTGCCCCCGCTCCTCGGCGGTGTTGCCGGGATAGGCGCCCTTCGTGTCGATGAAAGTGATGATCGGACGGCGGAACTTGTCCGCCTGCTGCATGAGCCTCAGCGCCTTGCGGAAGCCCTCCGGATGGGGGCTGCCGAAGAAGCGGGCGATATTGTCCTTCGTATCCTTGCCGCGCTGATGGCCGATGACGGTGACCGGCATGCCGTTCAGCTTGGCGAGGCCGCCGACGATCGCCAGATCGTCCGCGAACAGCCGGTCGCCGTGCAGCTCCAGGAAATCGGTGAAGATCGCTTGGATGAAATCAAGCGACGTCGGCCGCTGGTGATGGCGGGCCAGATGCATCTTCTCGGCGGCGCCGAGCTCGCTGTAGAGCTCCTCCTCCAGCTGGCGGCAGCGCGCCTCCAGCCGGGCGATCTCGTCGCTGAAGTCGATGCCCTTGCCTTGGCTGAGCCCTTTGAGCTCCTCGATCTTGCGCCTCAGGTCGCCCAGCGGCTTTTCGAACGGCAGTTCACCCGCCATGTCCCGTTTCCTCCTTCACGGCATGCATGTCAAGCAGGCGCGTCAGCGTGGACTTCATGTCCTTGCGGTGCACGACGCGGTCGAGCTGGCCATGCTGCAGGTTGAATTCCGAAGTCTGGAAGTTGTCCGGCAGCTTCTGGCGGATCGTCTGCTCGATGACGATGCGGCCGGCAAAGCCGATGAGCGCGCCGGGCTCGGCCAGGTTGTAGTCGCCGAGCGAGGCGAAGCTCGCCGTGACGCCGCCTGTCGTCGGATCGGTCATGACCGAGATGTACAGGCCGCCCTCGCTTTGGAATTTGGCGAGCGCGGCGCTCGTCTTGGCCATCTGCATGAGGCTCAGGATGCTCTCCTGCATGCGCGCGCCGCCCGAAGTCGAGAAGATGAGCATCGGCAGCTTGCGCAGACGCGCCTGCTCGATCGCCCGCGTGATCTTCTCGCCGACGACGGAGCCCATGCTGCCGCTGAAGAAGTCGAAGCTCATGATGGCGACGACGACCGGGAAGCCCCCGATCGCGCCTTCGCCCGTCACGACGGCGTCCCTCAGGCCGGAGCTCTTCTTCTGCGCTTCGAGCTTGGACGCGTAGCCGGGGAACTCCAGCGGGTCCTCCGAAATCATGTCGCGGTCGAATTCAGACAAACGTCCGTCATCGAGCGTCATTCCGATGCGCTCCCAAGCGCTCAGCCGGAAATGATGCCCGCAGGACGGACATACTTTGTGGTTCTTGTCCAATTCCTTGGAGAATTGGATCGTCGCGCATTTGGGACATTTGTTCATCAAGCCTTCGGGAATGTCCCGCTTCGGCCTTTCCTGCTGGTCCCCGCGCTCCCTCTCGGAAGGCACGGTGGCGTATTTTCGCTTATGGAACAGGTCCTTGAACACAAGTGACACCTCTCAAGACGCTAAGTATAGTCGGGCCGGAATCAGGAATGGAGAATGGACGTCAGCACTTCCTGGACTTCTTCCAGTTCTCCGGACGGCACGAGGATCTCGTACTGCTGCTTGGACATGTTGATGGGTCTTGTCTGGACGAGGAACCCCTCTTCGGTTAGCCTTCGTTTGATGCTCTCCGCGATCTTCGCCGTAGGCGCGATGTAGATGACCGTCCACATGAAAGGTACCTCCTGATATCCCGGAAACAGGTCACATGATCTCACAATCATAGCATAGGAGAAGTTTTGCTAGCAAGAAAGGCCTAGGCCGATCCGGGCCGAAAGCCGCTAGGGAGAGCGGCTCGGCCGGGGGAGCGGTCCGTCCACCGGCGGCGCGGTCCGTCCACCGGCGGCGCGGGCAGCCGGGGAGCGGCCTGTCCCGCAGCGGCGCGGACGGCCGCGCTTCGCGGTCCCGGCCGGGGAGCGGCCCGCTTGGCCGCCGGCCGGCGGCAGCTTGCTGCAGGAACGATTCGCTCCCGCAGCCGCCGATTCCTGCACGCCCTCAGGCTTTCGTGCCGTCCTCGCTGTAGTCCGTCGCCCTCGGGTCCTGGTGCGCGATCCGGGCCGATGCCGCCGCGGCCAGTCCGGCCACGAGATCGTCGAGGAAGACGTGGATCTCGCCCGTCGACTTGTCGTTCAGGCGGCTGATGATGCCAGGCTTCACCTTATCCAGATAGCCGAAGCTCGTCAAGCCGATCATGCCGTACACATGCGTGATGCCCATCGCCAGCGTCTCGTCGACGCCGTACAGCGATTCGTCCTTCTCCATGATTCGCTGCAGCGGAGCCGGCAGCAGCCGCTTCTCCGCAAGCTCGTCGAGCGCGATGCCCGTGCAGAGCACATATTGGACTTCGCGCTTGCCCAGCACCGTGCGCACGCTGTCCACGCATTCGTCCATCGTGAGATGAGGGTTGTAGGGGAGCTGCAAGGAGTGGACGATTTCCGCGACATCCGCTACTGTGACTCCGCGCCTTTCCAGCCAGCGCTCCAATTCGATGTTCATCCGCATTCCTCCCGCTTTCCGCTTTGCCAAAGCGCCGACCTGATCTTTCGGGACAGGCTGCGGCGCTTGCGCCGCAGCGCCATTCCGCGAAGGAGACAGCCGTAGAGGGACGCGATTCCCGCCTCCCCACCGCCTGCCTATCCGCCGTCAGAGGCGCTCGGCTCGCAGCCTAAGGCTGCTGTGCTTCCTACTCTATGCACCTGTCCCGCGAAATGTTCCGGAAAAATAGAGCCTCCAAGAGACTGCGGCCGCGTCGATGCGGTACGCCGACGAAGCAGAAGGGCGCTCCGCAGCCGCTGCGACGAAGGCACTCGTGCTCGCAGATGCCTATTTCAACCTTCAAGTGAAGGGATAGAAAGGAGGAATGGGCATCTCATGGATCGCGGCATGTCGTGCGAGGGCGGCGATGCGGAGGTGCGAAGGTTGCTGAATGCGGCGGCTGGGTGCAACGGCTGTCTGTTCCGCTCTGAGGGCGGCGGCTACGCGCGGTTTTTCCGCGTGTAGCTGTCTGTTCCGCTCTGGGGGCGGC
>NZ_KE383849.1:36202-44987 GCF_000422485.1 Paenibacillus pasadenensis DSM 19293
GTGCGGCTACGCATAGTTCTTCCGCGCGTAGTCGTCTGTTCTGCGCTGACAGCAGAGGCTGCGCGGCCAACAAAAAAACCGCCGCCGGCCATAGGCCGGCAGCGGTTGAACAAGCAAGCGACGAAGAGGGAGCTGACAAGCCCTCGCTGACGCCCGTGCCGACATCGACGCTCAAATCGACAATGACGCGGTAGCGCTCGCCAGACTCCGCCAGCTACTTCACGACCGCGCAGCCCGGTCCGAGCAGGCTCTCGATACGCTCGATCAGCTCCGGCGAAGGCTTGACGCGGTAGCGCTCGCTCAGCGCCATCGTGCGTGATTCCCGCTCGTAAAAGAGCACGGTGCCGAGAGGTCCCGCATGCTCGGCCAGGAGCGTCTTGAGCTGCTCCAGGACGACGGGCGTCTCCCGATCCGCCTTGATTTTGAGGTACAGCCGCTGCGCGGCGGCGGCACGCGCCGGCGTGGACGCCGTCGCGGCCGGGCGCTCCGACGGAGCGCCTGCCGGCTGCGCCGCGACGCGGCGGCCAGCTGGCGCCGAGGCTTCGCCTGCTCCCGCCGCCGACGCAGCGCCGGAGCGCCTCGCCGGCGGCGATGCCGCGCCGGCAGCCGGCGCCTGCGCCGCGCCCGTGGCTCTGCCCCCGGCCGCGGGCGCGGCGCCGCCGGAGCGCGGCCGACGCGCGCGCGCCTGGCGGCGAAGCCGCTCGACTCCGGAGCGCAGCTCGGAGTCGTCGAGGGGGACGAGGTCGTCGACGATCAGCTTGAAGTCCTCGTCCCCTCTCTGCACGGAGGCCTGCACGACCGCCAGGCCGCCGGCAGCGACGCGTTCGCCGAGCTTCGCCCAGGCGGACGGGAAGAACACCGCTTCGGCGCGGACGATGCGGTCCTCCACCTCGGCGAAGGCCATCGGCTGGCCTTTGCGCGTGCGCAGCGTCTTCACGGAGACGATCCGCACCGCCGTTACGGCCGGCGTCCCCTCCGGCGCTTCCTCCAGCTCGACGAGCCGGTCGAGGCCGAGCTCGCCGAGCCGCTCCTCCGCCGCGTCCAGCGGATGGCCGGACAGGTAGAGCCCGAGCAGCTCCCGCTCGAGCTCCAGCAGCTGCGTCTGCGAATAGGGCTCCACCTGGGGCAGCTCGATATCCCAGTTCTGCACCTCCTCGAAGCCGAACAGCTCGATCTGCAGCTCCTCGCGCTCCTTGCGCCATTTTTGCGCCGCCTCCACCGACTCGTCGAGCGCGGCGAGCTGCTGCGCGCGATGGCCCGGCAGCGACTCCAGCGCTCCCGCGCCGATCAGGCTCTCCAGCACGCGCTTGTTGACGACGCGCAGGTCGACGCGGCGACACAGGTCGATGAGGCTGGCGAACGGCCGGAGCGCCGCCTCCCGCCGGATCGACTCGATCGCCTGCGTGCCGACGTTCTTGATGCTGGCGAGGCCGAAGCGCACCGCCTCGCCCTCGGGACTGAACGTGACCGAGCTGCGGTTCACGTCCGGCGGGAGCACCTCGATGCCCATGCGGCGGCACTCGTCGATGTACTCGCCGGTCTTGCGCTGGTTGCCCGTGACGGAGGCCAGCATCGAGGCCATGAAGGCGACCGGGTGATGACGCTTCAGCCAAGCGGTCTGGAACGCGAGCACGCCGTAAGCGGCTGCATGCGCCCGTGGGAATCCGTAGTCGGCGAAGCGCAGGATCATGTCGTAGACGCGGTTCGCCTCTGCCTCCGCGTAGCCTTGGCCGAGCGAGCCCCGGACGAAGGCGGCGCGCTGCTCGTCGAGAATTTCCCGTTTCTTTTTGGACACGGCGCGCCTCAGAAGATCCGCTTCCCCCAGACTGAAGCCGGCCATCGACGAAGCGATCTGCATGATCTGCTCCTGATAGACGATGATGCCGTGCGTATCCCTCAGGATCGGCTCGAGCGAAGGATGCGGGTATTCGACCTGCTCCTTGCCGTGCTTGCCCGCGATGAAGCGGGGGATGAACTCCATCGGGCCGGGACGGTACAGCGCGAGCACGGACACGATGTCCTCGAAGCCGCTCGGCCGCAGCTCCCGCAGCACGCGCCGCATGCCCGCCGACTCCAGCTGGAAGATGCCGGTCGTATCGCCGCGTCCGAGCATCTCGTAGGTCGCCGGATCGTCGTCCGGCACCTCGCGGAAGTCGACCGTCCCGCCGTCCGGCCGCCGGATCCAGTCGAGCGTCCGCTCCAGGATCGACAGCGTGCGCAAGCCGAGGAAGTCCATCTTGAGCAGGCCGACGGCCTCGACGTTCTCCATGGAATACTGCGTCAGCGCGGCCGCCTCCGAGCCGCCCTGCAGCGGCACGTAGTCGGTCAGCGGACGGCCGGAGATGACGACGCCCGCCGCGTGGGTGGAGGCGTGGCGGGGCATGCCCTCGACCTTGAGCGCGGTGGCGATCAGCTCGCGAGTCCCTTCGCGCTCGGCGTACTCCCGCAGCTGCGGCACCGAGGCGATCGCCGACTCCAGCGTCGTGCCGGGATGGCCGGGGATGAGCTTGGCGACGCGGTCGATGTCGCCCGGCGGCACGTCGAGCGCCCGCCCGACGTCGCGCACGGCGGCCTTGGCCGCGAGCGTGCCGAAGGTGATGATCTGCGCCACATGGTCGGAGCCGTACTTGCGGCTGACGTAGGCGATCACCTCGTCGCGCCGCTCGTCGTTGAAGTCGATGTCGATATCGGGCATGCTGATGCGCTCCGGATTGAGGAAGCGCTCGAACAGCAGCCGGTGCTTGAGCGGATCGACGTCGGTGATGCGCAGGCAATAGGCCACGAGGCTGCCCGCCGACGATCCCCGTCCGGGGCCCGTGCGGATGCCCTGCTCATGCGCGTAGCGGATGAAGTCCCAGACGATGAGGAAATAATCGCTGAAGCCCATCCGCTCGATGACGCCGAGCTCGTAGCGCAGCCGCTCTTCGGCCTCCGCCAGCCGCTCGCCGGACTCTCCGTACCGAGCCTGCATGCCCGCGAGGCAAAGCCGCTCCAAATAATGCGCGGCGCTCAGACCGTCCGGCAGCGGCCGGTATTCCGGCAGCGCATGCACGCCGAGCGCGAGCTCGAGCCGGCAGCTGTCGGCGATGCGGGCCGTATTGGCCAGCGCCTCGGGCAGATGCGGGAACAGCCGCGCCATCTCGTCGGCGCTCTTGAGATACATCCCGTCCCCATGCATGTGCAGCCGGTCGGGATCGCTCACGCTCTTGCCCGTGCCGATGCAGATGAGCACGTCCTGCACGGCCGCGTCCTCCTGCCGCAGGTAATGCACGTCGTTCGTGGCGGCCAGCGGGATTCCGGTCTCCTCCGAGAGGGCGATCATGCCGGCGACCACCTTTTTTTGCTCGGCCATGCCGTGGTCCTGGATCTCCAGATAAAAGCGGTCGCCGAACGTCTCGCGGTACCGCAGCGCGGCCCGCCTCGCCTCCTCCGGACGGTCATGCAGCAGATGCTGCGACACCTCGCCCGCCAGGCAGGCGCTCAGGCAGACGAGTCCCTCGGCATGCTCCCGCAGGACGTCGTGGTCGATGCGCGGCTTGTAGTGGAAGCCCTCGAGATGGGCGATGCTGCTGAGCTTCATGAGGTTGCGGTAGCCGGCCTCGTTTTGCGCGAGCAGGATCAGATGGTAGATCGGATTGTCCTTGCGCGTTCCCTTGTCCGTGCGCGAGCCTCCCGCCATGTACATCTCGCAGCCGATGATCGGCTTGATGCCTCGCTTCACGCATTCCTTGTAAAAGGGCACCGCCCCGTACATGACGCCGTGGTCGGTCAGCGCCAGCGAGTCCATCCCGAGCTCCGCCGCCCGCGCCGTCAGGTCGCGGATCCGCGCCGCTCCGTCCAGCAAGCTGTATTCGCTGTGCACATGCAGGTGCACGAATCGTTCGCTCCCGCTCATCCCGCCCCTCCTTCCGACGCCGCCCCGCCGCTGCGCGGACCGTCGCCCCATGGCTTCGGCTCCGGCGGCGCCCTGGGGCACATCTGTTCGCTCTTTCTTTCTATCTTATCATAAAAGAGCGCCGCAGTCCCATACAATGGACAAGGGAAGCCATTCCCATACTCCCTAGCGGAAAGGTGAGGCGGATGCGGAGCATGAACCTGATCCTGAGCAAGGCCCTGATCGACTTCTTCATCGCTTTCGGCGTCGTCGTCGGAGGCTCGCTGCTCGCCGGCATCGGCTCGGTGCTGGCCTTCTCCCCGCCCAGCGCGATGATGCTCGACACGGCGGACCGGCTGAAAATATGGGCGCTCGTCGCGGCCGTCGGCGGCACGATCGATCCGATGCGCGTCATCGAGAGCCATATGATGCACGGCCAGCTGTCGCCTGTCGCCCAGCAGCTGCTGTTCATCCTGTGCGCCTTCATCGGCGCCCATGCCGGCACGGAGCTCATCCGCCTCGTCTGCCGGGGATCGGGGTGAGCGCGCGCGATGCGAATTCCTCCGTTCGAGCGCTTCGTCCGCTTCACGCAAGGCGTCGGCCTCGTGCTCGCCGGCATGGTCATCGGGGCGGCCTTTTATCATGCTTTGTTCCAAGCGCAGTTCGACCGGGCCGCCAACCAGATCGGCAAGCTGGAGGATCAGCTCAACGAGCGCGACAACGACCTGAGCAAGCTGAACCAGTTCAAGGAGCAGCACTCCGTCATCAAGACCGTCCAGATCCGCTTCGAGGAAAGCTCCGACGCGGCCGGGCTCGACGAGCCGACGAAAGCCCGCCTCAAGGCGATGCTGCACAAGGATCTGCTCGTGCTCGAGGGCCAGAGCATCTATGAGATCGACCGCGAGTCGCGGCTCGCGCGCGAGCTGCTGGCGGGCAAGGTGTACCGCGACAAGGACAAGAGCTTCTCGCTCGAGATCAAGACCGTGCTTGTCGTCGACAACAAGCTGCAGGTGTGGGCGAGCATCCGCCGCCGCGGGCCGGAGATCAGCAGCAGCGCCGAGCCGGAGGACTAGCGCGGGCCGGGATAGCGTGAGCCGGACGAGCCGCAGAACCAGCATGGACCGGAAGAAACGCAGGGCTGGCGCAGGCCGGACGAGCCGGTCGAGCCGGTCGGACGGCTTCGCCGAGCGGAGCTTTTATGATACAATGGCGCAAGGCGGGCTGGCTCTCTCCGTCCTCTGGCGGCGATGCACGTCTCGCATCCAGAAAGACAAGATCTGCAGCCGCGATGCGCCTTTGCATTTGCTTGTCTTTACCAAAACCCCCGGGCCTGCCGCCCATTCCAAAGGAGAAATCTCGGCTCTATGAACGACTCCGTCGCCTGGCTGCAATGGGTGCTCATTGCAGGCATCGTCCTCAGCTGCACGCTCTCGGTGCTGAACAGCTTCCGCTCGCGCCGCACCAAGGACGCGAACCTCAAGATCCTCTACGCCGCTCAGATGAACATCAGCATGGGCACGATGCTCATCCTGATCGCCCTCATCCAGATGTTCCTGTACGAGGGCTCCACGATCCGCGTCATCGTCGGCGCCGTGTTCATGCTGCTCGGCCTGTTCAACATCTTCGCCGGGCTGCGCAACCGCAGCATCATCCGCGGCGTCATCGCCCGCGCCGCCGAAGGCAAGTCCCGCTGACGCTGACATCCAGCCGCTGCCGCGCCCCCGAATCCGGCCTGTCCGGACGGGGGCGTTTTTCGGTTTGCCTTTTTCGCCGCCAACGAAAGAACGCGAGTCGTCGTTTTTTCCCCCGATCCGTCACTAAAATTTCACCCCAGCCGATGACGTCCATAGCCTGAAAGAGTCATGTCCTGCTCGCCTTCAGCCCCTATACTGGTTCAGTCATGATTCAATTCAACCAGGGGGAGTCGTTTCGAATGAGCACTCAGCTTGCAGGAGCAACGCCGGGAACGAAGGCGCGGCAGAAAGGATTGCTGCCGGCGCTGTATCAAAGCGTCTGGAGATGGCATTTCTATGCCGGGATCATCTTCGCGCCGTTCCTGATTCTTCTCGCCGTCAGCGGCGGAGCCTATCTGTTCAAGCCTCAGATCGAAGGCCAGCTCTACAAGGATCTGCTGACGGTTCGAGAGGTCGGCCAGGTCCGGATGTCGCCGGACGCCTTGTCGGCCGCCGTGCGCAAAGAGAACCCGGGACTTGCCATCCAATCGCTAACGCTGCCGTCCGACGCGCGATCCACGGTCAAGATGAGCGTCGTTCAGGGAGGCGTGCCGACGACGCTGTACGCGGATCCTTATACGGGCAAAATCGCCGGAACGCTGGATTCCGACAAGACGTTCTCTGCCGTATTCAAAAAGCTGCACAGCCAGCTGCTTCTGCCGGGAACGCTGCCGAACCGCATCGTCGAGCTCGCGGCCTGCTGGGGGCTCGTGCTGACGGTGACCGGCTTGTATCTATGGTGGCCGCGCGGACGGTTCAGCGTCTGGGGCACGCTGCTGCCTCGCCTCGGCAAGCCGGGCAATCGGCTGTTCTGGAGAGACCTGCACGCCGTGCCTGCGTTCTGGCTGTCGATCCTCATCCTTGCCCTCATCCTCACCGGCTTGCCTTGGTCGGGCGTGCTGGGCGGCCAGATCGACAAGGCTGCCAACGCGACGAACACGAACAATCCGCCTTACGCCTACTCGTTCATGGGCGCGCCGGAGTCGGTCACGCGCGCCAAGGACATCGCCGCGGACTTGCCCTGGGCGGCCGAGAGCCTGCCCGTGCCGGCATCGGCGCCAGGCGGCTACGTGCCCATCACGGTGGACGAGGTCGCCGGCATCGCCGACCGCCAGCATGTGCAAAGGCCGTATACGATTACGATGCCAAGCGGCGAGACAGGCGTATATACGATCTCAACCGCCGATGCCAAGCCATGGGATTCGGCCACGCTTCACGTCGACCAGTACAGCGGCACCGTGCTGACCGATGTCCGCTATGAGCAATACGGCGTCATGGCCAAGCTGATCACGCTCGGCATCGCCTTCCACGAAGGGAAGCTGTTCGGCATCGCCAACCAGCTGCTCGGCCTGCTCGCCTGCCTCGGCCTCATTCTCATCTCCGCCGGCTCGTACGTCATGTGGCGCAAGCGGGCTCCAGCCGGCAAGCTGGGCGCTCCGAACAAGCCGCGGGAGAAAAAAGCGTCGATCGGCGTCCTGATCATCATGGCCGTCCTCGGCGTGCTCATGCCGCTCGTCGGGCTTTCGCTGCTGGCCGTGCTCGCGCTGGATTGGCTCGTCATTCGCCGCGTGCCGGCGCTGCGCCGCTGGTTCGCGGTCTGAAAGGGAGGTCGACGACAATGAAACGAAATCGGATCGCAATCGCCGCCAGCGCGCTGCTGGCCGGCGCATCGATGCTGCTCGCCGGCTGCCAGGCGGACACTTCAGGGCTTGACGACAAAGGCTTCAAGCCCCATCTGACCGTCGATCTCCAGCTGCCGGAGCAGCTGGAGCAAGGCCAGGAAGGCCGCTTCGCCATCGTCGTGAAGGAGAACGGCGAGCCTTATGACGGCTTTTATCAAGCGCGCTTCCAGCTGTGGCCCGAAGACGGCTCGTCCGCTCCGGTGACCGCGCAGGCCGAGAAGACCGCGCCCGGAACGTATTCCTTCGTGCAGGCCATCGGCCCGGAAGGCGTCTACCGGATCAAGTTCAGCGGCGTCTCGGCCGACTACGAGATCATGCCGTCCAAGCGCTTCGCGATCGGCTCCGAAGCCGTCGAGGCGCTGGCCGAGATGGAAAAAGCCGGCGCCGCTGCGGCAGTTCCGGCTCCAGCCGGACATCATCACTGAGCGGCGGATCGACGCGGAACGGGCGGGAATCCTCGACACCGCACGGTCCGGCCATCCAAAGCCTGCCTGCTTGGCCTCACAAGCCAGGCAGGCTTTTTTTAGATCAGGTTACATCGTCCTTCCATGCGGGAAGCCAGTAGCGGCAAACTCTCGTTCCTTTCTGGACGGGAACCAGCCATCCTTCTGCTGCCAGCTTCCTCATGTACCGCTGGGCCGTTTTTGTATGAATTCCCAATTGCTCAGCTGCTCGATGCGGATATAGATATCCGTCCGTTCTCCGGGCAACCTGCAGCAAGCCAGCCTCAATGGGAGAGAAGCGACGCTCGGAGCCGGATGAAAGGTCAAGTCGGGACAGGATGGCTTGAAGAAGGCTTTGGACCAGCTGCGGCTCGGAGGCAAGCGCGTCATAGGGAACCGACACCGTCCGGTAGCCGAGTCCATAGAGATTCATTTCCCTCAGCAGCTCCCGGGTGTACTTTGTGCGGTCGCTCTGTTGGACATGCGGGCCGTAGCCCTTGATTTCGAAATTCAACCGGTATGCGCCGCGAAACCAGACAAAATCCAAAAAGCTAGGCGAGCCTCGCCAGTCACGCACCTCATATTCCGGATGCAGGCCGTCAAAATGGCCGAACATAGGCCACCAGACACGCTCGAGAAAGAGCCTCTCCCCATGGCCGTGTCCTCTTAGCAGGCGATCCTTTCTCTCTCCGGATCGAGACTGGACATGCTTTTGAAGCCATAAAGCGTGAGCCGATTGAAACTCAGCGAGTCCTTTCATGACGCTCCTCCTTTTCAACAAAAAACGTCCTGTTTGATTGCCCCTCGCCCATCTTAAATGGGGAAGGCAATCGAACAGGACGTTCTTCGTCACGGTTATTCTTCTATGGAAATACTCTACCATTTTATGCCGGCTTCGGCAATAAGAACAACCAAGGCAATTTCAGCTCCCTTGCGGCGTCGACTCGGCTGGTTGCGACCAGCCAAGGCACTCTGGACTCCCTCGCGGTGTCGACTCGGCTGGTTGCGACCAACCAAGGCACTCTCGACTCCCTCGCGGCGTCGACTCGGCTG
>NZ_KE383849.1:44997-45200 GCF_000422485.1 Paenibacillus pasadenensis DSM 19293
ATCCGACCAACCAAGGCACTCTTGGCTCCCTCGCGGCGTCGACCAGGCTGGTTCCGACCAACCAAGGCACTCTCGACTCCCTGGTGACGTCGACTCGGCTGGTTACGACCAATCAAGGCACTCTCGACTCCCTCGCTGCGTCGACCCGGCTGGTTCCGACCAACCAAGGCACTCTCGACTCCCTCGCGGCGTCGACTCGGCTG
>NZ_KE383849.1:45605-158366 GCF_000422485.1 Paenibacillus pasadenensis DSM 19293
CGGCTGGTTGCGACCAACCAAGGCACTCTCGACTCCCTCATCCGCCGGACCGATGCCGATCTAAAAAAAAGCATAGAACCGTCAGGACAGAGCTTCTGCCTTAGCGCGCCGCGTCCAGCGCATCCAGCACCTCGTCCGCGCTGGCGAATTCGCCCTGCACGATGCGCTCGATGCGGCCGTCGGGCCCGATGATGAACGAGGCCGGCAGCGCCCGTACGCGGAACGCGCCCGCCGACTCGCCGGCAGCGTCGGAAGCGAGCGGCAGCGCGATGCCGCTCGCCTCGGCGAACTCCGTCATCGTAGCGCGGCTGTCGCCGACGTTGACGACAAGCACCGCGCCGCTCCCCTGCGGCCGCTCCGCCAGCTTGGCCGCAGCCAAGTCGATGCGCGGCAGCTCGCGCTTGCAAGGCTCGCACCATGTCGCCCAAAAATGGACGAGCACCGGCTCCCCCCGAAAGTCGGCGAGCCGCAGCCGCGTTCCGGTCCCCGGCAGCGCCGCCTCGATCGCCGGGGCCGGCTCGCCGACCGCGATCCGCCCGTCGGACGCTCGCGGAGCGCCGCCGAGCAGCAGCCAGCCGATAGCTGCGGCCGTTCCCGCCAAGACGAGCAAGCTCAGCCAGGCTGCCGCCCGCCTGCGCCTTGGCCGACGGACAGAACCGTCCGCCCCTCCGTCGTCTTCACGCCCGACAATCGGGCCACCGCCCTCTCCTTCGCCGCCTTCACGCCCGGCGTTCGGGCCACCGCCCTCTCCTTCGCCGCCTGCCGGCCCGGCGCCCGTGCGGTCGCGATACTCCTCCGACGAAGCGCTCACGTCTGCCCCCGCTCTGCCGCGCCGCCCGCCTGGCGGCTGTCGGTGAAGGCCGCGTGCAGGCCGCCGCTGCCGTATTGCCGCAGCAGCTCCGCGACGGAGCCCTGGCGCACCGCCGAGCCCTCGCGCATGAACACGACCTCGTCCGCGCTCGCCTCGGCGACCGGGAGCTGATGCGTGGAGTACAGCACCGAGTGGCCTTCCGAGCGCAGCTTGCGCACAAGCTCCACGAACGAGTCCATCCAGTACGGATCGAGCCCGTTCGTCGGCTCGTCGAGCACGAGCAGCGGCGGCTTGGCCAGCATCGCCTGGGCGAACAGCAGCCGCTGCCGCATCCCTTTGGAGAAGGCCGTCACCTTGCGGTCCCGCATGTCCGCGAGGCCGACCTCCACCAGCGCCTCTTCGGTGCGGCTTTTCGGCAGCCCGCGCAGCGACGCCCAGAACTGCAGCGTCTCCCATGCGGTCAGGCCGCGCGCGAACGTATAGTCGTCGGGCATGTAGCCGAGCTTGTCCGCATAAGCGCGCCGGTCCTGCTGCCAGCGCAATCCGTCCACCTCCACATGGCCGGACGTCGGCTGCAGCAGCCCCATGACGAGCCGCAGCAGCGTGCTTTTGCCTGCGCCGTTGCCGCCGCACAGCGCCAGCACGCGGCCCGCTCCGAGCTCCAGCGAGATGTCCCGCACGAGCGTCTGGCTTTTGATCGTTTTGCCGACCTGCTCGACGCGCAGCAGCGGCTTCGTTGCGTCAGCCATGACGCCGCCCCCTTTCCCAAGCCCAGACGGCGATGCCGCCGGCTCCAGCGATCCAGGCGAGGCAGATGCCCGCGAACAGCAGCGGCCCCCAGCCTCCCGCCATCACCTCGACCCAGCGGTAATAGTCCGGTCCGAGGATCGAGCCGCCGCCGAGCCGGACGACGACGAACAGCCGCACCAGCTCCGCCGGATTGAGCAGCGTCAGCGCGGTCAGCGCCGGCTTGATCCATAGATACGGCAAGTAGCCCAGCGAGGCGATAAGCAGCGTCGGCCAGCCGATGACGGTGAAGAACCAGAAGGCGACCGCATACGTCAGCGCCTGCCAGCGATTCGCCGCCACGGTGCCGATCAGCAGCGCGACGGCCAGGTACAGCAGCACGAGCAGCAGCGAGAAGACGAGGAACAGCAGCAGCGTCCGCAGGTCGAAGCCCCCGCCCGCAAGCGCGCCCGCGACTCCGCTGGCGCCGAAGGCGAAGGCGACGATCGCGCCAAGCACGAGCGACAGGCCGGCATATTTGCCGAAGACGAAGCTGGAGGTGCGCAGCGGATAGACCGCGAGCAGCTGCCAGCTGCCCTCTTCCTTTTCCGCCGTGAGCGAAAAGCTGCCGATGAGCAGCGTCATGAGCGGCAGCAGGTACAGGATCAGGCTGAGCATCGAGCCGGTCGTGCTCGTGTAGCCGCCGCCGGGGCTTTGCGCCCCGATCAGCAGCAGCAGCAGCGAGAAGATCGTGAACAGCACGAGGAACGAATAGGACCACGGGTTGCGGAAGCCGAGCTTGATCTCCCTGCGGGCGACATGGACCGCGTTCATCGCCTAGTGGCCGGAGCCCGCATTGGATGCGTTCTCGCTCATGTCCATGCCGCCTTCATGACCTGCGTTCTCGCTCATGTCCATGCCGTCGCCATGGCTCTCGCCCGCGTCGCCGTCGTGGGAATGCCCTTCGCCCATCATCATGTCCTTGTTCTGCTCCCAGCTGTGGCTGGCGAGCTCGGCCGCCGTCAGCAGCTGCCCTTTGCCCTGCTCCTGGGCGAACGCCTCGGCCGATGCCTTGTCCTTAAAGCTGACGACCCCGTACGCCATCGGCGTCTTCAGATCCTTGTCATAGACGTAATACGCGTCGGCGTATGCGATCCATTCCTTGTCGTTGTAGTCGCGAACGTACTCGCCGCCGATTTTCGCCGCGGCGTTTTTCGCTTTCCAGTCGTTCATGCAGCCGATATCGTCGAACTTGAACGTTTTGCCCTCCGTCGTCGTCAGCTGCGTCGCGAAGGCGTCGTCCTTGACGGTCATGTTGCAGATCGCGCATTTGTCGACGGACTCGTCGATCGGCACCGGACCGTAGTCCTTGGAGCCGCAGGCCGCCAGCAGCAGCAGCGTCAGGAGCGCCGCCAGCGGCAGCGTCCGGCTCAGGCATCGCTTTGTTGTCATCGTTTCCTTACCCCCAATAAAATGATGGTCGACGCCGCCAGCAGCAGCGCCGCTCCGGCCGTGGCGGTCGCCCCGCTCGCCGCAGGCTCGGCCGCGGAGTCCGCGGCGCCGGCGAGGGCCGGCTGCTCCATGAGCGGAGCGCGGTCGCGGGTCCAGTCCGCGGAATCGGCCGCCATGAGGCCCTCGAGAAACTTCATGCCCGGCGACTGAAAGAACAGCTGGAACGCCGGCGTATCCTTCGTCAGCCGCTGGAAAAACGGATTCATCGGATAGGCCAGATCGCTCTTGCCGTCCCCGTTCGGGTCCAGGCCCTGGAACGCGTCCCAGTAGTTGCCCTCGATCCGGTTGCCCGCGCTGCCGTCGGCCATCGTCTCGATGACGTTGGAGACGAAGCGGTTGCCGGCCAGCTCGTTGTCCGCCGAGTCGAGTAGCTGGATGCCGACGAAGTTGTAGGAGACGTCGTTGCCCATCCATACGTTGTTCGCGGAGCGCTCGATGTAGAGGCCGACGCGGTTGCCGACCAGCTCGTTGCCGGTCACCTGCATGTCCTCGACCTCGTAGAACAGCATGCCCTGCGAGTTGACGCTCCCCTTCTGCAGCTTGAAGGCGTTGCCCGCGATCGTCCCGCCGCGCGACACCATCGCCATGATGCCGGTCACGTTATGCGAGCCGCGATTGCCCTCCACCTCGGTGTTCCTGGTGTACATCAGATGCACGCCATAGCGGGAAAAGTCCACGACATTGCCGCGGACGGCCGTATTGTTGCTGCCCTCCAGGTAGATGCCGTCGAACATGCTGCTGACGCGGTTGTTCTCGATCGTATTGCCATGCGACCGGTACAAGTCGATGCCGTTGCGCCGCTCCGAGGCGCGGGCGGAACGGCCGAGCAGCTCCGGCGTCGCCTCGACGGCATTGTTCCGGATGACCGAGCCGTCGGATTCCTGCAGCTGGATGCCGATCGTCCTCGTCACGATGCGCAGCCCCTCCACGCGGACGCCGTCGCCCTCGACGAGCACGGCCGCCGCCTCGCCGCCGCTGTCCTTGACGATTGACAGGCCGGAGATGGAGGCGAAGTCCGCGCGGACGGCGACCGCAGGCTTGTCCGCCGCTCCGCTATGGAGCGTGACGCCTTCGCCCTGCACGACGAGCGGCTTGTCGACGACGAGCTCCCCGTCATAATCGCCCGCCGGCAGCACGACCGTGCTTCCATGCGGCGCCTCGTCGATCAGCTTCTGCAGCGCTCCCGCTTCGGCCTGGGCGGCCTCCGATGCCGGGATCGGCCCTGCCGCGCCTGCGCCGACCGCGAGGACGGCGGCCAGCGCCAGGCGATACGCGATTTTGCCGATCATCCTCTCCTCCTTTCCGTCGATGCGCGTCCTTGGCGCCTGACTCCAGCATAATCGTCCGCGGGCGGCGCGGCATGACCCGTTGGAGCTATCCCCTGTGAAGAAATCCCGAACGAAAGCCGCGGCGGCGAAGAGCGCTTCTAGCCGTCCATCAGCTGCATCGACAGGATCGCCTTGGCGGCTACGCCTCCGGGATCCGACAGCTCGATCTCGAGCCTGGCGTTTTTGCGGCTCAGCTCCAGCACGGCCGGCTCCAGCACGAGCTCGGCGTCGATCGCCACCGGACGGAAGAAATACGTCGTCACGCTCTCGACCATATGGTCGCCTCGACCGCTCTCGCGGACCATGCGCCGCGCCGCCTGCAGCATGAGCGTCGAGAGCACGCCTTCGGACACAGTGCCCGGCATGCCGGACATCTGGGCGGCGGCGACGCCGGCGTAGCGGAAGCCCTTGGCGCTGCCGTCCGGCTTGAAGCCGGCCAGGATCAGCTCGTCGAACGTCTCGCCGGATTCGCCCTGGCGGCCGGTGATGCGCATCGCCTCCTGCACCTCCTGGCGCGTGATGACGCCGAGCAGCCGCCGGTGGCGGTCGACGACCGGCAGCAGGTCGATGCCCTCGGCGGCCATCGTATGCGCGGCCGACGTCACCGTGATGTTGGGCGCGGCGGTGATCGGATGACGCGTCATGAGCCGCTCCACGGGCGCGTCCGGCTCGGAGCCGGCAGCGTCCTTGGCGGTCATCATGCCGCTCACGCGGCCGCGCTCGTCGAGCACGGGGAAGCGGAAGCTGCCGGTCAGTCCCGCCAGCCGGTGGAAGTCGGCCGCCGTATCGCCGTGCTTCAGCACGTCGGCGGGACGGGCGAAGCTCATGATGTCCTCGATGAGCACGATTTTCTGCTTGATGAGGCGGTCGTACATGGCGCGGTTGATCATCGAGGCGACCGTGAACGTATCATGCCGCGAGACGATGATCGGCAGCCCGCGCTCGTCCGCAAGCCGCTTGGCCTCGTCGCTCGTATCGAAGCCGCCGGTGATGAGCACGCCCGCCCCTTGCTCGAGCGCGAGCCGGTGCGCCTCCTCGCGGTTGCCGACGATGAGCAGGCTGTCTTCATTAATATAGCGAAGCATCGCATCGAGCTCCATCGCGCCGATGACGAACTTGTGCAGCGTCCGCTGCAGGCCGCCGGAGCCGCCGAGCAGCTGGCCCTCGACGATGTCGGCAACGTCTCCGAACGTCAGTCCTTCGAGCGAGCCCCGCCGGGAGCGGTGCACGCGGACGGTGCCGATCCTTTTTTTGGTGGCGACGACGCCGAGCTCCTCGGCCTCCTTGATCGCCTTGTATGCCGTGCCTTCGCTGACGTCGAGCTCGCGGGCGATGCCGCGCACGGAGATGCGCGTGCCCGGCTCCAGCGCCTCGATGTGCCGGATCAGCTGCTCGTGCTTGGTCATCGTCTCGAGCGACGACGGGGGATGGTTATCGGGTGGCATGAGAGGTCCTTCCGCCTTTCCTTTCGCTGACGCTTCTTTTGTTCCCTTGATTATAACGAATCGGGCGGGCGCTGTCTTTTGCGCTCGCCTGCCGCTGGCGATATTCGCGAAGACCCGCTTCGACATCGTACATGCAAAGGCTCTAAAAATGCTTTGACAAGTCAATCGATATGCACTAAGATCCCTCGTGTAAGCATTCATTACATAGGGGGTTGTTTTGGCATGGGGAAGAAGACAAAGAACTACCGTCGATTGTTAGGTGTTCCTGCCCTCGCTTCAATGCTTCTGGGAGGCGCCCTGCCGGCTTATGCCCTGAATGACAACGGAATGTTCGAAGAAGCGGCAACAACGACAGCTGCCCTGAACAGACTGAAGGCCGTCGTCGAAGAAGCGAAGAAGCTGCAGCTGAACGATTACCCGGCCGAGTATGCGGCGCAAGTCAAGCATGCCCTCTCGAAGGTAAGCAACCTCACTCCGAACAGCCCTGTTTTCAACATCGACCAGACCCGGCTTCAGCTGCGGGTCGCGATCGACACGCTCACGATCGACCTGCAAAAAGCAACGATCTCCGACATCCAGGCGATGGTCAAATCCGGCAAGCTCTCTTACGAAAAACTATTCCAAATGTATTTTTCTCGAATCGATCTGTACAACACCCATACCGTTCAACTCAATGCCGTATCGAGCCTGAATCCCAATGCGCTGAAGCTGGCGGCAGCCGCAGATGCGGCCGTGAAGGCCGATCCGTCCAAAGCAGCCGGCATGTTCGGCATCCCTGTACTCATAAAGGACAATATCGGAACCGATGACGCGGACGGCATGCCGACGACGGCAGGCTCGATTGCTCTCGCCAACAACTTCGTCGCCGACGACTCCTATGTCGCGGCGCAGCTGAAGAAATCCGGCGCGATCATCCTCGGCAAGACGAACCTGTCGGAGTTCGCCAACTTCATTACCCGCGGCATGAAGAACGGCTATTCGACGCTCAATGGACAAGTTCTCAATCCTTACTTGCCCGGAGTGCTCGATGTGTCCGGCTCTTCATCCGGCTCGGGCTCGGCCGGCGCCGCCGCGCTGTCCGCCATAACGATCGGCACGGAAACATCCGGCTCCATCCTCTCCCCGTCGATGCGGAATTCCCTGGTCGGCTTGAAGCCGACGGTAGGACTCGTCAGCCGCAGCGGCATCATCCCGCTGGCCCACAGCCAGGATACAGCCGGCCCCATGGGGCGCAATGTCGCTGATGTAGCGTCCTTGCTCACCGCAATTCAAGGCTATGACGCAAGCGATATTCCGATCAACATGGGCGTAGACAACGAAATTGTCGTCGACGAATCGTACCTGGCTCCCCGCATGGAAGACTATACGGCCTACCTGAAAAAGGACGGGCTTAAAGGCAAAGTGCTCGGCGTATACAGCATTCCCAATCAGGAGACTCAGCCTGATCTGTACAAGGCGTTCACCGAGGTGATCAAGACGCTGCAAGCGCAGGGAGCCTCCATCGTGTATGGCGCCAACGGCGCCGGCATGAGCAGCGAGCTGCCGGCGGCTCCGGCATCGAAGGTGCTTTACTACGACTTCAAGCAGGATATCGAACATTACTTGAGCTCGCAGAAAAACCCGATTGTGGCGAGCGACAAGCAAACCGTCATCAAAAGCCTCCAGGATGTCATCGACTACAACAAGAAAAACCTAAGCGTCCTGAAATACGGCCAGAGCATCCTGGAGGAGTCGGTCGCCTATGACATGACGCCTGGATCCGCCGATTATGCAAGCTACGAAAAGGATCGGGCGGCCGATATCGCCTACTCCCGCAAAAACGGCATCAACTATTTGCTTGACAAATACAAGCTGGACGCTCTTATCGGCTTGAACGGCGCCACGACCGGCATCGCCGCCAAAGCCGGTTATCCAAGCATCACCTTGCCGGCCTCTTACCGCACGGCGGAAGGCAGCAACGGGGAGCCGGTCAACCTGCAAATTACCGGCGACGCTTTTACAGAAGAGCAGCTCATTCAGATGGGATATGCCTTCGAGCAAGCGACTCACGCGCGGATCGCGCCGGGCATGGCGGTCAAAACCCGCCTGAAGCAGCTCCTCGACGATGCGGCCGCGAACGGCGTGAGCGGCGATGCCTACGATGCCGCTGCCGCTGCCTACAGCAGCAACTTCGCCACGCAAAAAGAAGTCGATGAAGCAGGAAACGCCCTGTATCTGAAGCTTTATCAATCGTGGTGGGCAGGATTCCTGCACATCTAGGTCCGTTGCTGCGCCAGATCCTTGGATCGGCGCAGGTTCTTTTTTCGGGGGCGATCTCATCATCGCGGCAGTCGCTCGTCGGCATGGAGGACGGGATGCTGGCCGTCTGCGTCATCAAGAAGCACGAGTCGGCTCGGGAGCGCGGCTGACGCGCACTTGAACGCAAAGAAGCGGACCGCCAGCAAAAACTGGCGGTCCGCTTCGATTCAAAATCATTCCGCCGGCTTGGCGTCTCTTCTTCTCCGCCGCCGCGCAGCTGCTGCGGCGAGCAGGAACAGCAGCGCGGCGGCTCCGACGGCTCCGACGGCAACCGCCGACAGCCTGCCTTCCGGCTGCGCCTGCGCCGACGCGGCCTCGCCGGCCGCGGCATGCCCCGCATGGCCGGCAACCGCATCCGCGCCCGCGTTCGCATCGGCCCCTGCATCCGCATCCACTCCGGCGGCTCCGCCTGCATCCGCTCCCGCAGCGGCTTCCGCAGCGGCTTCCGCCCCGGCCTCAGCCGCGCTGAAATCCAGCACATGCAGCGCGAGCTTCCGCGAATCCGCCGCATCGGGCTTCGTCCAGGAGCGGACAAGGACCTGCCCCTCCCATTGAGCGGGATCGGAGGAAGCCCCCATCACTCTCGGATGCTCGTAGAGCCGGTAGGACTGATCCCCGATCTGAACGTCATACCCATCCCGCTCCTCTTCGACGACGACCCGCTCGACGATCCCGGCAGGGCCGCTCTCGTAGCCCGCCTGCTCCGGCAGCGTCCCTTCGGAGAGAGGCTCCTGCAGCCTCTCGGACACGAACGCGGCGAACTGCTCTCTCGTCAGCTCGTCGTCCGGCCGGAGCTTCCCGGACGGCTCCAGCGTCAGCTCGCCGCCGAAAAACGCCCGGTTCACATCCCCATAGTCCGCATTCCCATCGAGCGATCCGATCAAGCCGGCCGACAGCGCGGACCGAGCCGCCTGCTCCGCCGTCGCGCCCGCTTCGGCCTGTCGATGGAACTCCGCCGCCCAGTAGGCGAGCTCCGAGCGCTTCAGCTTGTCCAGCGGCCTGAATGTCGTCTCATCATGGGAGTAGGCGATGATGCCCATCCCCGTCAGCAGCACGATCTCCTCCTGGGCGGGGGACAAGGAGATGTCCGCATACGCGTTCGCGCTGGTCACGACATGGGCGGCCGCCCGGAACGGATCGAGGGCCGCGGATGCCAGCAGCAGCATCGCCGCCAGCACGATTGTTCTTCCTCCCTTGCCCATCCGGAGCATCGCGAGCACGCTCCTTACAGCTCGCCTTCGGCGAGCCACGGAAGGAAGCCGTCGAGGAACCGCTCCGTCGCCGGCATGAAGTACGAGCCGTAATGGAATTCCGGGTCCAGGCTGGTGACGACCCATGTTCCCGCCGTGCTGCTCTTGTCGACGTAGAGGATCGCCCCGCCGTCCTCCGTCTCGACGAGCGGCACGACGTCTCCTTGCGGCCAGAACACGCCGTGGTAATGCCAGGTCGCATCCTGCAGCGTGATGTAGTTGTACAGGTCATGCCCGGGATTGCGCTGCTCGATTCCGCTCTTGGCGTTTTTGTCGAGCCACCACCAGAAGTTCGTCGGCCGGTCCTCCCAGTTCTGATTCGGCACGATCTGCTCGGCGTCGTTCGGCCAGAATACGACCACCGTTCCTCCTTGAGCCGCAAAGCTGTCCAGCAGCGGCTTCAGCTTCATCAGCAGGCCCGTGTGCAGCCTCGACGGAAGCAGCACGACATCGAAGCCCGCCAGCGACTCCGGCCCCATGTCGGGGACATAGACGATATCGGCGATGTATTTGCGGTATTTCGGCTCGTTCCAGGCGCGGTTCTGATAGGACAATCCGGAATATAAAGCGGCGATTTTTCTCATCGGGACGGCACTCCTTCTTGCAGCTGCTTGTATTCTTGCTCGATCCACGCCTCGACCCGCTCGCCGATCAGGCTCGTCGAGTCTCCGTCGCGATAGCCGAGCAGGTTGTAGCCGGAGCTGACCATGAGCGTTCCCTTCGTGCTGCTGCGGTCGATATACAGCGTCGGCTCGCCGTCCGGCAGCGTGAGCAGCACCTCGGCGCCTTCCGGGACCGGATGATGGCCGCGCGCGAAAAAGCCGGCCACTCCCTTTTTGTACGTCAGCTCGCTCGGGTCGACGCCCTCGAAGATCGGATGCTCCTTGGCGACGGTAATATGATAGTCCAGGTGGCTGTGGATCGTGCGCGGGATGAAGTCCGAGCCTCCCGGAAGCCAAGGACGGAACAATTGGCCGCCGAACAGGACGACCTTGCCTTGATCCAGAAAGTTCTCGATGACCGCTTTATGCTTGAGCAGAAACTCCTGATCGCTCGACCCGTTGATGACGAGGCAGGCGTAGGCGTCGAGCGAGGCATGCGGCAGCTCGTACATGTCGATGTAGCTGTAGCCGGTACTGCCCAGCACCTCTCCCATGACGCCTACCTTGATGTCCAATACGGCGATTTCGTGTTTTTCCACTTCCGTCTCTCCCTTGCGCTAATCGTTTTTTGCGACGACGACGATTCTTCCTTCCGCCTGCTGCAGATAGGCTTGCTCGCCTGCTCCGGGCAGGCGCCTCAGCTCCGCATAAGGCAGCTCGAAGCCCTTCAGCTCCTCCAGCGCTTTGTCCGGGACGGCGAAGCCGTTGTAGAAGCCGGCCTCCAGCATGAGCTGCGCGTCGCCGCGTTCATTTTGCAGCAGCTGTCCGATCAGGATGACGTTCGCTCCTTCCTGCTCGTAGACGGCATAGAGATGATCCGCGCGAAAATAGTAGGACAGCCCGCTGCGTTCGTTCAGCCAGCCCGCCGCCAGCTCCAGCGAGCCGTCCAGCGGAGACTCGGCCAGCCATTCGCGCCACGACTCCGCCACCGTTCCCGCATCCGCCAGCAAGGCGGCCTTCAGCGGCTCCTCGACTTCGCTCACCCAGTCGATATCCAGATAGTTCGCGATTTCTTCCAGGCCGAGCTCGCCGACGCTGTCCAGAAACGGCTGCCGCAGCGCGAGATTGCTCTCGATCATCGCGAGCAGCTCCTGGCGGCTCTGCAGCGACTGGCGCGTCAGCCCGACCTGCAGATAGCTCCGGTACAGCTCGTCCAGCCGATTGAGCTCGAGCTCGATCTGCCGCTGCAGCAGCCAGCGGCTGCCCAGGAGGTCCGTGACCGATCCCGCGCCGCGAAGCAGCTCCAGCGACAGGTCCAGCCCCCGATCCTGATAAAAAAGCAGCTTGGGCACGGCGGCTTCGCGGTTTTCCAAAAACGTCTTCCGCCTCGCGTCCAGCTCGGGCTCGAGCTTCGCGATTTCCCTTCTCGCCGTCTCCAGATCCTCGCGCAGCTTGTCCGTCGTGGACTCGTCGTAGACGACGGCCAGATACTCGGCGAACGCTCCCGTAAGATGGGCGTAAGCCGCCGTTCCGACGAGCAGGCTCGCCAGCACGGCGAGCACCGGCAGCAGTCCGGCCCTGCGGCGCCTTCCTGCTTGGCGAGGCTGCGGCGCGCTGCCGCTACGCATCGCGGATCCTCTTGCGCACGGCGGCATAGGAGGCGGCCGCGGCGAGGATCGGACCCGCCAGCGCCACCAGCAACGCAAGGACGACGATCGCCGGGCCGTCCAGGGAGAGGATCTCGCCGTACGCCTCCGTCAGCCGCCGCTTGACGGCCAGCCCGAGCGCGCTCAGAACGAGCGCGGCTCCGGCCCCGCCTGCCAGGCCGACGACCGCTCCCTCCAGCAGGAACTGCCCCCTGACATGGCCGGCGCGAGCTCCGAGCAGCAGCTTGAGCCGGATTTCCTTGCTGCGCTGATAGAGAGCGAGCCGGATCGCCAGGAACACGATCATGAACGCGAGAGCGAGCAGGAACGCCAACACCGCGAGGCCCGCCGACTGCAGCAGTCCCGACCAGTAGACGAGCTGCTGCGCGAGCTCCTGCGGGTAGACGACCTGCTGGATGCCGTCCATCCGCGACAGCTCCTGCGCCGCGAATTCCATGTCCTCGGCCTCCTTCAGGACGAGCACGACCGCGTCCGGCAAGGCTCCGTCGCGGAACGCCTCCAGCAGATAAGGCTTGCCGGCGAAAAAGGACTGCAGCTGCTCCAGCAGCTGCTCTCCCGTCTGCAGCGAGGCCGAAGCGACAAACGGCTGCTCCGCCAAAATGTCCGCCACCCGCGCGGAATCGATGCCTTCCTCCACATAAACCTTGATCTCGAGCTGGGCATGCAAGTAGTGCGATACCCCGGCCAGTCCGGCGCGCGCCATCAGCAGCAAGCCCATGACGAGCAAGGCTGCGAGGATGAGCGCCGCGGAGGCCGCCGAAGCTCCGGCGTTCCGCCTGACGCCTTTCCAGGCTTCTTTAACGTAATAATTCGCGATATTCATGCTTTCGGACCTTTCCCTCGTCGATCTCCCATGCCGTCGCCGGGAACGCGTCGAGCAGCTCCCGGGAGTGGGTCACGACGAGCATCGCCATCCCCGTCTCCCGCTGCAGCTCCCTCAGCAGTCCCAATACGCCGCTCGCCGTCTGCGCGTCGAGATTGCCGGTCGGCTCGTCGGCGAGCAGCAGCTCCGGCTTGCCGATCAGCGCCCGCACGATGGCGACGCGCTGCTGCTCTCCGCCCGACAATTGCGCCGGATAATCCCGCTCCCGGCCGTCCAGTCCGACCCGCTTCAGCAGCGTCGGAATCTCCTGGCGAAGCGGCCCGGACGCCATCCCGCGAACTTCCCCGGCCATCGCGATGTTCTCGAAGACGGTCTTGTCCTCCAGCAGCTCATAGGACTGGAAGACGACGCCGATCCGTCTGCGCAGCTCATGCCTCGGATAATCCCGCAGCGGCCTCCCCGCCACCTCGAGGCTTCCCTCGAATTCGACCAGCTCCCGATAAAGCAAGCTCAAAAGCGTGCTTTTGCCCGAGCCGGACCGGCCGATCAAATAAGCGAATTCTCCGCGTTCCAGCCGCAAGGCGACGTCCTCGAGAACGGTGCGGCCGCCATAGCGCACGCGCAGCCCTTCGGCCGCGATCATCGCTGCCGCCGTCATGGGTGAAACTCCCGCAGCGCCTGGACGAGCCGGAGCGTGAACGGATGCGCCGGCTGCTCAATGACCTGCGCCGGCGTGCCGCTCTCGACGATCTCCCCGTCGCTGAGCACGAGCAGCCGGTCGCAGAACCGGTAGGCCAGCGCCAGATCATGCGTGATGAGCATCGTCGCGGTGCCGCTGTCGCGGCGAAGCCGATCCATCAGCGCCAGCAGCTCGAGCCGGAGCGACGAGTCGAGCATCGAGGTCGGCTCGTCGGCGATGACGAGCCGCGGCGGATCGACGAAAGCGCGAGCGAGCCCGACGCGCTGCCGCTCTCCTCCGGACAGCTCATGCGGATAACGGGCCATATACCGCTCGGGAGGAAGCGAGACATTCGCAAGCGCCGTGCGCACCGCCTGCTCCAGCCCTGCCCGGTTCCCGCGATATTTCTTGCGGATCCGCAGCGGCTCCGCGACCAGGTCGGCGATGCGCATGCGGGGAGACAGCGACTCGTACGGATCCTGGAAGATCATCTCGATCCCGCTGGCCGCCTGGCGCCGTCTGGCGCCGCGCAGCCGGCCGATGGACTGGCCGGAATAAAGGATCTCTCCCCCGTCCGGCCGCTCCAAGCCGGCGACGAGCCGGCCGATCGTGCTTTTGCCCGCGCCGCTCAAGCCGACGATGCCGACGGTCTCGGTCGGCTGCACCTGGAAGTCTACGCCTCGCAGAACCTCCTTGCCCGCCGAGCTGAAGGCGGACGCCTCGTACTGCTTGCGCAAGCCCTTGACCGCGAGCAGCGGCTCTGTCGGAGGGCTTTCCGCCCGATTCGTTGAATGGCTCATCCGTTCCTCTCCTTTGCTGGCGCTACCGTCCGGCAGCGGCATGCAGCGGCTCCGGCGATGGCGTCGGTTGCGCCGGTCGCGGCCGCTCCAGCGGCTGCTCCAGCCGGCCGATGGATGGAATCGCGTCCATCAGCTTTCTCGTATAGGGATGCGTCGAATGGCGGGACAGCTGCTCGGGATCGCCTTCGTCGACGACAGCCCCGCGCTCGAGAATGACGATGCGGTCGGCGATGCGCTTGACGACAGGCAGATCATGCGAGATGAAGATCATCGAGATGCCGAGCTGCTGCTGCAGCCGCTGCAGCAGCGCGACGATCTCCGCCTGCACCAGCACGTCCAGCCCCGTCGTCGGCTCATCGGCGATGACGAACGCCGGCTCGTTCACGAGCGCCATCGCGATGACGACGCGCTGCTTCATGCCTCCGCTCAGCTCATGCGGATACGCCTGCAGACAGCGCGATTCGATGCCGACCTGCTCCAGCAGCGTGCCGATCCGCTTCTCCATCTCCGCTCGGCTCAGCTTGCGGTGGCATGTAATCGCCTCCGTCAGCTGCTTGCGCACCGTCCAGACCGGATTCAGCGCGTTCATCGCCGCCTGCGGAACAAGCGCCATCCGATGTCCTCTTATCGCCCTCAGCTCGCGATCCGACAGCTCCGTCAGCTCCTCGCCGGCGAAGCGGATCGAGCCGGCGCTCTCGGCCGGATGCTTGAGCATCTGCATGATCGCCGCGGCGAGCGTCGTCTTGCCGCTGCCGGACTCGCCGACGATGCCGACGATCTCTCCGGGCTTGACGACAAGCTCGATTCCGCGGAGCGCGGCGACGCTTTCCTGCGCGTCCGGCTTCGGATACTCGACCGTCAAGCCGTCGATGCGGAGCGTCTCGCCCGCCTTCGCGGCGGACGCCGCCGTCCGGCTCGGCCGGCTGCGGAACCAGCCTCGGGCGCCCCGCTCCGCCGGCGCCGCATAGCTTTTGAGCCGAGGGCTGGCCTTTTCCTCCAGCCAGTAGCCGATGAACGAGCAGCCGAGCACCGTCCAGACGATGCACAGCCCGGGCGGCACGACCCACCAGATCCAGGCGTCGGTGAGGAACGCGCTGCGGGCGTTCGCATAGAAGAGGATGCTCCCCCAGCTCTTCGCCAGCGGATCTCCGAGTCCGAGAAAGCTGAGCGACGACTCCATCAGGATGGAAGCCGTCACCGCCTGGATGAATTGCGGAATCAGCAGCGGCAGCGTCATCGGCAGGATGTGCTTGCGGAGGATATAGCCGTCCCCGGCTCCCATCGCTCGGGCCGATTGGACCGGACCGCGCGTGCGGATCGAGAGAATCTGCGAGCGCAGCTCGCGGGCGACCTTCGCCCACATCAGGATCGCGATGACCAGAATCTGCGTGGACATGCTCGGCCCGAGAAAGACGCCGAGCAGAATCATGAGCGGCAGGAACGGCAGCGTCAGGCTGACGTCGACCGCCCTCATCAGGAGCGTATCGGTCCAGCCGCCCCGATAGCCGGCCAGCACGCCGACGAGCACGCCGATCGTCATGGACGCGGCAGCGCCTGCGAGGCCGATCGTCAGCGACACGCGGGCGCCGGCCGCCAGCTCCGCGAGGATGTCCTGGCCGATATCGTTCGTGCCGAGCAGATGCCCGTCGCCGGGAGCCGCGAGCGGAGCGCCGGTGCGCTCCATCGGATCATGCGGAATGAGCAGCGGGCCGAGCAGCGCGAACAGAATCATCGCGCCGAGCAGGAAGAGGCCGATCCGCCCCATCATGCCGGCTCTGCCCGTGCCGCCGAGCGTTCCGAGCTTCATCTCGTTCCCTCCCTAGGCCGTCTGCTGCGCACCCGCGGATCGACAAGCGGATAGGTCAGGTCAGCCAAAATGTTGCCCGCGATGACCGCGAGCGTGATGAGCAGGAAGACGCCCTGCATCATCGGGAAGTCGCGGGCGAGCACGCTCTCGTACAGCAGGCTCCCGATGCCGGGATACGAGAAGACCGTCTCGACGACGACCGCTCCGCCGACAAGCATGCTGAGGCTCATCGTCATATGCGTATACACCGGCAGCAGCGCGTTGCGGAGCGCGTGCCAGATCCGCCGGCGCTTCCCCGCCCCTTTCGCCTCGGCCATCATCATGTAGTCCTGCCCCAAGGAATCGAGCATCGCCGAACGCGTCAGCAGGAAATAGGAGCCGAGCGAGACAAGCGTGATCGTCGCCACCGGCAGCACCATCCGCTGCAGCACGGCGGCCGCGTACGACCAGCCGCCGGCGCTGAACAGCGGAGCCGCCCCGTAGGTCGGGAACCAGCCGAGCTGGACGCCGAAGACCGCGATCAGAATCATGCCCAGCCAAAAGCCGGGCATCGACTCCATCGTCAGGATGCCGCCGAGCAGCCATAGATCGCGCTTCCGGCCGCGGTTCCAGGCGGCGTAAGCTCCGAGCGCGACCGCGATCAGCGCGCTGAGGACCAAGGACGGCAGGACGATCCGCAGCGTCCACGGCAGGCGATCCGCCAGTACGTCGACGACAGGCTCGCCGAGCTTCGTCGAGTGGCCGAGGTCCAGCGTCAGCGCTCCTTTCAAAAAGCTCCCGTACTGCTCCAGCAGGGTGCCGTCCAGACCGGCCTCCTGCATCGCCTTGGCCCGCGCCTCCGGCGTCATCTCCTGCGCGAGCGCCTCGCCGATCGCGAAGCTCAGCGGGTCGCCCGGGGCAAGCTTCGGCAAGGCGAAGTTCAGCGTCAGCGCGACGAGGATGACGAGCGCGTATTGCAGAAGCTTGCCGGCGATCCTCACGCTTCGTTCGTCGCGTACTTCTTGCCGATCTCGCCCAGGAACGAATATTTGTGGATCATGCCGTAGCCCGGCGTCTCCACCCAATCGGCGAATTTATCCGGGTCGTACGCCCAGTTCTGCTCCGGATAATAGACGGCGAGGCTCGTCGGCTGCTTGTTGAACAGCTCCTGCATCTGGAAGGAGATCTGCTTGCGCCCTTCGATCGTCGTCTCCTGCTTCCATTGTCCGATCAGCGCGTCCATCGCCGGATATGGAACGCCTTTTTTCCAGAGGTAGCCGGCATAATGCGACATGACGAACTGGTCCGGGTCGCCGACGCCATGAGGCCCGATCATGCCGATCATCATGTCGAACGTCCGCTCCGAGCTGATCGCGGTCAGCGCGGACGGATCCATCACCTCGACGGCGACGTCGATGCCGGCCGCCGCGAACTGCTCCTTCAGCAGCTCGGACGTGCGGATGTACGTCGGCTCTGCCGAGGATACCGCGAGCTTGATTTTCAGCGGCTGACCGGAGGCGTCCTCGCGGAAGCCGTCGCCGTCCGCATCCTTGTAGCCGATCCCGTCGAGAACGGCGCGCGCCTGCTCGACGTCGAACGGCGTGCTCAGGTCCGGATTGGTCCACGGGGAATCCGGATGCGGGTATCCGGTCAAGCCGGCGCGGGCATGGCCCAGCAGCACCGTATCGGTGATCGTCTGGCGGTCGATCGCCAGCGACAGGGCGTTGCGGAACGATTCGTTGGCGAACGGCTCCTTGTCGTAGTTCAGCTTGATCTCGACGATGGCCAGCTCCGCCGTCCGCTTGACCTTCAGCTTGCCTCCGTCCTCGATGTTGCCGAGCAGCTCCGCCGGCACGCTTTTGGCCGCGACGTCGATCTCGCCGGCGCGAAGCGCGTTGAACATCGCCGTCTGGTCCTTGATGACCGGCATCGTAAGCTTGCTTACCGTCGGCTGGCCGAGGAAGTACGCTTCGTTCGCTTCGAACTTGTAATACTGGTCCGGAACGTATTCGACGAGCTTATACGGGCCTGTGCCGACTGCCAGCTCGGTGAATTTGCGCGGATTGTCCACCTTCTCCCAGACATGCTTGGCCAGGATCGGCAGATCGGCGAACGTGACGCTTTTCAGCGACGGACAAGCGTATTCGCAGGTGAACTTGAGCGTCGAATCGTCGACCTTGTCGATCGTGCCGATTTTCGGCACCTCGCTCACATGGTGGGAGAACCGGTTCTGCGGGCCGTCGCGGTAGTATTCGAACGTAAACTTGACGTCGTCGGCCGTGAACGGGGTTCCGTCATGCCAGGTCACGCCGTCGCGGACCTTGAGCGTCCAGGTGAAGTCGTCGAGCTGCTCGGCGGATTCCGCCAGCAGCGGCTGCGGCTCGTCGACGAAGGGAGACGGGCCGTACAGCTTGTCGAATACGAGATCAAGCAGATAGTCGTCGCTGGTCGTGTATAGGTTGAGCGGACCCGAGTCGCTGGCCACGCCGATCTTGAGCTCCTTCACGCTTGCTGCCGTTGCGGTCTCGCCTGCGGACGGCGCCGCGGCGCCGTTCGTCGCGTTCTCGCTGCCGCCGTTGCTCGAGCATCCGGCGACGAGCAGGACCAGCGCTGCCGCGAAGCCGATCCATCGTTTCTTTCCCCTTGTCCATTGCATGAACTTGACCTCCAACTTGATCTAGGATGAGAACTGGGTTAAGTATAATAATAGTGATAATGATTATCAATATCATCAAAAGGCGAAGCGTTCCATTTTTCCTTGACTGCAGGGCAATGGAACGCTTCTATTCTTTTTTTTGATGAGTCGATTCTGTTTTTTTATGGCCGACGGCCGGGATGGATCAGGAAAACGCGCTCCGCCCTGCGGGAGCCCCTTCATCGAAATGCGGACGCAGCCGTTCGAAGAAGGCTTGCTCCTCGGCCGTGAACCGGGCGCCCTTGCGGACGAGCACGCCGTTCTGCCTGAGATAGCCGAAGAAGGGGAGCCGCTTCGCGGTCAGCTCCTCGGCCTCCAGCTCCTTGCGGATCGCTCGGTACGGGAGGAAGGCGGCGCCAAGCCCGCTCTTGACCGCCTGCTTGATGACCTCGAAGTTGCTCATCTGCAAATACTGCACTCGCAGCCCGTGCCGGTCCATCTCCTTTTGCAAGGAACGGATCAAAAACGGGCTCCGCGGCAGGAGCACGGTCGCGCCTTGAAGATCTCTCGCATAAATGGTCTTGCGATTCATCAGGACATGCTCGGGAGGCAGCACCAGCATGAATTCGTCCTCGAACAGCGCATGCACGGCGAAGTCCGAGCGGATGAAGTCGTCGTCCGGGTAATAGGGCATGATCGCCCAGTCCGTCTTGCGGTCGACCAAGGCCTGTTTCAGAGCCTCGTAGCAGTACGCGTTGATTTCGAGCCGGTAGGGGGGATCGGAGGCGTGGAGCGTCGGGAGGATCTCGTCGAAATAATAATTGGCGAAGTATTGGCTGACGTAGACGGAAACGATCGAGCTCTCCGTCTTCATGGAGCTCTCGATGGCGCTCCCCGCCTGCAGCATCGTCTGCTCGATCTGCTTGGCGTAGTCGAGGAAAATCTCGCCCTGCCTCGTCAGCTGCGCAGTCCTGCCCGTACGAATGAACAGCGGAGCCCCGAACTGCTCTTCCAGCTTCTGAATATGATGGCTGATCGTCGGCTGCGAGCAAAACAGCTTTTTGGCCGCTTCCGTGAACGAGCCGCATTCCGCCAAGACTAGGAAGGTTTCCAATCGTTCCATCATTTTCATTTGTACGGGTCACCTCGGATGTGGATCGCTTGCCTATTGATAAAGATTATCATTTTCAATTAAAGCGGTCAAGATTTCAGCCGCTCGCTGCGGGCTGGCAATAGCTTGCAAAAAGAGCCCCGCCGCCAGCCGTTCCGGCGGGGCGAGGCTCTTTTTGGATGATGCGGCCTACACCTTGATGTCCAAGGAGCCGCCGAGCGTCGGATGCGGCGCCTGGCGGATCATCTCCGCCAGCTGCTGCCCCTGCTGCTCGAACATGTCCTTGGAGATGTTCATGACGCCGGTGCCGACCGCAAGCGCCAGCGCATGCTGGGTCATCGCGGCCGAAGCGGCCAATCCTTGCGAGACGCTGCTCATGGGCCGTCAGCCTCCTTTCGTCCTCCTCAAGGGCGGACTATGGAACATATCGGCTCGAGAGCCCGTTTTCGACACCTCGGCAAGCTCGTCCTGCGCCGGATCAGCCGCCCCGCCGGGCCGAGCGCCGGCGGGCGGCGGCCTGCTCGCGGCTGAACGCCTGCTGCCGGCGGATCGCCGCGATCCGCCGCCGCTCCCGCTCGCGGTCGCTCGCCAGCGCCCGCAGGTTGGCCGCGATGACGAGCATCGCGAGCGCCGACCACATGATGCCGAACACGGTCGCAGCCGTCCAGGCGCCGCTCAGCTCGAGCCGCGGCAGCGCATAGACCAGCATGCCGAGCGCGGCGAGCAGATAGATGCCGTGCTTCCACTTTCTCATCGCCCTGTTCCTCCCCTTGGCTTGTCTCTTCCACTGTATGCGGGCGGATGGAAGAACATGCCGATCGGCTCCCGGCACGAAAAAGGCGGCCCGCTCCCCCCGGGCAGGGAGATGGGCCGCCAAGCTTCCGGTTCCGGTCATTGGACTACTCGGAAGAGAGAAGCAGGGACTGCAAGGAATTGCCGATGATGCGGTTGACGTCCTCGACGACGACAGAGAGGCGCTTTTCCGCCTCGAAATACTTCTGCACGAGCGGATTGAGGCTCAGCACCTCGTACAGGCGGCTCATGCCCTCCAGCTCGTCGGCCGACGGCTCCTCGCCGCTCATCATCCGCTGCTGGAGATCGACCTGCTTCTTTTGAAAATCGAACAGCATCCGGCGGGCGTCGGGATCGGCGTCGGCGGCCGCGCGCGCGGCGCGCATCGTCTTCGCCTCGTGGCTGTCTTCCAGAGCTTTGGCCAATTCGTAAGCTTTGTCGTATACGCTCATGGCTTCATCTCCTTCGATATGGCTGAGCCCATCATACCACCCGTCCGCCCCGCCAAGCAAAAATCAGTCCGCCGTCCGCAAGCCGTCCGGCAGCAAAGCGTTCAGATCGGCCATGCCGACCGCCAGATGGATGCCGGCCATCGTGCGCAGCGAGCCGGAAATGATCCCGGCCAGCCGCCCTTGCTCGTCGAGCAGCGGACCGCCCGACATGCCGCTCGCGATGGCGGCGTCGATCAGCACGCGGCTGCGGCCGTTGACGACAGCGTCCGGGCTGCTGACGATGCCCTGCGTCACGATCGGCGTCTGCTTGAGCGGATAGCCGATCGCATAGACGGCGTCGCCATGCTCCAGCTTCTCCGCGCGGCGGGCGACGAACGGATAGCCGCCTCCGCTTTTCGGAGCGGGCAGCTCCAGCACGGCCGCATCGGTCCGCTCGTCGTAGCGGACGACCTTCACCGGCGAGACGGTCTTGCCGTCCGCGAGCACCGCCTCCAGCTTCGCCGCGCCCTTCACGACATGATAGGCCGTCGCGGCATCGCCCCTCGCGGAGAGCAGCACGCCGGTGCCCGTCGCGCCGACGGCGCCGTCGGCTCCAAGCGCCCTCAGGTAAAACACGGCGCTCGAGGCGAGCCGGTAGCTGTCATCGGCCGCCAGCGGCGCCTGCCGCTCCGCCTGCGTCGTGCCTGCCGCATACGGCCCTGCCGCCAGCACGGCGGCTAGAGCCAGGACGGCGATCCATCCTTTTTTCATCGCTTGAACTTCCTTTCCTGGATCGGAAATCATGCCTGGCCGGACGGACGGCTCAGTCGCGGGTTGCGGCCATGATGTCGGCGTACGCCCAGTGGCTCGGCGGCACGTCGCCATACAGCGGCTCGGCGTCCGCGCGCTTGGCCGTGCCGGCCATGCGGTTCAGCAGCGAGATCGCCTGCGCGCGGGTGAGCGGGCTGTTCGGACGGAAGCTGCCGTCCGGGAAGCCCTGGATATAACCCGCATCGGTCAGGGCGGCGATGAAGCCCGACGCCCAGTGCTTGCGCGCATCCTTCTGCTTCGGCACGGCATCGCCGTCGACGCTGATCTGGAGCGCCCGCGCGGCGATGACAGCGAACTCCGCGCGCGTCAGGCCGCGGTCGCCGCCGAACGTGCCGTCCGGATAGCCGCCGACGATGCCGGCGGAGGCGAAGAAGGCGACGAGCTGGTCGCTGCGTCCCGACTTGTCCGGGAAGGCGTTGTACAGCTCGCCCTCCTCGCGGTCAAGCAGCGGCGCAAGCGCTTCGATCAGCTCGTAGCGGCTCATCGCCGCGTCCGGCTTGAACTTGCCGTCGGCATAGCCGGAAGCGTAGCGCACGGTCGAGGCATCCTTGCGCAGGCTGTACTGCGCGGCGCCGACGTCGAACTTGTACGTCAGGATGCGCTTGTCGCCTTCGACGAGCGCTTTCACCGTCACGGAGCGGTTCAGCACCAGCTCGCCGGTGAAGCGCGGGCTGGACTCCGTCGGGTCGCTGCCGTCGGTCGTATAGCGGATCCACTTGCCCTCCGGCGCGGTCAGGCGCAGGATGCTGCCGCGCGGCGCGCGCACGGCGGCGGGCTGCTCGTCGCCGATCGCCGGCTTGCCGATGTTCGATTCGACGGCAGGCTTGGGCTCAGGCGTCGGAGACGGGCTCGGCGCCGGGAAGAAGAACCCTCCTCCGCCCGACGGCGATGGAGGCGGCTGCAGCTTCCACTCGCCGCTCAGCGCCGGGCTGTGCTCCTTGCCGAGCACGACTGCGATCGCCTTCAGCGTCGTCGTCGCCTTGAGCGGGATCGGCGAAGAGTAGACGGCCGATTGCTCGCTCGGCTCGCTGCCGTCAAGCGTGTAATGGATGACGGCTCCCGGCTCGGCGGAGAGGACGATCTCGACCTTCTCCGTGAACTCCCGATCGCCCGAGACGACTTGCGGAGCGGCTGCGGCCTGCGGCCAGCGCAGCTCCGGCGCGTTCAGGACCATCGTACGGACGAAGCCGCCCAGCGAGGCTTCGAGCTCGGCGACGCCGCCGGCCAGCAGCCGGCCGGAGCCGGACTGGAGCTGGACGAGCGACGGATCGGCGCTCCAAAGGAGGCCGTCCGCCCGGCTGAGGCCGAAGCCTGCCGTCAGGCGGTTGATCGTATCGCCGGCCGCCGGCATGACGGCCGCGGCCGCCAGGCGGGCGAGCGGGCTGTTGGACGGCGCCGGATAGAAGCCGGCCGCTGCGCGCCAGACGCCGCCGGACAGGCCGGACGGAAGCGTGCCGCTCGTCAGCGCCGCGCCGTCAAGGCCGCCCTCCGTGCGGATGATGCCTGCAGCGTCGTAATAAGCGACGCCGCGCTTGACCAGCTGCCGCTGGAACGAGGCGTCCGCGATCGTGCCGCCGTCCGCCAGCTGCCCGGCGATGCCGCCGAAGAAGCTGCGTCCCGGCACGAGCGCGCCCTGGATCGAAGCGACCGCTTCGCCGCCCGCGACGGAGCGCTCGACGGCGCCTGCGCTGCGGCCGGCGAGGCCGCCCGCCCAAGCGAGCGCCGTGCCGTCCGCCGTCGTCCGTCCGGACGCCAGCGTGTCGGAGATGCGGCCGTCGTTGCGTCCGGCCGCGCCGCCGGCTGCGGCTTCGGAGCCTTGAGACGACGCATCGGCCGCGCTGTACGAGCGCTCGATGACGCCGCCTTTGGCGTTGAGGCCGACGAGGCCGCCGGCGCTGGCTTCGCTTTTCGCGAGGCCGGCAGAGCCGGACTCGGCGATGAGGCCGGCATTGTCGCCGGCGATGAGGCCGGCGCTCAGGCGGCCGCTGGCCGAGCCTTCGGCCGTCGCGCCGCGAATGTCGCCGCCGGCCGCGTTGATGCCGGCGACGAGGCCCGCGTCGGCGCCGCTCGCCGAGCCCTCGGCCGTGACGTCGCGGAGGATGCCGCCCGATTCGTTGACGCCGGCGATGAGGCCCGCGCCAGCGCCGCCGCTGGCCTTGCCCTCGGCCGTGACGCCGCGGATCTCGCCGCCGTCCGCGTTGATCGCGGCGACGAGGCCGGCATGGCGGCCGGCCTGCACGCTCGCGCCGACGAGCTGCAGGTCGGCGATGAGGCCGCGGCTCACGAGCGCGAACGCCGCGTCGCCGGTGCCGCCGTCGGCGCGCAGGCCGATCAGCCGATGGCCGTCGCCGGCCAGCTCGCCGTCAAAGGCTTGCAGCGGCGTCCAGCCGAACGCGGACAGGTCGATGTCCGCCGTCAGCCGCAGCTTGTCGCCGGAGCCGAGCGGCGAAGCCGTGGCCGCGCGGTCGAACAGCTTGAAGTAGGCGGCGCCGGTGTCGTTGCTCAGTCGAACGTAGCCGTCCAGCTGCGCGCGGCTGCCGATCGCGATCTCGCCGTCTGCGGACAGGCGCAGGACGGACGGATCGTACGTCGCCGCCCAGCTGCCCGCCGGACGCGGATCGCGCGCCGGCACGGCCTCGGCCGAAGCCGCCGCGCCTGCATTGCGTCCTACCGCCGCGCCGCTGCCGCTGTAGGCGGACGAGGCGATGCGGCCGTCGCGGAAGTTGTAGCCGACGAGCGCGCCTTTATGCGTGTCCGTGCCCTTGGCGCTGACGGCCAGCTCGATCGCGGACGCGTACGCCTGCTCGATCTTGCCGTCGTTGTAGCCGGCGAAGCCGCCCGTATACGAGCGGGTCGTGCCGGCGAGGCCGGTCGTGGCGACGCGCTCCTGCAGCGCATGGGAGCGAAGCACGCTGCCGCTGCGCTCGACGGCGGCCGCGAAGCCGCCGGTACGCGTGTCCTGGCCGGTGTTGCTGACCGAGCCGGACGCATAGCTGTCCTCGACGGCGAAGCGGTTGATGGAGCCGGCGAAGCCGCCCGCGTAGGAGCCGCGCTTGCCGGCAGCCGTCACCGCGCCGTCCGCATAGGCGTAGCGGATCGAGCCGCTGCCCGCGCCGTTCTCGCCGAGCTGTCCGGCGAAGCCGCCGGCATACAGCGTCGTGTCGATGTTGCCGTCCGCCGCGTCGACCGGGATCGACGCGGAGCTGCGGGCGACGACGAGACGGTCGCCCTGGCCGAGCGCGCCGCCGACAAACGTCGCCGGGAGATTTTCCCCGATCGTCAGCGCCGTGCCGACCGCGATCCGCGCTCCGCCGGCGGCGACGGCGCGGCTGTAGTGGATCTCGCCGTCCAGCGCGCGGCCGACAAGGCCGCCGACGCGGTAGACGCCGCTGCCGGAGGCGTCGATGCCGCCGAACGCATCGGCATGGACGAGGATGCCGCTGCTGAAGCCGGCGATGCCGCCCGCGTCGAGCTCGCCCGCCGAGCCGGCGGCGATATGCGCGCGGCTCTGCGAGTCATAGATCGAGGCGCCGCGCAGCGCGCCGACGAGGCCGCCCGCATGCAGCGCGGATTCGCCGCCTGCGGCCGCCACGTTCAGCTGGCCTTCGTACTCTGCCTGATACAGGCCGCGGTACAGCGGATAGAGGTCGCCGAAGCGCAGTCCCGCATCGCGGTCCGATGCGCTCAGCTCGCCGGCGATGCCGCCAGCCGCCAGCGCGCCGGCGGAGCCGGCGTCGAGCGCGGCGGCGATCGGTCCGGACGCCTCGGCGTCCTGGATCGTCGTCTCCGCCGCGCGGCCGACGATGCCTCCGGCATAGACGGCCTCTCCGCGCGCATCCAGCGACGCGAAGCCGGCCTTGACGCCGCCAAGCGCCGTCTGGTCCGCTCGGCCGATCAGGCCGCCGACCGCCGCCTCGTCCGAGCCGGCCGGAGCTTTTACGGCCAGTCCTTGGACCGAAGCGTCACGCATGTCCCAGGCCGCGATGCCGCGGCCCGTCTTTTCGCCGATCAAGCCGCCGGCAGAGCCGCCGCCGGTTACGCCGAGCGCGGACGGAGCCGCCTCGACCTTCAGGCCGCCGAGGCCGTTGCCGGCTGCCGAGCGGCCGATCAGGCCGCCCGCCGCCGCATCGTCCGCGCCGGCGCTCACGGAGACCGCCTCGCCGAACGAGACGGAAAGCTCCGAGGCGTCGCCGTCCGAATAGGAGCCGAACAGGCCGCCCGCCGCGGAGCCGACGCCGGAAGCTTCGACCGCAAGCCGCGTCAGCTCCAGCTTCAGCGCCGAGGAAGTCCCGCTCTGGCGTCCCGCCAGGCCGCCCGCCGCCGCATCGTCGCCGCTTGCCGCGATGCGGCTTGCCGCTTCGCCCGATGTCGTCAGGCTCCAGCTGCCGGCTGCGATCGCGGAGACGTTCTCGCCGGCGATGCCGCCGGCCGCTCCGCCCGCCGCCGCGCTCTCGACGCGGCCGCCGGCGAGCTCGGCCCGCAGGCCCTCCGCCGCGCCTTCGCTGCGGCCGACGATGCCGCCGGCGACGCCGCCGGAGACGGACGCTCCCGCCGGCAGCTTCAGCGCGATGTCCGCGATGCGGCCGTAGTTGAGGCCGGCCAGCGCTCCGGCATACGAGGAGCCGCGCGCTTCCTTCGGCTCCAGCGCGAGGCCGCTCGCCGAGCCGTCCGCGCCGATGACGCCGAACAAGCCTCCGAACGGAACCTCGCCGCTGACGGCATAGCCGTCGATCAGATGGCCGCCGCCGAGCAGCTCGCCCTGGAACGCCAGCGCCTCGCTGACGCCGATCGGGCTCCACTGGGCGGACTGCACATGGATCGGACCTTTGATCTCGATCGTGCGGCCGGCGAAGCTGAACGGCTCGACGCCGACAAGCGTGCCGTTGACGATGGCCGCCAGACCTGCCAGCTCGGCCTCCGTGCCGATCTGGAACGTCGTCGCGTCCTTGTCGCGCAAGTACCAGTTGAGGTTGGCGTTGACGTTGCCGCCCGTGCCCTCTTCCCCGCCGCCGCTGCTGGCCGCGCGGTTCACTTCCGGATACTGGTACTGGGCGCCGAGCGAGCCGTATTTCCAGGCGGCGGCAAAATCCCAGCCCGACAGCGCCGGAAACTCCGAGCGGTCCGACAGCGTCGACGACAGGATCGTGCTCAGGCGGCCGAGCACGCTCAGCCAGCGGTACTCGCCGTCGGCGAAGTCCGGCAGATCCTTGTTCAGGTTGAGCTTTTCGTCCTTGATGTAATAGCTCTTGTACAGCAGCTCCTTGCTCGCGTTGTCGTAGCGGCCGGCGAAGCCGCCCGCCAGCGCCGTCCCGCTCGCCGACACCTCGGCGGCGGAATAGCTCGACGAGATGCGGCCGGAGACGATCCGTCCGGCGAAGCCGCCGGCATACGAGCCGCTGCCCGAAGCCGTCACGCTCTTGGCGCTGTAGGCGTTTTTGACCGAGCCGCCTGCGAGCTCGCCGAGCAGGCCGCCGGCCTGCGCATAGGCGCCGGAAGCCGTCACCTTGGAGGCGGCGTACGACTGCTCGACCGTGCCGGAGCTGCGGCCGGCGAGGCCGCCGAGGAACACCGGCTGGCCGGACGTGCCGTAGGCTTTGCTCGTCAGATCAAGATCCGTATAGGAAGCGAGGATGCGGCCGGCGTTGTCGCCGACGAGCCCGCCGGCCAGCGTTCCCTGGCCCTCGATCGTCAGATTGGCGTTCGTGTACGTGTAGTAGAGCGTGCCCGTCGCCGCGTTGCGGCCGACGAAGCCGCCGACGACGGCGTTCGCGCCTTTGGAGGAAACCGGAATCTTGTCCGTCACGCTGACGTTGGCGATCAGGCTGGCGTTCTCGCCGACGAGGCCGCCGACCGTCATGCCCGGCGCGAGCGCCTGCACGCTGCCGGCTACGCGGCTGTTGACGATGATGCCGCTCGAGCTGGCCGGAGCGGCTGCCGGGTCGCTCGCGCGCGCCTCCAGCCGTGCCGCCATGCCGCCGACGAAGCTGCCGCTTGCGGAGGCGTTGGCCTTCAGCTGCATGCCGCCGAACACCGTATCGACGATCGCAGCCGCCTCGCCGCCTTTGAGCGTGCCCGCCAGGCCGCCCGCCGCCGAATCCGGACCGCTCAGCAGCAAGTTCGCGCCGCTGCCGACGAGGCCGCGCAGCGTCGTCTCGACGCTGCTGCCGACCAGGCCGCCGGCCTTCGCCTGCGAGGCGTCCGCCGATGCGGTCAGGAGCAGGTTCTGCATGTTCACCCGCTGCAGATCGCCCTCGATCCGGCTGCTGTCCGCGCGGCCGGCCAAGCCGCCGGCCTCGATGCCGGGCGCGCTCAGCGTTAGCGCGACGTAGTTCGGCGCTTCTGCGAGCGCCGCCGGACGGATGAGATCGGCATGGACGGCGTAGCCGGCGATGCCGCCGATGCGCGCTCCCGCCGCCGTCGCCGCTGCCGTCGGCGACTCGCCGCCCTCAAGCTTCGAGTCGGTCAGCGTGGCGCGGCTGTCCGCCGAGCCCTCCAGCCGGCCGACGAGTCCGCCCGCTTCCGCGCCGGAGCCTTCGGCCGCAAGCGCGACGCTGCGCGCCGTGGCGCCGAGGATCGAGCCGCGGCTGAGGCCGGACGCGCCGCCGAGCCGCGCGTCCGCGCCGGTCGAGCGGATCGTGACCGCCTCGGCCGCGCCGCCGCTCAGGCTGCCGGCGTTCTCGCCGGCGATGCCGCCGATGCGGGCGCGGGCGCCGGAAGAGTCGACCTCGAAGCCGGATACGAGCAGGCTCGCCTGAGCGGTGCCGTCAAGCCGGCCGATGCCGCCGCCAAGCGCGGCTTCGTCGGCCTGCGCCTCCAGCGTGACCGCGCGGACCGCCAGCGGCTGCGCCGAGGTGCCGAGCACGGCCGCGCCGTCGATCCGGCCGGCCGCGCCGCCGAACGCGACTCCCGTCATGCCCGCGGGCAGAGCGGCGGATACCCGGTCGACCCGGCTGCCGCTCACCGTCAGCTCGCCGATGCCGCGGCCGATCAGGCCGCCGGCAGCGAAGTCGTCGCGTCCGCCCGCCGGCGAAGCGATCGCCGTCTCGAAGCGAAGGCTCGCCGAATCGGACGCAGACGGATCGCCGGCGCGAGCGTCTGCAATCGTGCCGGAGGCGGCGCCGGCGATGCCGCCGGCCGCGCTGCCGGAGCGCTGCGCCCGCAGCGTCAGCCAGGAAGCCGACGAAGCGGAGATCGTGCCGTCGGAATGGCCGGCGATGCCGCCCAGCTCGCCTTCGGCGACGATCGCGAGCGGCTGGGCCGCCGTGCCGCCGGCAGCGGAGCCGCTGATCTCGGCTCCCGCCGCCAGATAACCGGCGATGCCGCCGGCATAAACGGCGCTGTCGCCGGCCGTGTCGGCCGTCAGGCCGCTCTTGAACGACGCATGGCGGATCAGGCCGCCGCCGTTGTAGCCGACGATGCCGCCGGCGTATACCGCGCCCGTGCCTTGCGCCTCGACGGCGGCCGCCGAGACATACGCCGCAGGCGCATCGTCGGTCAGGCTGACGCCTTGCGCCGCATAGCCGAACAGGCCGCCGACATAAACGTCCTTGCCCTCGGCGGCGATCGGAATCGCCTGCTCGAAGCCTTTGGACCAGGTCAGCGCAGGGCCGACGAAGCCGGCGATCGTGCCGGAGTAGACGCGTTCGCCGCCGGCATGATGGACCGCGGCCGTCTGGCGCAGCGCGACAGAGGCGTCCGGCAGGACGCCGCCGATCGAGCCCGCCACGCCGCCGGCGTAGCTCTCCTCCGCATCCGGCGACGTCACGCTGACCTCGCCGCTGTTCGCCGTATCGGCCGAGAACGTCACCGGCGAGCCGTAATGCCCGGCGAGGCCGCCCGCATGCGCGAGCCGGCCGCCCGTCACCGTCACGGCGCCGCCGTTGCGGATCGGCGTGCTCTCGCCCTGCATGTCGAGCGCCCCTGCCGTCAGGCCGGTCAGACCGCCGGCGTACAGCTCGCTCGCGGCTCCGCCGCTCGCGGAGACCGCCCCGTCATTGGCCGCCTTTTTCAGCGTCAGGCCGCCCTCGGACACATGTCCGACCAGACCGCCGGCGTAGGTGGAGCCCGCCACGGTGACAGGCGCCTCGTTGAGCGCATTGGACACCTGGCCCGAGCCCGAGCCGACGATGCCGCCCGCATAGGCGACGCCGCTGCCGCTCTCGGCCTCGATCGCAAGCTCGTTCTCGATATCGTAGACGATGCTGTAGCCGATCATCTTGCCCACGGCCGAGCCCGCGTAGACGTTGCCGGCCACGGTGACGTCGATCTCGCCGTCCGCCTCGAAGCGGAAGCCGCCGACCGTGCCGCCGTCCATGTTGCCGACCAGTCCCTGATAAGGAATGGCGGCCGGAACGCGCATGCCGGAAATGCCGAACATCGCTCCGTCCTTGGCGATCAGCGTGCCCTTGAACGGATGGGATTCCGTGCCGATCGGCAGCCAGTCGTACGCCGACAGGTCGAGGCTCCGGTCGACCTCCAAAATCTTGCCCTTCAGGCCGTCCACGCCGTTCTCGCCGTTCTCGCCGTTGACGAGCTTGGCGATGCCCGCCAGCTTGGCCGGCGTGTCGATCTTGAACGTCGTGTAGGTCGCGTCGAACCAGCTCGTATCCGCGGAGCCGTCCCAGGTCTGGGCTCCGGCTCCGGCCAGCATGGCCGTGCCGCCGGCGGCCCCGGCGAGGATGGCGGCGCCGAGCGCCGCCATCTTCCAGGTCCGATATCTTTTCCTTGCCTTCATGTCCTGCCCCCCACTTAGATCCGTTCTTAGCAGACAACCCGCATCACGCCTGAAGCATGATGCGGGCTCGCCTGCCGGCCGGTTATGAATTCATCCAGTCGCTCGCCCGGACCGCGATCGCAGCCGCCTGGCTGCGGGTCAGCGGATCGCCCGGACGGATGCTGCCGTCGATGCCTTGAATGAGCCCCGCCTTGACGGCGGCCGCAACCGGGCCGCGCGCCCAGTCCGGGATCGCCTTGACGTCGGCGAAGGCGCCCAGCACGCGCGCGATCTCCGCTTCCTCAAGCTGCGCTCCCGGCTGCGCGATCGCCATCAGCCTGCCGGCCATGGCCATCGCCTCGAGCCGCGTCAGCGCCGCGTTCGGATCGTAGCGCTCCGCGCTCTTGCCGCTCGCCAGGCCGAGGCCGACTGCGATGCCGACCGTGCGGGCGTACCAGCTGTCCGCCGGCACGTCGCCGAAGCGGACCGCCGCGGCCGGCTCGTTCATGTAGCCTGCCGCGCGCAGCAGGATCGTCGGATACTCGGCCCTCGTCACCTTGGCGTTCGGCGCGAACTTGTCCGCGGATTGGCCGAGGACGAGCATCCGGGCCGAAGCCTGGCGGATGCTGTCCGCCGCCCAGAACAGCGGCGCGACGTCCGTGAACGTCCGCGTGCTCGCCGCGTAGTACACGCTGCCCGAGCCGGTCAGCCGCACCAGGGCGGCCGAGCCGCCGGCGGCCGGCTTCCACGGCAGCGGCGTCCAGCTGCCGTCCGCCGCGCGGAGCAGCACCGCTGTCACGTCCTTCGACGAGACGCCTTCCGGCAGCGGCAGCGTCGCGCTTGGCGCCGGCTTCCAGCCTGCCGGCGCGAGGCCGAGCTGCAGCTTGGTGCCTGCGCCGCCTCCGAGCAGCCGGAAGCCTTGGGCCGCGGCCGCCGCATCCAGCAGCGTCCGCTCTCCGCTGTCGTTCAAGCCGAACGCCAGCACGAGATCGTTGTTGCCGCCGCGCAGCTGCGGCGCTCCGAGCGCGAGGCTCGCCATCGGCAGCTCGATGCGCAGCGTCTTGCCCGCCGCGGCGAGCTTGTCCGCAAGCGCCCGCTCCACCGTGACGCGGTAGCCTTCGGCTCCCGCCTCGGCCGAGCGGAGCGTCAGATCCGCCGCGACGCCGCCCTCCAGGACAGAGCCGTCCAGACGGATCAGCGCCGTCTTGCCTTCCCAGGCGGCTTCGATCGCCGCCCCGTTCACGCTCGCCTGCGGCTTGTCGCCCGCAGGAGCTCCGCCGCCTCCTCCGAAGCCGAAGCCGCCCGGCATCATCATCCAGATGCTCGCCGGCATCAGCTTCGCCGCCATCGCCAGCTTGCCGCTGGACAAGCGCTTCGCCACGACGACGGTGTCGCCGTATTTCGCCGCGACGATGCCGTCCGCCGGCAGCAGGCTCCAGGACGACAGGTCCTCCTGGAAGGCTGGCAGCTTCGCTCCCGCGCTATAGACGCGGTACGCGAGCTGCTGCCCCGTCATGTCGCCGGCATCGGTCACGACGACGCGCGTCTTGTCCGTCGCGCCGAGCACCGCCTCTGCCTCGGCTCCGAGCGCGCCGAGCGAGGTCGGCTGCGGCAGCTTCGCCTCGGCGACCGCCATCGCTTGCAGCGTCATGCCGTCCGACACGCGGTACTCCGCCGTAATCAGGCTCGCGCCGGCGCCAAGCGCCGTCAGCGTGCCGTCCTCGGCGAGCAGCGCCGAGTCGCCGTCGACCGTCAAGGTCAGGCGCTCGCGCTCGGTCTCGGTCAGCGCGACTTCCTTATAGCGCGTCTTGCCGCTGCCGTCCTTGCCGTCCGCCACCTGGAGCACGGCCTGCAGCTTCACGCTGTCGCCCGGACGGAGCGTCGGGATCGGCTTCAGCACGATCGCGCTCGGGGCGCGGTAGCCGTCGTTCGTGACGTCCACGACGGCCGAGTTCTCATTGCCCGCCGCGTCGCGGGCGACGAACTTCAGCTCGGCCGACGCGCCGGCGTCCTCCGGCAGCAGCACCTCGCCGCCGAAGCGGCCGTCCTCCTCGACCTCGACCGGCTGTCCGGCGACCGTCAGCACGTCGCCCGGCGTCGTCGATCCGGCGACGCGCACCCGGCCGGCCTGCGTCCGCGCTCCCGTCGCCGGCTCGTCGATGTACAGCACCGGCGCGATCGTATCGACCGTCAGGTACAGCATCGTGACCGAGACGTCGCCCGTCGCCGTGTTGCGGGACCGCAGCTCGACGGCGAACGTGCCGTCCGTCGCGAAGCGGGTCAGCTTGAGCGAGCCGCGGCTGATGCCGCCCTCGCTGCGCATGTCCGCCTTGCCGAGGTATTCCTCCCCGACATAAGCCTCCACCTCGACGTTCGGCTGCGCCGAATGCAGCGAGATCGTCTGCTCGGTGCCGCTCGTCAGGTAGGTCCAGAAGGTTTTGCCCGGCTCGCTCGTCCTGACCGGACCGCCGCCGAGCGTCAGCTGCGGCTTCTGCACGAGCGGCAGCAGCGTCGCCGCCGTGTCGGCCCGATCCGCGTAATGCGGGTTGCGGTTCTTGTCGTCCGCTTCCGTCGGCACCGCCGAGGCGCTGACGCCGATGACGTACATGCTGCCGGTCTCGAGTCCGGCATGAGACACCTTCGGCGCCTCCTTGCCCTCCTCGCCGACCAGCTGCGTGCCGCCAAGTCCGGACGTATCGATCTGATCCGAAGCCGACACGGCCGCCCAGCCGCCGATCGGAATGCCCTCGTACTTGCCGCTCGCAGCGTTCCAGTACGGCTGCAGCTCCTCTTCGGTCATGAGCACGTCGCCGAACGGCTCGTACGCGATCCCGTTCTGGAAAGCCTCGACGACATAGCTGCGCTCATAAGCCTGCTGGCCGCTCTTGACCGCGCCGGGCTTGAACGACAGATGGAAATAGCCGTTGCCTGCCGGCTTCACCGCTACGTCGCTGACCTTGCCCGGAGCCATCGGATCCTTCAGCTCGAAGCGCTGCGCCGACGTCTTCGTGGCGAAGGCGTTTTCCGACTTGAGCTCCGCCCGCACATAATAGCTGCCTTGGCGCAGCAGGCCGCGGATGTCCTCCGTGCCGCCCGCCAGCTCGATGCGCCGGACGTCGATGCTCGCCCGTCCCGCCGCTGCCGGCAAGTCCTTGGCGATCAGCATGCCCGCGTCGCCGGCCTTGCGCACGACGTCGCCGCTTGCCAGCGTCTCGGTCGCGTCCGTTACGGCGTCCTTCGCCAAATACAGGCTCACCGTATCGCCCGGCTTGGCATTATCGACCTTCCACGTCGCGGCGAACTTGTTCTCGTCCGCCGGATCCGCCGTCAGCCCGACCTCGCTCAGCTGCGGCGCCGTCGGCACGTTCAGCAGCTTCGTCTCGACCGGCGCCTGCGCGGTCAGCGTCCATGTGCCGCCTGCGGCCGCCTTGGCCGCCGGGATGATGACGTACGCCTTGCGCGAGTCGACGTCCGTCCCTGTGTTCTTCGCAGACACGACTTGCGTGAAGGCGTTGGCCGTCTTGTCGGTGTTCGTGTTGTCGAACTTGATCGGGTACGGCTTGCCGCTGCCGTCCTTCAGCGTGAAGGCCGGCAACTCCTTGCTGTCGTACTCCACCTCGATGATCGCGTTGCCGCTGACGCCGCCGAGCGGAATCTCATGCACGCGTCCGCCGTTCTTGACCGTAATGCCGCCGAGGCCGAGCGTCATGTCGCCGTTGTCGACGATCTTCATGCCGTTTCCGATCTCGCGGTACTCGATCGCCTGCGTCTCCTGCTCCGCCGCGACGCGGGAGTCGGCCAGCGCCTGCACGCCCGAGCCGATGACGAGCAGCCGCGGTCCGCGCTCCGGATCCTCGATGACCAGATGCGCGAGGCCCTCCGGCAGCTGGTCGGTCGACGTGCCGAACTCGACGCCTCCGCCCCAGTAGTAGGTGATGCCGAGGCTGATGAACAGGATGCCGACGCTGCCCCACAGCTTGTCGTTGTTGACGCCGAGGAACACGCTCGCCAGCGGCATGCCGCCGACGACCGGCACCGAGCCCGGAATCTGCACCTTGGAGCCGATGTAGCCCTCGAAGTCGGTGCGGTTCTTCTCCAGGTTCTGGCCGACAAAGATGCCGGCCTTGCCGACGATGATGTCCCAGCCGCCGATGTCGACCTCGGCCTGGACGCGCACGAACCACGGCGTCACCCACTGGGCTTCCAGCAGCGCCATCGTGATCATCTCGATGCGGTCGTCCTTTTCCGCGTTGGCGTCGGGGGAATAATCCATCACGCCCTCGATCTTGATGCCCGTCCGCTTGAGCGTCAGGTCGATGTCGCCGAAGAAGTACGCCGGCGCCATGCCGAAGCGCACGCCGACGCCCGCCTGGATCGTCAGCGGGAACGGATCCTCCGCCGTGCCGCCGGCGATCGTGTCGGCCAGCTCGCGCACCGCGCCGCGGATCGCGGTCAGGTACGTCGCGCCGGTGATGAGGATGCCGGGGCTCTTGAGCTGCGTGCCGAAGGCGATCACATCCGGCAGGATGCGCCCGTCGTCGACCTGCTTGAGCGAGAACTCGATCGCGACCTCGGTCATGTTCTTGAGCTGCGCCTCGAATTCAAGGCCGTACGTGTTGTTGATGCCGTCCACCTTCTGGACGTAGTGGGTGACGCCGATGCTGCCGCTCGGCTTTTTCGGACCTTCCTCGCCCGACTTCTTGTCCTCCTTCGGCCCGAACAGGCCGAGGCTTTCGTTGAGGTCGAAGCCGAGCTTGGCGTCGATGCCGACGAAGCCCTTGTCGTTGAAGATGACGTTGTTGATCTCCGCGTTCACGATCTTCAGCGAGATCGAGCCGCCGAACGAGATGCCGCCCTCGCGCAGGATGAAGTCGTTCAGCGACAGCCCGAAGCCGTCGATCGAGAAGCTCGGAGCGCTGAACAGCGAGTGCTTGTTGAAGTACACGTTCTCCAGCATGATCTGGCGAAGCGGATTGAGCCGGTCGCCGACGCCGCCGACGGCCCATTTGAGGCTGCCGTTCTGGCTGTCGTCCTCCGGGTTCGTCGCCGACTGCTTGTTGGCGTCCTGGCTATCTTCCTCCTCGTCCTCCTCCTCGTCCTCGCCGCTGCCGGCGCGCGGGATGCCGTAGCCGTCCCCGCCGAGCGTCTTGTCGAAGCCGTTGAAGAAGTCGAGCGTCCATTCGCCCTTGTGGAAAATGAAGCCGCTGCTGGCCACGCTCAGCGTGCCGTCGCCCTTGACGAACAGCGTGTCGAGCAGCGGCAGTCCCTCCGGCTGCTTGATGCCGAGGATGTCGAGCTTGCCGCGCACGAGCACGAGATCCTTGCCGCTGTAGGCGACCGCGCCGTTGATGATCGCCGGCTCGGTCTTCGTATCGACGATGATCTGCTGGTCGTCGCCGCTGCCGACCTGCTTGACCATGCCGCGCACGACGACGAGCGTCTCGCGCTCGATCTCATCCTCCTCGGCCTGCTCCTCGAACGCCTCCAGATCCTCTTCGCTCTCGAAGATCTGATAGTTGTAAAGCGGCGTCTCCGAGAGGGCGGCCTCGTCGGCGAACTCGCTCAGCTCGAATTCCGGATCGACCGCCTTGCTGGCCGCGCCGATCAGGGCGCGCGTCTTCTTGTACTGCGTCGCGGCCTCGTACAGGAAGCTGCCTTCCTCGAAAGGCTCGCCCGGGAACAGGCTGTTCAGCTGCTCCAGCCGCTCCTCGCCGACCGTCGCGCCGTTGTCGATGCCGCTCAGATCGACGACTTCCTTGTACAGCGCCAGGATGCCGGCCTCGCGGATGCGCGACTCGTCGTTGTCGGTGACGAGGATCGTCTGGCCCGACGCGATGTCGTACATCGAGGCGAGGTCCGGATCGTCGCCGGCCGTCCCCTTGTAGTCGATGACGATCTCGTACTCGCCGAGCGGCAGCTCGGGACCGAGTCCTTCCTCGATCACGCTGCCCGCCTCGTCGACCTTGTCGCCGCCGCGGTAGGTGATGCGCATGTCGCCGGTCAGGCCGTCGTCAGTCGGCTGCAGCAGCACCGAATCGGCGACCGGCACCCGGTAGCGCTCGCGGGTCGACTTCTCGACCAGGAACAGGTCGAAGTTCGGCTCCGTGCCGCCCCCGCCGGTCGTGTACGCCTCGATGTTGGACAGGTTGACCGTCATGTACTTGACGTCCGTGCGGTACAGCTCCTTGGGCGAGACGCCGTACACGTACGTCGGCGTCGCCTGGCCGACCGGCGGCAGCAGGATGAAGTTCGTCTTGACGGACTCGTACTGCGCCTGGATGCTCTCGTCGGCGATGCCCTCGATCTTGCTGCGCGTCTCCGGGCTGCGCGCCGTCAGCATGTATTGGCGGGTCGTCGGCCACGGCCGGCCTTTGGCCATCACCTTGAACGTCGCCGTCACCGTATCGCCGGGCTTGTACTTCGGCTGGATGCCGAGCTTAGCCTCCTCCGGCGTCGCCTCCTTGCGGTATTCGACGCGCTTGCTGCTCACGGTGTCGACGAGCGGCTTGCCGGAGCCGTCGCGCTTGATGTTCCCCTGCTCGTCGAGCTGCACGAAGCTCAGTCCGCTCTCGAGCGTCATCTCCAGCTCCAGGCGCGAATGCTCCATGTTGAACGACGGCAGGTTCTCGACCTCGGCGATGATGTCGAACACGCCTTCGTCGCGATAGCCGCTCGCGTCCGGCAGCGTGGCGAGCTGCTGAATCGGATCGACGTAGCGGATGGAGAACACTTTGTCCGGCGCGACGATCTCGCCGAGGCCGTAGATCGTCTCGAAGCTCTGCATGCGTCCCGGATCGATCGCATCCGGGTTCCAGTAGAACGCCACGGCGGAATCCGCGCTGCCGTAGTCGTTCGTGTCGCGAGTGAAGTCGAGGTTCGGATGGACCTCATAGTCCCACTTCGTGTTCGCCAGACCGTTCCAATGTCCGACGACCATCTCGTCGACGATGTTGATGTTCTGCTCGGCGACGTTGTTGAAGCCGTAGGCGACGACGTTCGTCGCCTGCGGATTCTCGAGGTCGAGCTTGTCGCGCATGACCCAGTAGGCGGGCAGCTTGTGCAGCGGCGCGTCTTCCGGAGGAATGCCGATCTTCTCCGGCTCATGCGTCAGCCGGCGCTCGACGAGCAGCGGCGCCTTGGACGCCGTGCCGACCTGGAACGCCGGGCCGTCGTTGCCGCCGACCATCGTATCGAGCAGGATCCGGCTGCCGACCTCCACCTTGGCGCCGCTGCCGTTCGTCACCTCGTAGCGGATGTTCACGTTGCCCGAGTTGATCTTGTCCTTGCCGTCCGTATAGAGCAGCAGGATCTGCTTGATCGACACGCCCTTCATCGACCAGACCATCTCCAGCTGCTTCGTGCCGTTCGGCTTCTCGACGAGCGTCGGCTCCGTCGTCCGCGACTGCTCGCTGCCGAACTTGTATTTGTTGCCGAAAATATAGTCCGTGCCGTCGATGCGGAACGTCGTGAACGACGTCTCCGGATCGTCTCCGCGGAACAGCAGGCTCACGTTCTGGTCCTGCTTGCGGATCGGCTGTCCCTCGATCGTGCGGATGCCGTACCGTCCCGTCTCGTTGTCGACCGTCACCTTGATATAGTCGTTCTGAATCGTCGTCGTCCGGCTCTTGCCCAGCTCGGCGGCCACCGCGTGGCCGCTCTCGAACAGGGCGGGAAATACGAGCACGAATGCCAGCAGCGACGACAGTCCGCGTTTAAGCAGCTTCACCGAACATCCCCCAGTTCCTTCGTTCATCACTCTATTTGACCGATCCGACAAAGAAGCTCGCATATTCGCGATCGCGCTCTTGCGTGCGGACGATGACCGTATACCAGCCCGCCTTCGGGAAGGTTACGGTGAAGCCGCTGCCTGCCAGCTGCTCGTACGTCAGCTTCGTCGCGATCGACTTCATCTGGCCTTCGCGGTACAGCCCCGGCTGGTACAGCAGCTCGAACGTGCCCGCTTCGTTGACCGCCGCCTTGCCGCCGACCTTCATGTCGCCGTAGCCGCTGACGCGGAACGTGATGCGGTTCGTATCGAACAGCGCCTGCTCGCCGGACAAGGCCGACAGCAGCGTGCCGTTGCCGAAGATGAGCAGCCCGCCGTTTTTGACGACGACGACGTCCTGGTACGCGACCGTGCGGTTGCCGACCTCGTCGGTCGCCGTGTAGGCGACGCGCTGGCGGCCGAGCTGGCCCAGGTCAAGGCCGCTGATCTCCACCTTGATCTTGTCCGCCGCCGACACATTGTCGGAAGCCTCGTAGCCGCCGAGATCGGCTGCCGCATTAAAGCCGGCCTTGTTCTGCACGATGCCGACGGAGCTCTGCTTCAGCCGCAGCGTCGGCGCGGCGTTGTCGAGGCCCGCTACCGTCACCGGAATCTGCGTGGCGTTGCCGAGCGCGTCGGAAATTGCCAGCGCGGACGTGCCGTTCGTTTCAAAGATGCGAGAGTACGAGTAGGCTCCGCTGTCATCGCTCACCTGATTGCTGTAGGCGCCTGGCGTCCCGATCGGACGCAGGCCGGAGAAGACGGCGTTCGGCGCGGCGATCTTGCCGCTGACCGTCACCTTCATCCTGCCTGCGGCGTATTTCTTGCCGCCGATCGTGGCGATGCGGCTCGCCGGCAGCTCCGCGCCGCTCGCGTCGATGAACGTGTAGGACACGCGCTCCGGCTGCGGACCTTCGCTGGCGATGCCGTCCACCTGCTCCTTGACGACGAGCGTATTGCCGAGCGCGTCGCCGACCGTGAACGAGACCACGCCGTTTTGCGTCACGGCGACGCCGTTGTTCTGGCTGTGCACGACGAAGTCGCGGGCCCCGGCGTCGGCCTTGACGACCGACAGCGTCACGCCCGAGGACAGCACGACGTTGCCGCTGCCGTCGGTGATCGTGCCGAACGTCCGGCTGCCGTCCTTGCCGTAGGCGTAGGAGCGCTCGATCTTGACGCGCGGCGGCGTGCGGTCGATGTTGGCCACGACGGCGGTCGCCTCGCCGGTGTTGCCGGCGGCGTCCTTGAAGGTGAAGGTGAAGCTGCCGTTGTCCGTGAACGTGTAGGCGCTCTTGCCGCCGTTGTTCGTCACGACGATCGGCTCAGTGCCGGTCAGCATCGCCGTCACGCTGCCGTTCGTCTGCACGTTGTTGCTGACCGAGTACTGGATGATGCCGGCCGGAGGCGTGCCGTCGACATGGTTCACGACGACAACGAGCGTCTCCTTGCGCTTCGCATCGTTCAGATCGCTCAGATCGAACGTGTAGAAGCCGTTCTCCTTGACGTTGAAGCGGTTGCCGGAGCGGACCGGCTGCACATGGTTGAGCTTCGACGGCACGATGCGGATGCCCGGCGGAGGCGCGATCTCGATCGTCGCTCCCGTCTGGGCGTTCACCGGCGTCAGCGACGGGATCGTCGCCACCGCATAGACCGGCTCGGCGTCGGGGTCGAAGCCCGCGGCGTCGACCGGATAGACGGCCCCGACCTTGCCGCCCGGCGAGCGGTACTTGACCTGCACCTGCAGCGCGGCCGGATCTCCCGACGGCACCTTCAGGCTGGCGAACGTCGTGTACGGACGCCATTTCAGCCAGGTCGATCCCCCGTCCGGGGACACCGAGTAGTCGTAGCCCGACGGATTTTCCGTCTGCAGCCCCAGCTTGACGATCGCCGTGTAGCCGTCCTCCTCGTCGCCGGTCAGGGAGATGAGCTTGGACGTGCCGGGAGCGGCCGGAGCGTCCTTGACCGGGCCGGCCAGCTTGAACGTGCCGGAGGTGGCCGCCAGCGCGGAGTTGCCTGCGCCGTCCACGGCCTTGACGTACAGGCGGAAGTCCGCCGTCTCGCCCGGCGCCAGCCGCTCCGCGCCATCCAGCTGCGCGACGCGGTCGCTCTTCAGCTCCTGCCAGCCGCCCGAGCCTTCCGTCGGCTCCGACTCCCCTTCGCGCACCCATTGGAACCAGGCGTTCAGGTTGTTCTTGCTGTACAGCTCCGCTACCGTGACGAGCACGCTCTGAATGGGCAGCGGATAACTCAGCCCCTCGAGGCCGAAGCCGATCTGCGGCGGCTCGTTGTCGAAATAGTAGGCCCGGGAGTAATACTGCGTACGGTCGCCGAGCTGCGCCTTCACATGCACGTAGCGGACGCCGCTTTTTCCTTCATCCGGGATCGTATAGCTCGTCCAGCCAAGCTCGTCGGTGCCGAGCGGATCGAGCGGCGAGAACGCGCCGTCCGCAGGACGCAGCGGACTGTCCGACCAGGCGTAGCCGAGCGAATCCGGCAGCGCCTCGCCGATATGGAACGTCAGCTCCGAGCTGCGGACGAAGCTCGCTTTCGGCTCCGGCAGGAATTTCGTCGGCACGGCCTGCTCCGAGCTCACCGTGATCGGCGCGCTCTGCGGCGTGTCGACGACGAAGTTGCCGGCCTGGTCCTCGGCTCTCAGGTAGAGCCAGTAGGCTCCGTCCTCGAACACGTCGCTGTAGGTCGACTGCGTCACCGTATAGGACGGCGCGTCATCGCCGTACACGGCGCCTGCCACCGTCGTCGCCGGCTTCCACTCCAGCTCCTGCGGATCGAAGCCCTCCTTGACCCACTGGTAGCCGATGCTGCGGATGCCGCTATGCGGCTCCTCGACGAGCGCCTCGACCGTGACGTTGGCCGTGCCGTCCGCCGAGACGGATGCCGGCTGCAGCATCGGCTGCTTGTTGTCCAGGCGCAGGATGCCGACCTCATGCGTCCAGTTGGAGTCGTTCCGCTTGAAGTCCTCCAGCTTCCAAAGGTCGGAGTCCCCGTACTGGCCGACCGCCTGCAGCGCCTTGTTGTCGGCGTAGACGGTCTTGTCCGCCTCCGACTCGCCCGGCGCCTCGGCCTTCCATGCCTCGTACTGCTGCGGATGTTGGGCGACGTAGTCCTTGCTCTTGTCGTACTGCATCAGCTCGCGGGCGGTATCCCACGTCATGTCCGCCGTCCACGCATGCAGGTACCACTTGCCGCTGTTCTCCGGCCGCAGCGCCTCGGGCGGCGGCGCGATCAGGTTCGTCTTGTTGTTCGTCACCGACAGCGTGAGGCCGGTCATCTCCGGATACAGCTCCTCCGCAGGCTGCTTGGCCGACAGCGAGTAGCGCTTGATCGCGGCGAAATGGTCGCTTTCCTTGCCCGCGAGCGGATCGGCCGGCGACTGGCTCCACGTGTAATAAACGAGGCCGATCGACGGCGACGCCTCGGCGCTCATGTTGCTCGGCCGGTAGATGCCGCGGCTCGGACGCTCCAGCCCGCGGTCAGGGACGGACGGATCGAGCGGAGGCACGAGCAGGGATGGATCGTTGGCGTCGATCGTCGCTTTGCCGTCCTTGGCGTAGGTCGAGCCCGTAGCTCCGCCCTGCTCGTAGCGGTAGCCGATGATCGGCTTCGTATTGTCGATCATGAGATTGGCCCAGTCGATTTTGGAGTTTACGAGCGACGGCTCCAGATCAAGCGGCGCATTGGCATAGGTTTCCTGGAAATTTGCCGGCTGGATGAGCAGGTTGCCCGCATAGTCCTGGATGACCTCGAGATCGGATGTCTGCGGCGTCTTGCGGTCATGGGACAGCGAGACGACCTTGAGCAGCGGCGTCTCGAGGTCCACGGAATCGCCAATCGTCGCCCGGAATTTCCATACCGACTTGCTGTAGCCGGAGACGTAGTAGGCGCGCATGCCGTTGTTGAACAGCAGGTACGTGCCGTTCTCCTGCCCTTCCCACAGCCGATTGACGATACCCGGCTCGGTGAGCTGCACGCTGAAGTCGATGACGTCGCCTTTGTTCAGCGTCGTGCCGGTCAGAATTTCCGGCTGGATGCCGTTTCCGCTTTTCGTGTACTTCGGACGCACCGCGTCGACGATGACGCGGTAGCCGCCGGACTTGTAGTCGAACGGATCGACGGCGCGGCCGGCAGAGACGACGACCGGCAGGCTCCCCGCGCTCGCCTTGTTGGGGAAGCGCATCGAGGCGACGTTGCCGGCGGCGTCCGCCAGCACGGCCTGCTCGAGCTTCTCCTTGAGCGAGAGGTCCATCGGCAGCGCGTTCAGCGTGCTCGTGTCGACCCTCGGCTCGAGCGGCAGGTTGCCGCTGTTGTGGTACGCCGAGGCGACGTAGCGATAGGCGAGCCGGTCGTGGTAGGTGCCGAGGTTGGCCGCGCTGTACGTCGTGTTCTGCAGGTACTGCTGCTGGCCCTCCGCCGGCAAGCCGGTATTGGCCTGGTTGACGAACAGCGGATGCCTCAGGAAGTAGTCCGAGAAGCCCGCCGATACGGCGGTCGGCCGGATCGGCTCGCTGAAGTTGTAGGCGAGGTCGACGAACTCGTTCTTTTTGACGTAGAGCTCGGTCTGGTTGATCTCGGTGTTCAAGCGCGTCGCCCCGTTGCCGGTGAACGTATAGTCCTCCAGCACGGGACGCTGCTTGTCCTCGAACAGGATGTACAGGCCGCGCACGCCGGTCGGGCCGTCGTCGTCGTCCTGGCCGAAGATGCGGATCTTGATGACCGCGCCCGGCGTCAGCGTCTCTTGCTCCGACTTGTTGTAGATCTGCGTGCTTCCGCTCGTGTCGTCCGTATCGTAGTGCATCAGCTCCCGGCCGTTCACGGTCACGGTGATGCTGGAATTCTCGGAGCCGGAAAAGACGCCGTAATGCTTGCGCAGCACGGCGAAGCCGATCTTAAACGTCGCATGGCCGCTTTGGGCCATCGCCGACAGCAGAGGGTTCTCTCCTACGCGCAGCGTATAGGTCGCGCCCGACTCGTCCGTGAAGACGTCGCCGGCGCCCCAGTCGGCCGACGTAGACGAATCATGCTCCATGTAGAAGCCGCTTTCCATGTTGTTGTAAAAGTTGCCGAACGCGTTCTCAGCCCCGTAGCTGAGGTTCCCGATCCGGTTGCCGAACTTCTGCTTGACCTCGATGTCCGCCGCGGCCGCCTCGGCCGGCTTCACCCAGCCTCCGGACGCCGCTCCCGCGAGCAGGCTCGCCGCCAGCAGCAGCCCAAGTCCCCGCTTGCCTTTTTTGCGCAGCAACACATTGTTGCCCCCCTTATCCCCTTGTCGAACTGAGACGAACGTCCCGATGATTCGACATATTCTGAGACGATTCTAAGAAAAGGGAATAAACGAAAAATAAACAGCCGATAAACAAGCGCAAAAAGAGAGGGTGTCCCGACAGCCTTGGCTTAGGGACACCCTCTTCTAAATGGGTTAACACAAAAAAACTTCCTCTTCCGGGAGGAGTAGACGCCGGCCGGGAAGCGGGCCATCCAAGGCAGAATTGTGCCTTGGATTCGGCTCGCCGGCCGGGAGCCGGGCCATCCAAGGCAGAATTGTGCCTTGGTTCCGGCTCTCCGGCCGGGAACCGGGCCATCCAAGGCAGAATTGTGCCTTGGTTCCGGCCCTCCGGACGGGAGCCGGGCCATCCAAGGCAGAATTGTGCCTTGGTTTCGGCTCTCCGGCCGGGAACCGGGCCATCCAAGGCAGAATTGTGCCTTGGATTCGATTCGCCGGAAACCAGCCTGCACGGAAGCGGAAGGAAACCGAGAAATCAGCGTCAGCCCGCAGTACATGATGCCAAAGAAGAAGGAGCGCGATAAACTCTCCCGTGAAGAAGGACACGCCCTTTCCGTCCGGAGGATTCATGAGCCGGAAAGTGTGTTTGGACAACTGAAAAACAACCGGGGGTTCCGGGGGTTCCGGGGGTTCCGGGGGTTCCTGCTTCGCGGCTTACTAAAAGTAGGCTTGGAGGCCGGGGCGCTTTCCCTTGCCCGCATTCTACTGAAGAAAGCCAGCTGTGTATGCACAAAAACCCCGAATGGAAATGGAGCCGAGGCAACTGGCTTCATGCTTCATCCGAGGTCTTTGCTGTTTTTTGAGATTTTGGGATGTCTCCATTTGCTTTCGGGACAGCCCCTTTTTTGAAGGATTAGAAATGGGCGAAGCCGACGTAGGAGGCGAAGGGCCGGGCGGGAGCGGTGCCCAGCTCGCGGGCGAGCCGCTCCTCCAGCTCCCGGTACTGCCTGGCCGCGTCATGCGTGCGGCCGAGAAACAGATAATGCCGGATCAGCTCCTCGTGGATGTCCTCGCGCAGCGGATCGAGCTCGAGCATCTGCTCGAACAGCGGAAACGCCGCCGCCGGCTTGCCGTCCCGCACGAGCAGCCGCGCCTTGCCCTCCAGCCGCTCCATGCGCTCCCGCTCCAGCCGCCGGGACAGCTCCGCCGCCCATTCGTACAGCCTGCCCTGAAGGAAGCCGCCCGGAGCCGCGGCCTCCGCCTGATCGAACTGCCGCGCGTCCGGCGCCGCCTCGGCGCGGATGCGCTGGACGAGCCGCTCGTACTCGTACAGGTCGCAGTCGACCCTCGCGGCGTCGATCCGGATGTCGTAGCGCCCGGCCAGCAGCAGCGGCTCCAGCCCGGCCTCGGCCAGCGACTTGCGGATGTAGTAGAGCGTCGAGTTGATGTTCTTGGCCGCCTTGTCCGGCTCCAGCCCGCGCCAGAGCGTGTCGGCGACCTCCTCCCGGCTCGCCGTCCCCTTGCACAGCAGATAGGCGAACAGCTCCTCGGTCTTCGGGCTGCGCAGCTTGATCGGCGTCTCGCGTCCGGGGCCGTCCGTGCGGAAAAAGCGGAGGCCGCCGAACATCCGCACGCCGAGCTTCGGCGCCGACGGAGGCGGCTGGGGCGGACGCGCGCGCCGGCTCAGCCGCTCGAGCGTCTTGGCGAGCCGCTCCGCGTTGACCGGCTTGAGCACATAATCCACCGCGTCCTGCTCGAAGGCGTCGACCGCATAGCGGTCATACCCGCTGACAAAGACGATCTGCAGCGGCTCCCGCAGCTGCCTCAGCCGCAGCCCGAGCTCCATGCCGTCGATCTCCGGCATGTTGATGTCGAGGAACGCCACGTCGACGTGATGATCCCGGACGTAGGCGCAGGCCTCGGACGGATGGAAAAAGGTCGCGGCGATCTCCACGCCCCCCAGCTCGCCGGCGATTCTCGCCAGCCTGCGCATCGACAGCTCCTCGTCGTCCACGATGATCGCTCTCAGCATCGGTCATCCTCCTTCTTTCGGTTCGCTCGTCCGGCTCGACGCCGGAATGCGGAACGTCAGCCGCGAGCCGAAGCCCGTGCGGCTGTCCATGCCGAGCCGCTCCCCGTACAGCAGCCGCAGCCGCTCGCTCACGTTCCACAAGCCGACGCCGCCGATGCGCTCCGGCTGCTCGAGCCGGAACAGCATCGCCTGCGCGTCGAAGCCGGCTCCGTCGTCCTCCACCGCCGCATGCACATAGCCTTCGCGCTCGACCACCGTCACCTTCACCTCGCCGCCCTGCGGCCTCGACAGCAGGCCGTGCCGGATCGCGTTCTCCACGAGCGGCTGCAGCAGCAGCGGCGGAAACCGCAGCGCCGGATCGGCCTCGCAGCGCAGCGTCACCTGGAGCCGCGAGCCGAAGCGGGCCTTCTCGATCTCGGTATACGCCTCGATCAGCCTCAGCTCCGCGCCGAGCGTCGACATGCCGTCCCGCTGGCCGAAGTCGAAGCTGCCCCGCAGATAGCCCGACAGATGGAGCGTCAGCCGCTCCGCCTTTTCCGGCTCCTCCACGCATAGCTCGGCGATCGCCCCGAGCGCATTGTAGAGGAAGTGAGGGTTGATCTGGGAGCGCAGGAAGGCGATTTCCCGCTCTCGCGCCTCGCGGACGGACTGCCGCAGCTTGACGAGGCTGCGGACTCGCGCCAGCAGCTCCTCCGCCTCGAACGGCTTGGAGATGTAGTCGTTGGCGCCCAGGTCGAGAGCGAGCCTGCGCTCCTCCTCGCGCCTGCGCCCGGTCAGCATGAGCACCGGCAGCTCAGAGGGCGAGAAGCGGCCCCGCAGCTGCTCGAGCGCATCGAAGCCGCTGCCGTCCGCGAGCGAGACGCCAAGCAGCACGAGGCTCAGCTCCCCCTCCAGCGCAAGCGCCGCGCGCGCCTGCTCCGCGGAGCGGACGCTCACGGCCCGCAGCCCTTCCTGGGCAAGCAGCTGGCACACCGCATGCCGGCTGGCAGCGTCCGGCTCGGCGACGAGCACGACCGTCTGGCCCTTGCTGCCGCCGGCAAGGGCGACAGGCGTTTCGGAGGCCGCCGCCGCCTCCCCTGCGGCCGGCCAGGCGGCCTTGCGGGAAGCGGCAGGATTTTTCTCCAGCAGCAGGGAGAAGCGGAAGGAGCGTCCTTCCTTGCCCGGCAGCGGCTGAAGCGCCAGTCCGCCCTGCAGCTCGATCAGCCGGCGCGTGATCGACAGCGCGAGATCGGCAGCTTCCCCGTCTGCGGCGGCGAGGCATGGCGCGACATCCGGATCCGGAGCGGGCCTCGGCCGGCCGTCGAAATCGACGGTCACGACCGCGAAGCCGAGCTCCTCCTCGGCCGTCACCTCGATCCGGCCTTCTTCCGCCCGCAGCGCCGCCCGCTCGACCAGCCGGTGCAGAATCTGCTCGAGCCGATCCTCGTCCGCATAAACAGCCGCCAGCGTTTCCGGAACTCCGTTCGCCAGCTCGATCAGCCTGCCGCTCAGCAGGAAGCGATGCAGCTCCAGCACCGAGCCGACCGCGGAGCGGAGATCGAGGTTGCGCGGCTCCGGCACGATGTCCTCATGCTTGAGGCGGGAGAAGTCATGCAGATCCTGCACGAGATAGCCGAGACGACGGCCCGTGCCGGCGATCAGCGCAAGGCTGCGCGCGGAGCCGGGAGCAGGCCCGCCGGCATGCGCCAGGCTGTCCGCCAGATGCACGATGTCCTGCAGCGGAGCTTTGAGCTGGTAGGTCGTCGACGAGAGGAACTCATCCTTTTGCCGATCGAGCCGCAGCAGCTTGCGATGCATGCGCTCCATGTCGCGGAACGCCCCGTAGAAGCGGTAGACGATGACGAGAAACACGACGAGGCTGAACAGAATCAGATAGATCTGGCTGATCAGCAGGGAGCCCAGCATCGACATGCCGAACAGCAGGCAGCCGTAGGAATACAGGTTGAGCAGCAGCACGGCGAGCAGCAGCAGCAGCGACTCGTAGCGCTGGCCGCGAGGAGCGGCGAGATGCCTCGCCGCAGCGCTCCACAGCACCCGGGCCATCAGCACATGCTCGAGCAGGATCGTGACGCGGTACAAGGGGAGATACTCGCGGATGCTGAGGAACGGAAACAGCACCAGGCTGCCCAGCAGCAGGAGCGCGAACAGCTTCGTCAGCCGCCGGTCCGCCCCTTTCCCTTGGAGCAGCATCATCAGGTAGAGCGAGACGAGGAAGCCGGCCAGCGCGCTCATGTCCTTGATCGTATACAGCGTCTGGAAGGAAAGCCCGTCCAGCAGCAGGGCAAGCGGCCGCTCTCCGAGCAAGCCGTTGAAGACGGCCATCGTCACGCAGGTGAGGCCGAACAGCAGCAGCGGCTCGTCGCGCTGGCCGTACAGCCATACCGCCGCGAACAGCACGAGATGGATGAGCCCGATGACCGCCAGCACGACCGCCATCGCCGACTCGCGGATCAGGCTGCGCTCATGGGCTGCGTTGATCGCCTCCTCCTTGCCGAAATAGAGCGACATCGGCACGCCCGCATCAATATAATCGTAATTGGCCGCATGCACGATGATCTCCGCCTCCGAGCCCTTGATCTCGACGACCGCCAGGCCGGGAGAATTGCCCGGAACGTAAGCTTCCGCCGAAAGGGCGGGCTTGCCGTCCTCGAGCACGAGCCGGCCGTCGACGTAGATCGCGCTGGCGAAGCGGATGTTCATCTTTTTGATCCTGTACACGCCCGGCTCGGACAGATGGGTCAGGCGCAGCCGATAGGTGGCCGCTCCGTAGACGGGCCGCTCCGCGCCTGCAGCCCGGCTGCCGCTCCATACGCCCGGCACCTCCATCCACGAGCGCTCTCCCCGCGGCGTCTCGCCCGGCTGCAGCAGCTCGTTCCAATAAAACTCCCATTCCCCGTCCAGCGCGATCCGGCCGGAGCCGTCCCAGCCCGCCAGATCGATCACGCCTTGCTCCGCCCGGAATGGCTGCTGTCCGCCCCATCGCTCCGAAAAGATGCCCAGCGGCAGCCAGATGCCGAACAGCACGACGATCCCAACGACGCCCAACCCCTTACGCCACAACCGTTCCGCCCCCACCCACTACTTACATATCAATATTTCCAGGTCTTATTTATCGGCTTCGACGAGGCAATCGTGAAGAGGCGGAGGACAATCGCTTGACGGCTCCGCGTCTTCGCTGCTGGTACAAAGCGTCCCGTCCTTCTTGGATCGCGCCTAGAACCACGAGATAGATGTCCTCATATGATGAATTAATTCGCTTCATTCACCTAGACCTGCCATGCGTTACCCTTCGTTCCGGAAGGAGATTCACCGATGCTCAAATCCAAGTCCAAGATCGCCGTCCAGGTGACCCAAGGAGGCCACGGAGCCGACGATGCGATCGTGCTCGGCGAGTCCGTCCTCAAGCATCACAAGATTCCGTCCGGCACTCCGATCGCGCTCCGGTTCGGCTCGTACCGCACCGCCGTGCGGGTCGTATCCGGCGGCAAGGGCGACACGATGCGGCTGCCCTCCGCGCTGGCCCGCAGCCTGGGCATCCACGGAGCCGTCTCGCTGCGGCTGCACTTCCGGCCGAGCACCCAGACGCTGTCGCTCGGCCCGCTGATCGGCGTGCTCGTCAGCCGCGACTATCCGCAGCAGCCCGATCGGCCCTTCGGCTCGATCACGATGTTCTGCCGCGAGCTGGTCGACGCCTGCGCCGCGCAAGGCGCCCATGTATACTTCTTTACGCCCGAGGCGGCCGGTCCCGGTCCGCGCATCGACGGCTGGGTGCATGGCGACGGCGGCTGGCGCAAGGCGAGCCTGCCCGTGCCCGACGTCGTGAACAATCGGCTGACGGCGCGCAAGCTCGAGAACCGTCCGTCCGTCCAGCAGCTGTTCAGGGAAGCCAAGTCCCGCTACGGCACGCAAGTGTTCAACGAAAAGTTCCTCGACAAGCATGAGGTGTTCGATGCGCTCGGCAAGGACCCCTCGCTCGGCAAATACTTGCCGGAGTCGCGGCTGCTGAAGAGCTTCGCCGATCTCAAGACGGTCTCTTCCCGCCACGCTACCGTCTTCCTCAAGCCGGTGCGGGGCAGCCTCGGCAAAGGCATCATCAAGGCGAGCCGGATGGAGGGCGAGGGCATCCTCGCCACCTACACCGCCCCGACCGGCATCCGGCGGCAGGCGTATCCGACTCTCGCCAAGTTCTACGGCTCGCTCGGCGGCAAGATGAAGACGGTCCGCTACCAGCTCCAGCAAGGCCTGACGCTGATCGACATCGGCAAGCGGCCGGTCGACTTCCGAGCGCTCGTGCAGCGCAGCGGCACCGGCGCCTGGATCGTCACGTCGGTCGTCGCCCGCACGGCCGGCAGCAATCACTTCGTCTCCAACCTGGCTCGCGGAGGCACGCTCAGCCGCGTCAAGGAGGCGGTCGGGCGCAGCAGCCTCGCTCCCGGCTACAAGGCCGGCGCAAGCGCCAAGCTGGAGAAGGCCGCGCTCGACATCGCGAAGGGGATCGAGGAGCGCATTCCCGCCCACTTCGGCGAGCTCGGCATCGACCTGGCGATGGATACCGGCGGCCGCGTCTGGCTGCTGGAGGTCAATTCCAAGCCGTCCAAAAACGACAACACGCCGCTCGAAGGGGGCAAGATCCGCCCCTCGGTGCGGAACATGATCCAATACGCGCGTTACTTGGCCGGCTTCCAATAGCGTCCGGCCCGCCAGCCCGCCGCCGGTCCGCCGGCAGCAGCAGCTGAACCCCGTGAGGAGGAGCCCGCGATGAAAAGCGATGCAGGCGTAATCGGAGTATGGATCGGAAAGGCGCCACGGCCGGACGGCTCCGGCAGGCTGACGGTTCCCGAGGACGGATTCCTCGCGGCTCTGGCCGAACGGGCCGCCGAGCTGCGCCTGCCGCTGCATCTGTTCGCCGCGGAAGGCTTCCGCGCCGAAACGGGCTCCCTGACCGGCTACGTCCGCGAAGGCGGATGCTGGCAGGAGCGGGAAGTCGCGCTGCCGGCCGTCGTCTACGACCGCTGCGGACCGAGCGGAGCGTCCAGCCGTCGCTTCAGCGAGCTGCAGCTGGAGCGGATGCGCCGCCTCCATCCTCATGCGCGGCTCAGCAGCTGGCTGCCCGGCAAGCTCGCGCAGCTGGAGGCGCTGCGCCGCGCCGGCTCCGAGCTGGCCGCGCTCGCGCCGCCGACCCGCCTGCTGAACGGGGCGTCCTCCGTCGCGGAGGCCGCGCGCGAATGGGGAGCAGTCTTCCTCAAGCCGGACGGCGGCATGCAGGGACGCGGCGTCCTCTCCCTCGGTCCGGACGGCAGCGGCTGGCTGCTGCGCGGCCGCGCCGGGGACGGCCGGACGCTGGCCGCCCGCTTGCCCGACCTGGAGGCGGCGGCCGAGCGGACGGAGCGGCTGGTCCGCGGACGCCGCTACATCCTCCAGCCGCAGCTGCCGCTATGCGACCGCCAAGGCCGGCCGTTCGACGTGCGGGCGCTCGTGCAGAAGGACGGGCGCGGACGCTGGCGTCTGACCGGCACGGCGCTGCGGCGCGGACGTCCCGGCGGCATCGCCTCCAACCTGCACGGCGGCGGCGAGGCGCTGCCCGCCCGCGACGGCCTCGAGCTGCTGCTCGGCGCCGAAGGGGCGGCCCGCTGCTCGGCCGAGATCGACCGGCTGGCGCTGCTTGCCGCCGAAGCGGCCGAGAACGCCTTCGGCCGGCTCGCCGAGCTCGGCCTCGACTTCGGCGTCGAGCCGGACGGCCGCCTCTGGCTGCTGGAGCTCAACTCCCGTCCCGGCCGCGACGCCTTCTCGTCTTTTCCCGGCGGCATCGCCCGTACGGCGGTGGAACGCCCGCTGCTCTACGCCCGCCTGCTGGGCGCGCGCCCTGTCCCGGAGCGTTCCGGCGCCCGATCGTCGGCCGCTCCTTCGCGATAAATCGACCCAACCTAGCGACAGAACGTTCAGGAGGTTCATCATGAGTCTTACTTTGTGCAACGTGCATTTTTCGGATAAGAAGGACCGTGTCGTCTATGTATCCGGGCCGCTGTACCGATCGCTCAAGCTGTCGGACAAAAAGAAGCTGCAGATCAAGCTCGGCCGGGAGACGGTCACCGCCTCGGTCAAGGCGGTCAAGCGCGAGGGCAATCATGTGTTTCTCAGCTCGGCGCTCCGCCAGCAGATCCGCGTGCCGAAGTCGGGCAACGTGTTCATGCTGCACGCCTCGGAGAACGAGGTGCAGCTCGGGCCGCTCGTCGGCATCCTGAGCGACGGTTATGTCAGCTCCTCCCTGCCGTTCGGCTCGCGCACAGGCTTCATCAAGGACCTGATCCGCATCGGCGAGAAGAAGGCGTATTTCTTCGGCTTCACCCCCAAGGACATCAATTGGTCGCAGGAGACGGTGAACGGCTATTTCCTGAACGCCGACGGCTCCTGGTATCGCAAGACCGTGCCCCTCCCCGACGTCGTCTACAACCGGCTGCCGAGCCGCAAGGCCGAGACCGGTTCCTATATCAGCTCGCTGCGCGAGCGCTTCGTCCGCAAGGGCATCCCGTTCTTCAACTGGAGCTACTTCAACAAGTCCGACGTCTACAAGCTGCTCGACAAGGACGTCGAGGCGCTGCGCCATCTGCCGGAATCCGTCTCCGGTCCGAGCGACGCCAAAATCAAGGAGCTGCTGGAAAAGCATCACTTCGTCTACTTCAAGCCGAGCGGCGGCAGCCTCGGAGCCGGCATCTACCGGCTGACGTACCAGCCGAAGCAAGGCTACTTCGCCCGCTACCGCAGCGGCGGCAAAAACGTGCTGCTGCGCTTCGGCACCTTCCAGGCGCTCATGCGCACGATGCACGCGCGGCACGGCAGCTCGTTCGGCGGCTATGTCGTGCAGCAGGGCATCCGGCTCGTCGAGATCGAGGGCTGCCCGCTCGATTTCCGCTTCCACATGCACAAGAACGGCCGCAACGAATGGGTGACGGCGGGCATCGGAGCGAAAAAAGCCGGCAAGGGCAGCGTGACGACGCATATCAAGAACGGCGGCGTGCTCATGACGCCGGGCAACGCGCTCTCGCGCACGTTCGGCAGCCAGGCCGGCGAGGTGCTGGAGAAGGCGAAGCGCGTCGCGGTCAAGATGAGCGAGGCGATCGAGCGCAACTACCCGCATCGGCTCGGCGAGCTCGGCCTCGACCTCGGCATCGACAAGGACGGCGAGGTGTGGATGTTCGAAGCCAACGCCAAGCCCGGCCGCTCGATCTTCAAGCATCCGGCGCTCAAGCCGGAGGGCCGCGCCTCGCTGGAGTACATCCTCGAGCACTGCCTCTACCTGAGCCGCTTCCGGGGGAGGGACAGCTGATGGAATACGAGCTTCCGTACGGATTTTCAGCCGAGCTGACCGCGCGCAAGCCTGTGCTGGCGATATTGACGATGTCCGATCCGAAGCTCGGCTTCCGCGGCAACCGGGCTAATTTCGCCGATCTGGTCCGTACCGGCAAAGAGATGGGCTTCATCGTCTACGTGCTGCCGATGCGCTACCTGAAGTTCTCCCAGCCGATGCTGACCGGCTTCTCGCTCGCCGACTCGGCGGGCAAGGGCGGCGAGTGGGAAAAGGGACTGTTCCCTTTCCCCGACCTCGTCTACAACCGCATCCCGCAGCGCGAGGATGAGCTCATGCCGCGCGTCCAGCGCAAGCTGAAGCTGCTGCTCGCGAGTCCCCGCGTGAAGGGCGTGTTCAACCCGTCCTTTTTCAACAAATGGGAGCTGTTCGAATGGCTGCGGAAATCGCAGGCGACGAAGCGCTACATCCCGGCGACGCGCCGGATGGCGACCGTGGGCGGACTCGACCGGATGATGAGCAAGCATCCGTACCTGTACCTCAAGCCCGTCAGCGGCAAGGCCGGCAAGGGCATCATGACGATCCGCGTCTATCCGGAGAAGCCGCTGCCGTACCGGCTCAGCATCCAGAACCGGAAAAAAAGCAGCACCTATAATTGTTCGACGGTAACCAAGCTATGGGCGCGTATCCTGAAAGAGAGCGGCGGCGCAACGTACATCGCCCAGCAAGGGATCGACCTTGCCTTGTACCAGGAGCGGCGGTTCGACCTGCGCGCGCTCGTGCAAAAGAACGGCGCCGGCCAGTGGTCGGTCACCGGAGTCGGCGCGAGGGTCGCCGGCTCCAAGAGCATCACGACCCATGTGCCGCGCGGCGGCAGCATCGAGGATCCGGAGAAGCTGCTCAGCCATGCGTTCGGCGCGGAGAAGGCGCGCCAGCTGATCAGCCGTGCGCGCAGCGCCTGCGTGCAGCTGGCCCGTCAGATCGAGTCGGCCAGCGGCCATAGCCACGGCGAGATGTCGATGGATCTCGGCGTCGATGCCGCGGGCGGACTGTGGTTCTTCGAAGCCAACTCCAAGCCGATGAAGTTCGACGAGCCTCATATCCGCAAGAAATCGCTCGAGCGCATCTTCCATTACGGCAGCTATCTGATGCGCTCGCCGAAGCCGGGAAAGGCTGGAGGCGCTTGACATGAAGGCAATGCTTCTGACACCGAAGCAATGGACCCGCAGCCGGGAGCCGCTCCTGCGGCTGATGGCCGCCTGGGGCGGCGGACGGCTGTCGGCGGCGGGCCTAGCGGCTCTGAAGGAGCTGCGGGCGGAGGAGCTGGAGACCGCGGGCGGAGGGGCTCCGGCGGCGGCGCTGGCCGTCCTGCTGGAGCAGGGACGTCCGGCGGGCATCGCCTTTGCCCGCAAGGCAGGCCGGGAGGCCTGCCTTGTCGCCGTCTCGCCGCCCTGCCGCGGCCGAGGAGCCGGCAGCCGGCTGCTGCGCGAGCTGCAGCGGACGTGGGGAGCGCTCGACTGCCGCGTCGCCGCGGACAACGCCGCGAGCATGAAGATGTGCTTCCGCGCTGGCATGGCCGCAGTGGCGCTGGAGGACGGCCCGACCGGCAAGCCGACGCTCGTGTTCCGCAGCGGCGCCGGCGCGCTTGCCGCGCAAGGCGCGCAAGACGGCGCAGCGCGGGCGGAGGCGCTACGCGAGGCGGCTCGGATTGAGACGGCGCAAGTCAATGCGGCGCGTTCCCAGGCGGGTCGGTCTGAGGTAGAGCGTTTCGAAGTGGAGCGGCCTCAGGCGGAGCGGTTCGAGACGGCTTGGTTCGAGGCGGCTCAGCCTCAGGCGGAGCGGTCCCAGGTGGGGCGGTCCGAGGCGGAGCGGTTCGAGGCGGCTTGGCCTCAGGCGGAGCGGTCCCAGGTGGGGCGGTCCGAGGCGGAGCGGTCCGAGGCGGCTTGGCCTCAGGCGGAACGGTCCCAGGTGGGGCGGTCCCAGGTGGGGCGGTCCCAGGTAGGGCGGTCCGAGGCGGGGGCGACGAAAGCAGCGCGCACCGCAGGCGCGGCGCGAACCCCCTCCTCCCGGCCTTCCGGCCGCGAGCTCCTTCCGAAAAAGCCCGCTGCTGCAAGGAGGGATGATCATGGCTCAGCCGGTGCTCGGCATCTTAACGTTATACCTCAATGAGAACAAGGCGCTCGAGGAGCGCCCGATCTATCAGCGGATGATCGTCGCCGGCAAGAAAATGGGGCTCGACGTGTTCGTCTTCACGCCTGCCGACGTCGATTACGAGAAGAACCGGATCCAGGCGATGATCTACGATCCGTCGTCGAAGACGTGGTCGCGGCGCTGGACCTCCTTTCCCCATATGATCTTCGACCGCTGCCGCATCCAGCAGAGCTACCGCTTCGAGCAGCTTCAGAAATTCCGCTCCCGCTACGGCCATCTGACCTTCCTCAACCGGATGCTGCGCAACAAATGGACGGTGTACAAGACGCTGGCCGCGCAAAGCCGGTTTCAAGGACGGCAGCCGCTGACCGTGCTGTATGCCGGACACAAGGATCTGGCCGACATGCTGCGCCGCTTCCCGCTCGTCTTCCTCAAGCCGATCAACGGAACGGGCGGGCGCGGCATCCTGCGGATCGAGCGGCAGAAGGAAGGCGTCTATCTCATCCAAGGACGCGATCAGTCTCGGCGCATCATCCGGCCGCAGAAGGTCGGAGCGGCCGCGCTGCAGGAGCGGCTTTCCTCCTGGAGCCTCGGCGGCGGCAAGTACATCGTGCAGCAGGGCATCATGATCAAGCTGCCGAGCGGCCGCGTCCACGACTACCGGCTGCTCGTGCAGAAGAACGGCCGCGGCGAATGGGAGCCGACCGGCTGCGCGGGCCGGGTCGGCGCGGCGGGCAGCATCACCTCCAACCTGCACGGCGGCGGCAAGGCGATGCGCATGGAGGAGCTGCTCTCCTCCTGGGTCGGCGACGAGGAGCTGGCCGCGTCCGTACGCCGCGAGGCGGAGCAGTTCGGCGTCGAAGTCGCGGCCCATCTGGAGCGGCAGTACGGCCGCCTGTGCGAGCTGGCGCTCGACCTGGCGATCGACAAGAAAGGCGGCATCTGGCTGCTCGAGGTCAATCCGAAGCCCGCGCGCGAGGTGTTCCGCCAGAGCGGCGATCTCGCGACCTATGAGCGGGCCATCGTGAAGCCGCTGGAGTACGCGCTGTACCTCTACTCGAGACGCGGACGCAAGTCCGGCGGCCGCACGACAGGCGGACGCACGGCCGGGTCGCGCACGAGAGGCTCGCGCACGGCCGGATCGAGGACGACGGGCTCGCGCACGACCGGTTCAAGCCTGGGCGGCGCGCAGCCGGTCGGCTCGGGGCCGGCGGCAGACGAAGCGGCGACGCTCGGCTCCGGCTCGAAGCGCCGGAATGCGGAGCCCGGCGGCAGCCGCAGCCCGGCCGGGACGGCGGCAGGCAGCGGCAGGAGCGGATTGGCCGGATCGGCGGCAGGCAGCGGCAGTAGCGGTCCGGCCGGGACGGCCGCAGGCAGCGGCAGGAGCGGATTGGCCGGATCGGCGGCAGGCAGCGGCAAAAGCGGCGCGGCCAGCTCGGCCGCGGACGGCGGCAAGCGCTCGGCGGCAGGCGGCGCGCAGGGACGCGTTTCGAAGCAGCCGCCTGGCGGGCGGCGCGAGGAGAACGAGTCGCCGGATCGGCGGCGCAAGCCGAGACCGCTGGCCGGATCGGGTCCGTTCGCGGCGAACAAGCCGACGATCCGCTCCGTCCCGGCGCCGGCGAGTTCCGCTCTTTCCGCTGACATGGATGAGGCGGAGCTTGAGCCTCTTGCCGCGCCGGCCGATACGGCGGCGAAGCAGGGCGATCCGTCGGTAAAGCAGGCCAATTCATCAGCGAGGCAGGCCGATTCGTCGGCGAAGCAGGCCGATCCGTCGGCCGAGCAAGTCGACACAGCGGCCGCGCCGCAGACGGAGGAGAACGGGGAGTAGACAGAATCCGTCTTGTCCGTTCGGAAGGACCCGGGCAGCCTAGGAAGGTCGATTTCGTGAAAAAATCGGCCTGCGGACTCCCCCGAGCGCGATCCTCGGCCTGCAACCCGATAAAATCGGCTTGCGGACTCCCCGCGGCGCGATCCCCGGGCCGTAACCCGAAAAAATCGGCTTACGGACTCCCCGGGGCGCGATTCTCGGGCCGCAACCCGATAAAATCGGCTTACGGACTCCCCGGGGCGTGATCCTCGGCCTGCAACCCGAAAAAATCGGCTTACGGACTCCCCGGGGCGCGATCCCCGGGCTGCAACCCGATAAAATCGGCTTGCGGACTCCCCGGGGCGCGATCCTCGGCCTGCAACCCGATAAAATCGGCTTGCAGACTCTCCGGAGCGCGATTCTCGGGCCGTAACCCGAAAAAATCGGCTTGCGGACTCCCCGGAGCTCGCTCCTCGGGCTGCAACCCGATAAAATCGGCTTACGGACTCCCCAAGGCGCAGCTCCTCCGCAAAGCGGCTGTACACGAAAAGATACGTACATCAAAAAACCAGGACGAAGCTGCTTCCCGGCCTCGTCCTGGTTTTCCGTTTGCAATCCGGCCGCGGGCTTTCCGCAGCCGGCGCCGCGCTCGGGCGTCCCGCCTTGCTTCTCTACGTCCAGCCGCGCTCCCCGGCTGACGGCCGCTCTACTCTCCGAGCAGCTCCAGCAGCTCGCCGAAGCGGCGGATGCGGACATCCGCCCCGTCGAGCTCGGACGACGCGCCGAAGTCGGCGTAATCGCAGCCGACGACCGGCAAGCCGTTGCGCTTGCCGGCATCGACGTCCGAGGAGCGGTCGCCGACCATCCAGGCGCGGGCGACGCCATGCTCTGCGAGCAGCAGGCGGACGAGCTCTGCCTTGGTCGCCGTGCCTCGGCCGCCGGCCGTGTAAAGGCCGTCGAACAGCGGCTCCAGCCGCTTGTGCCGGACGATGCCCTCGACATAAGGCTGCAGGCCGTTGCTCGCCACGAACAGCCGGATTCCCCTCGCGCGCAGCTCGGCGAGCGTCTCGGTTACGCCTTCGTACAGCACGCCTTTGCCGGCCGCCAGCTCCTCCAGCTCGAACTGCAGCAGCAGCTCGTTGGCGCGCTCGCGGGCCGCCTCGGACGCGGTCGGCATCAGCTTGAGCCAGATGTCCTCCAGCAGCATGCCGAGGCAGCCGAGCAGAGCCTCCACCGGCGGCTCCGGCTCCGCATACAGTCCCTCCTCGCGCAGCGCCGCGAAGATGCGCCCATGCGCCTCCATCAGCAGCGTCTCCGTCTGCAGCAGCGTTCCGTCCATGTCGAACAGGATCGCCTCCGGCCGCTCGAGCCGCACGTTTCCGGCCGCTTGTTCCGTCATCCCGGTTCTCCCCTTTCCTCGCTTTTCCCACTATAGCCCAGCCTGTCCGCCCCGGCAAGGCGCAGCCGGTCGCCCGGCAGCTCGCCCGCTTCCGCGATCCGACGCTTCTGCAGCGGGCTTTCCCGAGGCAGATACACCTCCACGACCGTGCCGACATGCCTGCGGCTGCGGAACTCGATCGTGCCGTCATGGGCTTCCAGAATGCGCTTCGTCACCATCAGCCCGAGCCCCGTCCCCTTCTCCTTGGTGGAATAGAACGGCTCGCCGAGCCGGTCGAGGCATTCTTCCGGCATGCCTCCGCCCTCGTCGGCCACGCGCACATGCCAACCCTCCGCAGCGGCCTCCAGCTCGATGCGGATCTCACCCTGCTCCATGACCTCGATGGCGTTCTTGACGAGGTTGACGAACACCTGCTTGATCCCGTATTCCTCTCCGAGCACGACCGCCTCCGGAAGCGGCTCCAGCCTCAGCTCGATGCTCTTGAGCAGCGCCTGCGGGCTCATCAGCGTTGCAACCGCTTCCAGAATGCCGTCCAAGCGCACTTGCTTCACGATGCTTTTCTGCGGCTTGGCCAGCATGAGCAGCTCGTTCGTGATCGAATCGATGCGGCTGATCTCCTCCTGCAGAATCTGGAACATGTAGGCTTTCTCCGGCCTTTCGTTATAGGTTTCCAGCAGCCGGACGAAGCCTTTGAGCGAGGTGAGCGGGTTGCGGATCTCATGCGCGACCGCCGCGGCGAGCTGGCCCGCCGTCTGCAGCTTCTCCGATTTGAGCAGCAGCTTTTCCGTCTCGAGCTTCTGCGTCAGATCCTTGAGGATCAAATACGCGCCGTCCCGCTGTCCATGGATCAGGATCGGCACGAACTCCACCTCCGCCAAAATCGTTTCTCCGCTCCGCAGCGGCAACGGCAGCGCCAGCGGAGACATCTGGCAATCGGCGCCATCCCAGAGCCGGGTGAGCTCGTCTCTCCTCTCTTCGTCGAGCTTCATCAGCTCGTCAAGCCGCATCCCGGCCAGCTCCTCCGGCTGCGCTCCGAGCAGCTTCAGACCGGCAGGATTGCATTCCCTCACTTTTCCGTCGTTGTCCAGCTCCAGAATCGCATCCGAATGATGGGCGATCAGCGACCGCAGCCGCCGCTCGGCTTCCCGGATCTTCAGCTCGCTCCGCTTCTGCAGCGTGACGTCTCTGCCCATGCCGAAAATGCCGATCACATGCCCGTCCACGACAATCGGGAATTTCGTCACCTGCCCGTACAGCTCATGCCCCTGGCTGTTGATGATCCGATATTCGCGATACTGAGGCTGGCCGGCAGCGGCGAGCCGGAAGTGCTCCCTCGCCTCAGGAAGCTCGTCCGGATGAAGCAGCGGCTCGAAGCTGCTGCCGATCAGCTCTCTCTCCGAATAGCCGGTGATCGCGGCCATCGCGGGATTGACGAGCACGAAGCGCCCTTCCAGATCCATCTGGAACACCGAGTCCTGATTTTGCCGGAACAGCGACTCATAGCGCTGGTCGAGACGCTGGCTGTTCTTGCGCTCCGCCGTGATCTCGCGCAAGACGACGGCCAGCCCCGGGGGCAGCGGCAGCGCCTGCACGGCGTACCAGCGGTCGGACTCGGGAGAATATTCCTCGAAGCGGGACGAGCGTCCCGTCGCAGCTGCTTGCTCGAAGACGGGCTTCGCCCGCTCGACCCAATTCGCCGGAAACAGATCCCACAGCAGAGTGCCGATCAGCTGTTCCCGCGGCTTGCCCGCAAAATGCTCGGTCATCCGATTCGCATAGATGAACCTCCACTCCGGATCCAGCACGTACACCGCTTCCTCCACCTTGTCCCAGAGCAAAGCCAGATCCATCTCTTCCCGCAGCTCTCTGTCCATCGCGCTGTCCCCCCGTCCATGCGGCATGATCGGCAATCGTTGCCCGTTGACATGAATGTAGCGGCTCCAGTCCCGGTTAGCAAGCCAAAATCTGCCTATTGGAAGCCGGCGATCAAATAGGCGAGTGTCCTCCCAGCCCTCCCGCGCATAAGCTGTAGCATCCCATTGCAACGGAGGCGCATCCCATGTCCTTTGTTCCCGTACCGCCCGCCTATCCTCCCTATCCCTATCCTTATCCGTACCCGTATCCCTACCCTCCTTATCCGGAGGTGCTGCCGCTGCCGATACCGCTGCCGATCGGCGGCTTCGGTCCCGGCTTCGGTCCCGGCTTCGGTCCGGGCTTCGGTCCCGGCTTTCACGGCCCGGGCGGTCCCGGCTTCGGCCCCGGCGGTCCTGGCTTCGGCCCTGGGGGCCCGGGCGGTCCCGGCTTCGGGCCGGGCGGCCCGGGCTTTCACGGCGGCCCCGGCTTCCACGGCGGCGGCGGCTTCCATGGCGGCGGCCATCGTCCGTCCATCTTTGACCGCATCATTCCCTGATTATGCGCAAAAACGCCGGGAGCCTGCCTCCGGGCGTTTTTTCCGTCTGCTTCTATGTCCGTGCCTTCCTGTTATGTCGGGCAGCCGTCAGTAAATCTTCTTCTGCCCCATATCCGCCTTGATGATCTCGACCGATTCCCGGAAGCGCATCGCATGCACGATCTCGCGCTCGCGCAGGAACTTCAGGCTGTCCTGCAAGTCGACGTCGTCGGTGTAGTCGATGAGCCACTGATAGGTCGCCCGCGCCTTTTCCTCGGCCGCGATATCCTCGTACAGATTCGCGAGCGGATCGCCTTTGGCCGCGATGTAGGTCGCCGTCCACGGCACGCCGGCCGCGCTGTTGTAGAACAAGTCCCCGCCATGATTGACGAAGTCGGTTCCGAGGCCCGCCTCGCGCAGCTGCTCCGGCGTCGCGTCCTTGGTCAGCTTGTAGATCATCGTCGCGATCATCTCGAGATGCGCGAATTCCTCCGTCCCGATGTCGTTCAGCACGCCGATCACCTTGTCCGGAATCGTATACCGCTGGTTCAGGTAGCGCAGCGCCGCCGCGAGCTCGCCGTCCGCGCCGCCGTACTGCTCGACGAGGAACTTCGCCATCATCGGGTCGCATTTGCTGACTTTTACCGGATATTGCAGCTTCTTCTCATACAGCCACATGCCCTCATCCCCCCTCGCTGGCGTCTATCCGCGATTGTTGCTCTTGTCCATGCCCGGCCGCCTGCGGCGCGCGCTCCGCCGCCTCGGCCCGGGCCCTCGCCTCCCTGCGCGGACACGGGCGGGAGCAGGCTCTGCTGCATCCCGGCTCCGCCGCCAGCGCCGCATGCCGCTCCGCCGGGCCGGGCGGCCGCTCCGCCGCTCCGCGCCGATCGTCCATGCTCATACCTGCCAAGGCCACGGCGTCTCGTTCCATTGCCAAGGATACCGGGAATAGCTGTTGCCGAAGTTGACCAGCGGTCCGAACTGCAGCTCGAACTGCTGCGCCACGGCCTGCCGCTTCTGCGCCAGCTGGTTGAACTGCTGGATCGCCTGCAAGTCCCCCGGATGCGTGTTCAAGTACAGGTTCAGCTCCACCAGCGCAAAATCCAGCACCTGAAGCTCCTTCAGTCCGGCTTGATAGGCCTCCTTGTCGAATGCCTGCTTCTGCTGCTCCTCGCTCATCGAATCCGTTCAGCTCCTTCCGCAGCCTGGCTCATAAGGACTGTACAGCGCCGGCCACAGCGTGCCGAGGCGCAGCGCCTCCTCGAGCGGATATTGAGGCAACCCCGTCGGCTGGTACAGGATGTACTGATTCGGCGGAATGACATACCGCCTGACGCCGATCGGCGGGCACGGATCGCATGCTCCCCGAAAGGGAAGCCATTCCCTGTAGCCGGCTCCCGGCACGCCCGGCGGCGGCAGCTCGCCCGCTGCTCCCGCCTGCGCTCCGTAGCCCGCCGCCGCGCCGTATGCGGGCTGGCCGTAAGCGGCCGCAGCCGCCAGCTCCGCCTCGCTGCGGTAAGCCTGCTGCGGGGCGCCGAAGCCAGGGGCCCCGCCGGCATAGGCCGGGGCGCCATACGCGCCGCCGCCGGGCTGGCCGGCATAACCGCCCTGGCCGCCTCCGAACATACCTCTTGCTGCCTGTAGCCTCATGTCCTGCCTCCTTGCCCGGCCGAGCCTCCTTCTGTCGACGCAGCGGCTGCAGGCCGGATGCTGTGCTGCTCCTTAAAGCGTATGAGCCGGGGCTTTTCCAACTTGCCTTTTACTTTTTGGCGATGCCATCCGATAGGACTTTGCCGGGGCGACGGCGAAGTAGAAGCGATCGCGCTCCCTGCGCCTCCTCCCAACTCCGTCCGAAAGGCAGGTCGCCATGTTCGATTCCGACATTACCGAGCGCTTCGTCGCCTACAGTCCTGCCCATCTGATCAGCCTCGGACTCATCTTCGCCGCGGTCCTGCTGCTGTTCGCCTTCCGCGGGCCGCTGGCCCGCCGCCGCCCCGCGTCCGGTCGCTACGCGCTGGCCGGACTGCTCGCCGCCTGCGAGATTCTGCTGAACGTCTGGTACGTCTCGAACGGCGTGTTCCGCCCGGAGGCCACCCTTCCGTTGGAGCTGTGCAGCATCTCGCTTTATTTGTCCGTCATCATGCTGCTGCTGCGCAGCCGGCTGCTGTTCCAGATCGTCTACTTCACCGCGATCGGCGGCGCGCTGCAGGCGCTTGCCACGCCCGTGCTCGGCTATGCGTTTCCGCATTTCCGCTTCCTCGAGTTTTTTGCCGCGCACGGTCTGCTGCTCCTGGCGGCCCTCTACATGGTCTGGGTCGAAGGCTTCCGCCCGACGCTGCGCTCGCCGTTCATCGCCTGGGGAGCGGTCAACGCGATCGCCGCCGTCGTGTTCGCGGTCAACCGGCTGACCGGAGCGAACTACATGTTCCTCGCCCGCAAGCCGCCGAGCTCGTCGCTGCTCGACTATCTCGGCCCGTACCCGTGGTACATCCTGTCGCTCGAGGCCGTCGCGCTACTGCTGTTCCTGCTGCTCTACCTGCCGTTCGCGCGAAGCGGACGGCGCGGAAGGGAGCCGGCCCGCGCCCCGTCGCCTTAGGCGGTTCCCTTGAGGAAGGCCGTACGCGCCAAAAAAGCCCGCTTCTCCCGACAGTCGGGAAAAGCGGGCTTTTTCGCCTGCGCCGAAGGCGGCTACAGGCGGATCTTGAGCTGGAACAGGCCGGCCTTGCGCGCCGCCATGTAGATGATGACGACGAGCGGGCCGAGAAAAACGCCGATGACGCCCACCAGCTTGAAGCCGACATAAAGGCTGATCAGCGCGGAGATCGCGCCGATGCCGACGGAGTCGCCGAGAATTTTGGGCTCGATGATGCGCCGCACGACGGTGATGACGAGAAACAGCAGCACGAGGCCGAACGCGGTGCCGCTGTGGCCGGCCAGCAGCATGTAGGCCGCCCACGGCACGAGCACCGACCCGGTGCCGAGGATCGGCAGGATGTCGACGACAACGACGAGCAGCGCGATCGCCATCGCGTAGTCGATGCCCATGCTCGCCAGGCCGATCAGCGTCAGGACGTACGTCACGAGGCTGAGCAGCAGCTGCGAGCGCAGGAAGCCGAAGATCGAGTCCTTTAGGTTGTCGAGCACCTGCCCGAGCTGCGGCTGGGAGTCCTCGTGGAACAGCGACAGGAACGACGCCCTCATCGTGTCGAGGCCGAAGCTGAACATGTACACCGCGACGAGGAACACGATCGTGAAGATGAACATTCCCGGCAGGCCCGAGGCGACGGCGACGACCGAGCCTGAGAGCGCGGTCGCCATGCCCGTCAGCGAGCTGGCGAGCCCGTTTAGCACCTTTTCCAGCTGCACGGCCGTCTCCGGCGGGATCGTCATGTAGACATCCTTGGCATGCTCGAACTTTTCTCGGAAAAAGACGTTCGCATCCGCCACCATCGCCGGCGCGCGGTTCCAAAAGGCGATCAGCTCCGCCGCCAGCTTGAAGCCGATGCCGGCGGCAAGCGCCAGCAGCAGCACGGTGAACAGCGTGCTGCTCGCGGCCGCGGCCGCGAGCCGGCTCATGCCGGCCTTGCGCATCAGCAGCCGGTTGAGCGGCTCCAAAAAGATGGCGACGACAAGCGCGAGCAGGAACGGCGCGCCGACGGTGAAGCTGAGGTACAGCAGCAGCAAGCCTACGGCAATGAAAACGAGCGTTTTGATCGGCAAAGCCATTCTCCCCGGGGCTGCAGTCCCCGCAGATCTCCCTTCCGGCGAGGCTGGCCGCTGCCGGGCTCCCGAAAAGAAGCTCTCCGGACGCTCCGCGCTAGCTCTCCTCTGCCGGCTCGTCCCGATCTGCAGCGGCTTCGGGATTGCGGTAGATGCGGACGCGCAGCACGCGCAGAGGCTGGCATTCCGCTACCTCGAATGTATATTCGCGATAGCCGATTTTCTTGCCTTGCTCGGGGGTGCCGCCCAGCCGGCGGAACATCCACCCCCCGATGGAATCGACCTCCTCGTCCTCGAGATCGAGCTGCAGCAGGCGGTTGATGTCGTCGATCAGCATGCGGCCGTCGACGGTCGTCGCCTCCCCCTGGACCGTGATCGCCGGCGGCGCCTCGTCGAACTCGTCATGGATCTTGCCGACGATCTCCTCGAGGATCAGCTCGGCCGTCAGCATGCCCGCCGTGCCGCCGTACTCGTCGACGACGACGGCGAGCTGGCTGTGGCGCGCCTGCATGAGCTGCAGCACCTGGCTGACCTCCATCGACTCCGGCACGTTCAGCACCGGCCGGATCAGCTTGCGCAGATCCGGCACGCTGCCGCGGTCCGCAGTCAGCAGGTCGGCGATGTGCACGAAGCCGATGATCTGGTCCTTCTCCTCAATCGCCACGGGATAGCGGGTATGCCGGGTCCGATACACCGTCTCGCGGTTCTCCTCGAGCGAGCGCGTCGTGAACAGGCAGTCCATGTCCGTCCGCGGCAGCATCACCTCGCGCGCCAGCAGGTCCGCGAAGTCGAATACATTGCCGACAAGCTTCATCTCGTTGTCGTCGATGATGCCGCTCTGCGCGCTTTGGTTGACGAGCAGCCGGATCTCCTCCTCGGTATGGGCCGACTCGTGCTCGCTCGCCGGCTCGATGCCGATCAGCCGCAGCAGCCGGTTCGCCGCCCCGTTCAGCAGCAGGATCGCCGGCTTGAAGATCGCATAGAAGAACAGCAGCGGCGCGGACAGCCAGAGCGACACGCCCTCGGACTTCTGGATCGCGAGCGACTTCGGCGCCAGCTCGCCGATGACGATGTGCAGGAACGTGATGACGAGAAAGCCGATGACGATGGACACGGTCGAGACGACCGTCTCGTCGGCGATGCCGATTCGGTGCAGCAGCGGCTCGGCGATCAGATGGGAGATCGCCGGCTCGCCGACCCAGCCGAGGCCGAGCGAGGCGAGCGTGATGCCGAGCTGTGTCGCGGACAGATAGGCGTCGAGGCGATGGGCGATGCGCAGCGCGTAGCCGGCTTTTTTGCTGCCCTCCGAGGCGAGCTGCGTCAGCCTGGTCGTCCGTACTTTGACGAGGGCGAACTCCGCCGCGACGAAAAAGCCGTTCAGCAGCACGAGCACGACGACGACGAGCAGGTTCAGCGCGATATCGCCCGGATGGAACTCGGTTGTCATGACGTTCGGCCTCCGTTACGGGCAGAATGCGCCGGCCAGGGCGTGTTTGCAAACACGCCCTAGAGCACGGCCTTCTGCTTCATGAAATCGACCTCTTCGTAATACATCTGCTTCACGAGCAGGTTCGGACCGCAGCAGGCGGCAGCCGGACAATGGCAGCTGACGCTGCGGCTGAGCGGATGGTCCAGCCAGCGGGCGAACACGTCGTCGAGCCGCTCGTCCTGCACGTTGCCGAACGCCGGGATGTCGCTGAAGTCCGTCACGAACACCTCGCCCGTGAACAGGTTGACGTTGAGCCGGTTGCGGCCGTCGGGATCGTTGCGCACGGTCACGTTCGGCTCGCGCCCGAGCCGCGCCAGCAGGTCGCGGTCGGCGGGATCGGAGCTGCACGAGTAGAACGGCAGCGTGCCGAACAGCATCCACAGCTGCGGGTCGCGCGCGTCGAGCAGCTCCTCCACCGCCTGACGCATCTGCTCCTTGCTCAGTGCGGGCAGATCGCCGGCCCAGGCGCTCGGATACATCGGATGCACCTCATGGCGCTCGCAGCCCATCTCGCGGATGAGCCGGTGGATCTCCGGCATCTTGCGCCAGGTGCGGTAGTTGATCATCGACTCGGCGGAGACGAGCACGCCCGCGTCGCTCAGCCGGCGCGCGTTGTCGATCATCCGCTCGTACATCCGGACCGCGGCCGAGCGCGGCACCGAATGGCCCGAGCGCGCGAAGCCCACCTCATGGAAGTCGTCCGCCGACGTGTAGTTGAACGAGATATGCATGACGTCAAGGTAAGGAGCGATCAGCTCGTAGCGCGAATAGTCGAGCGTGACGTTGGAGTTGAGCTGGGAGCGGATGCCGCGGCTGCGGGCGTACTTCAGCAGCGGCACGATATAGTCGCGCACCGTCCGCTCGGAATAGGACGGCTCGCCGCCGGTGATGCTGATCGTCTGCAGCTGCTCGACCTCGTCGAGCCGCGAGAGCATCAGCTCGAGCGGCAGCTTGTCCGGCTCGCGCATCGTCAGCGTGTCGCCGACCGCGCAATGCTCGCAGCGCATGTTGCACAGGTTCGTGACCGTGAATTCGACGCTCGTCAGGGCATGTCGGCCGAAGCGCTCCAGGCTGCCGAGCGGGTCCCACGGGTCGTTTTGCGGGGACAGCGGCGTCAGCAGCGGTTGAAGCGTCATTTCTGGGTTCATGTTCGATCCAGCACCTTATCGTTTATTAATGAAACACTTGGCCTTTATTGTACTTCCCCTTCCCGATCGAATCAAACCGCCGGGCGCCGCCAACGCAAAAAAAGGAGCCCGTAGGCTCCCCCGAAACCGCTGCCTGATGCTGCCGAGACGATCAAGACGGCGCGCCCGCAAGCTGCGCCTCGGGCAACTCGTCGTTGACGCCGGCGATCATGCGGGTAAGCTGCAGCGACATGTCGATCTCGTACGGCGCGCGCAGCCGCACGCCCTCGTCGTCGCGCAGGACGCGCACGACCGGCCGATGCGGGCAGCTCGGCCGCACGTCGACGACGACGCCGATCTCGCCGGTCTTGAGGCGGACCGTCATGCCGACCGGATAGATGGCGACCTTGTCGCGGAACAGCTGCACCATCGACTGCTCGTACTGGGTGCCGGTGCCGGCGTACAGCGCCTCGACCGCCTGATGCGGCAGCATCGGCTCGCGGTAGATCCGGTTGGTCGTCATCGCGTCGTACGAGTCGACCATGCCGATCCATTTGGAGAACTCGTGGATCTCCTTGCCCTTGAGGCCGAACGGATAGCCGCTGCCGTCGAGCCGCTCGTGATGCTGCAGCGCGCACAGCGCGGCGGCGGCCGGCACGCCCGCCTCATGGCGGAGAAGCTCGTAGCCGTATTCCGTATGGCGCTTCATCTCTTCGAATTCTTCCCGCGTCAGCAGACCGGGCTTCTTGAGCAGCTCGACCGGCACCATCGTCTTGCCGACGTCATGCAGCAGCGCTCCCATGCCGAGCACGGTCAGCTCGTCGCGCGAGTAGCCGTGATGGATGCCGAGCATCGTCGAGTAGACGCAGACGTTGAACGAATGCTGGTACAGATAATTGTCCACCGACGCCATGTTCATGAGCATGACGACGGATTCCTTATGCGCGGACAGGTCGTCGATGACCCGATTCATGACGTCGCGCAGCTGCGGTCCGACGAAAGGATAGGCCGCTCCGCGCCTGCGCTGGGGCAAATCCATCATTTGCCGGAAGCTGGCCCGGATCTCCGTCATCGCGACCCGCATCGTATCCTCGCTGATCAGCTCGTTGATCAGGATGTCGTCGGTCGCCTCGTCCTGGATGAAAAGGAAATTGATCTGGCATTCCTGGAGCCGCTCGATGAGCCGGCTCGTCAGCTCGAAGCCTTCGCCAAGCAGGACGAGTCCCTCCCCGGAGAGAACCTTTTTGGCCAGCCTCATCCCGGGCCGGCACATGCTTAGGGGCATCAGTATCATGGACGGGTCGCTCCCTGGGTACGATTAGAATCCTATCCTGTTAACTATCGACATCCGTGAGGAAAAACATTAGATTCGACAGCGTTTTTCGAGCCGATCGGCTTCGATTCGACAAATCAGCGGACGAGCCTGAACCTCGGCTCGCCGCAGCGCCGCAGCGCCTCCGGCTTGTTGAGCTCGGCGGCAAGCACCTGGCGGATGAATTCCGGCAAGAAATAGCGGATGTCCCGCCCTTCCTTGAGCGGCAAATACCCGGCTCCGAAGGTGAACATGTCCAGCGTGCCGACGTCGTACTCGCGCTCGTCCTCCAGCTCGCGGCCGCCGCAGCGGATCGACACGATCCGGCCGCCTCCGTCCGCGTCCGGACTCCAGTCGATCTCGAGCCCGTCCACGGCCAGCGTGCCGAGCACCGTGCCGCGGAAGCCGAAGCCGCGCAGCTCCTTGCCGTAGAACTCCGGCTGCAGCGACTGCTCCACGGCCTCGCGGATGCGCCGGCCGACGAGCCGCATGCGGCAAGGATTGACCGGCGACGGGCACAGCGCATGCAGCAGCCCTTCGCTGATCTCTCCGGCCGGCAGCCCGCCGAGCAGCTGCCCGGCGTTGACGAGGCCGATGTCCGCTCCGGTCCACTCGCGCACGCCGGCCGCCAGCAGGTTCGCGAGCGGCGATTCGCGGGCCGGGTCGAGCTCGAGCGGCCGCTCGAGCGTAGCGGCCGGGCGCGACAGCTCGCGCCGGGCCGTCTCGCCGTGCTCGCTCAGCAGCCCGGCCGCCTCCTCGTCAATCGGCAGCGAGGCGACCGGCAGCAGGCGGCCGGCCGCCTCGAGCCGCCCGCTTGACGGATCGAGGCCGAGCTCGACGAGGCCGAGCCGCTCGCCGAACTTGCCGGCTCCGCACAGCAGCGCGCCGCGGACGCGCTCCGGCTCCTCCAGCAGATGATGCGTATGGCCGCCGAGAATGACGTCGATGCCGTCGATCTCCTCGGCCAGCCGGCGGTCCGCCGGCAAGCCTAGATGCGACAGCACGACGACCGCGTCCGCCGACCCGCGCAGGCGGCCGACCTGCTCGCGGACCGCTTCGAGCGGATCGGTGACGGTCCAGCCGAGCAGGCTGTAAAAGGCCGGGTAGGCCGCAGTGGCGCCGATCAGCGCGACGCGCAGCCCGTTCTTGACGAGCACCGTCCCGGGCAGCAGCCACTCCGGCCGCTCGCCTGTGCGCGCATCGAGCAGATTGCAGCAGAGGATCGGGAAGCGGGCGCCCGCGTAGATGCGCTCGAGCTCGTCCCGGGTGAACGTCAGCCCTTCGTTGTTGCCCGGCACGGCCGCCTCGCAGCCCGCCGCGTTCAGCAGCGCGATGTTGACGAAGCCTCCGGTGCCTTCGGTCTCCTGCCGCATCCGGTCGAGATGGTCGCCGATGTCGACGTACAGCACGCCCTGCTCGCCCTCATCGCGGCGCGCGTCCTTGACGGCGGCGGCGATCCGCCCCGCCTCCTCCAGGCGGCTGTGCACGTCGTTGCTGTGCAGCAGGAGCAGCCGGCTTCGTTTGTTGTCCGTTGATCGTTCCATGAGCGCGCTCCCTCCGTGCCTGCCCTTTTTTCGCCTGCGTGCCGGCCGGCGGGCGGCTTCAGCGGCGTTTCCTAAGGTCCTCCGGCGAAAAATCCGACTTGAAGCCGTACGCAGCGTCGCCGCCGAGCTCGGGCTCCTCCAGCAGCGTCAGCGAGACGACCCGCTTGACGTTCAGGCATTTGCTGCTGCCGTCCGGCACATAGAGGCGCAGCGGCCCTTCGCGCTCCAGCGGCACGCCTTCGCGGGCGAACAGAAACGCCGCCTGAGCGGCCTCGCGCCAAGAAATGACCGCTTCGAAGCGGTCATCCGCGACGACCTTCACATGGGTCGGCGCCGCGACGACGTCCTCTCTGCCGGCTGCGGCCGCCTGCTCCAGCCATCCCCGATGCCAGTCGATCAATCCGAAAGCCTCGCCGCTGCCGTCCGGCACCCGCTCCGACAGCGGGAAGACGGCGCCTGCCTGCTCCGCCATCATGCGCGGCGAGAGCGATTCGGCCGCAGCGGCACGGACGCCCCGACGCTGCAGCCGGATTTCGATTTCCTTTTCCATGCTCCATCCCCCATATCCCCTGCAATCTTGTTCAGCCGCCGATCTGCGACATCCGCCGCGACGTCGGGCTATGGCTGAGCGCCTCGCCGTGCAGCCTCGCCGCCATCTCATGGTTCTCCGGCTTGATGTCCGCGGCGCGCCGGAACAGCGCCTCAAGCGCCTCGCGGCTGCCGAGCGCGGGCTTGACGTTCAGTTCGTCCACCCAGTAGAGGCAAGGCTGCAGGCTGCCGTCCGCCGTCAGCCGGAGCCGGTTGCAGCGCGCGCAGAAACGGTCGCTGACCGGATGGATCAGGCCGAACGAGCCGGCCGCCCCCGCGAACGCCCAGTTTTCCGAAGGCCCGTTGCCCCGGAGCTCCTCGAGCGGAGCCATCGGCAGGCCGAGCTCGCGCGCCGCGTCCATGACCGCCGTCAGCGGCAGGTACGTCCTGCGCCACTGCTCGTCGGCATGGCCGATCGGCATGTATTCGATGAAGCGCACATGAAGCGGCTGCTCGACGGACAGGCGCAGGAAGCTCTTGATCTCGTCCTCGTTGATGCCCTTCAGCAGCACGCAGTTCAGCTTGATCGGGCCGAGCCCGGCTTCGCCGGCCGCCCGAATGCCCGCAAGCACCTGCTCCAGCCCGCCGCGCCGCGCGATGAAGCGGAAGCGGGCCGCATCCAGCGTGTCGAGGCTGATGTTCACGCGATCGAGGCCGGCCGCCTTCAGCGCGGCCGCCTGCCTCGCGAGCAGCATGCCGTTCGTCGTCATCGAGATCTCCTCGATGCCGGGAATCGCCTTGAGCCGGCGGATCAGACCGTCCAGGCCGGGCCGCACGAGCGGCTCGCCGCCGGTGATGCGCAGCCTCCGGAAGCCGAGGCCGGCCGCGGCCTCGACGACCTGGACGATGTCGTCGTAGCTCAGCAGCTCCGACGAGTCGGCGAACTCCATTCCTTCCTCGGGCATGCAGTAGAGGCAGCGCAGGTTGCAGCGGTCCGTCACCGAGATGCGCAAATAGTCGTGTATTCTTCCGAATCGGTCCCTCAGCATCGCGTTTCCCCCTCGGCCGGGCTTCCTGCCGGAAGCCTGCAGTTTCGTGTCTATCAGTTTATCATTTTTGGCGGACTTATGATATGCTGGAAGCAAAACCCCGCGGGGACAGGTGAGGTTATCTACCATGAGCTACAGCTGGAGCATCGCTTTGTTCGCCGGCTTGCCGGAGCGTCTCGGGACGCGGCAGGCCGAGCTCTCATCCGACCGGTCCGAGATGACCGTCGGCGAGCTGAAGGCCGCGCTGAGCGAGGCCTATCCCGCCCACGCCGGCTTGATCGCCGTCTGCTTCGCGGCCCGCAACGAAGCTTACGCCGCCGACGGCGAGCTCGTCCGCTGCGGCGACGCGCTGGCGCTGCTGCCGCCGGTATCCGGCGGCGACGGCAGCGGCGCTCCTATGGCGGCGGCTGCCGCCTGCCGCATCTGCGCCGAGCCGCTCGACGCGGCCGCGGTCGCTTCGCTGGTCGAGCATCCCGACCACGGGGCGGCGATCGTCTTCATCGGCACGACGCGCGAGTGGACCGCCGGACAGCGGACGGTCAAGCTCGAGTACGAAGCCTATGAGCCGATGGCGCTGCGCACGCTGGAGCAGATCCGCCGCGAGCTGGACGAGCGCTGGCCGGGCACGCGCTGCGCGATCCATCATCGCATCGGCGTCGTCGGCATCGGCGAGGCGAGCGTCGTCATCGCCGTCTCCGGGCCGCATCGGGCGGCCGCCTACGAGGCGAGCCGCTATGCGATCGAGCGCCTCAAGCAGATCGTCCCGATCTGGAAGAAGGAAGTGTGGGAGGACGGCTCGGAGTGGAAGGGGCATCAGACGGGGCCGTGGAACCCGCTCTCGGACCTGGCTCCGCCGGTCCCGGCCGCAGCCTCGGACAAGCTTCCTGCGGAAGAAGCCGCGGCTGCGGCCGGAGCCGCGCGGGAGCCGTCCGAATGAGCCAAGGCAACCGGCCGGCGCTCCCGGACCGCTACATCCGCCAGACCCGCTTCGCGCCGATCGGCCCGGACGGCCAGCAGCGGCTCGGAGGCTCCGTCGTCGCCGTCGTCGGCGTCGGCGCGCTCGGCTGCGTCATCGCCTCGCATCTGGCGCGCGGCGGCGTCGGCGAGCTGCGGCTGATCGACCGCGACATCGTGGAGCTCAGCAACCTGCAGCGGCAGCTGCTGTACGACGAGGACGATGCCGCGGCCGGCCTGCCCAAGGCGGAGGCCGCCGCGGCGAAGCTGCGCCGCGCCAACAGCAGCGTCTCCATCCGCGCCTATGCGGCGGACCTGCATGCCGGCAACGCCGACGAGCTGCTCGGCGGGGCGGACCTGATCCTCGACGGCACGGACAATTTCCACACCCGCTATCTCCTCAACGATTATGCCGTGCGTGCCGGCATTCCCTGGATTTACGGCGGCGCGGTCGGAGCCGGAGGCATGACGATGAGCGTGGTGCCGGACGCCGGCCCGTGCTACCGCTGCCTCTTCCCCGAGCCTCCCGCCTCGGGGCTGGCGGATACTTGCGAGACGGCAGGCGTCGTCTCGCCGCTCGTCGACGTGATCGGCTCGCTGCAGGCGATGGAGGCGATCAAGTGGCTTTGCGGCCGGCGCGAGGAGATGCGGGGAGACCTGCTGCAGCTGGATCTTTGGCGCAACTCGTGGATGCCGCTCGGCGTGGACGGAGCCAGACGCTCCGACTGCGCATGCTGCGGACGCCGCGAGTTTCCGTTTCTCGAGCCCGAGGAGGACACGGCGGCGGCGCTGTGCGGGCGCGCCACCGTGCAGATCCGGCCGGCCCGCAGCCGGCCGCTCGATCTGCCCGCGCTGGCCGAACGGCTCGCGATGGCGGGGGAAGTCCGGTTGACGCCCTACTCGCTCCGGTACGAGCGGGACGAGCGGATTTCGGTCGTCTTTTTCCCCGATTCGAGAGCGCTCATCCAAGGCTTGGAAGATCCTATTAAAGCGAAAGCCGTTTATGCCGATATACTAGGATGATAATAGGTCGGACGAACGATATTTTCCCGCTTTCAGATCCGACAATAGTAGCAGACGGCATGATGCCGTCCAAGACTAACCTTGCCGAGGTGCACCATGAGGGTTCATATTTCCGATCTAAAGGAAGGCGATCTGCTGTTAAGCGACGCCTTCAACCATTTTGGCTTGAATGTCATGGCCAAAGGAACCCGGCTGACCTCCTACGAGATCGCCAAGCTGACGCAGCACAGCATCGACTATGTGGAGGTCGAGATGGAAGCCCCTGTCGCCGCCGGATACCGGACGATCGAGTCCGGCCTGCCGCCGCGCTGGCTGCCGTCCATCAAGCCCCTTTACAAGAACGCCATTTCCGGCTGCGAGGATCTTTTCCGCAAGGCGCTGGAAGAAGGCAAAGTGAGGGAAGAGGACGTGGACCGGTCGTTCGGTCCGCTCATGTCCAGCTTCCAGATGGAGAAAGACGTCGTCTCGATGCTGCTGCTGCTCAATACGGACGACGACTATACGTACCAGCATTCCGTCCAGGTGGGCATGCTGTCCTACTACCTGGCTTCCTGGCTCGGCTTCCCGGAGGAAGAGGCGGCGCGCATCGGCAAAGCCGGCTTCCTGCACGACATCGGCAAGTGCCGAATCTCCAAGGACATCCTCAACAAGCCGGAGAAGCTGACGAGCGAGGAGTACCGCGAGATCAAGCGGCACACGCTGTACGGCGAAGAGATCATCCTCAGCACCTACGACGATCCGTTCCTCTCCACCGCCGCTCTCCAGCATCATGAGCGCATGGACGGCACCGGCTACCCCCACGGCATCGACGGCATTGAGATTTCTCCGATCGCCAAGATCGTCGCCGTCGCCGACGTGTACAGCGCCATGATCTCCACCCGCTCCTACCAGCAGAAGCGCGACCTGCTCTACGTGCTGCGCGAGCTGTACCGCATGAGCTTCCACGAGCTGGATCCGCATACGACCCACACGTTCATCCGCCACATGATTCCGAACTTCATCGGCAAAAGCGTCGAGCTCGACAACGGACAGTTCGGAACCTTCATCATGACGCATCCGAGCGAGTTTTTCCGCCCGCTCATCCAGGTCGGCGAGGACTTCCTCGACCTGTCCGAGCAGCGAGAGCTGGAGATTACGCAAATTTATATGTAAATTGAAAAGACCCCCTAGCCGCTATGAAGCGGCTAGGGGGTCTTTTGCATGCAGGGCGTCGGCCCGTTCGTTCGCTGTCCCTCGTCAGTCTCCTCCCCCGCAGCTGCTGGACGAACAGCTGCTCGAGCTGCAGCTGCTCGAGGAGCAGCTGCTGGAGGAACCGCCATCGGAAGAGCCATCTCCGCCGCTGTCCGAGCTGCCGCTGCCGCTTCCCCGTTCGTCGAACGAGTCGCCGCCCGCGCAGCCCGATGCCGAGCAGCCGCTATGGGAACGCTCGCGCTCCGCCTCCGGCAGATGCTGCTGCATCTGCTCGTCGAACGAGCCGCCCATCGAGCTCATGAGCAGCGCTCCTCCCAGCATCGCTCCGTAGCCGGGATCGGCGTAGCTGCTCCCGGACATCCGGCCAGGCGAGTCGCTGCGTTCGGCGCTTCGAGCCTCGCGCGCGTCGGCTGCCTGACGGCGGAGCTTGTCCAGCATATAGGAGACGAGCCGCTCGTCCGCTTCCGGACGGAACAGCTCCGAGCGCAGCTCCCGCGGCTCCGCGTCCTGCAGCCGCTCCAGCCTCCTTGCATCGAGCGGATGGCGGAAAAAGGCTCCCCAGGCGACAGGAGCGAAAGCGTGGAAACGGAACAGCGCCGAATAGGCCAGATCGAACCAGGCGCGACCTCCGGGATCCGGGACGCTTTCGGCTGCCGGCGCGTGATGCAGCGGTCCGCCGATCAGCTCTTTGCCGAAGCGCTCGTATTCGCGGGTGTACATCAGCATCTCATGCCAGACCCCGTCCACCTCGTCGCCGAACATCGGCACGGTACGCAGCAGCGAGCAGAGCACGAAATAGCGCTTCAGCTCCAGCAGCAGCAGCTCGAACCGCTCCGGCGAGCAGTCGGGATGCTCCGTCAAATAGCGCTGCCGGAGCTGTTCGACATAGGAGGCGGGCAAAGCTTTGTCCAGCTTGGCCGCCGTCGCTTGCAGCGGCGCGTCCGGCAAGGCGCCGAGATCCAGCCAGCCGGCGGTTTCGCGGGCGGCTGCGGCGACCGCGTCCCTACGCGGATTTTTGGAGGAGGACAAGGGACGCTCCGCCGATCGGCGAGTTTTCGTTCGGGCCGATACGAGGGACAGGACGAGCAGGGCGACAAGAGCGAGCAGAAATAGGGAGCTTGGTGTCATCGGCTTCTCCTTTCGAAGAGGAAGAAAAGATAGCCTTATCTTACCATAGCGCGGATCCGCTCGGGGGAATGGCTGCGCAGCGGCGCAGCTCGTCCGCCATGGCGCGGAAGCGGTCCGGGTTCTCGCCCTTGGCGCGGGTCTTGAACCAAGCCGGGGACAGCCAGCCGACGATGATTTCCTGCGCGTTGCTTTTGAGCAGCCCTTCTCCCTCCACGCAGCGGCGCAGGCGCTCGGCCAAGCGGGCGTAGTGCGCGGCGCCTTCGCGGTCTCCCGCCTGGATACGCTCGTGCCACGCCGGCTGGATGTAAGAGCGGACAAGATGGGAACAGGTGGCGGCAGAAAGGGCAGCCGGCAAAGAGGCCGCAGTCGCGCCGTCTTGCTGCGTCTTGGCCGAATCGGCGGCCGCTCCTGCTTGATTCCGTCCGCTGGAGCCGGCGGCGGAAGGCTCGGCTGGGCGGGCGGAGGATTCCGCCGCTTGAACGGCCGCCGCCAGCTTGCGCTCGACGTCGCGGATCAGGCCGCCGAGCGTGCGGCCGGCAGTCGCCAGCGCCTGCTCGCAGTCGCGCTTGCGCGTCGGATCGAGCTGGCCGTGGCTCACGATATGCGTCGAAGGAACCTTGCTCCACTTGGCGCAGCAATAGGCCAGATAAGCGACATAGCGGTCGTAGGCCGCCTCGAAGCGGATCGCGCCGCCATAGCACAGCTCGATGCCGAGAGCGGCGTCGTTGGCGTCTGCGCCGAAGCGGCGGTTGTCCTCCGGCGCCTGCCTTTGCACATGGTACGCCTTTTCCGCCGGATCGTCTCCCGTGCCCGTCGGGATGATCTCCAAAATCCGCGTGTCGTCGATGAACACATGGGCCGAAGCGGTCCGCTCCGTCTGGCGGTCGAAATAACGGTAATGGGCGTCGGCCGTCGCGCCCGGGTTGCCCGTATCATGCGCGACAAAAAAAGCCGGGCTTCCGGCGGTCAGCCGAAGGCCCGGCCTCGTCTGCGGACGGATGCGGATGTAGCGGCGCTCGATCGGATAGCCGAGGTCAATCATGGGCGTCTTCCTTGCGCAGCGCCTGCGCGGTCTGCTTCACAAGCTGGTTTCCGTAGACGGCGACGGCGCCGCAAAAGATGCCCTGCATGACGCCGTCGGCGGTCCAGCCGGCCGTGAAGCCGGCGAAGACGATGCCGGCCGCGGTGACAAAGTAGATGATCATCCAGTCCCGGATGCCGGCCGTCCGCTTGAGGCCGTAGCCGATGATCCAGCAGACGGCGACGACGCCGGCCAGCTCGGGACGGATCATCGATTGGATGAGGGTCCAGTCCATCTGGCTTCCTCCTTTGGCTGCTTTTTATTCGAGTATTTTGAAGACGAGGCCCAGCAGCGAGGCCGCCAGGCCGATAAGGGTGAACGAGGTCGTGATCAGCCAGCGCTGGCCCTGCTTGATGCCGTCGATGCTGGCGCGGATCTCGTCGATCCGGTGATGCGCGGCGCGCGCCCTCTGGGCGGCCTCGCGCGCCGTCTCGTCGCTTTTTTCCAGGCGTTCGATGAGCCGCGCGACTCCGGAGGCCAACTCGCCGAGAGCCCGAGTATTGACTTCCTGCAGCGTCTCGAGCTTCACCACTTGGGATACGATCGCCTGGAGCTGGTTCTCGGGTCTGCTCATGCCGGGTTTCTCCTTTCGAACGGGGGGCTTTTGCGGCGAGTTACGGCTCGCTGGCGGGGACCTCCTGCCGAGCCGTGTCAAGCAGCGCATCGGCCTGCTCCGCAGTGAGTTTTCCGAGCTCCGCAAAACGACGGACTTGCGCCGCGGAGTAGCAGCCAAGCTCGTAATATCGTTTGATCGTGGCATGCCAGTCCATTTAGCTCACCTCTCTTTCGGCAACCGCAAGCCTCAATGCCGCATAATCCTGCTCCATCTGGCGCTGCCTGCTCTCCAGCTCCGCCACCGCCAGCAATAGGATGGCGTTGTCCTGCTCCGTCTGGGCTTGGCGCGCCTGTGTCTCGGCAAGATCAAGCAGAAGCAAGGCATTATCGGCTTGCAGCTGCTCGACTGGAGAAATCTCATGTGTGCCCGACTGCAGCGATGCGATTTCCTCCGGGGTCAACCCTTCGACCCAAAAAGCAGGAACATCCGGCTGCTGGGGCCATTCGCTCCGCTCGTGCTCCGGCAGAGCCTCCCAAGCAGCCACAGCGGATAAGTGCAGCCTCAACGCCTCTTGGTGCTCGTCGTACGCCAGCTTGTCAAAGCGCGGCCGGTACAGTCCAGCAGGAACCGGCACGGCTACGCGATAGCCGATCAGCTCCGGCTCGCCGCCCACGGCCGCCGTCTCGTAGATCGGCGAATAGCCCGTCTCGCTGTCGTCCGCGAGGGCGACATCCGCGAGCAGGCCGTCAAGGTCTGTGATGATGGCTTCTTTCATTGAGAACCTCCGATTCTAACGCCGAACAAGGCAAGCCAAAACGGCGCCGTCTGACTGTGGGTTGTCAAGTCGTTTGCGATTACGACCATGCCGTTAGGCATAATTGTTACACGACCGGGATTGGTGTAAGCCACACCACTTCCCGAATAAGGTACAATGAATGTCTCCGGATAAAGAGGTCGGCAACTCGGAGGCAAGATAAACAGAGCGGTAGTAGAAGTTCCCGTACTTCCGGATATGACTCCACGCAGGGAAACAGATCCATCTGTATTAAGACGATACTGCGCAGTTCGATATGAGGTGGAGTAGACCTGGTCTGAATAAGGTCCCCACCCATTGAGTAGCGTCGGCGTAATCCATTGAGGCTGCTTGACTTGCGCAGACCCGTATTCCAGAACCGAAACCCGCCGCGCCAGCTGCACGGCTGCCTTGGAGGCATCGGTCGTGATCGTCCGCAGGTTGGTCGTGTACTCCGCGCTAATCTGTGCAGGCGGGATGCCGATTAGATGTGTGTCCAATGCAAGATAGGTTACCTCGTATACGGCGGATGCTTCGTACTCACTAAGCCGAATGTAAGCCCGGTCGACTCCGTAATCGGTAATATCAGCCAGCTCATGCGCAATCCAATTCCGATCCAACGTCCGATTGCGAAATATTGAAAGTATTTTTTTGGATCGAAAAGAAAGGCGACTATCGGACGTGCCACTTGCCCCTGTCGAATTGATTTCTGCGAAACCGTTCGTAGTATTTATCTTAATGTTAGCGAGTTCCCGAACGATTCCCCCGCAACCGACCTCCACATTGTTCGTACCCGCTAACTGCAGAATCCCACCTTCAGATCTCAGTGGCTCGTCAACTGCCGTAGATAGTTGGTACTGCAAGCGGTAAGGAGCAAAACCATTTCCCCAGACGTTAGCTGAGGGGACCGAATTCTCCCCTCCACCCCCTAATGCCGATCGATTGGTCGGCGTCCACGATGAAAGGCGATAGGCCCACCATTTACTGCCCGATCCATTAAAAGGTGCATAATTCGCTCCAACTGAACCGTCATACATGACCCAGCCGTTAAAATACGCCTTAATTTCATCCGTCGACGGTATATAGTTGTCGCCCCAACCAGAATCTATATTTGCAACAAAAAGGCCCACGACCGATTTATTAGAAGGATCACTTTCATCCGTTATAACGTGCTGATCGACACCTATTGGATTTGCGCCTTGATTAATACGAGTTGTTAATTTACCGTCATATTTAACAACCTGCCCTGTGTCTTTCAAGGGATTATGAATTTTGCAGAGCAAGGTCTTATACCCTGTTGCAGCTCCTAAAAAAGTCCACGCCATGTCCCCAGTCAATTCCAGTGACCGAAACCGTCGCTTGACCCGCGCCCGCCCATCCGAATCCATATACAACTCGTCAGATACATTCCCGTCCGTACTAGCAGCGAGCTGGCAATCCGGATAAAAGATATATTGATCATCAGCAGACTGCGCAGCAATCTGACGAATATAAATACCGTTGACGTTTTTGAAGTCATCGACGTAAGGATACTTAGCCGCGATTTGATTGGCTGTCATACCATCCAAAGCTGCATACTCCGTTATCGTAATTTCGTAAAGCCTGAATGCATCTCCAAACACGTACTGCCCGTTTGCTCCAGTCACGGCGAGCTGCAGCGTTAAGCCGGAGACGCCAGATGTTGGCGCATAAGCTCTCCAGACAGGAGTGTAGGAAGTTGTGCTGGTAGCTGCAATCGTGTCTCCCTTGGAAGCGGACGTGCCTCCCAAATACACTTTTCCGGATGCCGCATTCCCATTCTTCACCATGCCGACAAGGATGTAGAAGCGGTTTGCGATCAGGCTGAATTGCTGAGTCGAATAAGCAAAGGCCGTGGTAGCGTTAGCGGTTACCTTTAGGGACGTTGTACCGCTATAGACATCTGAAGCACTAAGAGCGACAGTTGCTCCAGTTGCAGCGAATTTGCTTAAATCTTCGCAGTTACCAACTCGCCCTAACAAATTCACTAGCGTCCGTCCTTTGATGCTCTTGATCCGAAGCGGCGCAGGACGCGGCACCTGGACCGTCTGCACGCCCGGAACAAGCGTAACGGCTGTCGGAATCCGATCCTCGAGCTCCGCAGCCAGGGGAGCTGTCGATGCGTCTGCCCTTGCTATCGCCGCATCTACCTCCGCCTTCCGCGCCACGTCATCAGCGGCCGCCGGGGCGGCCACCTTGACGCGGCCGGCGGAGTCGCGCTGCATGAGCTTGCCTGGCGACGCCTCGCTCGTCGCCCCGTGAGCGCCGCTCGTCGACGCCGCATGGGCGGACGCGGCGTTCACCTCGCCGCCGAGCGCGTTCAGATCCGCCTCGGTGACGACATCGTTGAATTTCCAATCCGTCTTGGCCATCGTCATCCCTCCTCTACCGTGATCGACTGCAGCATCAGCGTATCGCTCGCAATCGGGATCTGCACGTCGCTTGTGCTCAGCGTCTTGCCGTACGCATCCTGCAGCTCGATCCGATGCACCGTGCCTACCGCCTCCGCCGGAATGTAATACCTCAGCTCGACAACTCCCTGCGACGCCCGCTTCAGCGTGAACTCCGTCAGCAGTACCGCGCCGCCGTTGAGCGAGACGCGGGCGATCCGACCGTCCACATAGGCGGCCACGTCCTGGATCAGCGAAGCCTCCATCATCGTACGATCACCTCTTCCTTCTCTGTCGTGAATCCGGTCGCGCCGAGCTTCCAGCTGCCGAGCCTCGTCTCGCGGGCCAGCCGCCGATGGCGGATGCCCTCCCTCAGGCGCAGCGTATCCGCAACCGCCGTCTGCTGCACATAGACCAGACTCGCCGGCTTCAGCGCCGTCACCGTCTGCTCCACCTCGCGGAACAGCGGCGCGTTCTGGATCGCGGCCGAGATCGTCAGCACCTGCGCCTCCAGGTCTACCTGCGCCAGCGCGCGGCCCTTCCCGACCAGATCGTCCAGCCTCTCTTGCAGATACCGCAGGGTAAAAGGAGGCTTCGTGGAATACCGGTTGACGACGCGCACGCGCCGAAATGCCAGCGATTCCTGCGCCTCGTCCGCCCGAATGCCGAGCAGCCGCTCGTGGCGGCGGATCGCCTCCACGGACGCGGTCAGCACGAAGCGGTCATCCAGCAGGCGCTCCAGCGCCTGCTCCGCCGAGGCGATCTCTTCATCCTCCGAACGGAACAGCTCCGTCATCTCGCGGCTGTCCGAATAAAACGCCGGTAGCCTTCCGATCAGCGGCTCAGCCATTCAGCGTCACCGTCCCGAGCGTCGGCACCTCGTCGGCTTCCAGCTCCAGATTGGCCGGCGCGCCGTTCAGCGTCGTGCCGCCGATGTCCTCGACGCCCGGCAGCGCGAGCACTCTCGTCTCCAGCTGGGAGATGCGCACGATCAGCCGGCTCTCTCCCGCCCAGGCTCGCCGCAGCTCCAGCAGATACGCTTCTGCCGCCGCCTCGATGTCCCGCTCCAGCTGGACCGCGCTCACGCCGGCGCGCAGCGTGAGCTGCGTGGCGATGTCGACGGGGACCGCGTCCGCCGCCACGATCGTCACCCGATGGCCGATCGGGGCGAGACCGATGCCTTGTCCCGCCGACTCCGGGTCGATCGCCGCCTGCACCTCCTGCACCAGCGCGGCCGCCGCCGGAGCGAAGTCGCTGGCGATTACCGTCGCCTTCACGGTGCCGCCGCCGTTCCAAGCGGGATGGATCTTGACCCCGCCGACTCCGGGCAGGCCGCCGATCTTCGCCCGGTAATCCGCGATATTGCCGCCGAAAGGCTGCTCGCTGACCGCTTGCCAGAAGCGGGCCCGCAGCTCGGCGTCTCCCTCCTCGTCCTCGCCCGGCACGAGCACGTCCGCCAGCTCGGCGCGGGCCAGGCCGTCGATGTAGTCCAGCGGCAGCAGCGCTCCCGCCACCTCGTTGCCGGCTCGGCCGGGCTGCTCGGCCACGAGGCGATACGTCCCCGGCGCGAGCCGCTCCTCCACCTCGTAGGCGGTCCCCTCGGCCGCCAAGCGCGAGCGCAGCGGCACCTCCGCCGGGCCTCCGGCCGCGCCGAAGAACCGGCCGAGGCGCATCGCCCGGCTCGAAGCCTTTCGACGCACGCCGTGCTCAGCGGCGCGGCGCGTCAAATACTCCCCGTCCGCCGTATCGGCGAACGAAAGCGCCAGCTGCACGTCCAGCTCGGCGTAAAGCGCCGCCAGCTCGGCCGCTGCGGGCGCAAGCGCGTCGAAGATGACGCTGCCTTCCCTTTTGTCCAGCTCATCCGGAATCCGGGCCAGCATGCGGCCCATGATCTCGCGGTACGTCTGATGCTCATACACCGGCCATCGCCTCCTCCTTGAACGAGCCGAAGACGGTGCGCACCGTGAACGTCAAGGACACGCCGTCTCCTTCCCGCCTCATCTGCATGTCCTCGACCGCCAGCACGCGGCTGTCCGCCAGCAGCGCTTCCTCGACCGCGGCGGCGATGTCGTAGCTCGACCGCTCGAGCCCGACCTCTCCCGTGTACACCTCATGCTCCCAGCGCACGGTCGACAGCTGCTTGAAGACGAACTGGCGCATCGCGGCCAGCCCGTCGATCCTCCCCCCCGTGCGTCCGTCCAAATGGATCGGGTACGTCAGGCTCGGCCGCTCGACCGCCTCCGCCGCCGTCCAGTCCAATCCCGTCTGCTCCGGCACGCTCATGCCTCCACCCTCCCCAGCGCGACGTAAGGGCTGCCGCCCTCCGAGCGCAGCAGGACGAGCCGGTCGCCGAGCTCAAGGCCGCGCCGCAGCACGAAGCGCTCCCCGCCCAGCTCCACCGCCAGCTCCCGCAGATGCTCGGGCACGACGAGCAGCTCCGCCGGCAGCGTGAAGCGCTGCTCGACGGCCACCTCCAGCGGCTCGAGCCCCGTCACCTTGCCGAATACCGCCTTCGTCAGCTGCTGCGCCTCCAGCGAGCGCGCCATGATCTGCTTGATCGAATCGTTGATGCTCATGCTTCATCCTTCCTTTACCATGCCGTCGATGACGTACAGCTCAAGCTGCATCGTGTGCGAGCGGCCGGAATAGGCGTGCGTGCACTCCTCGACGAGAAAGTGGCGGTTCAGCTGCAAGCGCGGAATCGCCACCTGCACGACCGAGCCGGCGCGGATCGTCGGATGGCCGAGCGCCTCCAGGCTGAATTTCCGCTGCTCGCGGTTTTTCAGCTGGAGCAGCTGCTTCAGCATCTCCTTGATCCGCTCCTCGTTGAGTCCCTCGTCCACCTTCTGGTAATATTGCAGCTGTCCCCAGCGGGCGATCGCGGCGCCGTCCTGCTCGATATAGACGTCCCGCCCGCCCGTCTGCTTGTTGTCGCGCACGAGCTTGATGCGGTTATACGTCTCGCTGTCGATGCTGCGGCTGGACGAATAGCCCGTCAGCAGGCTGTTCTCGCCGATGACGACGTTCGCCTTCATGTCGGCCACGTCGCGCAGCGTCAGCAGGCCCGCATCGTCATAAAAGACGAAGAGCTTCCCCTTCGCCAGCAGCGTCTCGTCCAGCGCCTTGAAAATCATGTCCAGCCGCTTCTGCCCGTCCTGGCTGAACTTCGGAATCGGATGGCCCGTATCCGCGATGGGGCCGAGCCGGGCCTGGATAGCCAGCGCCTGGTCGCGGATGACCTGAGTCGCCGTCACATTCGTACGGACGTAGGTATCCGTCTCCAGCAAATAGCGGAGCTGATCCTGGGCCTTCACCCGCACGACCCGATCCTCGTCCTCCTCCAAGGTGAACACATAGCCGTAGAACAGCCGTACGCCGCCGTCGCTCACCCGCACGACGTTGCCGGGAGCGATCGGCAGCTGGCTTTGCGCCGCCAGGCTCGGCCCCCGCATCATCGAAAACTCCAGCGTGCCCGCCTTGCCGATGCGGGACGTCTTCCAGCTCAGCTCGGTGGCCATGCCGGTGACGTCCCACAGCCGTCCGTCGCGGAGGTCGAGCTCGATCTTCAGCATGCCCTCACTCCTTCGGCGGCGGCACCTGAAGCACGCGGCCGATCTGCAGCCGCTTCAGCTCCGAGTTGCCGATGCCGTTCAGCTTTTGGATTTCCGGCCAGCGGCTGCTGTCGCCGTCGTACAGCTTCATGCTGATGCCGCTGAGCGTGTCGCCCTTGACGATCGTGTAGGCTTTCGGCGGCACCTTCAGATCGGGCCGCTTGTCCGGCTCCTTCGCCACGGCGGTCGAGCCGTCCGCCGTCTTCACCGCCTGCAGCTTCACCGGCGCGTAGAACACGTATTCCTTCAGCTTGAGCGTGTAGAACACGTCGCCCGGCGAGCCGGCCTCCTCCCAGCGGTCGAAGCCGGTGATCGTCATCGGAATCTGCAGCGTGTACGGATTCTCGAACCGGTCGGCATGGCGCGCATAGATGAACCGCAGCGGATAGCCGGAGCGCATCCAGCGGCCGATGTCGTCGGCGAACTGCTCCGGACGCTTCAGGATGGACCGGGTCGCGACGTAAGGGCCGGGCTGGCTGGGAAAAAAGCTCTCGAACTCGACCTCGGCCAGTCCCGGCTTCTCGATCGTCGCGATCGGTCCCGCCCCGAGCAGATTGTAGTCCTTGCCGGAGCCGCTTCGGCGGATCGACAGCTTGGACGGCATCACCGGCAGCTCCCAGCCTTCCGTGCCGTGGTTGAAGTCGAGCCGGATGCCGGCGAACGCTTTGGCCGGCTGAGGGCTGACCCGAATCGGTATAGCCATCGGCGACCTCCTTTCCGCGCAATGCTGCGCTTCGTAATGTTGCTAAATGCGGGCGTACACCCCGTGGGCGGACGACTCGATCTCCTGCTCCATGCTCGCGGCGATCTTGCGCACGACGTCGTCGACGTCGACCTGCTTGTGGATCGGTCCCGTCGTCACCTGCACCGTCGGCGTCAGCGTGACGAAGTTCTGGATCGCCTTCATCTCGGCCAGATCGCGCATCACCTTCAGCTCCTCGCTGCCGATGTCGACCTCGCTGCCGATGCTGCCGACCTCGTTGACCTTGCCGATGTTGGGGATGTTTCCGCCCGGCGCGGCTCCTGCTCCGGCTCCGCCCATCATGCTGTTCTGCTTGTCGGCCATGCCGCCTCCGCCCTTCCACTTGTCTTCGCCTGCGAAGAGATCCTTTATGGGATCCTTCTCCCCGTTGAAGAGCGAGCCTGCCTTGTCCAGTGCTCCTTTGCCCAAGTCGTAGCCCTTCTTGCCTGCCGCTGATGGATCCAGCGCATCCAACCGTCCGATGCGGACGGGGTCCTTCTCCGAAGTCGGCGGCTCGATTTTATCCAGCATGCCCTTCAGCTTGCTGCTCAGGGCATGGGGATCCTTTACGTCCAGCTCTGCGATGCCTTTGTATTCTTTGCCGAACAGCTTCGCCATGCCGGCTCCCAGCCCGTTCACCAAGCCGATGACGCCGTTGATGCCCTCCAGAATGATTTCCATGAAGCCGCCTGCGAAGGACTCCGTCATGAGCAGCATTTGATACAAGGCATTGCCGAACATCATCGCCAGATCGTAGAACAGCTTCTGAACGGCGTAGACCGGGTCGATGAACAGATTGATGAGGAACTCCGCGAACGTCGCGAACAGGTTCCAGGCGGACGCGATGATGTTGTAGATCGTAGCGCCGAGGACGAAGAACAGCCCGACGATGAAGCCGATGATCTGGCTTGCGCTCGTGCCCGTCTGAAGCAGCGCGTATACCAGCAGCCCGATGATCGCGATGATGAGCAGCAGCGGCCAGTTCGCCATGAAGAAGGCGGCGGCCATCGCCAGGATCGGCGCAACCATGCTCCACAGCCAGACGGCCATAAGCGGCAGCAGCACCGCGGTCAGCACGGTCAGCACGTCCGCGATCGTTCCGCCGTGCGTGGCGAACAGGTCCATCAGGAACAGCGCGGCATCCGCCGCCCCTGAAAGCAGCTCCGCCATGATGTACAGACCCGCCGACAACGCGTCGAAGAACGGGTCGAATTTGCCGGAGTCGAATGCGGCCAGCAGCTTGTCCATCACCGGCACGAGCGCCTCCATGGCCGGCATGCCGGCTTCGCCGAGCTTGAACTGCGCTCTCTGCTGGATGCCTTCCATTTTGGCTCCCGGGGTGGAGGTCAGCTTGCCGAAGCCGGCGTCGCTCATGCCTTGCTTGGCGAGCAATCCATCCATAGCGCGCAAGAACCCGTCCATGTCGCCCGAAGCGACGGCCTTGCCGGCTCCGCTCTCCTGCAGCTGCTTCTCGGACAGATTAAGCCCTTTCAGCAGTTCCGCAGGATCGCCCGCCATCATGGCGCTCATCGCGCCGGCCGATTCTTCGAGGCTGCTCTGAGGGTTCAGCTTCTGCATCCGCATCGCCATCCGGTTGAGAGCGGCCACCTGCGTCGGGTCGGTCGTCACCTTGAGGAAAGACAGCGCCGTCTGCTGCGCCTCCGCCGGATTCACGTTCGCGCCGAGCGCTTGCCTGCTCACCGCATCGAAGATCGCTTGGCCGCCGGCGTCGCTGCCTGCCGCCACCGAGTAGCGGTCGATCGTCTCCTGCTGCGCCATCGCGCCCCCGACGGAGCTTTTGAACAACGGCACCGCTGTTCGGAATGCCGCCGTCAGGCCGCTTGTCATCAGCTGAGCGACGCTCGGTGCTCCCTCTCCGGCATGCGACGCTCCTGCCGCGGCCGCGCCAGCCGCTCCTCCCAGCACGCCGGCGCCCAGAGCGCCCGCTCCGGCAGCTCCGGCTCCAGCGGCGCCAAGCCCAAGCAGCGCCTTCAGCCCGCCCGCACGGAAGGCCAGGAACATTTTCGTAAGCTCCGGGAGCGCTTTAAGGAAGTCCTTAGCGCCAGCGACGAACCGAAAAATGCTCGTAACGCGGTCCATTTTGCCGAATCCGCCGCCTGGATCCCTCTGCGCTCCATCCCCCGCCGCCTTCACGCTCACCTTGAACGGCTCGTCCAGCCGCTTCTGAATCTGCTTGCGCAGCCGGCTGATGTCCTCCTCCGGCACGTTCAGGCGGACCTGCAGCGCGAGGCGGGACTGCCGGAGCCGTCCGAGCCGCTGCATCACGCCATTGATCTCCTGATGCGCGCCGCTCGTCTGCACCGACACCTTGAGCGGCTTCGCCAGCTGGCGCTGCAGCTTGTCGCTCAGCTGAATCGTGCGCTCCAGCGTCTGATTCACCTTGCGCAGCTCGCCGCTGAAGCGGTCATACAGCCGGATCGTCGCTTGCAAAGTCGCCATCGCTTCGCCCCCTCCTTTCCGTCATCGGCGCTTGCCGCTCCGCGAGGACTGGAGCCGCGCCTGCTTCTCGGCCTCCAGCCGCACGCGGATCATGCCGATCAGCGCGGCCTTGCGCCGCGTTCCCAGCTCTGCGAATTCCCATGGCAGCACCCCGTATTCATTGAGAGCGAAGTACGCATAATTCCACTCGCCTTCCCCCTCCTCTAGTCGTTTTTTACTTCTTCGGCCAGCTCGCCGACCTCGCGGTCGAAGCCGTTGATCTCCTGCACCTTGGCCGCCAGGTTGGCGAACTCGCCCGCCAGCAGCATCTTGCGCACGACGGCCGCCGCGCCGCGCACGCCGTACGACTGCTGCAGCTCGGCGTCATTGAGATCCGGATGCACGACGCAAGCCGCGACCATGCGGCCGAGATAAGCGTTGTAGTCCATCTCCGGCATCGCCTGGCCGCCTTTTCCTTTCGTCCGCTTCATCGACGCGGAGCGCAGCTCCTCGTTCAGCTCCTCCGAGATGGCGCGCAGCTTCCAGGCGGCGGGCCGGCCCGACTCGTCGCGGAATCGGTCCGAGACGACGACCTCCTGCGTTTCGGCGGCGACGGCATTGTGGGCAAAAAACAGCTTCATGGACATGAACAGTTCCTCCTTGGAATGGAAAATCGAATGAAGCGGGAGCGTCCGTGACGGACGCTCCCGGCAAATGACCGCGAATGAGGCCGGCGGATCGGCGGGACGCTTGCTCTGCCTGGAGTCGGCGCGTCGCGCCCGATCAGCCCAGTCCCTGGATGTCCTTGAACGGCTCGCCGATGTTGACGTCATGGAACGTGAACGGAATTTCCTCGTCCAGCGCATCCGACTCCGCGTCGAGCGCGGCCATGACGACCTCGTCGAGATTGACGCCGATCAACGTGACGATCTGCTTGCCGACAGCCGAGGCCGGATCGTCGTTGGTCACCTGGATGTCGAAATAGGTGTCCACGCCGGTCTTGATGTAATCGCGCATCATCTCGCGGAAGCGGGACGTCACGTAATAGAGCGTCATACTGCCGGTGCCTTCCCAGCCGGCCGCTTTTTTCTGCACGTTGCGGCTGCCGAGCGTCTTGATGTCGGCCTTGTTCTTTTTCGCGGTTGCCCGCAGGTTCTTCACATAGAACATCTCCACCGTCTGTCCGCCAATCGTCGCATAGGCCGTCCCGGAGTGCCCGGCAATCGTGTCTCCCGCTTTCAGTACGCTCATTTAGCTCACCTGTACTTTCATGTAGATTTTTTCGATCGCATCGACCGGCTGCACGGATACGGATACGACAACCGCGTCCGCCTCCGCTCCCTGCTCCACCGTCACGTCCTTGGAGGCGTCGAAGTTCTGCAGCGCCCCCAGCTCCTGGTACTGCTCCAGCAGCTTCACGCAGTCCTTGCGGAACAGCGCGCGGCCGTTCGCATCGTTGCCGACCTTGCCGATATACAGGCTCTCGAAGGTCGCCTTGAAGTCCGTCGCGATCCCGTCGAGCACGCGCAGCGCAGAGTTTTTGGCGAAAATGCGGCCCTTCTGCGGCGTCGGGCTATGATACGAGTTGATGTCCTGCTCGACGACGACCGAGCCGGAGCGGGCCGTGAAGACGAACTCGCCGCCGAGCAGCGCCGCCGCCGTAGCCGAGTTCGTCAGGCGCGGAGAAGCGTCGCTCGCGCCCTCATAAACGGCGTAGGTCAGCGATGCGGCCGGACCGGCCGCCGCTGTCGCCGCCGCGACCCAGACCGCCGCCTGTCCTGGCGTCAGCGTCTTGCCGTCCTCCAGCGTGACGCCGTTGCGCACGCTGATGACGCCCTCATGATTGGCCGAAGCGTAGTTTTCCAGCACGACCTGAATCTTGCGTCCCTCCTCCTCGCGCAGCCGCGCGGCGAACGCCGCGAACAGGCTTTTCATCGTGACATCCGTCCCCGGATACACCGCCACATGGAAGTCCTGCAGCTCGATCGCCTGCAGGAACCCGGCATAATCCTCGTTCGTCGCCGCGCCGTCCGTACCGCCCGCAAGCGGAACGCCTGCCGTGGCTTCGAGGGTTCCCGAGCCCTTCCAGACGATCCAGGCGTTCGCCTTCAGGTCTTGTGCGTTCAGCACGATCTGGCGATCGACCTCCGAGCCGCCGACAAACGTCGCGACTTCCATCTGGCCCGGCTTGTCCACGCTCGCCTCGACCGAGACTCGCAGATCATTGCCGCGCACGCCGGGATAGCGGGCTTCGGCGGTGACGCCGCCAAGCGTCGCCTTGGCCGCCGTTCCACCATTGATGCGGTAGACGAGCAGCTTGCCCGCGCGCTTCATCGCCTCGCGCACCAGCAGCAGCTCCGGCGCGCTCAGCGCGTAGCCGAGCTTCTCCAGCGGATTCTCGCCGCCCTCCAGCACCGTAATCCGCCGCGGCTCTCCCCACGACAGCGGCAGCGGCAGCGCCAGCGTGCCCCTGTCGCCCGTCGTCACCGCCGTCCCTTCCGTCGCAAAATTGATGTAGACCCCCGGACGTACCTTGTTCATTGCCGTAAACATGCCTCCAGCCATTTAGTCGGCCTCCTTTTTAATGAATGCTTGAATGCGCCGTTCGACTTCCTCATGCCCGCAGCGCTCTTCGTCGCCGACCAGCACGGAAATCAAGTCCTTGCTGGCGCCGTACCTGCGGCTCCCCAGCAGCGCCGCCTTCGTAAAGCGCGGCTCCGAGCGCTCGACATCGCTTCGGCTTTGCTCCGTCGGCATCGACCGCTCGGGCTCCAGGCTTGCCTGCTGCTGCGGCCTGACGTCCGAACCGGACGATTCGGCCGCTTTCCCCGTCTTTTTTCTAAATGCCATTTCCCTCGACCTCCCCGCGCAAGCTCCGCATGAGCGGCGGACGATCCGTCTCATCCGCTCCGTCCAGGCGGACGCTCCAAGTAAAAACGACCTTGCCCTCGGCCAGCTCCCGGCTCACGGCGGAGCCCTTGGCGAACCGTCCGTCCGCCAGCGGCACCGACGCCAGCAGCGGCAGCAGCCGCTCCGCGACAAGGTCGGCCCGCTCCGCGGACCGGCAAATCAGCGCCAGTCGACACGCCTCTCGCCAGCGGCCGCCGAGCAGCCGCTGCCGTTCGACCGCCAGCTCCACCAGCTCCAGGCTCGGCTGCGCAGGCGGGGGCTCGGACTGGCCGGCGGACACGGCGTAATCCGGGAACGCCGCTCTCAGCCGGTCCAGCAGCACGTCGATCCAGCTTTCGCTCATCGGCTTGCTCCTTTCCCGGAGAGCAGCGTCTCGAGCACGCTGTCCAGCCGCCGGGGCCAGTCCCGCTCCAGCTCCGCCAGCGCGAGCGCCAGCATGAAGCGCCCCTGCTGTCCGCCTTCGCCCTCCGTCCCGTACTCGAGACGGGCGGCTTCCGGCGCCGGGTGGCTGATCTCCACCGACAGCACCCGGCTCGCGCGCTTCACCGGTCCGACGCGCCAGCCCTTCGCCAGCTCGCCGCTTCCCGGCGGCATTCGAGCCGCTGCGGATCGAGCCGCGGCTTCCGCCTGCTCCAGCAGATGCCGCTCCAGCACGATCGGCGCCCGCTTTTCCAGCTCCCTCAGCTTGCTCAGCAGCTGGTCCGGATCGTCCAGCCTCCAAGCTGCGATTCCTCCCATGCCAGCTCCTCCTTCCTTCTCTTGCTTCCCGCCGTTTCTCGAGCAGAGCGATCGTCAGTTCTCCTCTCGGCCTCTTCTCCTCCGGCAGGCACAGGAACGACAAAAGCCGCCCGGTTAGGGGCGGCTCGTCTCTTGTCATCGTTCCTGATACTAGCATCTTACCACGGTCAAAACAGCCTCAGCGGCTCAACTCCGTCTCTTTCGCGTCTCCACTCCGTCTCATTGGAGTCTCATCCGGGGAGGCGATCTTCTCGCGGTGTTTCGGCGCATGAAAAAGGACGGAGCGCTTTTTCGCTCCGTCCTTATCTCCATCCTATGTTGCCGCCGCTCAGCGGTACTCTTTTCAATCCCGCTGCCATTCCAGAATCCGCAGGAACAGCCGGGCCGCCTGCGGCTTCCAGCGGAAGAACGTCGGGCGGGAGATGCAAAGCGCCATCGCGCAAGCCTCGGCCGTCCGCTTCTCGACGTAATACAGACGGATGAGGCTGCCGTACCCTTCCTGCTGCTCCTCCGCGAGCCGCATCGTTTCTTCCAGCTGCTCCAGCTCGGCCTGCAGCCGCTGCAGCTTCGCCATCCGCTCCAGCACGGCGTCATAGTCGCCGATCCGCCCCGCGCGAGCCTCGATCACCTTTTCCAGCTTGCCTCTCAGCTCCCGCAGCAGCCGGTCGTCCTCGAGATCATTCCCTCTCGTCGGGATCGCCGCCAGCTGCGCTTTCGTGCCGACCGGATGCTTGTCCGGATCGAGGTACGCATTTGCGATCGTCTCCAGTTTCTGCTCCCGAGCGTTCAGATACATATAAGAAGGCATCCCTTTCAGACGGCGGTGAAGGTCCTGCAGCTGGTCCTCCTGATTGAGGCGGCTGACGGTCATCCCGGCTCCGATCGAATAGCTGCCGAGCACCTTCACCTGCATCTTCAGCTCTCGCCAGCGGCGGCATTCGTCGCGGACGAGGCTTTCCAGCTGCCGATTGTCCAGCTCGTCCAGCAGCTCATCGAGCGGTCTCCGTCCCTGTTCCGCTTCAGCGCGATTTTCGAGTCGTTCCATCCTGTTCATGCCCCTTTCCGTTGACTCAAATTTAATTTGAGTTCAAGCCAATAGAATTCGCTTTTTCAACCGCTTGTTGTCGAAAAAGCTATTTCAAGGTATAATGCTTCCATAAAGACCAATATGCTTTGAGTCCATTTGCGGAATACCAGCATAAAACTCAAATCATATTTGAGCAAGAGGCAGATGGAAAAGGGAGGAAGGACCGCCATGTCGCTCGGCAAACGAATTCGGGAATACCGGGTCAAACGAGGCTTGACCCAGATGCAGCTCGCGACGAAGCTCCAAATGTCGGAAGCGAACATATCCAGCTACGAGCGGGACAAAAGCGCCCCGCCGAGCGACAAGCTCAGCCAGCTGGCGGAGCTGCTCGGCGTCTCCTCGGATTATTTGCTCGCCGGCTCCGTCGCCGCCTCCCCGAGCCTTCAGGAACTGGAGCTGGAGCTGTCGGAGGAGCAGATCCTGACGCTGGCCGCGCATCGGATCGGCCATGAAGGGCCGCTGACCGGCCAGGAGCTGGAGCAGATCAAGCTTGCGCTGCGCATCGCCCTGGCCAAGCCGTAACGAACGACACGAAGACCCGTTTAGGAGAGAGGTTATGTCCAAATATGAACGCCTGCTGAAGCAGACGCCCATCCTTCTTCGCGAGGACGCCGACTTGCCTGAACCGATCAAGGGGCTGTATATGGAGACGCGCGCCGTCCAGGCGATCCTGCTCAGCCGCAGCCTGCGCACATCGGCCGACAAGGCTTGCATTCTCGCCGAGGAGCTCGGGCACTACCATACGACTGCGGGCGACATCACCGACCAGTCCGTCATCGCCAACCGCAAGCAGGAGAAGCTCGCGCGCAACTGGGGCTATGAGAAGCTCGTCCCGCTGTCGGAGCTGATCGGCGCCTATCTCGCCGGCTGCCGCAACGCGTTCGAGATCGCCGACTACCTGGAGGTGACCGAGGCGTTCCTGCAGGAATCGATTGTCCACTATCAGGAGAAGTACGGCCAGATGGTCGTGCTCGACCGGTTCACGCTTTATTTCGATCCGCTCGGCGTCGTAGAGATGTTCGAGCGCTGATGGGAGCTATAGTAAAAAACCACGCGAACCGTCAGGACGGTCTCGCGTGGTTTTTGGGTTTATCCTGCTGGAGGCTCCCCATGTCGCCCCGCTTGGTTATGCCACGCCATTCATGGATGAGCAATTCATTTTGGGAAATTCATGAAATCATTAAACCGATTGTGGTACGAGATCCGCAGGTTTGGACATAGGTGGTTTTATTATAGCCATTGCAAGGTGTTGGTTATTGTCTTGGAAGTTACATGATCCTGGGGGGCGCGTCCATCAGGGAAAAATCACTCCGCTTACTTTGGAAGACTGCAGACGACTTCGTCCCATGCTGAAACGGGATCGTGATGGATGGTTTGATTGGACTACCTTTATGAAAAGCCATCCACAGTGCACATGCTATAAGCTTCAGTGTGCACAGTCTAATGACATATTGGGCGTCATTGCCCTGGAGTATAACGACGGCGTATTCGTTCATTCCTTGGAAACGGAGCCCCAAAGCAGGCGTATGGCAGTCGCCTTCAAGCGATATGTGGATCTGGCTGATGTCCTGATTGCTTTTGCCTACTTACAGAATCGTCATGGTGTCCATTTCCACCTGGGGCCTAGAAGAACTCTCGATGCTGGTCTAAAGACGCGGAGATGCATTTCGATCGTGTGCATAGGACAGGGGCTCGCAATTAGCGGGCCTTTTTTTATTTTCATCGGCAAGGGCTTTCTCAGTCCGTATGGGCAAGGCGTTCATCGAGCGTGGAGCCCTGCTTGCAATAAAAAAGAATCCGCAGAACTTTTCTGCGGATTCAACGAAAGTTAAGTTTTACATCTTTTATCGCTTACCCGATCGAACCTTCCATCTCGAACTTGATGAGACGGTTCATCTCGACCGCGTACTCCATCGGCAGCTCCTTGGTGAACGGCTCGATGAAGCCCATGACGATCATCTGCGTCGCTTCGGCTTCGCTCAGGCCGCGGCTCATCAGGTAGAAGAGCTGGTCCTCGGATACCTTGGAGACCGTCGCCTCATGCTCAAGCGTGACGTTGTCGTTCTTGATCTCGTTGTACGGGATCGTGTCCGACGTCGACTGGTTGTCGAGGATGAGCGTGTCGCACTTGATGTTCGCCTTGGCGCCTTCGGCGTCGCGGCCGAACGAGCAGAGGCCGCGGTACGTCACCTTGCCGCCATGCTTGGAGATCGACTTGGAGACGATCGTCGACGTCGTGTCCGGCGCCAGGTGGACCATCTTCGCGCCCGCGTCCTGGTGCTGGCCCTTGCCGGCGACGGCGATGGAGAGCACCATGCCCTTGGCGCCGCGTCCGCGCAGGATGACAGCCGGGTACTTCATCGTCAGCTTGGAGCCGATGTTGCCGTCGACCCACTCCATCGTCGCGTTCTCGTCGGCGACGGCGCGCTTGGTGACGAGGTTGTAGATGTTCGGCGCCCAGTTCTGGATCGTCGTGTAGCGCACGCGCGCGTTTTTCTTGACGATGATCTCGACGACGGCGCTATGCAGCGAGTTCGTGCTGTACACCGGAGCGGTGCAGCCCTCGACGTAATGCACGAAGCTGTCCTCGTCGGCGATGATGAGCGTGCGCTCGAACTGGCCCATGTTCTCGGAGTTGATCCGGAAGTAAGCCTGCAGCGGAATCTCGCACTTCACGCCCTTCGGCACGTAGATGAAGCTGCCGCCGGACCAGACCGCGCTGTTGAGCGCCGCGAACTTGTTGTCCGCCGGCGGGATGACCGTGCCGAAGTGCTCGCGGAAAATTTCCGGATGCTCGCGCAGCGCCGTGTCGGTGTCGGTGAAGATGACGCCTTGCTTCTCCAGGTCCTCCTGCATGCTGTGGTAGACGACCTCGGACTCGTACTGCGCCGAGACGCCGGCGAGGAACTTCTGCTCCGCCTCCGGAATGCCCAGCTTGTCGAACGTTTCCTTGATCTCCTGCGGCACTTCCTCCCACGTCTTGCCTTGCTTTTCGGAAGGCTTGACGTAGTACTGGATGTCGTCGAAGTCCAGATCGTCCAGATCGCCGCCCCATTTAGGCATCGCCATCTTGTTGAACTGGTCGAGCGACTTGAGGCGGAAGTTCAGCATCCACTCCGGCTCGCCCTTCATTTCCGAGATCGTGCGGACGATTTCCGGCGTCAGGCCTTTGCCCGACTGGAAAATCGCCTTGTGCTCGTCGCGGAAGCCATATTTATATTCTTCCATTTCCGGCATCGATTTTGCCATCTTGGTCACGCTCCTTGTGGTGGGGCTTGGATGGAAAGGTCAATGCCCTTCCGGCTTGCCTTGGCCTTGCGACTCGACGCCCTTGCGCAGCGCGTTCCAGGCGAGCGTCGCGCATTTGATGCGCGCCGGGAACTTGTTGACCCCGGACAGCGCCTCGATGTCCTCCAGCTCGTCGAACTCGACCGGCTCGCCCTTCATGAGGGCGGAGAACTTCTCCGCCATCGCGTAGGCTTCGTCCAGCGTGCGGCCTTTGACCGCCTCCGTCATCATCGAGGCCGAGCTCATGCTGATCGAGCAGCCTTCGCCCGTGAAGCGGGCGTCGGACACCTTGCCGTCCTCGACCTGCAGCTGCAGCGAGATGCGGTCGCCGCAGGTCGGATTGTTCAGGTTGACCGTCACGGATCCTTCGTCGATCGTGCCGCGGTTGCGGGGATTCTTGTAGTGATCCATGATGACCCGGCGGTACAGATCATCCAATTGCATGATCGAAGAACTCCTTTGTCCGGAGCAGCGAGGCCGCCAGCCGGTCTACGTCCTGCTCGGTATTGTACAGATAGAAGCTTGCCCGGGCGGTCGCCGTCACATCCAGCCAGCGCATGAGCGGCTGGCAGCAGTGGTGTCCGGCACGCACCGCGATGCCTTCGGAATCGAGCACCGTGGCGACGTCATGCGGATGCACGTCGTCCAGGTTGAACGTGATCAGGCCGACGCGTCCTTCGCGCGGGCCGTAGATCGTGATGCCGTCGATCTCCGACAGCTTGCTGTACGCGTAAGCGGCCAGCTCCTTTTCGTGGCGGTCGATGTTGTCCAGCCCGATCTCCTCGAGGAAGTCGATCGCCGCGGCCAGCCCGACGGCGCCGGCGATGATCGGCGTGCCCGCCTCGAAGCGCCACGGAATGTCCTTCCAGGTCGATTCGTACAGGTCGACGAAGTCGATCATCTCGCCGCCGAACTCGATCGGCTCCATGTTCTCGAGCAGCGAGCGGCGGCCGTAGAGGGCGCCGATGCCGGTCGGACCGCACATCTTGTGGCCCGAGAGGGCATAGAAGTCGCAATCCAGCGCCTGCACGTCGATCCGCATATGCGGCGTGCTCTGCGCGCCGTCCACGACCATGACCGCGCCGTGGCGATGGGCGATCTCGGCGATCTCCTTGATCGGGTTGATGACGCCGAGCACGTTGGAGACGTACATGACCGAGACGATCTTGGTCCGGCCGGTAATCGCCTTCTCCACGTCCGCCAGCGCGATCGTCCCGTCCGGCTGCAGCGGGATGTACTTCAGCACCGCGCCGGAGCGCTTCGCCGCCTGCTGCCACGGAATCAGGTTGCTGTGATGCTCCATCGGCGTGATGACGATCTCGTCGCCTTCCTGGAGCACCGACGGAGCGTAGCCCGTCGCGACGAGGTTGAGCGCCGAGGTCGTGCCGCGGGTGAAGATGATCTGCTCCGCGGACGGGGCGTTCAGGAAGCGGGCGACGCGCTCGCGCGCCCCTTCGTACGCCTCGGTCGCGCGGGAGCCGAGCGTATGCACGCCGCGGTGCACGTTGGAGTTGTCGAGCTCGTAGTAGCGCTTGACCGCCTCAATGACGGAGCGCGGCTTCTGGGAAGTCGCCGCGCTGTCGAGATAAACGAGCGGATGCCCGTTCACCTCTTGATGGAGAATCGGGAACTGCTTCCTGATTTCCTCTATGTTCATGCCTCCAGCTTCCTTTCGAGCAGCTGCTGCAGCTGCTCGCGGACGGCGTCGATCGGGACCTCCGTCACGACCGGAGCCAGGAATCCGTAGATGATCAGCCGCTCCGCCTCGGCCTTGGTCACGCCGCGGCTCATCAGGTAGTACACCTGCTCCGGGTTGACCTGGCCGACGCTCGCCGCGTGGCCTGCCGTCACGTCGTCCTCGTCGATCAGCAGGATCGGGTTGGCGTCTCCGCGGGCTTTCGGGCTGAGCATGAGCACCTTCTCGGTCTGCACGCCGTTCGCCTTGGTCGCGCCCTTCTCGATCTTGGTGATGCCGTTGATGATCGCCGTCGCCTCTTCCTTCATGACGGCGCGCGTCACCATGTTGCTGTCGGAGTTCAGGCCGAAGTGCTTGGCCTGCGTCGTCAGGCTCATGCGCTGCTTGCCGGCGCCGATGCTCACGACGGCCGCATCGGACGAGGAGCCGTTGCCCTTCAGCACTGACAGCGTGTCGGAGAGGACGTTGCCGTCGTTGAGGTCGCCGATGACCCACTGGATGCGGGCGTCGCTGCCCAGCACCGCGCGGCGGATCGTCGTGTCGATGACGTTGGCGCCGAGCTGGTGGATCGAGGCGACGTCGACTTTGGCGCCGTCGCCGGCGATGACCTCGATCATCGAGTGGTGCACGGCATCCGCGCCGCCGCCGATCGTCAGCGCGTTGTCGACGTAGGTGACGCGGCTGTGGCGCTCGGCCACGATAAGGATATGCGGCGCGAACGATACGGACGCGTCGTCATTGTAGAACAACGCCTGCAGCGGCACGTCGATCTCGACTTCCTTAGGCACGTACAGGAACACGCCTCCGTTCCAGAGGGCGGCGTGCAGCGCCGTCAGCTTGTTCTCGTCCTTGGCGATCGCCTGGAACAGATGCTTCTGCACCAGCTCCGGATGCTCGGCCGCGGCCGTCTCCAGATCGGTGAAGATGACGCCGCGAGCGCTCAGCTCCTCCGGCAGGCGCCGCAGCACCGTGCCCGAGCCGCGCTGCACGAGCAGCGCGCCGTCTCCGGAGACGAGCGATGCGGCCGCTTCCGGCAGCTCGCTCTCCGAGGACAGCGCCTGCGGCTTGGCATACTCGCCGAATGCCGTCAGGTTCCAGCGGTCGATGCGGATCTTCTCCGGCTTGGGCCATTCCAGCGACTCGGCCAGCTCGGCCGCCTCGCCGCGCAGGGAAGTGAGCCATGCCGGCTCTCCCTTGCTGCGGGACAGCGCCTCCGCGAATTCCCGTCCGACGGGATTGTCCAGTTGTGTGCTCATCCTAATCCCTCCCGTCTCTCTTAAGCCTGGCCGACGGTTTCGTCTACGATGCCGAGCTCCGCCTTGACCCAGTCATAGCCCTCCGCCTCGAGGCGCTCCGCCAGCTCCGGTCCGCCGGACTTGACGATGCGGCCTTGCATCATGACGTGCACGAAGTCAGGCTTGACGTAGTTCAGCAGGCGCTGGTAGTGGGTGATGATGAGGAACGCGCGATCATCGGCGCGCATCGCGTTGACGCCTTGGGCGACGATCTTGAGAGCGTCGATGTCGAGGCCGGAGTCGATCTCGTCGAGGATGACGACCTTCGGATCGAGCAGCATCATCTGCAGGATCTCGTTGCGCTTCTTCTCGCCGCCGGAGAAGCCTTCGTTGAGGTAGCGGTGGGCGAACTCGGGGTTCATCTCCAGCTCCTTCATCTTGCTTTCCATCTGGCGGATGAACTTGATCAGGCTGATCTCGTTGCCTTCCTCGCGGCGGGCGTTGATCGCGCTGCGCAGGAAGTCGGAGTTCGTCACGCCGGTGATCTCGCTCGGATACTGCATCGCCAGGAACAGGCCGGCGCGGGCGCGCTCGTCGACGCCCATCTCCAGCAGGTCCTCGCCGTTCAGCTCGGCGGAGCCCTCCGTCACCTCATACTTCGGATGTCCCATCAGCGCGGAGGCCAGCGTGCTCTTGCCCGTGCCGTTCGGACCCATGATCGCGTGGATCTCTCCGCCCTTCATGCTCAGGCTGAGCCCCTTGAGAATTTCCTTGCCCTCGATCTCGGCCTTGAGTCCTTCAATCGTGAATTGCGTTGCCATAATGAACCTTGCTCCCTTCGACCTATGAGTACTTGCCGCCGCTGGCGGTCAAGCGGGTATTCGCATGCATCGTCCCCGCGCGGACCGGATCCGCGGCGAGGAAGGTCATTCTCATTTGATTCTCAATAATAATTTTAGTATAAAACTCGTTATAAATCAATGTTCGCCAGCTGTTCCCAACCGGCGGCGGATCTCGTCGCTGCGCCGGGCGAACTCGGCGTCGTCCAGCACCGGCACGGCGCCGTCCCCTGCCATCGGCGGCCCGGCGGCGATCCACGACTTGCAGCCGGTGAAAGCCGGCTCCATTGGCAGCCGGATCGGCTCCGCCAGCCGGTACACCCGAAGCAGCAGCACATGCAGCGGCTCGCGCTTTTTCCATTTCAGCCGCTCCTCGGCAAACGCGTCGGTCCAGATATGCAGATCGCGGATGCGCAGCAGCGCCTCCGGATCGGTCACGAGGATGTCCTCGGCCGCATGGGCGCGGCTCGAGATGGCGATCGCGCCCGCCTGCGGCCCCTCCCATTCGCCCAGCACCTCGTCCAGCAGGCTCTGCGCCTCCGGCTTGAGCAGCTCCCGGCGCTGATGCTCGTACGCGGGCATCAAATAGAAGTCCGGCGTCTCCAGCCGGAAGCGTCGCGTCTCCTCGGCGATGCCGCCCTTGCGCAGCACGACGATCTGGCGGCCCTGCTCGAGCGCCCGCACGGTGGCGGCCCACTCCTTGAGGGCGGCCGGTCCTTCCATGAGCGCAGCCTCGGCTGTCCGCGCCTCCGCTGCTTCCCCGTTCGTCACGGTCCTCACGCTCCTTATCCTTCCATGTCTCGTGCCATTATACCAAATCCCGCTATTTCAAGTCGAAAAAAGATGGGCTATAATTGGACAATCCTTATTAAATGGAGCAGGAAAGGCGGTTCAACCATCATGCCAGGTTATCATCCCTACAGCGAAGCCGAAGCGATCGAGCTGGCGCGCTCGTTCCCGGACGTATTTTCTCCCGAAGCGGAGCTGAGCTGCCGCGAGATCGGCGACGGCAACCTCAACCTCGTCTTCCACATCACCGAGCCGGCGACGGGCAAGGGCCTCATCATCAAGCAGGCCCTTCCTTATGTAAAGGTGTTCGGAGAATCATGGCCGCTGTCGATCGACCGCGCCCGCATCGAGGGCGAGGCGCTCAAGATCCAGCATGCGCTCGCGCCCGAGCTCGTGCCGCAGGTGTTCCTGACGGACCATGAGCAGGCGATCACCGTCATGGAGGACCTGAGCGACCACGTCATCCTGCGCAAGGGGCTGATGGACCGGACCGTCTACCCGCGCTTCGCGGGCGACATCTCGACGTTCCTCGCGCAGACGCTGTTCTTCACCTCCGACCTCGGCATGAGCCAGCAGGAGAAGAAGCTGCGCCAGCAGGCGTTCGTCAACGTGGAGCTGTGCCAGATCACGGAGGACCTCATCTTCGACGAGCCGTACCGCGAGCATGAGCGCAACAACTACGAGGACGCCATCGCCGACGAGGCGGCCGCCCTCCGCTCCGACGGCGCCCTGCGCACGGAGATCGCGCTGCTGCGCGAGAAGTTCCTGACGCGCGGCGAGGCGCTGCTGCACGGCGACCTGCATACGGGCAGCATCTTCGCCCTGCCGGATTCGACCAAGGTGATCGATCCGGAATTCGCCTTTTACGGCCCGATGGGCTTCGACATCGGCGCGGTCATCGCCAACCTGCTGCTGAACTACGCCGGCCAGGAGCATTGGAGCGCGGACGAAGCGTCCCGCAAGGAGTACCGCGAGTTCCTGCTCGAGACGGTGCGCGGCACGTGGACGCAGTTCAGCGCCAAGTTCCGCACGCTGTGGGACGAGCACGGCAAGGACCCGGTATTCTCCAACGCTCCGGGCTATCAGGACCTGTATATGGACCGGCTGCTTCAGGATACGATCGGCTTCGCCGGCGCCAAGATGGTGCGCCGCGTCGTCGGCTTCGCCCATGTCGCGGACCTCGACACGATTCCCGACGACGCCGTCCGCGAGCGCGCCAAGCGCCTCGCCCTCGCCATCGGCAAGGAGCTCATCCGCCAGAACCGCTCGATCCGCTCGATCGAGCAGGCGATCGACATCGCCCTCACCGCAGCCGCGCGCTGACCGGCCGCCGCCTCATGCCGGCCTGACCGCATGGCGATTTGAAATGGAGGAACATTCAACATGACTACTGCCAGCACGTATCCCGGCCTCATCTCGCTGATCTGGGCCGGCAGCCAGCTGCAGCTGCTCGACCAGCGGCTGCTGCCGGAGGAGACCGTCTATCTGCCGCTGACCGACGCCGAGGGCGTCTGGGAAGCGATCCGCCACATGAAGGTGCGCGGAGCGCCCGCGATCGGCATCGCCGCCGCTTACGGCGTCGTCCTCGGCAGCGGCCTGCCCGGCCAGGAAGCGCCGGACGACAGCCTCGGCGCCTGGCTCGGACGCGTCCAGGAAAAGGCCGCCTACCTGGCGACGAGCCGTCCTACGGCCGTCAACCTGTTCTGGGCGCTCGACCGGATGAAGGCCCGCGCCGCCGCCCTCGCCGAAGCGCTCGTGCCGCTGGACGAGGCCAAGCAGGCGCTGCTGGACGAGGCGATCCTCATCCAGAGCGAGGACGAAGCGACGAACCGCCGCATCGGCGAGCATGCGCTCGAGCTGATGAAGGACGGCATGGGCGTGCTGACGCACTGCAACGCCGGCGGCCTCGCCACGGCCAAGTACGGCACGGCGCTCGCGCCGTTCTATCTGGCCAAGGAGCAGGGCATGAACCTGCGCGTCTTCGCCGACGAGACCCGCCCCGTGCTGCAGGGCGCGCGCCTGACGGCGTTCGAGCTGCAGCAGGCCGGCGTCGACGTGACGCTCATCTGCGACAACATGGCCGGCATGGTCATGGGCAAGGGCTGGATCGACGCCGTCATCGTCGGCACCGACCGCGTCGCGGCGAACGGCGACGTCGCCAACAAGATCGGCACTTACAGCGTGGCTGTTCTGGCCAAGGCGCACGGCATCCCGTTCTACGTCGCCTGCCCGCTGTCGACGATCGACATGGGCACGCCGACCGGCGCCGAGATCCCGATCGAGGAGCGCCACGCGGAGGAAGTGACCGAGGGCTTCGGCAAGCGCACCGCGCCGCAGGGCGTCAAGGTGTTCAATCCGGCGTTCGACGTGACGCCGGCCGAGTACGTCACGGCCATCATCACCGAGAAGGGCGTCATCCGCCCGCCGTATGGCGACAGCCTGAAAAAGCTGTTCGAAGAGCTGAAGCAAAGCTGAGGCTGAAGGAGCCATCGTAAAAAAGGCATCGCGCTTTCCATTTCGGAAAACGCGATGCCTTTTTTCATTTCTTCGGCCCGCTTAAAGCGAAGCCAGCCTGCGCACCGCGTCGATGCCGGTCATGCCGACCGACAGGCCTGCCGCTTGCGCCGCTTCCGTGACCGACTCCAGCGGCGCGTCCAGCAGCTCCTGCAAGGTGCGCACGCCGACGGCCCGCGCGGCCAGCACGCCCCGCTCCTTGAGCTTCGGATTGCTGTCGAACAGAGCTACGTCGAGCGCACCGCACATGATGTAGCCTTTGTCCGTCGTCACGGCGAGCAGCGTCGTCTTGGGCAGCTTGACCTCGACGCCGAGCGCCGTCATTCCGTCCCCGAGCGGGATCGGAACCAGTTGCATCATCGTTCCCCTACCTCCTCCCAAGCTCGCTTCCCTATCGTATGCGAGCCAGGGGAGGGATGGTGCCGCCGTCAGGCAGGCCCGCCTGGCGTCTGGGCCGCCTGCCCCGCCTGCAACGGCGGCACTCCCTGCAGCAGCTTCCATTCATATTCCACGCAGGCCTGGAGGAACGCGCCCAAGCCTTTCTGATCATTGGCCACGATCGGCTCGCTGATGTAGTACGCGTAGGTTCCGTCCCGCTTGTCGGCGCCGCCGAGGCCAGCGACCTGGCATACCTTGTTCAGGTTGATCCAGCCCTCCTTCGTCTCGAGCACGAACTCCGCCACGATGCCGGCGAACGCTTGATGTAGCATCGGCCGCCACTCTTCCGGCAGCACGCCGAGGCGAAGTCCTTTGGCCAGCGCGAACGCGATCATCGACGAAGCCGACGCCTCCAGATAATTGCCTTTGCGGCCGGGCTGATCCGGCACCTGGAACCAGACGCCGGAGGCCGGGTCCTGGACGCGGCGCAGCGCCTGCAGCAGGTCCTTCAGGATGCGGATCAGCTCTCCGCGATCGCGGTGGGATTCCGGCAGCAGCTCCAGCACGTCCGCGAGCGCCATCGCATACCAGCCCATCGAGCGCGACCAGAAGCTCGGCGACTGCCCGGTGACGGGATCCGCCCACGGCTGCTCGCGCTTTTCGTCCCAGGCATGATAGAGCAGGCCGCTCTTCTCGTCCCGGGTGCGGCGCTCGCTGAGGAGGAACTGGCGGGTCACGTCGTCCAGCCCTTCCCCGCCCTCGTATTCGAGCAGGTATCGCAGGTAAAAGGGCGCTCCCATGTACAGGCCGTCCAGCCAGATCTGATAAGGATAGATCTGCTTGTGCCAGAACGCGCCTTCCGCCGTGCGGGGGTGGCGGCGCAGCTGCTCGCGCAGCCTGCCGGCGGCGAGCCGGTATTTCTCCTCCCCGGTCTCGCGATGCAGGTCGAACAGCAGCTTGCCGTTGTTGATATGGTCGATGTTGAACTCGTCCAGACGGTAGCTGCGGATGCTGCCGTCCTCCGCGACGAACTCGTCGAGGTTCGTGCGGATGAAGTCGAGCCAGCGGCTCTCCCCCGTCGTCTTCCAGAGCTGCAGGAAGCCCTGCAGCACGACGCCGTAATCGTACGACCACTTGCCTCCATAACCCTTGTCGCGGCTCAGCAGCGGCGTCCGCTGCAGGATCGTCTCGGCCGTCCGGACCGCCCAGGTCGTCTCCCTCATGTCAATGCCCCGCCTGCTTGTAGGCCGCTTCGTATTCCTCGATGATCGACTGGCCGCCGGACTTCCTCCACTTCTCGACCTCCGCCTTGAACTGCGCCTCGTCGATCTTGCCGAGGATGAACTTGTACGTCGCGTCCGTGATGATCTTCTGCAGCTCGGAGCCCTGCGTCGACCAGGTCTGGGATTCCAGCGAATAGAACGGGTTCAGCACGGCGTAATCCGCGTTCTCGGCGATCAGCCGGTCGGCCTCCTGCTTGAGCTTGTCGGCGTCATGGATGGCGTAATCGTAGTCCTTCGGCCGAGAGCCGGCGAGCGGCTGCACCTCCTGCTGCCACAGATCCTGGTTCGTGATCGTCGCCGCCTTGTCGGCATCGACCGAATAGTGGACGCCCTCGATGCCGTAGGTCGTGAGCGCGTAGATGTCCTCGCTCATCAGATCGTCGACGAACTTCAGCACCCGCTTCAGCTCCGCCTCGTCCTTCACTTCCGATCGAGGGAAGGCCAGCAGTCCGCCGATGCCGTTGTTCGCGCTCCACAGCGCGCGGGGCTGGCCTGGCGCCGTAATGTCGTTCACCATCGCGAGCTCCATGCCGTCCTGCACGCCCTTGGCCATGTTCAGCAGGTTCTTGCTGTCGAACAGCGCTCCGACGTAGATGCCGGCCTTGCCCTGCGCCAGCTTCTGCTGCTGGTCCGTCTTGGCTGTCACGGCGAAGTCCTGATTGATGTAGCCGCCGTCATAGAGCTGCTTCATGTAGTTCATCGTGTTCAGGTAGCCTTCCGTCTCGAATTCCGGGGTCGCCTTGCCGTTCTCCACTTTCCATACGTTCGGCGTGCCGAAATAGGAGCCGAGCGTCTTGAACGCGCCGTAAACGAGATCGCTGCGGTCCGTAAATCCGGTCGTGTCGTCCATGCCGTTGCCGTCGGGATCCTGCTCGGTGAATGCCTTGGCGGCCTGCAGCAGCTCGTCGGTCGTCTTCGGCAGCGGCAGGCCGAGCTTGTCGAGCCAGTCCTTGCGGATGATGACGCCGTTGCGGGCGAGCGCCTTCTGCAGCGGCACGCCATACAGCTTGCCCTCGATCGAGGCGGACTTTCGGGTATCGGCGGAGATGCCTTTCAAATTCGGGAACTCGTCCAGATAAGGCCCGACCTCCCAGAACATGCCGGACTTGAGCGCGCTGCGCACCGAGGAATTGTCCAGAATCGTCAGCGTCACGATATCGGCCAGCGAGCCCGACGCGAGCGACGTATTGATCCGCTCTTCCTTGGAAGCGTCCGGGATCCAGGAGAAGCTGAGCTTCGTATTCGTCGCTTCCTCGATCTTCTTCACGACCGTGCCGGTCGGAGGCGAGGCGGTATGCAGCACGTTCAGCCAGGTGATCGACACCGGCTCGGCCGGCTCGGCCGCGCCGCCCGTCCCTGCCGCTCCGGCATTCGCTCCTGCGCTGCCCTTGCCTTCCGCTTGTCCTCCCGCCCCATTGCCGCTGCATGCCGACAGCAGCAGCGCGCATCCGAGCAGCGTCAGCCCAGCCTGCTTCATTCGTTTGGTTTCCATGTCGCTCGCCCCTTTTCTTCATGTGGTTGATTCAATAGACTCCGTCCTCGCCCATCTTCTTCGCCAGCCGGTTGGCCAGCATGACGAGCGCCAGGCCGACCAGCCCCTTGAACAGGCCGATCGTCGTGCTGTAGCTGAGCTGTCCGTTCTTCAGCCCCGCCGTATAGATGTAAGTATCGAAGATCTCCGCCACCTCGCGGTTGATGGAGTTGAGCAGCAGATACATATGCTCGAACCCGAGGTCGAGCGTATGGCCGATCTTGAGGATCAGCAGCGTGATGATGACCGGACGGATGGCCGGCAGCGTCACATGCCACATCTTGCGCAGCCGGCTCGCGCCGTCCATGTCCGCCGCCTCGTACAGCTGCGGATCGACGGCGGAGATCGCCGCGATGAAAATGATCGTCGACCAGCCGAGCTCCTTCCAGATGATCTGGCCGATGTACATGAAGCGGAGCCATTCCGGCGAGGTGAGGAAGTCGATCCGGGGCAGCCCGACGCTGGCGAGCGCCTCGTTGACGACGCCTCCGTCGACCGACAGGAACACGTAGCAGATGGAGACGATGATGACCCAGGACATGAAGTGGGGCAAATAGAGCAGCGTCTGGACGGCGTTCCGGAACCGCCTCGCCCGCGCCTCGTTCAGCAGCAGCGCGAACAGGATCGGCAGCGGAAACACGAGCAGCACGTCCATCAGGAACAGCACGATCGTGTTGCGCAGCAGCATCAGGAACGTCGGCTCGGCGAACAACCGCTCGAAATGCTTCAGTCCGACCCACGGGCTGCCGCCGAGGCCGAGGAAGGGCTGATAGTCCTTGAAGGCGATGATCAGCCCCCCCATGGGCAAATACTTGAATGCGACGAAATAAAGGAAGCCGGGGAGAATCATCAGATAGAGGAGCTTGTCTCGCCGCCATCCCTTCCATCGATGCGCGGCCCTGCTTTTCAGAGCGGCTCCGGGCGAGCGGCTCGCCGGTGCCGCCAAGGAATCCTTCATGAATCATTGCCCCCTCGCAAGCGCTGTCAAATCTGTTTCCAGCATAGCCCGCGCCCGCCATTCCGCCTATAATCATTTGCTGATCATCGTGGCCTTTTCCTTGCCGCTGCGGGCTTTTCCGGTCATGGAGCTGAGACGGAGCGCATGGAATCAGCTGAGGATCATCGCAGCGGCGGCCGCCGCGCGGCGGCGCTTCCGGACGGCATCGCAGATCCGCGCCTGGTGATTATAGGCGGAACTCCGTTCCCTTGATACAGTCGGAGCATGGACCATCTCCAAGGAGGAATTCGCATGAACCGATCCCACCGTCCCGCTCCCGGAAGCCGGCTGTTCGATGTGTTCAACTACAGCTTTCTGGGTGCGGCCGCGCTCGTCTGCGTGCTGCCGTTCATCCATGTCATCGCCAGCTCGTTCGCCTCGACATCCGAGGTCGTCTCGAGGCGCTTCATCCTGTTCCCGACGACGTTCTCGCTCGACGCCTACCGCTACATCCTCTCCACGCCGACGCTGTTCAAAGGACTCGGCGTCTCGCTCGGCGTGACGGCGGCCGGCACGATCGTCAGCATGGCGCTGACGGCGCTCATGGCGTACGGCCTGTCGCGCCGCTATCTCGGCGGCCGCGGAGCGATCAACTTCATCGTCGTCTTCTCGATGCTGTTCAGCGGAGGCATGATCCCGACGTTCCTCGTCGTCAAGGAATTCGGCCTGATCAACTCCTATGCCTCGATGATCGTGCCGGTCGCGGTCAACGCGTTCAACCTCATCATCATGCGGAACTTCTTCCAGGCGATCCCGGACAGCCTGGAGGAATCGGCCAAGATCGACGGCTCCAACGACCTCGGCATCTTCTTCAAGATCATGCTGCCGCTGGCGCTGCCCTCGGTGGCGACGATCTCGCTTTTTTATGCCGTCGCCTACTGGAACACCTACATGACCGCGATCCTCTACATCACCGACTCCGTCCGCTGGCCGATCCAGGTGCTGCTGCGGCAGATCGTCATCGTCTCGAGCGGCATGCAGGCCGAAAGCGGCTCCGTCGACGTCGTCCCTCCCGCCCAGACGATCAAGATGGCCGTCATCGTCGTCGCCACGCTGCCGATGCTGCTCGCCTATCCATTCGTGCAGCGGCATTTCGTGAAGGGAGCGCTGCTCGGGGCGGTCAAGGGATGAGAAAAGCGAGGAGAGAGCCTGCCTGGGCGGGCTCCCTCCTCGCTTTTTTTGCGGGCGCGGCCGGCGGCCCGCAGGGCGGCGCCGCTTGAGGCTCACGCTCCGCGGCGCTCCTTGCGGTAGGCGCCCGGGGTCATGTTCTCCTTCTTGCGGAAGGAGCGGATGAAGTTCTGCGGATTCTGGTACTGCAGCCGCTCCGCGATCTCCTTGACGGGCAGCTCCGTTTCGGCCAGCCATTTTTTCGCCGTCTCGAGCCGGTAGTTCATGAGGAACTCGCTGAACGTGATGCCGTATTCCTTGCGGAAAATGCTGCTCAAGTAGTTCGGATTGTAGTGCAGCCGGTCCGCGATCGACTCCAGCGACAGCTCCCGGTCGTACTCGCTGCGCACGATCGCGGCGATCCGGTCCGACAGCGAGCGGAACTGCTCGTTCGTCTTCTGCTTCATCGAGCGGGCCATCGGCAGCACCGCGCCCTCCATCAGGATCCGCTCGATCTCCTCCGGATTGCGGATCTGCAGCACGCGCTGGTAGAGCGACTCGTTGTCCGGCGCCAGCAGCACCTGGATGCCGAGCAGCTGCTCCAGCTGGATCAGGTCGTGCACGAACCGGACGAGCATCACCTCGAAGTCGGTCGAGTTCTTGCTCGTCTTCATCCACTCGGCGAGGAACGGATACAGCGCGGCCGCGGCCGCCTGCTCGTCGCCGAGGCGGATCGCGTCGAACAGGATGTTTTCCAGCTGCGCCGGATAGCGGAGCAGCACCGGACCGGAGACGACCTCCGCCACATCCTCGTAAAAGATGATCGATTCCTTGCCGAGATGCAGCCGCTGATGGAGCGCCTGCTTGCCCATCTCGACGGCTTCCCTGCTGCCGCCGGCAAGATCCCGGTAGATCCGGCTGAAGCCGACGCTGATCGAGACGCCGAGACGCTCGCGCGCGCCGACGATCGCCTGCTTGGCCGCCTGCTGCAGGCAGCGCTGGATCTCCTCGTCGGTCCAGCCGTCGAACGTGAACACCGTCGCCTGCGTGCCTTCATTGAGCACGATCGGCAGCAGCCTTCGCTCGCGCGGCACGAGCTCCTCCACGAGATGGCTGGCCGCAAGCAGCAGCATGTCCTTGTCAGCCGCGCCTCGCGAGCCGTAGCTGTCAAGCTGGATCAGCATGACCGCATAGCGGCATTCGGGCGACAGGCGGTAGCCGAACCGGCGGAGCTGGTGAGCGAGCTCGTCCGCCTCCATGCGGCCGCGGAACAGGTTCAGCAGCAGCTGCGTCTCCAGCTTGGGCAGCTCCGTCTCGAGCAGGCTCTCCAGGCTCTGCTTCTCGACGAGCAGATGGTCGATCGAGCGGACGATCCAGTCGATCTCGTCCTTGGCCGGCGCGTCGGCGGCCTGCGCTCCGGCGGATCTCGGCAGGCGGACCTGGATGCGGCGGATCGAGTTGGCGAAGTAGTAGGCGATGAAATAAGCGACGACGACGATCAGGCCGGCGATGAGCGCTCCCATCAGGATGAGGCCGTACAAAGCGGGGCGAAGCGCCTGGGCCGTCTCCTGCGGACGCAGCGGCGTCGCGTATACCCAGCTGTTGTAGTCCGAGCGGACGTAAGCCGCCTGGGTCCTTCGCCCGGAGCTGTCCGTCAGCGTCACGACGCCGGATGTCCCCTTGGCGGCTTCCCCGGCCAGCAGGCGGACCGCGGCGGCGTCCAGTCCGAGCGGACGCGGCTCGTACAGCGGCGTCCCCTCGCTGTTGAGGATGAGCAGCGGCGAGTCCTCGCGCGTCGCCAGCATCCGGTCGAGGCTCGCCTTCGGCAGGTCCGACAGCGCGACGGCGGTCTTGGCGATCGAGAAGGCCGGAAGCGTATGGACCAGCCGCAGGCCGTCCTGCGTCGGCATCCAGAACAAGCCCGTCCTGCGGCCGCCGATGTAGTCGTCCTGCAGCCGCCGGAGCTCCTCGTCCGAGAGCTGGGTCAGCTTGCCGCTGGCGATCTGCCAGCGCTGCTGGAGGCTGATGAGCGTATACTCGGCGCCGTCCATCCCCATCGTGGCGATGTAGTTCAGCTGCGAGTTGACGCTCCGGAACTCCTGGAACGACTGCTCGCTGATCGGCTGCGAGACGGCCTCCCGGAAGGAGCTCGTCGTGCTGTAGGTTGTGAAAGCGTATTCAATCGTGCGTATGCTTTGCTCGAGCGTATTTTTGGATTGGGAGACGAAGCTCAGCTTGCCCGCGGCCAGCCGGTCGATGACCGAATGGGTCGTCGTCATGTAAATATAGCTGCCGAGCCCGGAAGCAAGCGCGACACCCAGCACGAGGATCGGCAGGAAGATGCGGTAGAAGGTCTTGCCTTGGCGGAACCGGATGGTCATGGCGATATGAGCCCCTCTTCAGCGTTCTTGCCCTATTATAATTCGCATTCCATGATCTGCCAATATTTTTAAAACGTGTGCGGAAAACGCTTTCCGGTCCTTGACGGGCTCGCGGGCCGGGCCTACAATGAAGGCGTCGCCAAATGCACGAAGGACGGAATCGAGCCGGCGGCGGGAAAGGAAGGACGACGACAGCATGGTCACCATCAAGGACATCGCCCGCGCGGCCGGAGTCTCCCACACGACCGTCTCGCGGGCGCTCGGCGGCAGCCCGCAGATCAAGCGCGAGACGCGCGAGCGCATCGCCCGCATCGCCGCCGACATGAACTACGCGCCGAACTTCAGCGCCAAGAGCCTCGTCCAGCGCAGGACGTACACGATCGGCCTGTTCTTCTCCAGCATCGCGCAAGGCACGTCGGCCAGCTTCCTCGCCGAGGCGCTCCGAGGCATCCGCCAGCAGATCGGCGAGGACTACCTGCTGTCCGTAGCCGGCCTCGACATGATGGAGCATTACGACTCCGTCACGCCGCAGCGCTACGACGGCATCCTGCTGATGAGCCAGAGCGACGCGGACAACGGCTTCATCTACCATGTCCGGCAGGCGTCGCTGCCGCTCGTCGTGCTCAACCGCCAGCTGGACGATCCCAGCGTCGCGACGGTGTCGGCCAGCGACCGGGACGGCGTCGCCGCAGCGGTCGCCTACGCGGCCGCCAGAGGCCATCGCCGCTTCGCGCTGATCGAGGGACGAAGCGGCTTCCGCTCGACCGCGCAGCGCCGGGCCGGCTACATCGACGGGCTCATCCGCCACGGCCTGCCGCTGTGCGAGGAATGCTTCGTCCAGGGCGACTACGGCCCCGAAAGCGGCCATGCCGCCATGCTCCGCCTGCTGGAGCTGGAGGAGCGCCCAAGCGTCGTCATCTGCTCCAACGACGACATGGCGATCGGCGCGATGAACGCCTGTTATGCCCAGGGCGTCGCGATTCCCTCCGGGATGTCGCTGATCGGGTTCGACGACATCCCCTATGCGCGTTATGCCAGCCCGGCGCTGACGACCGTCGGCCGTCCCGTGGCGGAGATCGCCCGGCTCGGAGCGGAGCAGCTGCTGGCGCTCATGCGCGATCCGTCGCTCGCGGCGTCCCAGCTGCTGGTGAAGACCGAGCTGATGGCGAGGGACAGCGTGGCGGACCTGCGGTAGCGTCCGCTTTTTGCAGCAAGATGTTAACGTGTGCGAAATCGGAACCGAAACACGGAACGCCTTCCGAGACCGTCCCGGAACGTCCCCCTTCAATACCGGCGTGACGCTGCAGGCACGCCGATCCTCAATCGACAAGGAGCGATATTGCGATGAGCTTTCTGAACGACGACTTCCTGCTGACGACCGGCACCGCGCGCCGCCTGTACCACGATCATGCCGCAGGCCAGCCGATCATCGACTACCACTGCCATCTCGATCCGAAAGAGATCTACGAAGACAAGCCGTTCCGCAGCCTGACCGAAGCCTGGCTCGCCGGCGACCACTACAAGTGGCGGCTGATGCGCGCGAACGGCATCCCCGAGGAGCTCATCACCGGCGACGCGCCGGACTACGACAAGTTCCTCGCCTGGGCGCGCACGCTTCCGCTCGCCGTCGGCAATCCGCTCTACAGCTGGACGCATCTGGAGCTGCGGCGCTTTTTCGGCATCGACGAGCTGCTCAGCGAGCGGACCGCCCCGGATATCTGGGAGCGCGCGAACGCTCTGCTGGCCACCGATGCGTTCCGCCGGCGCAGCCTGATCAAGCGCTCGCAGGTGCGCGTCATCTGCACGACCGACGATCCCGCCGACAGCCTCGAGTTTCATCGCCTGCTGCGCGAGGAGGAGAGCGAGTTCTCCGTCTATCCGACCTTCCGTCCGGACAAGGCGCTGAACATCCATGCCGAGGGCTTCGCCTCGTGGATCGGACGGCTGGAGCAGGCGTCGGGAGCGGCGGTCGGCAGCTATGCGGAGCTGGTGCAGGCGCTGCGGGCGCGGGTCGGCTTTTTCCATGAGCAGGGCTGCCGGCTGTCGGATCATGCGCTCGATACGCTCGCCTATGGCGAGGCGGGGCCGGAGGAGCTGGAGCGGATCTTCGCCAAAGGCATCCGCGACGAGCAGCTGGAAGAGTCGGAGAAGACCGCCTACCGGACGGCGCTGCTGCTCGAGCTGATCGCCATGTACGAGGCTCAGGGCTGGACGATGCAGCTGCATATCCATGCCAGCCGCAACAACAACACCCCGATGGGCCGCCGCCTCGGCCCGGACACCGGCTTCGACGCGATCCAGGACGGGCCGCTGGCCGCCGCGCTGTCCCGGCTGCTCGACCGGGCCGAGACGTCGAGCGGCCTGCCGCGGACGATCCTCTACTCGCTCAATCCGAACGATTATCCGGCGCTGCTCGCGCTCATGGGCTGCTTCCAGAAGGACGTGCCCGGCAAGATGCAGCTCGGCTCCGGCTGGTGGTACAACGATACGCGCGAAGGGATGCGCCGCCAGCTGACGCTGCTCGCCGACCACGGCCTGCTCGGCCGCTTTGTCGGCATGCTGACCGACTCGCGCAGCTTCCTCTCCTACACGCGGCACGAATACTTCCGGCGCGTGCTGTGCGAGCTGCTCGGCGAGTACGCCGCCCGCGGCGAAGCGCCGGACGACGCCGAGACGCTCGGCGCGCTCGTGCGCGACATCTCCTACGGCAACGCCGCTCGTTACTTCGGCTTCGGCGAAGGCTGAAGCTGGACGCGAAAGGCCGCCGGCCTCCCAGCGATTGCTTGGGAGGCCGGCGGTTTTTTTGCTTTTGCGCCTGTTTGGCGCTATTCGCGCTATTCGTGCTATTGGGCCTTTTGCGCGCTGCTTGTGACGGTGTCACGAGGGTTGAATCCCAAGGCACATTTATGCCTTGGATTCGACGAGTCGGCCGGCGGTCCGCAATCCAAGGCACATTTATGCCTTGGAT
>NZ_KE383849.1:158471-309884 GCF_000422485.1 Paenibacillus pasadenensis DSM 19293
GCAATCCAAGGCACATTTATGCCTTGGATTCGACGAGTCGGCCCGCCTTGGACTTCCCCGCTCGTTTCACTCTATCGCCGGCGGCGATCAGCTCCGACGCCGCCACAGCCTCTGGCTGCCGCGCGCTGCGAACGCGCGCCGCTGCCGGATCGCGGCCGCGGCCTACTGCGGCGAGGCGCTCGCGCCGCGGCCCGTGCCGGCGGCCTTCGCCTGCCGCAGCGCCTCCTGCGCCGCCTGCAGCAGCTGCGCGGAGGCTTGGCCGTCGGCCGGCCGCGCCGTCGCCGCGCCCGTGCCGACGGAGATGAAGCCGCCGCTCGCGCCGTCGCGCGGAATCTGCAGCGACAGCACGCTGCTGCGGATCTCCTCCGCCAGACGCGCCGCGGCCTCCTCGTCTTCGCGCAGCTTCAGCACGAACGTATCGCCCGTGATTCTGGCCAAATAAGCTCCATGCTGCTTGGAGATGACGCCGAGAGCGTCAGCGACCCACTGCAGGCACAAGTCGCCGCCGCGGAAGCCGTGCAGCGCGTTGTACGACCGGAAATCGTCGATGTCGACGAGCAGCAGCGACAGCGGCTCGCCGGTCCGCTCCGGCTCGTCCCAGTCGGCTTCCAGATCCCGCTCGAACGTAAGCCGGCTCGGCAGGTCGGTGAGCGAATCGCTCGTCACATAGCTTTCCAGCTGGCTCGCGATATGGGAGAAATTCTCCTTTTGCTCGGGCTCCGCCTTGACTTCCTTGGCGATGACCATCGCGGACGGCTCTCCGCCGTGGATGACGGAGGCCAGCGTCAGATCCAGCTCGACCGGACCGCTCCCCTTGGGCAGGAACGTCCCCCGATACGAGTCCAAAAGGGCGACGTTCTCGCCCAGGCTGTCCAGCCGCGCCCCGAGCTCGCCTCGTCCCTGCTCGTCGAAGAAGTCGAGGAATCCGGCCCCTTCCAGCTCCCGGGCCGACTTGCAGCCGAGCAGCTCCGCCGCCTGGCCGTTGGCGTATACGACGCGCCCGCCCGTGACGGTCAGGAACGGAACCGGAGAGTACTCCATCAGCTGCAGATAGCGGTTCTCGTTGTCGCGAAGCACGCGGGCGTTCTGCAGCGCCTGCTCCTCGGCCTGCACGAGCTGATGCTCCGTCTCGCGCTGTACGATCGACTTCAGCTCCTGCAGCGCGCTCAGCTCCGATTCCTTCCACGGCTCCGACTTGCCCTTGATGACCTCTCGCCATTTTTCGAAGGACTTGCGCGGAGAGAGCCGCAAGCCGTCATCGGCCTGGATGACCGCCTTGGCCGGATCTCCCGCCCACTCGACGACCTCCACCTGCTCCGGACGGAACCAGAGGATGTAATGCTGCAGGCCGGGCGACAGCGCGAGGAACACCGCTCCCGCCGCCTTGTCCGCATAAGCGGCGGCGGGAGCGTATTCCTGGCCGAGCCTGGACGTATGGTACGCGTAGTCGGCCGACTGCGCTCCCATCCATCCGGCCAGCTCGCGCACCTGCGAGGCCGTCGGCGTCCTGCCGAACAGCTGCAGCTTGTCGCGGAAGCAGACGGCGGCGCCGCTCGCTCCGAGCAGCTCGAGCAGCTGCCGCTGGCTCTGCTCCACCTTCTGCATCGTCCGCAGCGCATTGCCGCCCGCGAACAGGCCGGTGAGCCGGGACGCGGCGGAGCGGGTGCTCAGCGTCCGCTCGTACTCCTCCAGCTGCTGGCGCTGGTACAGCTCGTTCGAGAAAAACGCGCCGAGAAAGTTGCACAGGCTCCGCACCCGATGCGGAACGTACTTGGGCGAATAGTGGTGGCAGGTGATGAGGCCCCACAGCTCGCCGTCGTGGATGAGCGAGATCGTCGTCGTCGCCGCGACGCCCATGTTGCCCAAGTATTCGATATGGAGCGGAGACACGCTGCGCAGGGAGGACAGGCTGAGGTTGAGCGGCTTGCCGGTGAGCGGCTGCACCGTCGGCACGATGGCCGAGGGCTCGTACCGGACGTCGACGATCGTCCGCAGCCAGTTGCGCAAGTACAGCGCGCGCGCCTGCTTCGGAATGTCGGAGGCCGGATAGTGATGGCCGAGGAACGGCTCCAGCCCTTCTTCCTTGGCTTCGGCAATGACCTTGCCGTTCCAGTCCGCATCGAACTCGTAGATCATGACGCGGTCGTAGCCGAGCATCTCCTTGACCTGCTCGGCTGCCGCCTGGCTCGCCTCGATCCGGCTCGACGCCTGCTTGATCCGGGAAAAGAACGTATTGATCCACTGGAAATCGTGAAGCGAAGGGCCGAGCTCCTCCTCGCACGGCTCCAGCTCCAGGATGAGCAGCCCTTCGCTCACATGGACGATGCCGGTGAACGTCATCCGGCTGCCGTCGGCGCGCGAGACCGGGACGGCGACATAATGGAGGTCCGCCGTCATCGTCGCGTCCGGATCCGTGCTTGCGATCTGCTCCGCCTTGTCCTGGCCGACGAGGCGCTCGAGAGGCTGCCCGATCAGCTCCTCCGCCGGATAGCCGAACAGCTCCAGCGTGCTGCGGCTCGCCTGCACGATGAGCGGCCGCTCGTCCCGCGTCACCGCCAGCAGCGCCCCGTGGGGCTGGATGCTGCCGGGAATATGGATCGGCTCCTTGTCGCAGTTCGTCAGGTCGATCTGCGCACCGTGCTCGTACTCTCCCTCGTCCAGAAGAGTCCGGTCCAGCGTCCCCTCCTCCATGCTTGCTCGTTCCTTCTTGATGGGAATTCTCCTCCTCGGCGGTTGGATTCGCGGAACGCGCGGCGTCCGTCAGGCGGAGGCGGCGACCCAGCGCTCCAGCAGGGCGAACGTCTCCTTGGCGGCGGCGATCGTCTCTTCCTCGCGTCCCGCCGCTCCCTGCTCGATGATGCTCCTCATCTCCAGCCAGCGGCTGCGGGTATCGTCTCCGTAGGCGCGGAAATAAGCGAGTCCCCGCTCCTCGTCCAGCCCGAGGCTGGCCGCCAGCTTGCGGGAAATGATCTGTCCGCCGAGAGTGGAGCCCTCCAGGACGTACAGATAGCCGAGCTTGCGCGCCGGATCGGACAAGTCGGGCAGCTCCGCGCAGCGCGGAATGGCGCCGAGCTCCTCCCTCGACAACCCCAGCTTCTCGAGATCGCTTTCAAGCAGCGGCGCCTTTTGCCGAACGGCCGCCTCGAGCCCCAGCGACTCCAGCTCCGCATCGGGATAGATCCGCTCCTCCGCCGGCTGGATGAAGCCGTAGAACAGCTCCAGATAGCGGCGATATCCCGCAGGATCCAGCGTGCCTTCCATGATCGCCCGAGCATACCGGTTCTCCTCCATGCGCTCGTGCTCCTCCGCGGTCTGGCCGCGAAGCCGTTCCATGATCGATTGGCCCATGATCCACCTCTTCCTAACCGCCTCGGCGGAAATGTCGCTGCCGTACATCCCAGCATGGAGCGAGAAAAAACGTCCATCCACCCATCCTACCATATTCAAAGAGCGCCTTGAAATGCCGAGAAAAATAGGACTATATGTTCAACAATTCCAATGATATAGTTAATGAACTATCTCAATCAAGTACGGAGGAACTATGGCTATCAAGAATGGAAAAGGACTCCATACCTATTCTTTCCAGACCGATCTGGTCGTCGAGGCAAGCACCCGCGATGCGGCCGAGGCGCTGCTCAGGCAGCGCCTCGGCGAGGCGGGGCTCGACCGCTACCGGATCGGCAAAGGAACCCTCATCGGCTTCTCGCTCCTGCCCGACACCGACGCCCCTGCCGCATCCGGCGCCGCGACCGTCCCGGCCGCGCCCGTCCCGCCTCCGGGCCAGCCTGCCGACGGCCTGCGCGATCTCGCGCTCGATCTGATCCGGCGCTGCGTCGATGACGGACGCCTCGTCCGGCTCAGCATCAACCGCGGCAAAGGCGTGCGGCTGAGCGTGCCTTGCCGGATCTTGCGCTGGGACGAGCCGTCCTCGCTGCTGACCGTCTACCATGTCGACGAGAAGCAGGTGTACACGTTCGGCATCGGCGAGATCGACGACTTCCTGCTGTAGCCGCCGGCTGGCGGCTGGCGGCCCGAACCTTTTCCCAACTCAAAAGACCTTGCCTCGATGCTTGTCCGAGGCAAGGTCTTCTTTTTTAAAGCATAAAGGGCCGATGCGGCAGATCAGCCTTCTCCCCTCGCCCTCCAGGCGCTCCAGGCGGCGATCCCCCAGGCGGCGATGAAGCAGACGCCTCCGATCGGCGTAATCGCGCCGAGCCAGGTGACGCCGCTCAGGACGAGGACGTACAGGCTGCCGGAGAAGATCCAGATGCCGGCCTGCATGAGGCGGCCGGCGAGGCGAAGCGGCCTCCGGTCGCCGAGCTTGCTCGCGGCGAAGGCGAGCAGGATGAGGCCGATCGCATGGTACATCTGATAGCGCACGCCCGTTTCAAAAATCTCGAGCCGGTCCGGCTCCACATGAGCCTCCAGCCCATGGGCGCCGAAAGCGCCGAGAGCGACGCCCGCAAGAGCGTAAAGGGCGCCGAAGGCGACGTAGCGGGGAAACATCGGTTGGACTCACCTCTTCTGTCGTCCCGGAAGGAACGGATTCTACCGTAGTATAGCACAACCCGCCGGCGCCGGTCCCGTCCGCGCCGCCCGGCGCTCCGTCATGATCGTCCTCCATCTGAATATACTTGGAGAACAGGTCCGGCGGACTCTGAATATCGAACGAAGCGGGGTGAGCGGCATGACGGAACCGTTGTTCATCGTCTCGCGCGAGGACTGGTCCCTGCACCGCAAGGGCTATCAGGACCAGACCCGGCATCAGCAGAAGGTCCGCGAGGCCATCAAGAAGAACCTCAAGGACATCGTCAGCGACGAGAGCATCATCCTGTCGAACGGCAGGGAGACGGTCAAGGTGCCGGTGAAGAGCATCGACGAGTACCGGTTCGTGTACAACTACAACAAGAAGCAGCATGTCGGACAAGGCGACGGCGACTCGCAGGTCGGCGACGTGCTCGGCGTCGATCCGAGCTCGGCCAAGGGCTCCGGCAAGGGCCAGGGCGCGGGCGACCAGGCGGGCGAGGATTATTTCGAGACCGAGGTCACGATGGATGAACTGGAGGATCTGCTGTTCGAGGAGCTGGAGCTCCCCCGGCTGGAGCAAAAGCAGAAGGAGAACGTGCAGGCGGCCGACGTCGTCTTTCAGGATATCCGCAAGAAGGGCATCATGAGCAACATCGACAAGAAGCGGACGCTGCTCGAGAACCTGCGCCGCAACGCGGGCAGCGGACGCAAGGGCATCGGCGGCATCACGCCCGAGGACCTTCGCTACAAGACGTGGCAGGAGGTCATGAAGCCCCACTCCAACGCGGTCGTGCTGGCGCTCATGGACACGAGCGGATCGATGGGCTCGTTCGAGAAATATTGCGCGCGCAGCTTCTTCTTCTGGATGACGAAGTTCCTGCGGCGCAAGTACGAGCATGTGGAGATCGTCTTCGTCGCCCACCATACCGAGGCGAAGGAGGTGACCGAGGACGAGTTCTTCACGCGCGGCGAGAGCGGCGGCACGATCTGCTCGTCCGCCTATCAGAAGGCGCTCGACATCATCGACAGCCGCTATCCGACCGCGAACTGGAACATCTACCCGTTCCACTTTTCCGACGGCGACAACCTGACCTCCGACAACGAGAAATGCGTCAAGCTGATCGACGAGCTGATGAAGCGCTCGAACCTGTTCGGCTACGGCGAGGTGAACCAGTACAACCGCAGCAGCACGCTCATGTCCGCCTACAAGCATATCCAGGACAAAAAATTCCTGTTCTCCGTCATCCGCGACAAGAGCGAGGTGTACGACGCGCTCAAGAAGTTTTTCGCCAAGCCCGCCGGCTGAGCCCGGCGCCCCTCCTGTCCGCCGATGGCGTCCGGCATGAAAAAGGGCTGCGCCCTTCCGCGACCTGCATGCAGGTCGCGGAAGATGCGCAGCCCTTTGGCTGGCGGGATGCGGCGCGCCGGGCTTCAGCCCCGAGGCGCTACACCAGGAAGATGCGGCTGATGATGACGAGAAGAATGAAAAGGACGAGGATGACGCTCGTGCTGGTCCAGCCTGCCCCGGCTCCTGCAGCATATGACATGGATGCTTCACTCCTTTTGCCTTGAATAGTCCAGCATATGCCCGGTTCGGGCGTTTGCTCTGGACGCATGCCCATGCCCTTGCAGCCGGAACGATCCGATCTTGAAAGGAGGCCTGAACGCCATGTCCGACCCGGCCCGCCTCGCCTCGGCCGCCATCTCGAGGCTGCAGCAGGAGCTGCTCCGCAGCCAGAGCGGCGACGGCGCCTGGAGAATGATATGCGAAAGCGGCGTCATGAGCGACGCCTACCTGCTCATCCTGCTGCAGGCGCTCGGACGCCCGCCGCAGGACGAGGAGCTGATCCGCCGCATCGCCGCGCGCATCGCCTCGCTGCAGCACGAGGACGGCGGCTGGCGGCTGCATGCCGATCAGCGCGAAGGCCATCTGGAGTCGAGCGTGGAGGCGTATTACGCGCTGCTCGCGAGCGGCGCGCTGGAATACGGCGATCCCGCGCTCGTCCACGCCCGCCGCTTCATTCTCGAGCGGGGCGGCCTGACCCGCGTGCGGGCGATGATGACGCAGGTGCTGCTGGCGATGACGGGCCAGCTGCCGTGGCCCAAGGAGCTGCGGCTGCCGGTCGAGGCGCTGCTCGCCCCCTCCTGGCTGCCGCTGTCGCTGTTCGACCTGTCCGGCCACGCGCGCGCCCATCTCGTGCCGGTGCTCATGCTCAGCTCCGGCTCGTTCCGCCTCGGCGAGGGCCGGCTGCCGCATCTGACGGAGCTGATCGCCGGCGAGGACCGCGGCTTTTCGCTGCCGACGCTGCTGCCCGAGCCGCTCGCCGGCATGCTGCAGGCGATGGCGGACGGCCATTCGCCGCTCTACCCGGCCTCGCTGGAGCGCGCCGAGCGCTACCTGCTGGAGCGGATCGAGCCGAACGGCACGCTGCTCACGTACTCGACCGCCACGATGCTCATGGTCGCGGCGCTGCTGTCGATCGGCTACGATCCCGGCGACGAGACGATCCGGCGCGCGCTGGACGGCGTCCGCTCGCTCGTCTGGCAGGAGCCGGAAGAGGCCGAGGCTGTGGAAATCGCGGCGGCGGCGGCCACGGGAACGGCATCGGCACCGCCGGAGCATGCCGCGGCCGGCCCGGCGCCGCAGCCGGAGCGAGCGCATCTGCAGATCGCCGACTCCGCGCTGTGGGATACGGCCATGATCGCCAATGCCCTCCTGGAAAGCGGCATGCCCCCCGAAGCGAACGCGATCCAGCGGGCCGCCCGCTGGGTCGCCGCCCGGCAGCAGAGCGAGGCCGGCGACTGGCGGCGCCGCGTTCCCGGCGTCAAGCCGGGCGGCTGGGGCTTCAGCGCCGTCAATACGCGCTATCCCGATGTCGACGATACGACGGCGGCGCTGCTGCTGCTGCAGCGGGCGGCAGGCAAGAGCGGCGGCGCTCCGTACTGGAGCGAGGCCGCGCAGGAGCGCGGCAGCCGCTGGGCCTGGGCGCTGCAAAACCGCAGCGGCGGCTGGCCGGCGTTCGAGCGCGAGTCGGGCAGCCCGCTCATCGGGCTGATCCAGTTCGAGCAAAGCGCGCAGATCGTAACCGATCCGCCGACCGTCGACCTGACCGCGCGCACGCTCCAGTGGGCGGCGCTGGCCTCCGCCCCGCTGCCGGGCTGGCTCGCCGCCGCGCTGCAGGCGGAGGACGACGATGCGGAAACGGCCGCCGCCACGGACGCCGTGCGCCGGGCCTGCGCATGGATCGTCTCGCAGCAGGACCACGACGGCAGCTGGGCCGGACGCTGGGGCATCTGCCGCGTGCACGGCACCGGCGCGGCGCTGGCCGGCCTGCTCGCCGTCAAGGCGCCGAGCTCGGCATCCGCCCTGTACCGCGGCATGCAATGGCTGCTCTCCGTGCAGAACGGCGACGGCGGCTGGGGCGAGTCCTGCGCCAGCGACGTCGAGGGCAAGTACGTGCCGCTCGGCGCCAGCACGCCTTGCCAAACCGCCTGGGCGCTGGAGGGGCTGCTCGCCCATCCGCATGCGCCGCGGGAGGCGGTCGAGCGCGGCATCGCCTGCCTGTGCTCTCTGCTCGAGGCGGACGACTGGCGCGGACGCTATCCCGCCGGCGGCGGCTTGCCGGGGCATGTCTACCTGCACTACGGCAGCAGCCGCTACATCTGGCCGCTGCGCGTGCTGGCGCAGTATGTCCGGCGCTACGGCGGCGGCATGCCGGCGGAGGGCTGACACCGGGATCTCGCCCCGGCGGAGGACCGGCTCGAGCCCCCGCCTCGGGGCGAGGACTGCTTCGGACCTGTACTAGCCGGCAGGTCCTAGAAGAAGCCTTGAGGCTGCGACCAAACTCCTTTTTATCGCCGATCTTGAACTTTGCCGGCGCTTCAGGCGTACGAAAGATGGATCGCCTTACAAAAGGAGGGAATTTTCAATGAAAAAAAGGATCGGCTGGATGCTGGCCGCCGCGCTCGTCGCGACTCCCGTGCTGCCCGTCTCCGCGGCTCCGTCCGCCCCGCAAGGGGCCGCTCCCGCCCAAGGACAAGGACTGGAGCGGATCGCCGCGGACAAGGCAAGGCTGCTCACCGAGCAGTACGGCACGGTCAGCGTCCAGTACGCGCTCATCGACGAGGGGAGCATCGTCGTCTCCGGCCAGAACGGCAAGAACGACGAGCAAGGGAAAATTCCGCTGGCCGCGGACACGATGTACGGCATCGGCTCGGTCAGCAAGATGTTCGCCGCAGCAGCCGTCATGAAGCTGGTCGACGAGGGGAAGATCGACCTGGACGTCCCGCTCGTCCAGTACATGCCCGACTTTACGATGAAGGACGAGCGGCATAAGCAGATCACCCCGCGCATGCTGCTGAACCATTCCTCCGGACTGCCGGGCTCGAGCCTGAACAACGTGTTTCTGTTCGAGGATCCGGACTCCTACGCCCACGATACATTGCTGCAGCAGCTGGCCGAGCAAAGCCTGAAAGCCGATCCCGGCGCCTTCTCCGTCTATTGCAACGACGGCTTCACGCTCGCGGAGCTGCTCGTGGAGCGCGTGAGCGGCATGGCCTTCACCGCCTTCGTGCACCAGCATTTCACCGATCCGCTCGGCATGGAGCATACGAAGACGCCTGCGGACGGGGTCGATCCCGCCCGGATGGCGGGGCTGTACTTCCCGGCGATGGCGCGGCAGCTGCCGAATGAAACGGTCAACATCTTCGGCGCAGGCGGCATCTATTCCACGGCGGAGGACCTGGCGCGGTTCTCGCAGCTGTTTACGGACGAGGAGCAGGGCATCCTCTCGGCCGAGGCGGCGGAGGCCATGGAGCAGCCCGAATACAAGAGGGGGCTGTGGCCCGAAGAAGCGGACAACAGCATCGACTACGGCCTCGGCTGGGACAGCATCCGCCTGTATCCGTTCGGCGATTACGGCATCCAGGCGCTGACCAAGGGCGGCGACACGATGTTCTACCATGCGTCGCTCGTCGTCCTGCCGGAGCAGGACATGGCGGCGGCCGTCCTGTCCTCGGGCGGAAGCAGCTCGACCGCCCAGCTGCTGGCGAACCAGATTCTTTTGGAGGCGCTGAAGGAAAAAGGAGAAATCCCGGACATCAAGCCGGACAAATCGTTCGGCAAGCCGGCGCCGGCCCCTCTGCCGGCCGGCATGAAGAAGCTCGCCGGCTACTACGGCATGTCCGGACAGCTGGCGAAGGTCGAGCTGAAGGGCGACGGCATGTCCGTCACGCTGCCTAACGCGCCGGAATATCCCGCGGAGAAATATATGTATACGGCAGACGGAACGTTCATGGACGAAGCCGGAACCGTCAAGATCGAGCTCGTGAAGGAAACGAACGGCCAGACCTATGTCTGGGTCCGCCAGTACATTTCGGTGCCGGGACTCGGACAGACCGCGCTGTCCCACTATACGATGCAGAAGCTCGCCAGCAATCCGCTTCCCCGGGAGACGGCCTCGGCCTGGGCGAAACGGGAAGGCAAGACCTACTACCCGCTCAATGAAAAATACACGTCGATGCTCTACCTGCTGAACCCGAAGCAGGACATCCGGCGCGTCGTCGAGTTCGGCGGGTATGCGAACGACAAGCAGATCACCGGCCCGAACAGCGCCGCAAGCCGGCTGCAGATTCCCGCCATGGGCGGCCGCGATCTGGCCGCCTACCGCTTCTACCGCCAGGCCGGCGCCGAATACCTGGAATCGGCCGGAATCCGCTATATCAGCGAGGATGCGGTCAAGCCGCTGCATCCGGGCAAGCAGTCGGCCGTGACGGTGAAGCAGGACGGCCATGCCAGATGGTTCACGATTCCCGCTGCGGCAGCGGGCAAGACGATGACGGTGAAGCTGCCGGCCGCAGGCGGATTCACCGTGTATGACGCCGCTGGCCTCCCCGCAGGCAGCAGCGTCGCCGGCGGCACGACCTCCGTCGCGCTGCCGGCAGGCGGAACGGTCGTCTTCGCGGGCGAGCCCGGCTCGGCGTTCGGCATCACGCTGAGCAAGAAATAAAGCTTCGCGCGAAGCTGAAGCCGATTCAACTTCATGGAAACCGAACAGGACGATGCAGAGGGAGATCCCTCGCATCGTCCTGTCTTGGCCTTCCTATTTCCGCTGCCCCGCCTCAGCCCTGCGCGTACCGTCCCTCGACGATCGCGCGGATCGTCTCCAGCGGCAGCTTGGGCTGCCGGTCGTACGTCAGCAGGCCGTTGATCTCCTGCTCGACGTCGGTCAGCTGCGTGTAGCACCAGCCCTGCACGATGCCGCCGGCCAGCGGCGAGATGACGTTGTCCAGCCGCTCGGCGAAGTCCTCGTCGCTCGACGCGCCGGAGTAGCCCCAGCCCTCCCAGTCGCTCTTCTTGTAGGCGATGCCGCCGAACTCGGTGACGAGGATCGGCTGCCCCTCGTACGGGAAGCCGTCGACCGCCAGCACGCGGCCGGCCGGCGAGGCGGCGACGGCGCTCTCCGCCGTGGCGTACCGCCGCTCGAGCACGCCCCGCCGCCACTCGTAGTCGTGGATGTTGAACAGGTCGGTGCGCACCATCTCCCAGCCGTCGTTGGAGACGACCGGCCGCGTCGCGTCGAGCGACTTGGTCAGATGGTACATCGCCAGCGCATGCTGCTGCTGGCGCTTGTCGACGGCGATGTTCGGCACGCCCCAGCTCTCGTTGAGCGGCACCCAGGCGACGAGGCACGGATGGTTGTAGTCGCGCTCGACGCTCTCCTGCCACTCCCGCGTGAAGCGGCCGACATACTCCTCGGAGTAGGCGTAGGCGTTGGCCGCCTCGCCCCACACGAGCAGGCCGAGCCGGTCGCACCAGTACAGGTAGCGCGGGTCCTCCAGCTTCTGATGCTTGCGCGCCCCGTTGAAGCCCATGTCCTTGGTCAGCTCGACGTCGCGGCGGATCGCCTCGTCACTCGGCGGCGTCAGGTTGCCGTCCGGGAAGTAGCCCTGGTCGAGCACGAGCCGCATGAAGTACGGCCGGTTGTTCAGACACAGCCGCCCGCTCTCCACGGAAATCTTGCGCATGCCGAAATAGCTCTGCACCTCGTCGAGCGTCTTACCGTCGCCGTCCACGAGCCGCAGCGCGACATCGTACAGCTGCGGCTTCTCCGGCGACCACCAGCGGCCGAGGCCGTGGTCGCTGAAGTCGCCGAGCGCGATGGCGCGCGACTCCTCGCCCCGCCGCACGGAGAACGTGTCGCTCGCCACCGGCTCGCCCTCGAACGAGATGTCGGCGCGCAGCGTCAGCCCGTCCGGCAGCGGACCTTTCACCCAGGAGCGCAGCTCGATGCGGTCGGCGTCGATGTCGGGCGTCAGCTTGATTCGGTCGAGCCGCGTCGCCTCGACGGCCTCCAGCCATACCGTCTGCCAGATGCCGGTCGTGCGGGTGTAGAAGATGCTGGCCGAGTCTTCCTTCCAATACTGCTTGCCGCGCGGCAGCGTCACGTCCCGGCTGTAGTCGGCCGCCCGCACGACGAGCCGCTGCGGCCCGTCTCCCGCCGCCCGCAGCGCGTCCGTGATGTCCGCGCGGAACGGCGTATGGCCGCCCTCGTGCCGGACGACGAGCGCGCCGTTCACCCAGACGCTCGCCTCGTAGTCGACGGCGCCGAAGTGCAGCAGGATGCGCTTGCCGGCGAACGCCTCCGGCAGCTCCAGCTCCCGCCGGTACCAGACGATGTCGTGGAAGCCCGGCTCGGCGATGCCGCTGAGCTTGCTCTGCGGCGCGAACGGCACGACGATGCGCCGCCCGAGCTCCGTCTCTCCCCGCTGCCAGCCGAGGCTCTCGCCCTCGCCGTCGTCGTCGAACTGGAACTCCCATTCCCCGTTCAGATTGATCCATGCCTCGCGGTAAAACTGCGGCCGCGGATGCTCCGCGCGCGGTTGTTCTGCCATGTTGCGAATCCTCCTCGTGTTAGCGGGAGCGCGCCTCGGCGCTCCCTCTCATGCGTTCCCGATATTCCTTCGGCGATGCGCCGGTCCGGCTCTTGAACACCCGGTTGAAATGCCTCACATGGGCGAAGCCCGTCTCCTCGGCGATCGCCTGGATCTTGTCGGAGGTGAGCGCCAGACGGCGCTCGGCCTCGCGCAGCCGCAGTCCGGTCAAATGCTCGACGAACGTCTCGCCGGTGCGCTGCTTGAACAGATTGCTGAAATAGGCCGGATTCAGGTACACCGCCTCCGCCACGTCGCGCAGCGTCAGCGGCTCCCGGTAATGCTCGGCGATGTAGCGCGCCGCAGCCGCCACCGGATCGCGCTCCTGCAGCGCCCGCGCCTGCGCGATCGCCGCCGCGAGCCGGACGAGCAGCTCCTGCAGCCGCTCGGACAGCTCCTCGCGCGAGCTGATCGCGCATACCTCCGCGAGCCGCTTGCCGATGTCCTGGCCGCCGAGCCAGGCGGACGACGCCCCGAGCTCCTCCGCGAGCTCGTAGTAGCGCAGCAGCAGCTTGCACAGCTGCTGGTGGATCGCCTCCGGCGAGCGGGCCGCCTCGCACAGCTCGCCGACCCAGAGGGCCGCCTCGGCGGCAATGCGCTCCGGCGCTCCCTCCAGCACCGCCTGCTCCAGCCGGTCGGCCGAGCGCCGGGCCGCCTCGCCGGCAGCCGAGCCGCGGCCGCCGACCTCGGCGTAGTCGAGCACGCAGTCGCCGCCCGCGATCAGGCGGTGCAGCAGGGCGATCTCCGCCTCGCCGTAGGCGCGCGGGATGCCGCCCAGCCCCTCGGCCGGCGCGCTGACGCCGATCGTCACCGTCAGCCGCGACAGCGACGAGATCTGGCGGCGGATCATCTCCGCCAGCGAGTCCGCGCCGGAGCGCAGCGGCTCCGGCGTCGGCCGGTTCACGAGCGCGACGACCTTCGTCTCCGACAGCACGAAGCTGATGCCTTCCGCATGGCGGTCGAGCATTTCCTGGGCGAACTGCTGGATGTACAGCTGGAACAGCGACGGATCGCCGCTGCGGTAGCGCTCCTCGCCGACCGAATGCTTGTCGAGGTTGATGACGAGGCAGACGAAGTACGGGTGGCGGAAGCTCGCGCCCATCTGCTCCAGCAGCTCCAGCTCGCCGGGCCCGATCCGGCCCGCCAGCAGCGCCTCGGCCAGATGGCCGGCGAGATGGCGGCGCACCTCCGGCTGCGCCTTCCAGCCGGCCTCCGCCCGGCGCTCGGCGCTGCGCCGCGTCCGCAGCTCCTCCCCGAGCCGGCCGAGCACGCGCGCCAGCTCCTCGCGCTCGATCGGCTTCATCAGGTAGTCCCTGGCCCCTTGGCGCATCGACTGCTGCGCGTAGGAGAAGTCGTCGTAGCCGCTGACGACGACGGTCAGCAGGCCGGGCTGGCGGCTGGCGGCGAGCCGCTGCAGCTGGATGCCGTCCATCCGCGGCATGCGGATGTCCGTCAGCAGCACGTCCGGCGCCAGCTCCTCGAGCCGGTCCAGCGCCTCATGGCCGTCGCAGGCTTCCCCGGCGACCGTCCAGTCCTCGCCGAGGCCGCCGATCATTTTGCGGAGCCCTTTGCGGAAGATCGATTCATCATCGACGATCAGGATGCTCGGCATCCGAATCCTCCTCCTTTCCGGTATCGAGCGGCAGCAGCGGCAGCCGCAGCGCGGCGCGGAAGCCCCGGTACGGCATGCTCTCCAGCTGCAGGCCGTACTCCTCTCCATAGTGCAGCACGAGGCGGCGGTGGACGCCCAGCAGTCCGTTGCCGGAGCTGCCGCCGAGCTCGCGCGTATGCCGCAGATGCTCGCGCAGCGCCTCCAGCGCCTCGCCCGTCATGCCGATGCCGTCGTCGGCGACGGCGATGACGAGCGTCTGCCCTTCGGCCGCGGCGCTCAGGACGATCCGGCCTTCGCCGGCGCCCTTGTCGATCGCGTGGTTGATCGCGTTCTCGACGAGCGGCTGCACGAGCAGCGGGATGACCTCGCAGCCGAGCAGCGCCGGATCGGCCTCCAGCGTGAACTTGATGCGCTCCTCGTAGCGCATCTGCTGGATGCTCATGTAGCCGCGCACATGGTCGAGCTCGTCGCCGAGGGTCACCCGCTCCTTGCGCCCGCTCAGGCTGTAGCGCAGCAGGCGGCTGAGGCTGTTGGCCATCGTGATGATCTCGCGATTGCCCTCGATCTCCGCATACATGCTGATCGAGCCGAGCGTGTTGTAGAGGAAATGCGGATTGATCTTGCTCTGCAGCGCGGCGATCTGCGCGTCCTTCTCGCGGATCTCCGTCTCGTAGAGCAGGTAGCCGAGCTCGCTCAGCTTCGCCGTCATTTCGTTGAACGACTGGCCGAGCGCGCCGACCTCGTCGCGCCCCTCGGCCGGGAAGCGCTGGCTCAGGTCGCCGCGCTCGACGCCCCGCATGAGCCGGCTCAGCTTGCGCAGCGGCTGCGTGACGCGGTACGCGATGAACACGTAGAGCAGCAGCGCGAGGCCGACGCAGACGGTGCCGAACAGGATCAGGAACGTGCGCAGCGTGTCGACGTCCTTCATCAGGCTCGCGAGCGGCACGACGCCGACCGTCGTCCAGCCGGTCACCTCCGACTTGAAGCGGGAGACGAGCAGGCCGCGGCCCCGCTCCTCGACCTGGCTCAGCCCGTCGCCTCCGGCGACAAGCGACGCTCCCGCTCCGGCGAGGTCGAGCGGAGCGGCTGCCGCCCCGCCCCCGCCTTTGCGGATGACGAGCTTTCCCTCGTCGTCGGCGATGTACAGCGACTCCTCCGCGTCGAGCTTCACCTTGGAGAGGATCTCGCGGATGAACTTGGGGTCGACGTCGATGACGATATGGCCGAGCGTGCGGCCGCTGTCGAAGCTGCGCAGCTCGCGCGCGATCGAGAACGCCTGGTAGACGATGCCGCCGGTCGAGCGCACATCATGCGTCGGCACGAATACCGGCTCGCCGTAATGGCCCTCGAAGCGGTCGAGCCAGGCGACGCTTTCGTCGAGCTTGTAGGTCGTCACGTACTGGCTCTCCGGCAGGACGACATAGGAGGCGCCGTCGCGGCCGTAGAGCGACACCCCGAGGATGTCGACCCGTCCGTTCAGGAACACCTGCGTCACGAAATTGTTGAGCTCGCTGATCTCCTCGAGCGTGAGCGGCTGCCCCGGCGTCCGCTTGGACTCCAGGAACGCCGTCACCTTGGGATACTGGTACGGCATGACCGTCAGCCGGTTCAGCTCGTTCATATAGGTGTCGATGTTCAGCGTCATCTGCTTGATCGCCTGCAGCTGCGATTCGCCGACCTTGGCCTCCGTCGTCTCCGAGAAGCGGGCGAAGGCGAAGCCGCCCATCAGCCCGAGCGGCAGGACGATGAACACGGCGTTGATGAGGATGAGCTTGCGCGCGAGCTCGAGGCTGCGGAACCAGATGCCGAATGCCTTCATGCTGCCTCTCTCCTTCGCCCGCTACTTGGCCAGCGCCGCGTCGACCGCCGCCTGCGCCCGCCGCAGCGCCTCGGCCGGCGTCTGCTGCCGGTAGATCATCCGCTCCCACTCCTTGATGAGCAGCTCGATCATGCTCCACTGCTTCACCTGGCGCGGCCAGTAGGCGACGTCGTTGGCCACCTCCGCATAGTCGCTGCGGAACTTGAGCCGCGCGTACGCCTCGCTCGCCACGACCTGGCTCGAGCTCGGCACATGGCCGGCCTTGGCCCACAGGTCGCCGTGCTCGACCGCCCACTTGGCGAACGTCAGCGCCGCCGCCCGCTTCTCCGGCGTCAAGCCGGCCTTGGCCGGCAGCGCCAGCGTATGCGTGTCGCCCCAGACGGCGGCATGGTCGTACAGCACGGGGAACGGCACGACCGACAGCTCCAGTCCCGGCGCCTGCTCGAACGCGCCCGTGCCCCACATGCCGGTGACGAGCAGCGCCGCGTCGCCGTCGTGGAACAGCTGGAACGCGTCGTTGATGCCGGACGGGATGAGCTCCTTGCGGTACAGGCTGTCGACGAGCTCCAGCGCCTCGAGCGCCTGCGGATTGTCGAACACCGCCTTGCCGCCGTCCGCGCTGTAGAACGCGCCGCCGCCGTCCATCTGGTTGTACAGGCTCCACCACAGCCATACGGAGTCGATGCGCGTGCTCGGCAGCGCGAGCGGAGCGACGCCGGGCGGACTGCTCGCCTTGAGCCGCTCCAGGAAGCGGAGGAAGCCCTCCTTGCCCGGCTCCAGCAGCGGCTTGCCGTCGTCGCCGAGCAGCCCGGCGCGACGCAGATGCGCCTGGTTGGCGTACAGCACGAGCGCATGCGTGTCGAGCGGCACCGCATAGTGGGCCTGCTCGTAGAGCGTCGATTCGACGATGTTGGCGTTGAACTGGCTCCAGTCCAGCCCCGCCGCGGCCGCCGGCTCGTCCAGCCGCTCGATGTAGCCGTTCTGCACGAACTGCGGCAGGTTCGTCGCATGCACGATCGCCAGATCCGGCGCGTTGCCGGCGAGAATCGCCGTGCGCAGGCGGGAGTAGTAGTCGTCCAGCCGCGAGTTGATCTGCTCGACGCGGATGTCCGGATGCTCCGAGTTGAACGCTTCCACGATATCCGTCATGAAAATGTTGTCGCCGCCGCTGAACGGCGTCCAGTACTCGAGCACGATCGGCTCGACCGCCGGGCCCGGATCGGGCTGCGGCTCGGCCGCCCCGGAGCAGCCCGCCGCGAGCAGCGCCGCCGCCGCTGCGGCCCATCCGAGCCGCCGCCAGCCTCTCCGGCCGATCCAGCCTCTCCAGCCGCCGCTGCCTTTCCAGCCTCTCCAGCCGCCGCTGCCTTTCCAGGCGCTCCTGCCGCCGTCTCCGGCGGCGCGCGCTCCGCTCCGCCGCGCCTTTCCGGCTTCGCAGTCCATGCTGCCGCCCTCGCGCTTCCATCCGTGCCGTCCGCCGCTCCTGCCGAGCTGTCCGCCGCTTCTCATGCGCCATCCCCCTGCCGCTTCATCGTTGTCGCCTTAAGTTTCCTCCGGCAAGGCGGCTGCCGTCAACCGCCGGGACGAATCCAGATGTCGGCAAAGTCGACGCGCAGGCTGCCGGCCCGCGCCGTCAGCTCGATGGCGCTCGCGCCGGCAGGCAGCTTCAGCTCCGCCTCGTACATCCGCAGCTCGCCCCGCTGCTGCGGCTCGATGTCGAGCGTCCGCTTCGCGCCGCCTGCGGATATCTCCAGCTTGGAGCCGTCCGCCGGGTTCAGCACGGCCACGGACACCGTGTACGTGCCGGACTTCGGCACGCGCACGTTCGGCAGCCGCACGCCGGCGCCGGCCTCATGCAGCAGCGCGGCAGCGCCGCGCGAGGCGAACACGTTCTCGTTCTCCTCCGCGCCGCCGAGCATCTCGCCCCATTCCGCCTCGAAGCGCGGCAGCTCCAGCGCCAGCAGCTCCGCTCCGCCGCTCGCCCGCGCCCGCAGCTCGCCGCCGCCCTCCGGCAGCTTCAGCTCGGCGTAGGCATAGCCGACTGCTCCCGTCGCGGTCGGCTCCAGCTCCGCCGTCTCGGCCTTGCCGGCGGAGGAGCTCAGCGAGATGCGTCCCGCGCCGCCCTCCGCCATCCGGTAGTGGAGCAGCACCGGCACGACCGTCTCGACGGTGGAGACGACGTCGCTGAACACAAGCTCCTCGCCGTCCGGCCGCGCGTCCTCCGCCCGCAGGACGCCCATGCCGGACGGCGCCTCGATCGCCGCCTCCAGCGGCTGCGGCGGACCGAAGTCCGGCAGGCCGTCCGCGGTCCAGCCGACCTTGGCGGCGCGCGCCTTGCGGTTCGCCCAGCCGTCGGACTCGCCGCTCGTCGCGTGGTAGACGATCCACGTCTCCGTCCCGTCCGGCGACGCCGCGAACGAGTTGTGCCCCGGCCCGTACACGCCGGCCTCCGCGTCCGGCGCGAGCAGCGGCTCGGGATGCTTGCTCCAGTCCTCCGCCCGCAGCGGATCGCCGCCCTCGCGCAGCGAGAGCGCGCCGATGCTGTAGTACGGCGTCCAGCTGCCGGCGCCGGAATAGACGATATGGACGCGTCCGTCCCGGCGCAGCACCGACTGCCCTTCGTTGATGTACGGCGGTCCGCCGGCCTTTTCCCAGTCCAGGTCGGGACGGCTCAGCAGCACGCGCGGCCCGCTGATCGTGAGCGGATCGCTCATCGGAGCGATGTACGTGTTCTGGGCTTCGTTGACGTCGCCCTCCCAGCCCGACCAGATGAAGTACAGCCGCTCCTCATGCTCCATGACGAGCCCGTCGATCGCCCACTTGTCCGTGTCGTCCGCGATCTTGCCCTTGAAGGCGTATTCGCCCATCGGGTCGTCCGTCGCCGCTTCGAGCGCGTACATGCGGTGGTTGGCGTTGTCGCCGTCGTCGGCCGCGAAGTAGATCAGCCATTTTCCGCGCACATGCTGGATTTCCGGCGCCCACAGGTTCGCCGAATAGGCGGTGCCGACCGGCGGATGCCAGACGACCTTGCGCTCGGCGGAGCGGAAGTCGAGCGTGCGCGACTTCATGACCATGATGTCCGTGCCGCCATGGGTGAACGTCATGTAGTAGAATCCGCCGTGATGGACGACGCTCGGGTCCGGCGTGTCGATCTCGGCCAGCGTGTTCTTGAACGTGCCGCCGTGTCCGGCGTACGACGCATCCGTCTCATCCGGATGTCCTTGCTTGCTCCACATCCAATAGCCTCCTCCCGCGATCAAAAGCAGGAGCAGCGCCGCCAGCAGCGTCGCCGTCCCTCGATTCCTTTTCAGCCGCATCGCCTCGTTCTCCTTCTAAGCTGCCTTATTTGACGCCGCTGCTCGTAATCGCGCGGACGAACGACTTCTGCCCGAGGATGAAAATGAGCACGACCGGAAGCGCGGCGACCGTCGTCATCGCCATCAGCTTGCCGTAGCTCTGCGTGTAGCTGCCCGTCGCCATCATCGCGATGCCGGCCGTAATCGTGCGCATCTCCGGCGACGTCGTGGCGTAGAGCGGCCAGACGAAGTCGTTGTAGATGCCCATGAACGTGAAGATGCCGAGCGTCACCAGGATCGGCACGGCCGACGGCATGAGGATGCGGGCGTACAGCTGCCATTTGTTGACGCCGTCGATGCGGCCGGCCTCCTCGATCTCCTTGGGGAACGAGAGGAAGAACTGGTACAGCAGGAACACGCCGAACGCGCCCGCCGTCGCCGGCAGGATGAGCGCAGGATACGTGTTGATGAGGCCGAGCGCGTTGAACTCCATGTACATCGGCAGGAACGTCAGCACGCCCGGAATCATCAGCGAGGCGATGAACATCGGCAGCAGCAGCCGGCGCAGCGGCAGGTCGGTCAGGCGCGCCAGCGCGAAGGCGGCCATCGAGTCGATGACCAGCACGATCGCCGTGCCGATGGCGCCGACGGACAGCGAGTTGGCGATCCAGCGCAGCACCGGCGTGTTCATCAGCTCGCCGCCGAGCCCTTGCCGGAAGTTGTCGAGCGTCGGCTTGCGCGGCAGGAAGTCCATCCGTCCGGACAGCGCCTCGAAGTCGTTCTTGAAGCCGGTCGAGAGCATCCAGATCAGCGGCAGCACCATGACCGCGGCGATGATCGCGGCCAGCAGGAGAAGGATCGCCTGGTTCCGTTTCGAAGTCGTCATCTAAGCCTTCTCCTTTCGGTTGGTGAGCTTGAACTGCACGACGGACACGGCCATGATGAGCAGCGCCATCAGGATCGCCATCGCCGACGCCGAGCCGACGTCCTTGCGCGCGAACGCCTGGTCGAGCACGTTGATGAGCAGCACGCGCGTCGTGTCGCCCGGCCCTCCGCGCGTCAGCAGGAACGGCTGCGCGTAGATGTTGAACGAGGCGATCGTCGAGGTGATCATGACGAACAGCATGACCGGACGGATCGTCGGCAGCGTCACGGAGACGAACTTCGACCAGGCGCCCGCCCCGTCGATCGAGGCCGCCTCGTACTGCTCCTCCGGCACCTCGTTGAGCGCGTTGATGAAAATGATCATGTTGAAGCCGATCGTCCACCAGATCGTCGCTCCGATCAGCGACACCCACGCCCACGGCGTGTCGGTGAGCCACGGAATGCCGGCGAAGCCGAGCCGCGCGAGCAGGCTGTTGATGAAGCCGGCGTTCGTATCGAGCATCATGAGCCAGATGACGGCCATGACCGACGCCGAGAGCGCGTACGGCAGGAAGTAGAACGTGCGGAACAGCCCGCGCACGCGCGCCGGCAGCGCGTTCAGCAGCATGGCCAGGGCGAGCGCGACGAAGATGAGCAGCGGCACCGAGTAGAGGACGAACTGCGCCGTCGTCCACAGGCCGCGGAAAAACAGGCTGTTCTCGTACGTGCCCGGCGTGAGGATGGAGATATAGTTGCTCAGGCCGACGAACGCATGCTCGCTCGAGAGCAGCTCGAAGTCCTGGAGGCTGATGACGACCCCGTACAGGATCGGGAACAGCAGGAACAGGCCGAAGCAGGCCAGATAGGGCAGCACGAACAGGAACGAGGTGAGCCGCGAGGTCCATTTCATGGATGGGTCCTTCCTTTCATGGGCAGCGGGCGGGCGAGAAGGAAAGAAGGACGAGAGAGCGCACAGCCCGCTCTGCCGTCCTTCCGCTTTCGCTTCCCGGCAAGCCGGATTATTTCATCGCCTGGCGGGACTTGGCGACCGCGTCGTCCATCGCCTGCTGGGCCGGCTTCTTGCCGAGGATCGCGTTGCTCAGCTCGCCCCACAGCGGCTCGACGATCGTGCCCCAGTTGAGCACGTTCGGCGCGAACTGCACGTCGGCGAAGCTGCCGGCGACCGTGCTCTGGAACTCCAGCGCCTTGAACTCCGGCGATTCCAGCACCTTGTTGGAAGCGACCGCCTGGCCGGACTCCGCCCAAGCGAGCGAGTCGCCGGAGACGAACTTGAGGAAGTCGCCGATCGCGGCGAGCTTATCCGCATCCGTGACCGCCTTCGGCACGACGAAGCCGTGCGAGCCGGCGTAGACCGCTTTTTTCGCCTTGCCGATCTGCGGCATGACGGCGACGCCGTAGTTCAGGCCGGCTTCGTCGAACTGCGACTTCATCCACGGACCGTTGAACTGGATCGCGTTTTTGCCCTGGAGGAACAGCGTGTTCTCTCCGTCCTGCTGCACGTTGCCCGGGGAGATGCCCTTCTCGACCATATCCCGCAGCCATTGCACCATCTCGACCGCCTCCGGCGAGTTGTACGCCACGTCGGAGCCGTTCCACAGCTCGCCGCCGTTCTGCCAGACAAGCGAAGGGAAGATGAACTGCTGCGGCCACAGCGTCGGCACGACGTAGCCGTACACGCCTTTGTCCTTGTTCGTCAGCTTCTCGACGGCGGCGTCGAACTCGGCGCGGTTCGTCGGCGGAGCGGAGATGCCGGCTTGCTCGAACAGATCCTTGTTGTAGTACATGACGGCCGGGTGGATGTCGAGCGGGATCGTGTACAGCTTGCTGTCGATCGTCGCGTACTTGATCGGCGCCTCGGCGAAGTCCGCGGCGTTGATGCCGGCCTGGGACGCCAGGTCGTCGACCGGCTGCAGCTGGTCCTTGCTCTGGTACGTCGGCACGGAGTCGACGTGCATGATCATCAGGTCGGGCCGCTCCTTGCCGGTGCTGAGCGCGACGTCGAGCTGCTTGTAGTACTCGCCGTTCGGCTGGATGACGAATTTCACCTTGTAGGCGTCCTGCGAGCTGTTGTATTGGTCCACGATCTTTTTCATGAACGGGCCGTCCGAGCCGGAGAAAGGAGACCAGAACAGAATTTCCGTCGCTTTGCCGCTTCCTCCTCCGGAGGACTGATTTTCGGCCGCGCTGCCGCTGCCGTTTCCATTTCCGTTTCCGTTGCCCGAGCAGGCGGTGGCCAGAAGCGGCACCATCAGCGTCATGGCGAGGATCGAGGCTTTTTTCCGGTTGCGTTTGCTCATCCGAGATACTCCCCTTTTATGTCGGTCTTCCACGAGCGAGGCTCGTTGGATAGCCTTATCGTAAGGGAAGGAGACGCTTTGAAAAATGGCGCTTCTACAGATGAAGTGGACATTTTTACAGGTCCTGTCTTCGGAAAGAGGAATCTAAACCCGCTTATATGTATATCCTGTGGATATACAAATTGGGAGGAGGGCGATATAATTGAGCCATCAAATACGAAGGGATAGGGTCCTTATGACGACGGTAACGCTCAGCCGTTGGGGCAACAGCAGCGGCATCCGAATTCCGAACCAGTTTCTCAAGAGGATGAATCTGGTCGAAGGCGCGGAAATGGAAGCCGTGCTGACGGAAGATAATTGCATCTTGCTGCGTCCGCTGAATCAGACGGATGCGAACGAACAATTGCGGGAGCATCTGAACATGCTGCTCTCGAAAATCAAGCCGGATTCCTCGCGGCATGAGGAGATCGACTTGGGAATCGAAGGAGACGAGCTCATTTGACCTTTCCCGCACGCGGCGATCTCGTCTGGCTCGATTTTGATCCGCAGGCAGGCAGAGAGCAGGCAGGCCGCCGCCCCGCCCTTGTCTTGTCGGAAGCTTTGTTCAACGAGCTTACCGGCTTTGCCGTTGTATGTCCCATCACCAATCAAGCCAAAGACTATGCGTTTGAAGTGCCGATTCCGGAAGGCCTGGCGTTTTCCGGAGTTGTCCTGACCGATCAATTCAAGAGCCTTGACGTTCGGAAAAGGAAGATCAAGGTCGTCGGGAACGCGGCGCCGGAATCGGACTTTTTCAAGAGCGTGCTTCAGAATGTCCGCTCCATTTTGGCTTGACCCTCATCTTTCGATGGACTCCGATGGAGTCGTTCCAAAAACAAGACGCTGCGCCGGCATCCCTCGAGGCTGCCGGCTTCGGTCAGAGGCTCGGGAACAGATCCAGGCTGTCGATCTCGGCGTAGTTGCTGACGCGGGTGAAGCGCACCGTGTTCGAGCCGGCGTTCAGATAGACCTTGGCCGTGGACGTCCCCCAGTTGTTCCAGCCGGAGTAGGCGACATAGAAGTTCGAGGCCGCTCCGCCGTTCACCGACAGCCCGTGGATCGCCCACGGCTGGCCGCTCGTGCCGTTGCCGGTGCGCGCTGCGAGCACGTACCAGCCGGCCGCAGGAGCGCTGACCGTGAACTGCACGTAGCTCGCCGCCGTATCGATGTAGCCGACCTTGCGGCCGCCGGAGGCGCTGGCCTCGTTGGTCGCCGCCGCGCCGCCTCCGAGCGCGGCGTTCTCCGCCTCATAGCGCTCGCGGGACGGCTCGCCGGACGGAACGGCGATCGGCGCATTCGGCGCGGCGGGGGAGCCGAGGTTCGGCGTATTGTCGGCGTTCCAGCCGAACTTCTGCGCGCGCACCTGGCGCGTCCAGCCGGCGCCCTGCCAGCGGGCGGAGTGGTAGACGATCCAGTCCTCGGCGCCGTCCGGGGACTTGGTGAAGCTGTGGTGGCCGGGGCCGTAGATGCCGTTCGCGCTGGCGAAGATCGGCGTGCTCTTTTTCGTCCAGGACGAAGCGTTCAGCAGGTTCGCGGACGTGCCGGCGGTGATGAGGCCGAGGCAGTAGCCGTCGGTCCAGCTGCCGCTCGCCGAGTAGACGAGGCTGATCGTGCTGCCGCGCACGATGACCTGCGGGCCTTCGTTGACCTGCGGCGTCGTGTTCGTCTCCCAGCTGTACGTCGGCGTGGCGATGCGCGTGCGCGCGCTGCTGATCGTCCACGGGTTGCTCATCTGCGCGATGTACAGATGCTGCTTGTCGTTGACCGTTCCCTCCCAGCCCGACCAGAGGAAGTAGCGGCTGCCGCCGACGGTCAGCACGGTGCCGTCGATCGCCCAGCGGTCGGTCGCGTCGCTGATCTTGCCCTTGAGCGTCCAGCTGCCGGTCATCGGATTGGCGCTGGCGTTCTCCAGGACGTACATGCGATGGTTCTCGTTGCTGCCGTTGTCGGCGGCGAAGTAGACGTACCATTTGCCGTCGAGATAGTGCAGCTCGGGCGCCCATAGGTTGGAGCTGTACATCGTGCCTGCGGGCGGCGTCCAGACGACGGCGCTCTCGCCGGCGTCGATGCCGCTGAGCGTCCTGGAGCGGGACAGCGTGATGTTGCCGCCCGTCGTCTGCGTGTAATAGTAGTAGCCGTCCGTATGCTTGTACATCCATGGATCGGCTCCGTCCTGCTTGATGACGTTGAAGAAGGTCGAGACCGGGGCGGCATGCGCGCGCTCGGCGCCGAGCGGCAGCACCAGCGTGACGGCGAGGAAGCAGGCGAGGGCCATCAGGGCGAGGCGTTTGATCATGATCGATTCCTCCTTGGGATGGTCGCATATGCGAGATGCGCCAAGCCCAGTCTACTCGGTTCAGGGAAGCGCTTCCAGGACATCCTTTTGCAGATGCCGGACGTATTTCTAGATCGTGGAATGGAAATGGCCGCAAATGGGCAAGCCGACCGGCTCTAGACGGAATCGGCATCGTCCATCTGGAACGATTCAGCGGCGGCTCGAGCGGCCGAAGCAATTCTCTTGCCGAAGCCAGGGAGCTGACGACGAATCAGATCGTTAGCAGGTTGAAATGACGCCATTTCCATGCCTAACGACGCGTGGCGGGCTTAGCCGTTAAAAAGACGAAAAAAATGAGCGAAATGGGGGCGTCGGAGCGGTTTAAGCGTATGACGCGTCGTTAGTCGATCATGAAGGCGGAATATGGGGCTCTAAGCGCACCAGGGATCGTTGCCGCGGAATGCCGTCAGCCGGCAGCAGTTCAAGCTGCTCATTGGCATTATTCCGGCTGCTTGCCGGCAGCAGTTCAGCTGCTCGTTGGCATCATTCCGGCTGCTGGCTTGCAAGCCAGCACGGAGACGACAAGCGAACCGGCCAGGCCGCAACGAAGCTTCTCCGCCAGGCGAGCCGCGCCGTCAAGAAAATGATGCAACGCAAACGAGACGAAGCCGCTTCCTGCGGCTTCGTCTCGTTTGCTGCTTCCATTCCTCTGCGCCATGCGCCTTGCGGGAGGACCGCTTTCACGGCAGGCTTTCCAGCCACGCGGCCATCGCTTCGGCGGTGTGACGCGCCTGCGCGCCTGCAGGGAGAGTCGACTTGCCGTCGCCCCGCTGCTCGCCGTAAGCGCCGAAGCCGGCATGATTGCCGCCCTCGATCGGCACGTACGCCGTGTCCGGCGGCAGCCAGCGCTTCGCCTGGCCCCAATCGCCGCGGTCCATCACCTCGTCGTTCGTCGCGAACACGGACAGAGCCTTCAGGCCGCTTCCGTTCAGGTCGCCCTTGGGGTCGGGGTAGGAGGCGAGGAAAAACACGCCCGCCAGCCGGTCCGGATGCTCCGCCGCATATCGGGCCGCCATCACGCCGCCGAGGGAATGGCCGCCGATGACAAAGCTCCCGTCCCGGGCCGAGTCCAGCACCCCGTCGGCGCGGCTCCCTCCCAGCACGGCGAGGTCGAGCGGCATGCGGATGAGATAGGCCGGGTAGCCTCGGCGGGAGAGCTCAAGCGCCAGCGGCGCGTAGCTGCGCTCATCGACAAGCGCTTCGGGATACAGCAGGACGGACGGGCTCTTGCGATCGCCCGTCGGGACAAAGGCGATGAAGGAGTCGGTTTGCTCGACCTCGACGTCGGCTGCCCGCAGCGCTTCCTCGGCCTCGGCAGCGGGACCGTAGCTCAGCGCCTTCAGCGCGATCAGTCCGGCCGCAGCCAGCAGGAGCAGCGAGGCGCCGATCCACATCGCCGCCTTGGTGCTGCGCCGGCGCTTCGGGCGGGACTGGGAGTTGGCAATTTCGCTCATCGTCTAGACCTGCAGCGAGCCGGCCGTCTCCGCGCCGCCGATCGAGCAGGCGAGGATCGCCGCATCGAGCAGCTCCAGCTCGCCGGCGAGCGCCGCGCGCTTGCGCTCGAACTGCTGCAGATGCAGCACCCCCGTCTCGTCCTCCGGGTAGCGCTCGACATATTGGCGCATCTCGGCCAGCGTCAGCTCAAGCTCCTCCAGCTCCCCCGGCCCCGCCTGGCTGGCGGCAAAGCCTTGGCTCAGCCGATCGTCCTGCATCCTGTATTCGTTCATCATCATCATGGAATTCATCGTTGTCGTACCTCCTGATTTCTCGCGTTCGTTTCGGTCCGGATGGGCTCGTTTCGCTCCGAGCCGGGCAGCCCTCGCTGCCGTCCGCTTCCTTTATTACCACCGCGAGTCCGAGTGAAACAACGAAAAGGCCCTCCCTTATGGAAGGGAAGGGCCTTGCCGGAAAGGAAAGGGTCCATCCGCCGCAGAGCATGCGGAAAAAGGGCTCGATTCTACTTGAATTTCTTCCAGTCCATGCTGCTGTTCTCAAGCAGATACTCCATGCTGCTCTCGTTGCGCTTCTGCTCGGCCTTGCGCGCTTCTTCGGCGCGACGGCGCTCTTCCTCGCGGACGCGCTCCTGCTCCGCGCGCATGTCTCCCGCCTGGTTCTTCAGGCGGTCGACGAGCTCCGCCGGCAGCAGATCCTTCAGCGTCGCCGGCTTCGCCGCCGCTTCCGGACGCGGCTCCGGCGCGCGGCCCCGATTCTTTTTGGCCATATTGCGGCATCCTCCCCTCGCGTCTAGCTTGCTCGCAGGCGATTATACCACAGCGCGCCCCTCCCGGCATCTGCCGCGCTCGGCTCAGCCGATCGACAGGCGCAGCGTGATGCCGGAAGGATCGACGACCTCAAGGCCGCCCTCCGCCTCGCGAACGTCGACGCCGCCTGCCCGCAGCCGGTCCGCCGCCGCCTGGCGCGCCGCCTCGTCCGGGAACAGGATCGTGGCGAACTTCAGGCCGACGGCGTTCTCCGGCGGATGCTTGGCGCCTCGTCCGGCCCAGATGTTGAGCCCGATATGATGGTGATAGCCGCCGGCGGAAATGAACAGCGCCCCCATCGACTGCCAGCCGTCGACGATCAGATCGAAGCCGAGCAGGCCGCAGTAGAACTGGCGGGCCGCCTCCAGCTCCGCCACATGGAAGTGGACATGGCCGATGACCGTGCCGTCCGGCAGCCCTTCCCACGGCTGGCCCTCCGCCAGCGCGAGCAAGCCCTCGACGTCGACCGGATCGGTGCCCATCCGCACATGGCCGCTCTCGTCGTACGTCCACTCGCTGCGCGGACGGTCGCGGTAGATCTCGATGCCGTTGCCGTCAGGATCGGTGATGTACAGCGCCTCGCTCACCCAGTGGTCGCCCTGGCCGATGTGGATGCCCGCCTCGGCCATGTTGCGAAGCACGAGCCCGAGCGACCGGCGATCCGGCACGAGCACCGCGAAATGATACAGTCCGGCCGCCGAGCGGCGGTCGACCGCCGCGGCATCCGGCCTTTCCTCCAGCTCCAGCAGCGCCTCGTCCGAGCCGGCATGGCCCAGCGCGGCCTCGCCGCCGCTGCGGCTCAGTACGCGGAAGCCGAGGATGTCGCGATAATAGGCGATGGAACGGTCCAGGTCGCGGATCTTGAGCCGGACCTTGCCGATGCGGACGGCGGGATCGATCGAGCCCTGCAAAGGATTATTCATCATGGATGCACCTCATTAGTTACTTATTTTTAGTTAGTATAATACATAAAGTAAATAGATGCAATCGTCAGCGGATCCGATTCGTTCCCATGAAAAAGGGACGCTGCGAGCAGCGCCCGCCTCGTCCCTTTTCGGCTCTTCCCTATCGTATCCATTTCGAGCGGCTTCATTCAAAGTCGAGCCGGCCGCAGGAGATCGGAGCGGAGCGCTCTTGTCTCTCGTCAATGCTTCAAATGATAAGGGACCGTCGCGATGACGATGTCCTTGCGGTTGAACAGATACGTCCGCAGCAGCAGGCCGGTCTGATTGTGCAGGATGTGCTGCCACCAGTGCTTCGTCACGAACTGCGGGATGAGGATCGTAATATGGTCGGTCTCCGCCGTCTTCCACTCGACCGTGTCGATGAACTTGAGCAGCGGCCGCGTGATGCTGCGGTAGCTGGAGCGCAGCACGATCAGGCGAACGCCCGGGTTCCACTCCGCCCACTTGGCCTCCATCCGCTCGATGGAGTCGTCGTCGAAGCCGACGTAGACGGCGACGACGTTGTCCGTGAGCGACTTGGCGTAGCCGATCGAGTTGCTCACGACGCGCGTGATGCCGGCGACCGGCACGACGACCGTGCTGCCTTTGATGACCGGCTTGTCGGCGGCGAGGTCGATGCGCAGCTCGTCGGCGACTTTGACGTAGTGGCGATGGATGCGCAGGAACAGCCACATGACGACCGGCAGGAAGACGAACACCATCCACACCTGGGAGAACTTCGTGAAGATGAAGATGAGCGTAATGCCCAGCGTCGTCAGCATGCCGACCGTATTGATCGCGAGCTTGCCTCCCCAGCCCTTGGGCCGCAGCCGCACCCAGCGCACCATCATGCCGAGCTGCGACAGCGTGAACGGGATGAACACGCCGACGGCGTACAGCGGGATCAAGTTCTCCGTATCGCCGCCGAACAGCACGACGAGCACGATCGAGAACGCGGCGAGGAATAGAATGCCGTTGGAAAAGCCGAGCCGGTCGCCGCGCACCATGAACGCATGCGGCATGTATTTGTCCTTGGCCAGCATGAACGCCAGCAGCGGGAACGCCGAATACGCCGTATTGGCCGCCAGGAACAGGATGAGCGCCGTCACGCCCTGGATGAAATAGTACAGGAAGCCGCGGCCGAACGTCGAGGCGGCGATCTGCGACACGACCGTCTCGTTGTGGCTCGGCGTGATGCCGTACCAATACGCCAGCACGCTGATGCCGAGGAACATGCCGCCGAGGATGAGGCCCATCATGACGAGCGTCGCGGCGGCGTTGCGCTCGGCCGGCTGCTTGAAGTTCGGAATGGCGTTGGACACCGCCTCGACCCCGGTCAGCGCCGAGCAGCCGGAGCTGAACGCCTTGAGCAGCAGGAACAGGCTGACGTTGCTGACGGCCGTGCCGAGCTCCGGAATGTCGGGATGGGCTCCGCCGGTCAGGTAGCGGATGACGCCGGAGACGATAAGCACGAAGATGGATACGACGAACAGATAGATCGGAATCGCGAGCACCGAGGCCGACTCGGTGACGCCGCGCAGGTTCATGAGCGTGAGGAACAGGATGACGACCGTCGCGATCAGCACTCGGTGGTCGTGCAGCGACGGGAACGCCGACGTGATCGCATCGGTGCCGGCGGAGGCGCTGACCGCGACGGTAAGGATGTAGTCGATCAGCAGCGAGCCGCCGGCCAGCAGGCCGGTCGTCGTGCCAAGGTTGTTCTTGGCCACGACATAGGCGCCGCCGCCCATCGGATAGGCGAAGATCGTCTGGCGATACGACAGGATGAGGATCAGCAGCAGGCCGAGCACCGCGATCGAGATCGGGATGCTGTACCAGACCGCGGCGAAGCCGGCGACCATCAAGGCGATCAGGATCTGCTCCGTGCCGTAGGCGACGGAGGACAAAGCGTCCGAGGACAGGATGGCGAGCGCCTTAAGCCGCCCCAGCTTCTCTCCTTCGAGCTCCTTGCTTTTCATCGGCCGGCCGATCAGCAGCCGTTTCATTCGGTTTGCCATCATGCTTGCTTTCCCCTTTGCGCGCGCTGCGCCTTGACATGGTTGAGTGCTGGCGGCCCCGTCTGCGCCGGAGCCATGATGTATCTTACACCCGGCCCTTATCGCTGTAAATAAACATTTACACCTAAGCTTCTTGCTTCTCTCCTTTCAACCGAAAACCATCCTTCCGAAACGCAATTCGAGCCGTCCCGTTCGGCCTGAACGCGCCGAAGAGCCCTTGCAGCCGGCAAGAGCTCTTCGGCGGAGGCGGCTCAATGACTGGACTTGTCGTCCTTCTCGTTGCCGTGCTTGAAGTTTCCGGTCAGCTTGGCCATGACGAGCTGCGTTCCTTTATGGTCCTGGCCTGCAATCGCGCTCAAGAACCTGTCGCTTGCCTTGCCGGCGAGAGTCTTTACATGTTTGCCATTCCAATAGAGGAATATCCCGTTGTTTTTGGTGCGCTTATAGGTAAATATTTCTTCGTTCAGACGGCCGCGCTTGTCGATTGCCATGTCGTTCCTGCTCCTTTATTCTGCATCTCCCTCCATCATAGAGGCGCGTCTCTTCCCCCGCGAGGCCCGATTCGGCTTAACCTGTTTTCCACCGGCAGTTTCATTTGTAAACGAGATGTAACGGGATTGAGATTTTTTCTTCAGGTTGGTTTAAGATTCGATGCTTAAAATGAACACATGACCCCCCTTTGAATAGAGCATCATCTTGGGCTCGCCGGCTGCCACCGGCGGGCCGCTTTTTTTCCCCGCAAGCAAAAACGCCGGCGGGATCCGCCGACGCTGTTGTCCTTCTATTCCGTTGCGCTTGCCGCCTCTTCTTCCGCCGGCCCGGCCGCTGCGGCTTCATTCCGCTTTGCCGCCCGCTGGATGACGGACGAGAGGAGCGCGAGCGCCAGTCCCTGGCCCCAGCCCTGCGCCCATTTGCGGTCGATCTGAAGATAAGCGTCGACGTCGTTCATGACGGCGGTGCCGCCCGACACGTTTCGGACCCGCCCGTTGTCGGCGATATTCGCCAGCACGCCGTCGAGAGCCTTTTGAACGTACTTCGTATGAAGCGGGTTGCCCTGCTGGACCATCGCCGCGGCGATGCCCGCTGTCGCCGACACCTCGCCGTACGCATCCGGGCAGTCCAGCACCGTCCCCCACAGGCCGTCGTCCTTCTGAAGCTTCTTGAGCGCTGCGAGCTGGTCGCGCAACGAGCTCCAGATATGCATCATCGGCGGATACAGGTAGCCCTCCGGCACCTCGCCGGCGGCTCGGGACATCGTATAGGCCGCCCAGGCGTTCGCGCGCGCCCAGTGGATGCCGGACATATGGTTCTGGTGGACGTGGGTGTAGCCGTGGTACCAGAGGCCGTTGTCCTCGTCCTGCAAGTAGTTGATGTGCCACAGGAACTGATGCAGCCCGTCATGGATCAGCCGCTTCTCGTTCAGCTTGACGCCGACGCGCAGCATGAAGTACGCCGCCATGAACAGCGTATCCGCCCAGCACTGCTCCGGAAAGTCGTTTTTGGACGACACGGTATGCTGCAGCACCCGGTCGCCGAACCGCAGCGCGCGATTTTCCAAATAATCGATCTTGCTCAGGATGATGTCGAGGTATTTCTGATCCTTCGTCTCCTCGTACAGAGTGAGCAGCATATGCCCCATGGCGCAGGTGTTCACCGTCCAGCCGGGCAGGCCGACCTCGATATACTCGTCGACCCAGCGGATCATCCGCTCCAGATACGTCTTGTCGCCCGTCGCCTCGTATGCCCGGCTGACGCCGTAAAACGCGACGCCGCCCGGCCAGTCCCAGGTCAGATCCATCCCGAACGTATAGTCGACCACCCGATCCGCCACCTGGTTCAGCCGGTCCGCGGAAGCCAGTATGTTCATCCGTCCAAGCCCTCCATTTCCTGAAAAGCATGCGGACATTCGGCCTGCTCCGTCCGCATGCTGTCGTTTGTAATGGATTATAACGGCTTCACGAGCGGGATGACATACAGATATCCGACTTGTTTCAGCGAAAAGCAGAGTCTTGGCGGCGGCGCTTCTCGGCTGCGCCGGACTTGAGAGCCGAAGCGAGCGTGACGGCGGCTCCGCCCGCTCCGATCCAGGTCAGCGCGGCGACGGCATGATTCCAGCTCAGTCCTTTGCCAAAGAAGAACAGCTCCCGAAGTCCGTCGACCATAAACCGCATCGGCAGCCAAGGATGGATCCAGTCCCGGTAGAACGGCGACATCATCTCCGGAGCCAGAGCGAGCAGCGGAGCGCCGAAGAACAGCATCAGCGCGAACACGGCGATGCCCTTGAGCCCCAGCCAGGACACCACGGCCGTGATGAGCAGGAAAAAGCTGAAGAAGGCAAGCGCGAGGAACAAAGCCGTATCGACGAACTGCGGAATCGCAAGCCCGATCATAGCCTCCGCGATCCAGGCGAAGCCGAAGCCGACGAGCAGCGCCACGACGGCTCCCGCGCCGATGTGGACGAGCTTCGTCGCGAGCGACCGCTTGCGATCGGAGGCCGCGGATTTGCCGAATGCCAGGAACAGGACGGCGGAGCAGGCCATGCTCGCCATCCAGAGAGGCTGGAACAGCGAGATCGGCGCGTTGCCGTTTGCGCTTTTCGTGCCGATCTCGTTGACGTTCGTCACCTTCTTGGCGATCGGAACGGCCAGCGCGGCCGCCTGGTCGGGCGACAGCGTCGCTCCCTGGGCTTGGAACGCATCCAGCACCTGCGCGCGGATCTTCTCGCTCAACGTATCGACGACGCCGTTCAGCACTTGGCCGGCCGCGGTAGCCGCCGCCGCGTTCAAGCCCTGATTGAGGTAGATCCGAAGCTCCGGCGACGAGGGAGACGGAGTCCGCAGCGAAGCCTGCTTGGCGCTGAAATCCTGCGGGATGACGAGCGCGGCATAATAGTCCTTGTCGTTCAGGCCTTGCCGCGCCGCGTCCTCATCCTTCACGACGACCCACTCGACAGCCGGCTCCTCGCCGGGGGCCGTCGGCGCTTGCCGGATCGTCTCGACGATCGTCTCGCCCATATTGAGCTTCGGCTGGCCGGAGATCTCGACTCCCTGATCCTCGTTGACGACGGCGATCGGCAGCTGCCGAGGCTTGATCTGCACGCTCGGGAACAGCGTGAGCGAGAATACGAATACGATCAGCAGCGCGATGACCGGCGCGAGCAGGACGAGCTTTTTTTCTTTGGCTTGCATGTCAGGATCCTCCCTTTAGATAGACGATGGATTTCCAATTCCGCGGAGCAGGAAGCGGACCGCTTCCTCGATCTCCTCGTCCTCGATGACGTCCTGGTTCAGGAGCACGAGGCGCGAAGCGAAAAATCCGCCGACGAACGTGAACAGATTTTTGAGCAGCATAGCTGGAGGCAGTTCAATGAGCTCCCCCCGCTGCTGGAACAGCTCGATGACCGGAATGAGCCGGGAAGCCGCGACATCGGCCAGATAGGGCAGGATGTCGTTTTTGAGCTCTTCCTTGTAGATCAGCTCCTTGATCAGGACGCGGAGGATGTCCTTGTTCTCCAGCGCGAAATCGACCCGGTTGCGGATGAACGCCCGCAGGAACCCTTCGAGCGACGAGTTGGTGCGGACGATGCTTCCAATGACCTCTTCCGCCATGACCGGAAAGATTTCCTTGACGCGAGGGACGAGCAGATGAAGCAGCAGCTTCTCCTTCGTCCCGTATTGCTTGAAGATGCTCGCCTCCGACACCTCGGCCGCTTTTGCGATTTCCGCCGTCGAGGTATTGGAATAGCCCTTTTCGGCGAACAATTGAATGGCCGCCTCGACGATCCGCTCCTGCTTGACCGTCAGCTTGGATGCGCCGGAGAGCAGGATTTCCTGGAACAGGTTGCTGGTCAACCTCCGTTCACCTCATTCTTCCCGATTCAAAAGTAAGTACTTACTCACTGGGTTATATCACTCCGCTGCGCAACGGTCAAGAGCGCTCGGCGCCGGATGCCGGCCCCGAACGCTGTCCCCCTCCTATCGGCCCGGATAGCCGACGATCCGTCAGCTCCGCCGGCCGCGATGCTCCGCCGCGATCTCATCGATTACGCGCCTGCCCCATTCGGACAGCTCCGAGCCTTTTTCATGCCACTCGTAGGTGATGAGCGCCTTCCAGAGCGCCCAGCCGCGGGCGCGGTCGATCACGCCCTCGTCGGCGGCCATGCGCCCCAGGAACACGGCTCTGCTTGGGGCATCAAAAAAATTCCATGCCATCACCAAATCGCTGGACCGGTCGCCGACGCCCATCGTGCCGAAGTCGATGACGCCGCTCAGGCGGCCGCCGCTCGCCAGCAGGTTGCCGACCGCGACGTCTCCATGCAGCCAGACCGGCTGGCCGGAGAACGGCGCCGCCAGCGCCCTCTCCCAGACCTCAGTCAGCAGCGCGGCATCGAACGGAGCGCCCGGCCTCGCCAGCACGGAGCGGGCATCGTCTTCATAAACCGCGAGATCGCCGCCGCGATGAAAATTCTGCTCGCCTGCCGGCACGCCGTCCGTCGCGTCGATGGCCTCCAGCTCCAGCAGGAAAGCGGCAAGATCCTCGGCGAACTCGATTTTATCGCGAATCGCGGCACGGGAGACCGGCTCGCCGGCCAGCCAGCGATTGACCGACCAGGGCAGCGGATACTCCTCATCCGGCTCGCCCTTGGCGACGGGCACGGTGATCGGCAGCGTCAGATGCGGCTGAAAGACGGGGAGCCATTTCTGCTCCTTTTCCACGGCGGATGCGTAGCGCTCATGGCTCGGCAGGCGGACGGCCAGCTCCGGACCGAGGCGGAACGTGCGGTTGTCATGGCCGCTCTCGTCGACCGGACGCACCTCCAGACGGCTCCACTGGGGGAACTGGCGGGCGATCAGCCTCTGGACGAGGTCGGAGGTGATGCCGATCGTCCCCATCAGGCATCCGCCTCCAAGCGGAACAGCTCTTCCAGCTGGACTTGAAACCCTTCGAATACAAAGGAGGGCACGCTGCCCTTATCCATATACAGCTCCTTGACCTTGTACTCGCCATCTGCCAGCGCAAACACATGGACGGCACGGTTGCCTGGGTCTACGATCCAATATTCGGCGACGCCATATTTTTGGTACAGCTCGAATTTCTCATTGAAGTCCTTGAGGGCGGTGGACGGCGACAAGACCTCGATGACCAGCGTCGGGGCTCCATGACAGCCCTTTTTCCCGATCTGATCCTTGGCGCATACGACGGAGAGATCCGGCTGCACCACATGATCGGGCGAGCGGTAATCACCGCTTTCGCTGAGAAAGACATCGAAGGGAGCGACGAAGACTTGGCAGCTTCTGCGCTGGAAGTAAGCTCGCAAAGCGAAATGGAGCTCTCCGACGACGGACTGATGGAGCGGTGTAGGGGCGGGAGACATGCTGTACGCCTTCCCGTTGATCCATTCCCAGTTTCCTTCCCATGTCTGCCAGTCCTGGTAGCTGTAGACGGCTTTTTCGTCCGGAAATGACATCGGTCTCTCCTCCTTCGAGTTCCTGCATCCTCGGATCGTTCTAGGGAAAGTATACCCCATCTCTTCAGGGACTGCACTTGCCCCCATCCCTCATAGTCCCGTCCACCGTCGCATAGATTGGGTATGAACCTCAACTTTCGCACGGAGGGATGGAACGGACATGACTCAGGACGAGATCCGCCAGCTGGAGCGGGCGATCGACGAGATCACGGAGATCGCGGCCGGCTTCGGCCTTGACTTTTACCCGATGCGCTACGAGATCTGCCCCGCGGACATCATCTATACGTTCGGCGCCTACGGCATGCCGACCCGCTTCTCGCACTGGAGCTTCGGCAAGTCCTTCAACAAAATGAAGCTGCAATACGATCTCGGCCTCAGCAAGATCTATGAGCTGGTCATCAACTCCAACCCCTGCTACGCCTTCCTGCTCGACGGCAACTCGCTCATCCAGAACAAGCTCATCGTCGCGCATGTGCTCGCCCACTGCGACTTTTTCAAAAACAACGCCCGCTTCCGCAATACGAACCGCGACATGGTGGAGAGCATGTCCGCTACGGCCGAGCGCGTGACGCAGTACGAGATGCTGTACGGCACGGAGACGGTCGAGGCGTTCATCGACTCGGTGCTCGCCATCCAGGAGCATATCGATCCCGCGCTCGTGAAGCCGCGCCAGCTCGACAAGTCGCTGCAGGGCGAGTTCCTGCGCCGGGAAGCCGAGGAAGCCGAAGCGCCGCCCGCGGGCGCCTACGACGACCTCTGGTCGCTCGACGAGGACGATGCCGGCGACCAGGACGTGCAGCCGGACCCCCACCGCTTCCCCCGCCAGCCGGAGAAGGATCTCGTCTGGTTCATCGAGGAGCACAGTCCGACGATGCAGGACTGGCAGCGCGACATCATGAGCATGCTGCGCGAGGAGATGCTGTATTTCTGGCCGCAGATGGAGACCAAGATCATGAACGAGGGCTGGGCCTCCTACTGGCATCAGCGCATCATCCGCGAGATGGACCTGACGAGCGAGGAGACGATCGAGTTCGCCAAGCTCAACTCCTCCGTCGTCATCCCCGGACGCGGCAGCCTCAATCCGTACTACCTGGGGCTGAAGATCTTCGAGGACATCGAGAAGCGCTGGGATGAGCCGAGCGAGGACGACCGGCGCCGCTTCGGCTACAAGCCGGGACGCGGCCGCGAGAAGATCTTCGAGGTGCGCGAGCTCGATTCCGACATCTCGTTCCTCCGCAACTACCTGACCAAGCAGCTCGTCGAGGACATGGACCTGTACATTTTCGAGAAGAAGGGCCCGGAGTGGAAAATCACCGACAAGACGTGGAAAAACGTCCGCGAGCAGCTCGTCGTCTCCCGCATCAACGGCGGCTTCCCCGTGCTCGAGGTGCTGAACGGGGACTTCAACCGCGTCGGCGAGCTGTACCTCGGGCACAAGTACGAGGGCGTCGAGCTCGACCTCAAGTACGTCGAGCGCACCTTGCCGCATGTCGTCAACCTCTGGGGCAAGGCGGTCCATCTGGAGACGGTCGTCGAGGACAAAAAAATCGTCTTCAGCTGCGACGGCAAAAAGACGAGCCGGAAATTCATCTGAATCGGAAGCGAAAGCAAGCCGCCCCGCGCGAACGGGACGGCTTGCTTGTCTGAGCAGGGAAACTCCGGACGTCAGCCGCCCGCTCTTGCTTTCATGTTCAGCCACAGCGCTTTCTGGAAAGCTTCGATCGGCCGGTCGTAGTTCAGCGGCTTTCGGATGATGCGGTTATGATAGCCGATGCGGTCAAGCGGATGGGCAAAATCATCCCGCTGGAAGAAGGAGATTTCCGTCATCGTGCCGATGACGCTGCGGCTGTTCGTTTTTGCGATGGAGAAAGTCGTGGCTTCTTCCAGGTAGAGGCTTACCGCCCGCTCCTCCAGCTTTTGCTGCAGCAGGTACTCCCGCAGCGTCTGCACGAAGGCGCTTTGCAGCTTGTCGAGCTGGCCGGCGCGGATGCCCTCGAGAAAAAGGCAGAGCAGCGTCTCGTCATTGACGAGCAGGATCTGCTTGCGGTTGTTCAGCTTGATGATGTTCGCATGCCAGCTGTACAGGCCGTCCGCCGCCTGCTCGTCCGGCTTTGCCTTCATGTCCTTCAGCAGCGACTGGGTCATTCGCAGCGTAATCATGCTTCCGTCCTCATTTCCGTTCGGCGGTTCCGATTTTACTTTCCACTATACGGCCAGCACCGCCGGCTCGTCCATCCTTCAGCCGCCATTCCTTGAAAAAAGCATTGACAAGCATTGCCGAATAGCTGTAGCATCATCCTTGTTCGTAATTTTTACATATAGGAGAGGGTTGGATTGAACAAGCTGTCCGCATTCGCGCTTTCGCTGAGCGCGCTTGCTCTATTGCTGCCTGCATCCGGCGCCATGGCGCACGGGACGGTAGAACGCATTTCGGAAAGCACCTCAGCCGAAGCCCGGCTGTTCGTGGCTGACGGCCAGAATGGCGATCTCGTCACGATCGATCTGCCGAGCGGCAAGACGGTCTCGCGGCTGTCCACGCCGGCCTCGATCATGAGCCTGAGCCTGGCGCCGGACGCCCGCCATCTGTTCGTCACGCGCGGCCGCGACACGGACAAGGATTACGTCACCGTCGTGAACACCGGCTTCGATCCGGCGACCGGCGCCGCCCGTCCTCCGATCGTCTCACGCACGTTCGAGGGCTACTCGCCCGACAGCTCGCATCCCGTGGCCGGCTTGCCGACGATCGCCAACGAATCCAAAGCGGAGCTGCTGCTGCTCAGCGGCGATCTCGACTCGCTGGACGGCGTGAGCGTACGCAAGCTCGCGCTGGCGGGCAACGCCCATTACCACTATGCCGAGGCGGGCGGCCTGCTCTACGTCGGCCATCTGCAGCAAGGCTTCGTCCAGGTGCTCGACCTCGAGAGCGGCCAGGAAAAGACGCGCATCCCCGGCTGCCCGGTGCTGCACGGAATCGCCGAGGACGAGCCGAGCGGCCGCCTGCTGTTCGGCTGCCAGAACGGCACGCTGGTCGTCGGCACGCAGGGCGCGGAGACGGCGAAGGCCGTCGCGCGCATCGACTATCCGGAGAAGCAGCGCGTCGCCGCTTTCCTGGAGGGCAAGGACCGCGTGTTCTGGGGCTACACGGAAGGCACGCTGCCGCTGCTGTACAAGCTGGACGCCAGCCGCCAGCCCTATGCGTATGAGACGGTCGCGATCGAGCCGTCGATCCGCCAGGCGGTGTCCTCGGATCAGGCGTACCTGCTGAGCCTGCGCCGATCCGGCATGCTGGAGATCCGCGACTCGGCCAGCGGCAGCCTGCTGCGCGCGACGGCGATCGGCAAAGGCTGGAGCGCCGACTTCCATGAGCATGTCGACAAGGCGGTGCTGCCGGATATCGCCACGAGCGCGCGCTACGCCTATGTCAGCCTGCCCGGCGAGGGACGGATCGCCCAGGTCGAGCTGGCCTCCGGCAAGCTCGTCCGCTACCTGGAGGTCGGCGGCGAGCCGACCCGGCTGGAGCTGCTGGAGAAAAAGGGCGGCGACGATGCGCCGTCCGCCTCCGAGCCGTCCGCTTCTCCAGCGGCAGCGGAGCCGGCGCTGAAGCGCGGCGATAAATCCGTGCCGCTGGCGGCCGCTCCGCTGATGCAGGACGATCATGCCTGGCTGCCTTTGCGCAGCACGGCCGCAGCGTTCGGCCTGCGCGTGCAGTGGCAAGCCGGCGCCGGCATCGCGGTGAGCGGGGAGGGCCTGTCCGTGCAGCTGACGATCGGCGGCCGGACGGCGAAGGCAGGCGGCAAGGCGGCGGAGCTGCATGCTCCGATCCGGCTCGTCGGCGGCTCCGCCTACATCCAGGAGCATGATCTGGAAAGCCTGCTCGGCATCCAGCTGCTCGGCGCGGGCGGCCATGCCCACGGCGAAGGGCATGAGCATGGCGAGGAGCATGACCACGCGCATTAAGCGCATAGCCTGATCGGGACGACGACGCGACATTTTCTCCCCGATTTTTACACGACTGGAGGAATTCGGCCCTCTGATGCCAAAGTAGTCGTGGAAAAAGGAGGAGGAATGAGCGATGCAGACCCGGCATGAAGTGTTGTTCAACCAGCTTGAAGCGTATCGAAGCGAGCTGCTCGAACTCGCCGAGGCGGCAGGCGAGGACGCCGCCGACCGGATCCCGGACGGATTCGCCAACAACATCCGCTGGAATCTCGGACATGTGTTCACGGACCAGTACCTGTGGATCCGGGCGCTGACGAAGGAGGAGGTCCCCCTGCCGCCAGGCTTCCCCGCTTGGTTCGGATACGGCACGAACCCGAGCCTTTTCACGGCCGAGACCCCCTCGTACGGCCAGCTGCTGGAGCTGCTGCGGCAGCAGCCGCTGCAGCTGAGGGAGCGGTACGGCGATCGGCTCGAGGAGAGCTATCCGCCGACGGAGATGGGGATGCATACGATCGAGCAAGTGCTTGTGCGCACGATCTTTCACGAAGGACTGCATATCGGAGCCGTCCAGGCGATCCGCCGCCAGCTGAACCGGCAAGCGGCCAACGCCGGCTGAACAAAAAATCCAAGGCTTATGAGAGCCTTGGATTTCTTTTTGTATCAGCGTAAGGAACTAGAGCCGATGGTTGCGCTTTTCGTCCAGGTAGATGTCCAGCGCGGCGATAGCGCGTTTCAGCAGCTTAATTAGAAGATAGAGCACGTAAAATCCAATACCAATCAATAGCAGGTAGACGATGCCAATGCCAAGGGGCAAAAAGAAGCTAAATGCGGAAAAGCCGGTAGCCGAATTCATTGCTCCTCCTCGGATTCAGCGGCATTTTTTCCTGCCGCAGATTTTGTCGGCCGTTTCAGCCGGGTCGAATAGGGCCGAAAGCCAGCGCTTCTCCAGAAAGCCATCCCTTCGGGATTGCTCTCCAAAACATCGACGGTCACTTCCGTGCCTGCAGAAGCATGGCGGTCCACATACAGCCGGACAGCCTGCTGCCCGATGCCGCTGCGCCGATGCTGCCGTTCCACGAACAGCTGCCGGATCTGGCCGTTCCCATCCTCGCTCCGCCGATGCAGCAGATAACCGGCTGTCCGCTCGTCAAGCATGATCCATTGGGCATGCCACTCCTCCGAGAGGAGCCAGCCGCGCATCCGTTCCAGCAGCTCTTCGTCGCTCATCGGGTTCGAGCTGCGCTCGTCCTCGATCAGCATCCGATTCATCTGCGCAAGTCGCGGCGCATCCTCGACGGCAGCCGGAACCAGCCGCACCTGCGCGCCAGGCCCCGAGCCGCCAGCGCTAGAGGCGGGGTCTTCTGGCCCGCGCATCCTCTCCAGCTCTTCCTCGATCTCGCGGTTGTACGCCTCAAGCTCGGGATCATGCGTCTCGCGCTCCGCAAGCTTCGCTTCCTCCTCCATCGCCCGCTTCAGCTCGCGCTCCGCGAGCTCCTCCGGCCGCAGCAGGCCGAGCTTTTCGCGAATGGCGGTCAAATCCTCCTGAACCGACTTCGTTTTCTGGTACAGGCTGAACGTCAGCATAAGAAGCGCGATAAGCACGATTAGAATCATGTCCATCCTCCTGGCGTCGCGGCGAGCAGGCTGCGCAGCTGAGCCGCATGCCTGCCGTCGTCGCCACGGTCCATTTCCGCAGCGCGGACCGCGAAGGTCGGAACCATCCAGGCATCCGCCAGCGCCGGGTCCATCCCGGACAGCGAGAAGTACTCCTGGCGATAGTCGTGATGAAATAGCTCCCTGAGCTCGCGCCGGCGCACCCATTCCGGAGCGCCGGGCGGGAGCGACCGCCCCTGGAGCATCATCGAGCTGCGGGCTACATCCGCCGCCGGATCGCCGACAAGCGCGTTCATCCAGTCGATGATGACCGGTCCTCGCGGAGACAGAATGATATTGTCCGGATGAAAATCATAATGGCATACTCGCTCGCCTGCAGGCAGAACGTCCAGCACGGCCTGAGACGCCTGCTTTTCGCTTTCCGTGAGCCAAGGCGCCCATTGGATCATCCGCGCCATATCCGTCTTGAGCTCCGGACCGCCCTCGGCGCGGACGCCGTGCAGCTCGTTCTGCAGACGAGCCATCATCCGGGCATAGGCGGAAACGCTTGCCGCCGACGGCTCGATCGTCCATAGCATCGTCAAGCCCTCGATCCGCTCATAAATCAGTCCCGGCCGACCTTCAAACTCGACGAATCCGCCAAAAGAAGGGGCATTCAAGCCGAGCTTCTGAAAAAAGACGGCCTTGGCCGCTTCTTTCTCGGCTTCCTGACGAGCCGTCGAACCGTCATGGAATAGTTTGACGACCTCCGTTTTTCCCCAGCGGTAAATCGTCGCCGTGTTCCCCCTGCCGATCGGCTCGCCGAGGGTCGAAGCCAACCCATCCTTCAATGAACCCACCTCATTTCGATGGATCTAGCATACAGATTCTTCCTTATCGTGTAAATATGCCGACCGCCCCGGAATCGACACATTGAGATCGCTTCCAACAGGCAAGCTATCGAATCCTCAGGACCGATCCCCAGATCCTGTCCTCAGTCCTAAAAAAAGTTAGTTGCACATTTTTAGTTATCACGCTATACTGTGACTTATTCAGTCACAATTCATTTTCAAGGGAGCGATTTTTTTCATGGCAAATGTTCTATTCATCAAAGCAAACGACCGTCCTTCGGATCAGGCCGTCAGCGTTCAAATGTACGACGCCTTCCTGGACTCTTATAAGAGCACTCATGCCGGCGACACGGTGACCGAGCTTGATCTGTACACGGAGCTCCTGCCGTTCTACGGCAACACGGCGATGACCGCGATGTTCAAAGGCGCGCAAGGCATGGAGCTGACGGCCGAGGAGCAGGAAGCGGCCGATCGCGTCAACCAATACGTCAACCAGTTCCTCGAAGCCGACAAGGTCGTCATCACGGTTCCGCTGTGGAACTATGCCGCTCCGGCTCCGCTGATCAACTATGTCGCATACATCGCCCAAGCCGGCAAGACGTTCCGCTACACGGCGAACGGTCCGGAAGGCCTGGCCAAAGGCAAAAAAGTCGTGCTGCTGAGCGCGCGCGGCGGCGTGTACTCCGAAGGTCCGATGGCCGACTTCGAAGCGGCTGTCCGTCCGCTCAAAGGCGCATTCGGCCTGTTCGGAGCCGACGTGCAAGAGCTCGTCATCGAAGGCCACAACCAGTTCCGCGACCGCTCCGCCGACATTCTGCGCGAAGGTCTGGACAAAGTGAAGGCTGTCGCTTCCGACTTCTAAGAAACGGCTGCAACCACGAACGGAGGATCCCCATGCCTGGCATGGAGATCCTCCGTTTTTTTGCTATTCGGGCGACCGATGCCGGGTCATCGGGGAGCCAGAGCTTTTTCCAGCCAGGGCTTGATCAGCGGCAGCGCGGCGTCCGGCTGCATCGCTTTCACATGGTCCATATCCGCTCCCCGAAGAAGCTCCACCCGCCATCCTGCCTGCTCCATGGATCTCCGATGGCGCTCGATCGGCCCGGCGATATCGACGGTCACGCCGCCGAACCTTTCCCCGTAGGCGATCATGTCCCTTTCTCCGGCAAAGACCAGCCTCGGCATCCCCAGCTTGTCCTGGACGCGCCGATCATCGAAGTCCGCCAGGCTTTCATACAACGTCCGAAACTGCAGCGCGACCTGCGGATCGACCGTGACCGGAGCGCTGTCCCAGTCATGCTCCTCCATGGATGGCGGAGACTCTGGAGGCGGCACGGAAGCGCCAGGCCGCAGCCAGTTCTGCCGGGCCAGCTCATGCGTGCGGCGGGTCACCTCCAGCATCTCTGCATAAGGCCCGTCCAGAGGAGGGAAACCTCCCATGACGAGGCTTTCCATCCGATCGGTGCGGATCGCCACCTGCAAGCCGACCAGAGCGAGCCACGAGTACCCGTAATAACTGAAGCGCCCGACCTCCGCGGCATCCGCGATCTCCAGCATGTCCCTTGCGGCTCGCTCGGCAGTCAAGCCTTCCGGATACGGATTCGAGAAAAGATAGCTTTCATAGTCGAAATATACGACCCGAAACGATTCCGCCAGCCCTTGAACGAACCGCTCTCCAAGAAGCGGGTCGACTCCCCACTGCAAGAGCGCATCGGCCTCCTTTCCGTATACGCTCCGTTTTGCTCCCGGCAGCAGGACGACTCGTCCATCCGGCCTCCCCGCAACCCCGACATCGATCTCCCCGCGAGACAGCTTCGCCTTTCGGTCCATTCGGCATCCTTCCTTTCCTTTTCCCTCTCCTTATCAGGCTACTACATGAAGGCAAGCTTTCGGTTCGACGGGCGGAAAGCCTTGATTCGCGGGTCTCAATCCGGTTCAATGTTGTTGTAGCGCTTCAAGGCTCTACATGAAGGAGGAAAGGTGAGGCGATGCAGAAGATGCAGAAGCTCTACGCGCCTAGCCAGCTGGCCGAGCTCCTGAAGGTCAGCACGACGACGCTGCGCCGCTACGAGGATCTGGGCCTGATCCCGGATGTGCCTCGAACGGAAAGCGGACGCAGAGGCTATGCCGAGCTTCATCGGCAAGCTTTTCAGACGATCCGGGCTCTGCTGAAGGCCGGCTCGATCCCGCTCGCCTACGAAACGATGCGGCTCCTCAAGCAGGGACGAGGCGGGCAGGCGCTGTGGGGCGTCAATCGGCAGCAAGCCGATATCCAGGCGGAAAAGGAGCGGGTCGAGTCGCTCCTCGTCTGGATCCGGTCGGCTGAGTCGGATCCGCCAGAGAGAGCGGACCGCAAGAAAGGAAGGACGATCGGAGAAGCGGCGGAGCTGGCCGGCGTCCGGCCATCCGCGATCCGCCACTGGGAGAAGGAGGGGCTGATCGCCTCCGAGCGGAATCCCGCCAACGGCTACCGCCTGTTCTCGAATCGCCAGCTGCGCCGGATCCTTGTCATCAGCAGCTTGAGACAATCGGTCTATTCGATAGACAACATGAAAAAGCTGCTCGATGAGCTGGACGGCCGGCAGCTCTCCAGCGTCGAGGCTTCCTTCGAGCTCGCTCTGGAGAAGCTGAACGGTCAGCTGGAGCGGCAGTTTCAAGCGATCGCGGAGCTGATGGCTTATCGGAAGCAGCTCATAAAAGCCAGCCTTGAATGAACCGGCGTGGGCGAAAAGGTGACGGGGTTGGTTAAAGGCCCCTGCACCGATTCGTGACCGGAGGCGTACTTGTAAGGATAGGGGAGCCGAAGCCGATGATGCTCGGCCTCCACATCCTCGCCTCCTGTCCGGTCGTTCCCGTGAACAGGTCCAGCAGCCGATAGGCATCTTCGCGCTTCTGCGGGTTGTCTACGCTCTCGATGAAATCCAGCATGCTCGCTTCGGACTGCTTCGTCTTTCAGCTCGTAAGCCATGCGGAGACGCGCCGCTTGTGTGCTTCTCTCCCTGGAAGGCGAAAATCAGCCTGTACCTGAAGACCGAAAAAGGACTGCCCCGTAAGGGCAGTCCTTTTTGCATGCAGCATGCTGCTGGAGTCGCCTCGGCTCGCTACAGCCCGAGACGATCCGCCAGATTGAGGATCGCTTGCGCGCTGTCCGCGCGGCTTGCGGAAGCCGCCGGCGCGAAGCTGCCGTCGGCGCGGCCTTTGAGCAGGCCGAGCGCCAGCGCGTCCTGCACGTCCTTGGCCGCCCATGCGGATACGCGGTCGAGATCGCGGACAGCAGCCGCTTGAGCGGCAGCTGCGGCATCCGCCGCTTGCGCGCGGTAGGCACGGACCAGCATCAGCGCCATCTCCTCGCGGGTAATCGCCGCGTGCGGCTGGAACGTTCCGTCTCCTTTGCCGGTGACGATGCCGTGATGGCGAGCCGCCTCGACGGCGGAGGCGTACCAGGCGCCGGACGGAACGTCGTTGAACGCGCTGCCCGCTGCCGGCGCGTCCAGTCGGAGCGCTCTCGCCAGCATCGCGGCGAACTCGGCGCGGGTGACGGCTTTGGCCGGCGTGAACGTCGTGGAGCTCGTGCCGGCGACGATCTGCTTCGCCGACAGCCGCTTCACGGCCGCTTCGGCCCAGTGGCCGGACAGATCGGCGAACGTCTTGTCGACTTCAAGCGCCGCATAGCGGCTGAAGTGGCTTACGCTGGCCGTCAGACGTCCATCCGCCAGCTTGCCGCCGACGTATTCCGGCTGCTCGCCGGACAGGTAGTAGATGCCGGCCAGCTGCAAGCTCACGCCGGAGTCCAGCGCGAACGTCAGCTGGACCGGAGCTTCGAAGCGATCAAGCGAGTAGGCTTGGCCTGCCTTCGTCACGACGGCGAGGCTCAGCTCCACCAGCTTGCTGCCGAGCTTGACTTCGGCATCCAGCTTCGTCGCCGCTTGATCCGCGGCCGCTACGGCTGCCGCTGCATCCAGCTCGGCGGCCTGGAAGCGGAGGTACGCGCCTTCCGACTCGCCTGCCGGCATCAGCTTGGCGAGCTGCGCCAGCAGAGCTGACGGCAGCTGCACCGTCAGTCCCTCGCGCTTCAGCTCCAGCGGCTTCGAGCCCAGAATCGTGCTCGCGTCAAGCGGCAGGCGGACTTCCGCGATCCCAGCTTCAAGCGTGATGGAAGCCGAGGCTTTGAGCGCATCCGCGGTCAGCTCGACCACGTTCTCCGGCTTGGCAGGAGAGGAGCTCGGCGCCGGAGTCGGAGTGACCGGCGACGGTGTCGACGGGTTCTCCGGCGTCGGCGACGGGTTCTCCGGCGTCGGCGACGGGTTCTCCGGTGTCGGCGTCGGGTTCTCCGGTGTCGGCGTCGGGGTTGCCGGCGTCGGCGTCGGGTTCTCCGGCGTCGGCGTCGGGTTTGCCGGCGTCGGCGTCGGGGTTGCCGGCGTCGGCGTCGGGGTTGCCGGTGTCGGCGTCGGATTCTCCGGCGTCGGCGTCGGGGTTGCCGGCGTCGGCGTCGGGGTTGCCGGTGTCGGCGTCGGGGTTGCCGGTGTCGGCGTCGGGGTTGCCGGCGTCGGCGTCGGATTCTCCGGCGTCGGCGTCGTTTTCACGCTCGCCAGCACGACCGTGCCGCCATCCGCCATCGCTGGCAGCGAGAACGTCACCTTGCCGCCTTCAGAGACCGCGTAGGTCTTGCCGCCGTACAGATCCTTCACGCTGCTGCCTGCCGCGAACGGCACGGCCAGCGTCACTTCCTGCGCGGCGGTCTTGACGCCGAGCGCCGTCACGAGCTGCTCGCCTTCATAGCGGTTGAGGAAGGCCATGTAGCCTTTCTCATTGGAAGCCTCCAGGCTGACCCGCTCGCCTTTAGCGTACACTTTCGAATAGTCGGCGCGGATGCCGAGCAGCTTTTGGTAATGCGCCAGCAGCTTGGACTCGGACTCCAGCTTGTCCCACGGCATGTCGCCGCGGTTCTCGCTGAACTCGCCCTTGCCCATGTCGCGGGCGTTCTTGCCGGAGCGGCCGAGCTCCTCGCCATAGTAGACGACCGGCTGGCCCTTGGCCGTAATCTGCATGGCCGCGGCAGCCATCAGCTTGGCCTTGTCGCCGCCGACATACTCGCTCAGGAAGCCGTCCTCGTCATGGCTGCTCAGGAACTGCCCCATGACGCGCGTATTGTCCAGCTTGGCGGCGCGCTCCGTCAGATAAGCGTCTGCCGCCTCTACGTTGCCTTCGACAAAGGCCTTGGCCTGGCCCTTGAACCCGAAGTCGAGCAGGCTGTCCATCTGGCCGCTCTGCAGCGTGCCGCCGTCGCTGTCGACGGTCGCGCCGAAGTATTCGCCGATCAGCTTGAAGTTCGGATCGATGCGCGTCAGCTCGTTCTTGAACGCTTTCCACGTCGTGTCCTCGACATGCTTGACCGTATCGACGCGGAAGTAGTCGATCGTATCGCCGCGATCGCTCTTCGCGCGCTCCAGCCAGTCGGTCTGCCAGCGGATGACCTGGCTGCGGACATCCGGATTTTCCGTCAAGAAGTCCGGCAAGCCGGCCAGCTCGCCCTTGATCGCATCCGTATCGGCGGAGAGGCCGTCCGTGCGAAGCATGCCCGCGAAGCGATCCTTGTCTGCCTGCGTCACGCCAGGGTACTGATCTCCGGGCTTCATGCCGTAGCCCGTATGGTTGAGCACGACGTCGACCATGATCTTGATGCCGCGGTCATGAGCCTCGTCGATGAGCTGCTTGAACGTGTCCAGATCGCCGAGATGCTCGTCGAGCTTGGCGAAGTCCTTGGCCCAGTAGCCATGGTAGCCGTACTGCTCGCCGCCGAAGTCGGTGCCTTTGTTGAAGTCGATGTTGTCCACGATCGGGGTGATCCACAGCGTATTGACGCCAAGATCCTCGATGTAGTCGAGCTTGTCGATCAATCCCTGGAAGTCGCCACCATGATACGCCTCCAGATGGTTCTTGTTCACGTTGAAGTTATTCGTCTCGTCGCCGTCCGCGAAGCGGTCGGTCAGCACGAAGTAGATGCGGGACTCGTCGAAGTCGAAGTCCAGCTTGCCGCCGGCCGTGCTCTTCGCTTGCACCGTCAGCTCGGCGCTGCCATGGTGGCGGTTGCCGTACGAATCGACGAGCGTAATCGGGATTGTCTTCTCTCCCGCAGGCACCGAGTCCTTGACGGCGACCGTCTGCTGCATGAGCTCCGTGTCCAGCTTCACCTTGGCCGGTCCGCCAAGCGCCGTCAGATCCAGATAAGCTTCCTTGAATGCAACTTCTTCGGAAGCTTCCGCTTCCACTTCCAGCACGGCGTGCTGGCCTGCAGCGATCGCTGCCGGGGATGCCGATGCGGAGATGGCTACATCCGGCCTTACATAAGTGACGGTCGACTTTCCATCCACCGTGTTTTTCGGATCGGTGATCTCGGCCGTCTGGCCGTTCTTCGTCACCGCGAACGAATACTCATGCGTGCCCGGCTCGATGCCGCTCAGCACGTAGCGGAACAGCTCCTGCTCCGGCACATACGCCATCGCATGCTCCTGTCCGCCGATGAGGAGCTTCACGCCCTCGATCTCATTCATGCGGTTCGTGCGGAACAGCGCATCGTCCCGATAGCGGAACGTGATCGTTCCGTCGTCGAGCGTCGGACCGGTCAGGCTCGGCTTGATGTCGAGCTCGCGGACCATGCTCGTCACGTTGACCTTCGTAAAGGCCTCGCCCGGAACGAGCGGGATGATGCGGTCATCCGGAATATCCTGCTTCGCCGTATTCCAATCGGTGCCTTTGCGAAGCACGAAGCCGACGCTGGTCGCTTGCGGCGCGACCTCGATGAGCACCGAAGCGATGCCGTTGTCGAACGTCTGGAAATCGATTTGGTCGTTCTTGACACCCGTATTCCATACCCACATATTCCAGTCCTTGTAGCTCTTGTCCGGACGGATATAGTTGACCTGCACGTAGCGCTTCTCCGTCGGAGGAGCCGTCTTGCCCTCCGTGCGGATGATGACCGCGGTCAGCGGCTGCAGCGTGATCGAGCCGGACTCGAGCGAGAAGCCGCTCGGAGCGGATACGCCCGCCGCCAACGCTTCGTCGTCGTCCGCGACGACCAGACCGCCGGTCAGGTCTTCGGAGAGCGTCAGCTTCCGGGACTTGCTGTCGGCGTTGACGAACACATAGAAGTCGTCCTTGCCGTCGGAGGACTGGCTCTTGTACGCGATGACCAGATCCTGCGCGTTCACTTCCGGAACCTGGAGCAGCGTCACGTTGCGATCCACCAGGGCCTTGTCGCCGAGGCGGAACGCGTCGCTCGACTGGCGCAGATCGATGAGGCCTTTCGTATACTCGACGGTCTTGACGTTCTCGCCGTAGACGTTCGCATCCGTTGTCTTCGCCCAGTCGAACTTGTTGATCGCGTCGGAGGAGTCATAGGAGTCATGGACGAAATAGCCGAACGTAACGCCTTTTTCATCCTTGAGCTCATGGTACTTCTGCTCCGGCACCCCTTCGCCGAGCCACTGCTTCGTGCGGCCGTATTCCTGACCGGCATGCAGGAACGCAGTCCCTTGAGACGTGAGTGTCAGCAGGTTGCCGAGACGGACGCGCTTCAGAATTTCCTCATTGTTCTCGGGAACGGAAGGATCCTTCTTGATCGCCTGCGCCACGATGTCGTACAGCGGCAGGTTGTCATGCGCCTCGACGTACTGCACCATGTCGCCGGGATCGTCCTGCTTCGTATTGCCGGCCTGAGCCTTGATATTGTTGAAAATGACGCTGATGTCCCGCGCCCCGCCCGTGATGAAGCGCGGCTCGCCTTCGCTTCCGAAGCCGGACTTCAGTTCATTGCGGAACTCGTCGGAGAAGACGCCGACATCGTCGGTCTTGTCCATCCAGTCCTGATCGGCGCCGTGGCCCGCCAGGTAAGGATCTGCCTGATGGCCGGCGAACGTGCGCCAGCCTTCGCCGATGAACAGCGCCTGCGGGTTGATCGCCGCGGCCGCGTCGTAAGCGTTCTGGATCGACTCATAGGTCGCGTCGCCCATCATGTCGAAGCGCATGCCGTCGATCTTGTATTCATCGAACCAATATTTCACCGAGTCGACCATGAGCTTCTCGGCCATCTTGCGATTCGTCGCCAGGTTGTTGCCGAACCCGCCGAGGAAGTTGCCGTTCGGTCCTTGGAACGCATAGTAGTTCGGAACGATGTCGTTCAGGAAGTCCGCCTTGGCCATATGCGTGTAGACGACGTCCAGGATGACGCCCATGCCGGCGTCGTGGATCGAGTCGATCATCGCCTTCAGCTCGCGGACGCGCAGCTCCGGATCGGCCGGATTCTCGGAGTAGGCTCCGTCCGGAGAGAAGTAGCTGTGCGGATCATAGCCCCAGTTGTACTCATTGTTCATCGCCGAGTAGGCGAGCTCGCGCTCCTTCATCGCCGCCTCGTCGCCGTAGTACCAGGCCATCACCGGCAGCAGCTGCACATGGGTCACGCCGAGCGACTTGATGTAGTCGACCTTCTGCTTGAAGGCGTCGAACGTGCCCCAGGTCGCTTCGTGGAGGTCGCTCTCGACCGACGGATCGGACGTGAAGTCGCGGACGTGGATCTCCCAGATGACCGCGTCCTCTCGCTTCTCGTAGCCGTCGATGTCGGCGAAGCCGTAGCCTTCCGGATCGGTGCCGGCCAGATCGACGATCGCCGCCTTGCCGACCGCGTCGCCGTCCGCTCCCGTCTCGCCCTTCGTATTGACGTGGAACTCGGCCATCGACTTGGCGTACGGGTCGAGCACGCGCTTCGTCACGCCGCCGTTGGTCACTTCATATTGGTAGAAATAGTTCTTGAAATCCGTCACGCCGAAATCGTTCGGCTGGAGCTGGATCGACCAGACGCCTCGCTCGCCTTGGGCAAGCGGCCGGGAGCCGACCTTGACGGTCGCGTCGTCCTTGTCGTAGACGTTGACCGTGACGCTCGACGCCTTTGGCGCCCACAGCTTGAGCGTCGCTCCGCCGGCGGCATACGTCGCGCCGAGATCGCTGCCGTCGTAGGCGTACAGCTCGTCCATCATGCGCCAGCCGGCAGCGGCGGCGACGGTCTTGCCCTCGTAGGTCAGCTGCAGCGGCGCTTGGGCGTCGGAGAAATCCGCCTGGATGCGGATCGACGTCGCGCTGTCGATCTCGACGGAAGCGATCGAAAGCTGCGCTCCGCTCTTGTCCTTGAGCTGCAGCGCCTCCTTGAGCGCCGCCGTATCCAGACCTGTCGTCAGCGTGAAGTCCGCATGAATGCGGCCTCCGGCCAGCAGCTGAGCGGACAGGAGCGCAGGCGCTCCTTCGTTCACCGGCAGCTCGCCGAACGGAGAGATATACACCTTGTCGTCGCCCTGCTTCACGAACAGATGCTTGTAGCTGCTCACGTAGGCGAACTTCTTGTCGCCGCCGTCCTTGCCGGCGTCGCCCTTGGATGGATCAAGCAGCAGGAAGCCGATTTCCTGGGCGTTTTCCTTGAGCTTCAGATCTACGAATCCGCCATAGGCGTCCTCGCCGGAGAACATCGCCGCATCGGTCGGCCATGTGGACGGAGGAGCCGCGACCTCTCCCCACGACCATACGCCGTATTTGGCATGCTCGCCATCGGAGCGCTGATAATGCACGCGCACCGTATCGGCCGGCAGCTCGACCGGCTCGAAGCTATGTACCGCATCTGAGCCTTGCTTCAGCCACACCTCGTTCATCGCCGGCGAGGCCAGCGAGAACTTCTTGTCGCCGGCGTCCTTGTCGCCGTTGGCCGGCTTCATGACGACGAGGCCGACGTTCTTGGCGTCCGCCTTCAGCGGAATATCGACGTACGCTCCGTATCCGTCGGCCTGTCCGGCCGGGAAAGGCGTGCCGCCGTTCGGCCAGTTCGAAGACGGCTGGGCGACGTCCTCGAATTGCCATAGCCCCCAGCCCTCATAGTTGCCGTCCGTACGTTGGTAATGGACGCGCAGATGGCCATCCGCCACCGGCGGCGCCGTTTCCGCCTGCACGGCTGCGTTTTCGCCAGCCGCCGCGTCCGCGTTCGCCTGCACGGGCAAAGCCCCGGCGAACAGCGACAGCAGCAGCGCGAAAATGGCGGTGATGGAAGCGAAACGCTTCGTCGTAGCGCTCATGATCATGTTCAACTAGACCCTCCTCTGAATGAATGACTCCTAAGACAATGACCGTTAAGCAAACGTTTGCATAAGGGTGGAAAAAGATACCCGCTCGTCCAAGGAACGAAGGCAATCCACGGGACGGCAAGCACCAGGATAAATATAAAGCGCTTTCACAGAAAACGTTTGCACAACCTATTCTAGGGATGAAAAGCAAGATCGTCAACTTTAAAATTTCCTCCAAAGCAAAGCGATCCTATCGCGCGAATCGAGAACGAGTCATATCCCGTCATCAGATGACGATGATGAACTTATGCGGAAGCTCGCGGGCATGACCCGACCGCGGACGGTTCATGAACGAAGATTCGTTGGGAGGAGGGGCTGGTTATGCAGCCAGATCGAACTTTTTGACGTCTCAATGATACCAGGAAACGCTATTCGGCGGTTTTGATGGTTTTTTCGCAGCCAACGATACGGAGGAGCGCTATTTTGTCGAAAAAGCAGCTTCGGGAGCGACTTGGGCAGCAATAAGGTCTGTCCGTATCGTTAGGATTTCATTCGGCGCCAATCGGACGAAATAAGGTCTGTGAGTATCATTAGATCGCGGAGCAGGCGTATGGGAACGCCGCTTCGCTCGCCCCGATGGGCGAGCGAAGCGGCGCGGCGGGCATGGAGCTCGGCAGGTCTGGAGCTTGGCGGGCATGGAGCTTAGCGGGTCTGGAAGCGCATCACGCCTGGCGGCGCAACGTGCTCCCTTCCCCCTCCTGCAGAATCATCCTTGCGACCTTAATGATCTCGTCAGGTCAATCCAGCCCCACCCCAAGCCCCTCCGCCAGCGCGCGGCGGTAGAAATCCCCCGCCAGCGCCAGGTCGAAGATGCCGAGCCCCATCGGATTAAAAAAGATCGTCTCGCCCGCGAGCGGAGCCAGCGCGTCGCGGCAGACGGCGTCCGCCAGCGTCAGCGCGTCCGGCTCCGCCAGCAGCCCCGCCGCGTGCAGCCGCTCGATGTCCGTATCCTCGCGGCATACCTGGCTCCAGTCGTCGACGAACGTGCGCAGGCCGGCGACGCTGTGCGGCTCGTAGTCCCGCAGCGACACATGCAGCAGCAGCGCTCCCTGCGGCGGCGGCTCGTCGATGTAGCGGCTCGGCGCGACCGTGCAGGTCGCGGTCACGTCCGACTGCCGGTACAGCTCCCGCCAGTCCGTCGTCGCCTCGACGCGGCCGAGCAGCTCCGGCGGGATGCTGTCCTCCGCGATGCCGCGCACGTCATGCAGCAGCACCCGCTCCAGGCGCGGCCCGAGCAGCGCCGCCGCCATGTCGAGATGCAGGCGGCCGATCGGCCCCCAGCCGATGATGCCGACCGTGAAGCCGCCCCCGGACGCCGGACGCAGCTCGGCGTACCAGCGCAGCATGGCGCCGCTGACCGCCGCCGCGCGCAGTCCGTTCAGCCGATCGCTGCGCAGCACGGCGAGCGGCTCGCCCGTCGACGGATCGTTCAGCGCGATCAGGTTGCGGGCGCGCGGCAGCCCGCGCTGCGGGTTGCCGGGAAATCCGGCGATCCACTTGATGCCGGCCAGCTCCGTGCTTCCGCCGAGATAGGCCGGAGTCGCGATGATCCGGTTCGGCGTGCCGGGAAAGCGCAGATAGCCTTTGAGCGGAGCGGCGCTACCGCCCGCGTCCATCGTGCGCACCGCTTCCTCGATGAGATCCGCCAAGCGGCTCCAGTCCCAGCCGAGCTCGCGGATATGCTCGTCGTTCAAGTAAAGCATCGCTTCTCCTCCTCTTTCCTGCGCTTCCTGGCCTTTTCCCCGACCGTCGTCTCGCTGCTGCCCGTCTCGCTGCCGCTCAAACGCTCCGTCACGGCGCGGCGGCCAGCTCCTCGTCCGGTCCAAGGCCGAGCTCGCGGCTCGCCCATCCGGCGTCGAACGCCGTATCGAGATAGCGGTCGCCCCGGTCCGGCAGGATCGCCGCCACGACCGCTCCGGCAGGCAGGCTGCCGGCCATCCGCTTGATCGCGGCGACGACGCCGCCCGAGGAAGCTCCGGCGAGGATCGCCTCGCGCCGCAGCAGGCTGCGGCAGCCGCGCACGCAATCGGCGTCGCTGACGCGGACGACCTCGTCGGCCAAGTCCGCGCGATGCAGCCCCGGCTCCAGCGCCGCCCCGAGGCCGGGAAAGCGGCGAACGCCGCTGCCCCCGCCGAACAGCGCGCTCCCCTGGGCGTCGACCGCGACGATCCGGGTCGGCCAGCCGCGGCCGCGGATGTAGTCGGAGCAGCCCCGGATCGTGCCGCAGGAGCTGACGCCGCAGAACAGCCAGTCGACCGTGCCGAGCTTCTCGGCGATCTCGGCCATCGTCGTGGCTTCATGCGCGGCGGCGTTGTCCGGGTTGGCGTACTGGTTCGTCCAGTACGCCCCGGCAATCGACGCCCGCAGCTGCCGCACGCGGGCGATGCGCGCCGGCAGGAACTCGCCGGTCGCCGGATCGGGCCGGCTCACCAGCTCGATCTCTCCGCCGTAAGCGGAGATGAGCGCCTTATGCGCCTCGGTCGTGCGCGGATCGACGACGCAGACGAAGCGCAGGCCCGCCTGCCGGCATAGCTGGGCGAGGCTGATCGCCAGATTGCCGGAGCTGGACTCGACGACCGTGCCGCCGGCGGCCAGCTCTCCGCGCCGGATCGCCTCCTTCAGCATATGGAGCGCGGCCCGGTCCTTGGCGCTCCCGCCCGGATTCATCCCTTCGAGCTTGGCATGGACCTCGAACGCCTCCCCCTCGAACAGCCGCGAGAGCCGCACGAGCGGCGTCCGCCCGATCGCCGACGCGATGCCTCCATTCAGATCCGGTTCCCGCATCACGGCGTCTCTCCTTCTCCGTAAAAGATCTTCTTGCGCTTGATCGGCCCTTCGGCCGCCTCGTCCCCGAGCCGCACCCGCCGCACCGCGATGTCCTCCAGCAAGCCGCTGCGGATCATCTCCCCGATCGCCGGGATGCGCGCCTCCACGTCCCGCCCCGCCAGCTCGAACTCCTCGTCCGAGGCGGACGGACTGTCGATGCCGATCGCCAGCCGGTTGCCCCGCACCTCGACGCGCAGCCGCGCGTCCGGCAGCCGGCGGCTGACCGCGTCCTCGATGTCATAGAGGCTGATCTTCTCGCCATGCTTGAGGTCGGGCCCGATGCGCTTGACGAGTCCGGCGAAGCTTTGGCGCAGCCGGCCGCCTGCGACGATCGGCCGCAGGTCGCGCACGACGTCATAGGTGACATATCGAAGCGCCGGGAACGCTTCGCGCAGCGCGGAGGTGAGCACGAGCACCGCCTCGCCCTCCGGCAGCGGCTCCAGCCCGTCGCCGAGCGCTTCCGCCGGCACGCCCTCCGCAAGCAGCCCGTCAGCCAGCAAATAGCGGCCATGCTCCGGGGAGTAGGAGGCGATCGTGCCGATCTCGATGGAGCCGTACGTATCCGCGATGTCGAGCTCGGTCAAGCCGAGCCGAGCCGCTGCCGCGCGCCGCCATCCCGGCGAGGCCAGCTCGCCGACGAGCAGCACGCGCCGGATGCCGAGCTCCGCCGGCCGCGCCGCCGCCGCCAGGATGCGGTCGAGAATCGACGGCATCGTGTAGAGCACCTCCGGCCGCAGCCGCTCGAGCGCGGCGACATGCTCGGCGATCGGCAGCCGGAACGGCAGCGTCTCCACGGACAAGCCGAGCTCGCGGAACACCTCGCCCGCCGTCGCCTCGGCATGGCCGGTGCCCATGTCGGAGACGGCTGTCCGCCACTCGCCGCCGGCCAGCAGCTCGCGGAACACGTCGAGCTTGACGCGCAGGTAATCCGCCTCGTCCTGCGGCGAGTAGTAGATCGCCTTGCGCCGGCCGGAGCTCGTGCCGGACGTGCGGTACACGTTCAGGCCCGGCTGCGCGGCGAGCGGGTTGCCCTCGGCATAGTAGTGCCGCTCCAGCGCCGACGCCGTCAGCAGCGGCAACCCTTCCAGCAGCTGCAGCGCCGCGGCCAGACCGTCGCCGGAATCAGCCTTATCCGGCCTTCCATCGCCGGCTTCGTCCTCGGCATCCGCGGCCCCAGCCAGACCGTCGCCGAAATCAGCCTCATCCGGACTTCCGCCGCCGGCTTCGTCCTTGGCATCCGCGGCCCCCGCCAGACCGCCGCCGAACTCGGCCTCATCCGGCCTTCCGCCGCCGGCTCCTTCCGCTGCCCCGGCCGCCGCATCCGCTCTGCCCGCCGCTCCCTCGACGGCTGCCCCTGCCAGCCCATCGATCCACGGAAAGCTCCGGCGCAGCCGTCCGATCGCCGCGCTCCACTCCGCTGTCCGCATCGCTTCGCCCTCCTCTAGTCGGCGGAGTCGATTCCGCCCATCGCACTACCGTATGCCCATGACGCCTGTCAGGTTCGTGCGTATGTGCCCGCAACGCCGCCGCCAACGGCAAATGGGGCTCTACGAGCTCCACGGTCACGATCCTTCCCCGCGCGCCCAGTCGCCCGCCGCCAATTGCCCATACACTGGAACCAATCCCTAGCGAGAGGAGCCAGCGGCATGTCTAGCGGCGAAGGCGGCGACGCCACCCGGCGATCCGTCGCCAGCAAGATGGAAAAGACGCAGCGGCTGCTTCAGCATCCGCAGCTGGCCAAGTCCGTGCCCGCGACGCGCTGGCTGAACGAGGAGTCGCTCGCCGAGCTGCTCCGCAAGCACCGCATGGTCTACGTGAAGCCCGACGTCGGCCGGATGGGCATCGGCGTCATGCGCGTCGAGCGGACCGGCAGCGGCTGGGCTTACCAGAGCGGAGAGAAGGTGCGGCGCTTCGCGACGCGCAGCGGGCTGTACCGCTCGCTCGCCAAGCGCATCGGCGATACGCCCTATCTGGTGCAGAGGGGCATCCGCATGCTGGAGCACGAAGGACGTCCGTTCGATTTTCGCCTCATGATCCAGCAGGACCGGTCGGGGGCATGGGCATGCAACGGCACCGCGGCGCGCGTCGCCCATCCCGCCAAGATCGTCAGCAACGGCAGCCAGGGCGGCACGATCTTCGAGCCGATGCGTCTGCTCGCGCCCGCCTTCGGCCAGACGGAGGCCGAGGCGCTGCTGCGCCGCATGGACCGGATCGCGCTGCAGACGGCGGGCGAGCTCGGCCGGTCGTACCCGGCGCTGCGCGAGCTCGGCCTCGACCTGGCGGTCGATACGAGCGGCAAGCCGTGGATTCTCGAGGTGAACACGCGGCCCGATCCATGCCCGTTCACCAAGCTCGACGATCCGGCGATCATCCGGCGCATCGTCGAGTACGGCAAAGGCTACGGACGGCATTACAAGCTGATCTGCAACAAAGCGAAAAAAGCGCCCTGAAGGGGCGCTTTTCGCTGTCATCCTTTTCTCATCCGTTCACTTGATGCCGGAAATATTGTAGTTCTCGATGATCTGCCGCTGGAAGAAGATGAAGATGACCATGATCGGCAGCACCATGAACGCCGCGCCGGCCATCTGCAGGGCGAAGTTGGTCGTGTTCTGCCCTTTGAGCAGCTGCAGGCCGACCGAGAGCGTGTACAGCTTCTCGTCGTTGGCGATGATGAGCGGCCACAGGAAGCTGTTCCAGCCGCCGATGAACGTCAGGATCGCCTGCACGGCGAGGATCGGCTTGGACATCGGCAGCACGACCTGCGCGAACAGCCGGTACTCGCTCGCGCCGTCGAGCCGCGTCGCCTCCATGATCTCCTCCGGCAGCGTGCTCATGAACTGGCGGAACAGGAAGATGCCGAAGGCGCTCGTGAAGCCGGGCAGCACGATGCCGAGCATCGTATTGGTCAGGCTGACGCCGTTCAGGATGAGGTAGACCGGGATCATCGTCACCTGGCCGGGGATCATCATCGTGGCGAGCACGAGCAGGAACAGCTTTTCCCGCCCCTTGAACCGGTACTTGGCGAAGCCGAATCCCGCCATCGCGTTCAGCAGAAGGCCGACGAACGAGAACAGCGTGATGAGCAGCGTGTTGCCCAAGTACGTGCCGAAGTCCATCTCCGTGAACAGCCGGGTGAAATTGTCCACGGTGAACGCCTCCGGCCACAGCGTCGGCGGGATGCGCTTGATCTCGCCTTCGGTCTTGAAGGCGGACAGCACCATCCAGACGAACGGCAGCACCATGGCGATGCCGAATACGGTCAGCACGATGCCCGCGGCCCATTGCTGGAGCCGGCCTCTCGGAGCGGCCGAGGCGGGCTTTCGAGTCGTCGCTTGTTTCATGAGAGCCTCCTCCTATTCCTCGGCTTGCTTCCGCTGCAGGCGCAGCTGGACCATCGTGACGGCGATGATGAGGAAGAACAGCACGAACGAGCCGGCGGCCGCATAGCCGAAGTGGCTGTACTGGAAGCCGTTCTGGTAGATGAACAGCGACGCCGAGACGGTGCCGTTCAGCGGTCCGCCCTGCGTCATGACGAAGGGCTCCTCGAAAAACTGCAGCCAGCCGATCATCGTCGTGATCGTCACGAAGAAGATCGCGAAGCGCATCATCGGCAGCGTGATCCGCGTCAGCTGCTGCCAGCCGCTCGCCCCGTCAAGCTGCGCCGCCTCGTAATAAGAGCGGTCGATGCCCTGCAGCGCGGCGATGAAGATGATCATGTTCAGTCCGATGCTCCGCCACAGCGCCAGCAGGATGAGCGACAGCTTGGCGATCGTCGGCTCCGTCAGCCACGGCACCTTGTCGAAGCCGATCGACGTCAGGATGTAGTTGAACAGCCCGATGCCCGGGTTGTACAGATAGCTCCAGACGACGGCCACGGCGACGACGTTCGTCACCGACGGCAAGTAGTAGACGACGCGGAACACCTTGAACAGCCGCGAGCGGCCGAATTGGATGAGCAGCGCCACGCCGAGCGAGCAGGCGATGACGAGCGGCACGCCGATGACGACGTAGAACAGCGTGTTGCGCAGCGCCAGCAGGAATACCGGATCGCCCAGCACGTCGGCATAGTTGGCCAGGCCGACGAAGGAGATGGACGAATAGTCGGCCAGCCCGGCGAGGTCCATGTCGGTCAGGCTGATGCCCAGCGCGACGAGGATCGGCAGCAGCGAGAACACCGCCAGCAGCAGCAGCGTCGGTCCGATGAACACATACGGCGCCATTTTGGAGGAACCCTTCATACACTCACTTCCTTTGCAAGTCGTGGCCGCTCCGAACGGCAGGCGGAAGCCGGCGGCGGGCTGCTCCCGTCCTCCGGCCGCCGCCGCGGCCTCGTTCGTTTACTTGTCGAGCAGCTTCTGCGACTGCTCGTTGAAGTCCTTCAGCTTGGCGTCGATGTCCGCGTCCGCGCGGTAGATCTCCTCGAACGTCTTGAGGAAGTTCTGGGAGATGTTGTCCCACGCCTTGACGAGCGGCATCGGCTCGGCATTTTTCAGCTGCTCGCCGACGACGGCCATGTTCGGATCGCCGCTCAGCTGCGGGTCCTCCCACGCCTTCTTGTTCGCCGGTAGCTCGCCGGTCTGCTTCATCCACTCCAGCTGGTTCTCCGGCTTGCTGAGGAACGCAATGAACTTCATCGCGGCCGCCTTCTGCTCGGTGAAGCCGAATACGCTCAGGTTGGAGCCGCCGAGCGAGCTCATGTTGCCGTCCTTGGACGGCAGCACCGCCGTCGCCCACTTGCCCTCGATGTCGGGGATCTGGTCCGCGACCGTCTTGATCATCCACGGGCCGCTGATGAACATCGGCACCATGCCGTCGCCGCCGAACGTCTGGGACGTATCGAGGCCGAGATCGACCGGCGCGTAGCCGTTTTTGAAATACCCGTCCAGGTAGCGGACCGTCTCCGCGAATGCCGGCTGATCGAACTGGGCCTTGCCGTCCTCGATCAGCTTGGAGCCGTTCTGGCGGGCGAACATGAAGCTGAGCGTCGGCTCCTTGGGATCGAGGCCGATGCCGTATTTGTCCTTGCCCCGCTCGGTCAGCTTCTTCGAAGCGTCGAGCAGCTCATCCCAGGTTTTCGGCGCATGATCGTAGCCGACCGACTGCAGCACGTCCGTGCGGTAGAACAGGACGCGCGTCTCCGCCAGCCACGGCACGCCGACCGTCTTGCCGTCGAACTGCGTGGACGTGACCGTGCCGTCGAAGAAATTGTCCGCGGCCAGCTCCGGGTAGTCGGCCAGGTCGGCGGTCAGGTCGGCCAGCGCGCCGGCCGCCGCGAACTCCGGCATCCACGTCGTGCCCATCTGCAGCACGTCCGGACCTTTTTTGGAGGCGACGGCCGTCAGCAGCTTGTCATGCGCGCTGCCCCACGGAATCGCCTGCACCTGGATCGAGACGTCCGGGTTCTCCTTCTGGTACGCGGCCGCCATCTGCTCCATCGGCTTGCTGCTGTCTCCCATCGCCCATACGGTGAGCTTCGTCTTGCCTTCCTCTGCGCCGCTTCCGCCAGACGAGCAGCCTGCGATCAGGCTGCCTGCCAGCGCGGCGGCAGCCAGCGCCGCGATCGTTCTTTTCGTATCCATTCGCCATATCCTCCCCTGGATTCCGGTTGCTTTTCGTTTAAAGCGAAACGTTTCGAACAAAGTATAAATCAAATTGAAATCGCATTCAAGTCCTCTTTTCCAATCATTTTTCGCTTCATTAATAGCCAGGAAGTCGATACGCTCGTTCGACGCCATGGCCCGGAGCGCCGTTTGACTTCCTCAAGCTCTATTGTATATACTCGTCTTGGTTGTTTTCGAAACGTTTCTATCACTATTATCAAGCGGCTCTGCAAGAAAAGGAGGAAGCACCATGCGATCCCAATCCAAGCCGTTGCCGTCCGCCAGCTGGCGGCTCGAGCGCGACGGACTTGCCTTCACCTTCCACCCGACCGGCGACCTGTATGAGGCGTCCGGCAGCGGCATGATGCTGAACCAGCTGCGCAGCCATCCGCTGGACGGCTCGCTCAACCAGCTGTACCTGCGCGTGCGCGGTCCCGAGGGCATGCGCGCCTATCCGCTGATCGGCATCCGCTCGGACAGCCGCGTCGGCCGCGGGAGCGACCGCATCGTCTGGAGCGGCGAGGCCGACGGCGTCCGCTACGAGGCCGCTTTCCGGCTCGGCTCGGGCGGCGCCTGGTTCTGGCGCGTCCGGCTCGAGGCGGACGAGCGCGGACGCTCCGCCGACATCGTCTACGGCCAGGATATCGGCCTGGGCGCTCCGGGCGCCGTGCGCGGCAACGAAGCGTACAACGCTCATTACCTGGACCATTCCGCCTATGAGGACGAGCAGCGCGGCTGGATCGTCTGCACCCGCCAGAACCAGCCGCAGGACGGGCGCTTCCCGTATGCGCAGCAAGGCTGCCTGACCGGGGCGGTCTCGTTCGCGACCGACGGCTTCGCCTTTTTCGGCCGCTCGTTCAAGGAGACGCATCAGCCGGAGGCGCTGAAGCTGGACCGGCTGCCGGGCGAGGTGCTGCAGTATGAGTTCGCCTATACGGCGCTCCAGTCGCGCGAGGTCGATCCGGCCGACGGCGCGGAGATCGTATTTTACGGACTGTTCCGCGACGATCATCCCGAGGCGGTCGAACGGGCCGAGTTCGGCGAGGAGATCGAGCGGGCATGGACGGAGCTTTGCCGAGAGGAAAATGAAGCCGTCCCGACGCAGCCGACGCCGCGCCGCGCGGACGATCTCGGCGAGCCGCTGCAGGCTCGCTCGCTGAGCGAGCAGGAAATCGCGGCGCTCTACCCCCTGCGGATCGAGGAGGAGCGGCGGGACGGGGAGCTGCATGCCTTCTTCACGCCGGAGTACGCCCATGTCGCGCTCAAGGCCAAGGAGCTGCTCCTCGAGCGGCCGCATGGCCATATTCTGCTCAGCGGAGCGCCGGATATGCCCGGAGCGGAAGTGCTGGCCACGACCGCTTATATGTACGGCATCTTCCATTCGCAGCTCGTCGTCGGCAACACCAGCTTCAACAAGCTCATCGGCCATGCCCGCAGCGCGCTGAACGCGGCGCATGCGTCGGGCTTGCGCCTGTACGCCGAGCAGGACGGCCGGTTCCGCCTGCTGGCGATGCCGAGCCTGTTCGAGATGGGCTTCAACTACGCCCGCTGGGTGTATGCGCTGGACGGCGACACCGTCACGGTGACGAGCTGGACGTCCGCGGACGCGCCCGAGGCGACGCTGGACATCGCGTCCGCCGCCGGCATTTCGCGGCGCTACCTGCTCACGGCGCAGATTACGATGGGCGAGCGGGAGCTGGAAGGCCCGTATCGGCTCGAGGCGCCGGCGGACGGCTCGCTGCGCTTCCGCGCGGCCGCCGGCTCGCCGATCGCCGGCGCCTACCCCGAGCTCGCGTACCGGCTGACGGTCGCCGGCACGGGCTTCGAGCGCTTCGACGATCGCAGGCTCGTGCCGGATCTGGAGCCCGGCGTCTCGCCGCTGCTCGTCCTGCAGACGGAAGCGTCGGCGAGCTGGAGCGTGCGGATCGAGGGCCGGCTGGACGGGCTGCCGGCCGCGGCTGCGCCGGCGCCGGAGCTCCCGCAGTCGGCGGCGGCGTACCGCGCAGGCATGGCGGAGCTCATGCGCGGCTTCCGCCTCGAGCATCCCGGCGGCGATCCGTCGGTGCGGCGGCTTGATCTGCTGTCATGGTGGTATGTCCACAACATGCGCGTGCATTTCCTCTCTCCGCACGGCCTCGAGCAGTACGGAGGCGCCGCCTGGGGCACGCGCGACGTCTGCCAGGGTCCGGCCGAGTTCTTCCTCGCGATGCAGCGCTGGGACGCGGTCCGCGGCATCCTGCGGACCGTGTACGAGCATCAATATGAGCAGAGCGGCGGCTGGCCGCAATGGTTCATGTTCGACCGCTACAGCCGCATCCAGCAGCACGAGAGCCACGGCGACATCGTCGTGTGGCCGCTCAAGCTGCTCGGCGATTATCTTTCCGCCACCGGCGATTACGGCCTGCTGGACGAGAAGCTTCCGTACACGGATGAGACGACGTTCGACTTTACGGCGGGGCGGCATCCGCTGCGGGAGCATGTCGAGCGGCAGCTCGCCCATATCCGCGACCGCTTCCTGCCCGGCACGATGCTGTCCGCCTACGGCGACGGCGACTGGGACGACACGCTGCAGCCGGCGCGTCCAGAGCTGCGCGCCTCGATGGCGAGCAGCTGGACGGTGGCGCTGACCTATCAGGCGATGCGGACGCTCGGCCGGGCGCTCGCCTCCGCGCCCGGGCACGCCTCCTGGTCGGAGGAGCTGCTCGCCCTGGCGGACGGCATCCGCCGCGACTTCGCCGCCTATATGGATCCGGACGGCGTCATTCCCGGCTTCCTCGATCTCGCCGACCCGGCCCGTCCGGCCAAGCTGCTCCATCCGGACGACGTCCGCACCGGCATCCGCTACCGCCTGCTGCCGATGACGCGCAGCATGATCGCGGAGCTGCTCACGCCCGAGCAGGCGGAGGCGCATCGGGAGCTCATCCGGCGCGAGCTCCGCTTCCCGGACGGCGTCCGCCTCATGAACCGTCCGGCCGCTTACGAGGGCGGAGTGAGCGTGCGCTTCAAGCGAGCCGAGCAGGCGGCCAACTTCGGCCGCGAGATTGGGCTGCAGTACGTGCATGCGCATATCCGCTACATCGAGGCGATGGCCAAGCTCGGCCAAAGCGAGGAAGCGTGGCATGCGCTGCAGGTCATCAGTCCGGTCGGCATCGAGGACGCGGTCCCGAACGCCGCTCCGCGCCAGAGCAACGCTTATTTCAGCAGCTCGGACGGCGCCTTCGCCAATCGCCGCGAGGCGGCGGCGCGGTTCGAGGAGCTGCGCAGCGGCGCGGCGCCCGTCAAGGGCGGCTGGCGCATCTACTCGAGCGGTCCAGGCATCTATCTCAACCAGCTCGTGTCCAGCGTGCTCGGCATCCGCGCGGCCGCCGGCCGGATCGTGCTCGACCCGGCGCTGCCCGCATCGCTCGACGGCCTCTCCGTCCGCTTCGAGCTCGCCGGCAGGCCGGTCCGCATCGTGTACCGCCTGAGCGGATCGCCGGTGTCGCGCATTTCCGTCAACGGCCGCGAGGCCGCCTTCGCCCGCCTGCCCCATCCGTACCGGAGCGGAGGCGCGGAGCTGTCTCTGGACGAGCTGGAGCCGCTCTGGAACGATGAATCCGGGGCGCTGCAGGACATTCTCGTCGAGGCTTGAGCTTCCGCTGCCGCAGCCGCACGAGAACAGCGATGGAAAGTTGTGGTATAGTGAACAAAAAGCCGTCCACGGGAGGTATCGCGGTGGTCAGCATCAAGGATATTGCCCGCAAGGCCGGCGTGTCGATCTCGACCGTCTCCTATGCGCTGAACGGCAATCCCAAGGTAACCCCTGAAACGAGCGCTCGAATACGGGCGATCGCCAAGGAAATGAACTACATCCCCAATGGGGCGGCCCGCCAGCTCAAGAAGCGGGAGTCCCGGATCATCGGCGCGTTCCTGACCGATTTCACCGGCGCTTTCTACGGCGATCTGCTGCAAGGAATGAAGGAAGTGCTCAACCGCAAAGGCTACGACCTGATCGTCTGCAGCGGACTGCAGTCGCATCGGCTGCTGCCCGAGCGGATGATCGACGGCGCGATCATCCTTGACTCGGCCTTTTCGGACGAGGAGCTGCTCGACTACGCCGACCGGGGCCACCGGCTCGTCGTGCTCGACCGCGAGCTGAACCATCCCGCCGTCAATCAGGTGCTGCTCGACAACAAGGCCGGCGCCAATCTGGCGATGGACTATCTGATCGAGACCGGCCATCGCCGCCTCTACATCGTCGCCGGCCCGTCCGACAGCTTCGACGCGCGCCAGCGGATGGGCGCCGTGCGGCAGACGCTGGACCGGCATCCGGAGCTCGAAGCGACCGTGCTCGAGGGCGACTTCAATCAGGGCTCCGGCGAAGCGGCCGGCCGGCTCATCCTGGAGCAGTGGCAAGGACCGGCCGGCGTCTTCTGCCTCAACGACGAAATGGCGATCGGCCTGTTCAACGCGGTCTCCGCGTCGGACTCCGGCATCCGCGTCGGCGAGGAGCTGTCGCTCGTCGGCTTCGACAACATCGCCCTCACCCGCTACATCCAGCCTCGCCTGGCGACGATCGAGTATTCCAAGTACCGCTGGGGCGCGATGGCGTCCGAGCAGCTGCTGCGGATGATCGCCGGCGAGGAGGTCGAGCATGAGCGGATCTACGTCTCGCTCGTCGAGAGCGGATCGGTGAAGGACCGGCGCTGAGCCGAGGCTCTGCCGCTCCCTTTCCTCGACCTCCCTTCCCTCGGGCAAGTGCGGACGTCTCCTCCCGCACTGTCCCCAAAGCGGCTTTCCCGCGGCCTGGCGCCGCGCGGAAAGCCGCTTTTTGCGATGCCGCCGCTCCCGCTTCGCAAGTCATGGATAGCCGGCCCTCAACTGGAACATCCTAGTTCAAGACATCTAATCTGGAAAGGAAATCAGGTGAGAGGATGACGAAACAGTCGGCCGCCGAGTCCGCGGACTCGCTCAGCCGCTCGCTGAAGGTCAATGACAGCCGGCTCCGCGACCGCTTCGGCATCAGCCCCGACTTGCTCGCGCGCGAGTTCCAGGCGGAGCTGGACGGCGGGGAGATCATGCGCGGAACGGCGTGGGCGATCGACGGCATCTCGAACTCCGCTCCGCTGCTGCAGGCTCTGTTCGCCCCGGATGTACGAAGAAGCCTCATCTGCGGCAGCGCCGAGGAATGGCTCGACCTATGCCGCGCCCGCATCCTGCCGGAGGGAGAGATCCATGTCCTGGGCACGCTGGCGGAGGTTTGCTCGATGCTGCTCGACGGCCATACCGTCCTGTTCGCGGACGGCAGCCCGCACGCGCTTGCCGTCGCGACCAAGGATGTGAAGGCCCGCTCGATCGAGGAGCCGAACGTCCAATCGGTCGTGCGCGGCCCCCGCGAGGGCTTCACCGAGGTGCTCGCCTGGAACATCGCCATGCTGAGGAGGAAGATCGCCAGTCCCGACCTCCGGTTCGAGCCGACGACGCTCGGGACGGTGACGAATACCGCGGTCGCGATCGTATACATCCGCGACATCGTCTCGCCGGAGGTGCTGCAGGAGGTCAAGGACCGGATGGCGACGATCGACATGGACAGCATCCTCGAGAGCAACTACATCGAGGAGTACATCCAGGATCGGATCTACACGCCGTTTCCGACCGTGTTCAACTCGGAGCGGCCGGATGTCATCGCCGCCGGCCTGCTCGAAGGCAGGGTCGCCATCCTGGTCGACGGCACGCCGTTCGCGCTGCTCGTCCCGGCCCTGTTCAGCCAGTTTTTCCAGTCGAGCGAGGACTACTACCAGCGAGCCGACTTCAGCACGCTGATCCGGCTGCTGCGGTTCCTCTCCTTCCTGCTCGCGACGCTCACGCCGTCGTTCTACATCGCCATCACGACGTTCCATCAGGAGATGCTGCCGACGACGCTGCTCTACAACCTGGCGAGCCAGCGCGAGGGCGTGCCGTTCCCCGCGTTCATCGAGGCGCTTCTCATGGAAGTGACGTTCGAGATTCTGCGCGAGGCGAGCGTGCGCATGCCCAAGACGATCGGCCAGTCGATCTCGATCGTCGGCACGCTCGTCGTCGGCCAGGCGGCGGTGGACGCCGGGCTCGTGAGCGCGGCCATGGTCATCGTCGTCTCCATCACGGCCATCGCCAACTTCGTCCTGCCCGCGTTCAACATGGGCATCGCCGCGAGGATCATCCGCTTCGGCCTCATGACGCTCGCCGCCTCGTTCGGCTTGTACGGCGTATTCATCGGGATCATCGCGCTCGTGCTGCATCTGTGCAGCCTCCATTCCTTCAGCGTTCCCTATATGGCGCCGCTCGCTCCGTACCAGCGGGACGATCAGAAGGATACGCTGTTCCGCCTGCCGATTCCCTGGATGAAGAACCGGCCGATCAGCCTCAAGCCGCAGAAGCTGCGGAGGCAGCCATGAACCGCTTCGGGCTGGCGTCCAGGCTGCTCGCGCTGCTGCTGATCGCCGCGCTGGCCGCCCCGCTCTCCGGCTGCTGGAGCCGCAACGAGCTCAACGGCATCAACATCGTCGTCGGCATGGGCGTGGACAAAGCAAAGGACGACGGGTATATCGTGTCGGTCCAGATCGTCAATCCGAGCCAGGTGACGACGAAAAAAACGTCCACCAGCTCCTTCAGTCCCGTCGTCACCTTCCGTTCCTACGGGAAGACGCTGCCCGACGCTCTGGCGCGCCTGACGCTCAAGGCGGCCCGCGAGCTCTACCTCGCCCATTTGCGCATCCTCGTCATCGGCGAGGAGATCGCGCGCAGCGGCCTGAGCAAGCCGCTCGACTTCATCGCCCGCAACCGCGAGCTGCGGACGGACTTTTATCTCGTCGTCGCCAAAAAGGCGTCCGCCTCGGATATTCTCGACATGTACAGCCCGATCGATCCGATCCCGGCGAACAGCCTGTACACGAAGCTGGACACGTCGGACGATATCTGGTCGGCGACCGGCAAGGTGACGCTCGACCGCCTCATCCGCGATCTGGCGACCGAAGGCAAGGGACCCGCGCTCACGTCCATCGAGCTGCTCGGCAACCGCCACAGCGGCGAGGAGATGAAAAGCGCCCAGAACATCGAGCCGCAGACGCTGCTCCGATACGACGGCATGGCGGCTTTCCGCAACGATCGCATGGTCGGCTGGCTGAACGAGAATGACGTCCGCGCGCTCAACCTGCTGCAGAACGAGACGCATCATACCTTCCTCACCGTCGAGTGCCCGAACGAGGAAGGGCTCGTGACGCTGGAGCTGAATCAGGCGCATGCGCGCATCACCGCGCATCGTCCGGATGCGTTCGAGGTCGAGCTGCGCTCGCAGCAGGACATCGCCGACATCGGCTGCAAGATGGACGTGATCGATCCGGCCAATCAGGAGAAGCTGGAGCGACTGGTCGACGCCAAGCTCGTCGATCTGCTCCAGCGGAGCATCCGCAAATCGCAGAAGGAGCTGAAGTCCGACGTGTTCGGCTTCGGAAGCGCGCTTCATCGCCAGCATCCCGGCCTGTGGCGGCGCATCGAGGACTGGGATTCCATCTACGACCGGGCCAAGATCGACATCCGCTCAAAAACGACGATTCGCCGGATCGGCACGACCTTCAAGTCTATGAAGGACGAATCGCGACCTTAGGAGGAAAAGCCATGTGGCTCTGGATCGGACTGTGCGCCGGCTTGCTCGGCGCGCTGCTCCTCGATTGGCCCCGCCTGCGCCGCAAAGGAGCGGCGAAGGAACGTCTCGCCGCCGCTGCGGCTTGGGCGGCGGCGGCGATCGGAGCGACGCTGTACGGGACTCTCCCCGAGCCGCCCAATCCGCTGCAATGGATCGCCGTGGCGCTGCACGGGTACGTCGACGTCTTTAATTCGCTCTTTTCCTAACGAAGGAGGCTGGCATCATGAATGAGGAACGGAACACCTCGATCTCCGCGCGCGGGTTCGCCGTGCTGACGGTTTATTTCATGATCGGCACCTCCATCCTGATCGCCCCTGCCGGCCTCGCCGTCGCGGCCAAGCAGGATGCCTGGATGGCCGCCCTGTTCGGGGTCGGCCTGAACATCGCGCTTGTCGCGCTCTACGCCGCCCTCGGCAAGCTGCGCCGGCACGAGTCGCTCGTGCAGATGTGCGTCAGCGCGCTCGGCCGCTGGGCAGGGGGACTGCTCGGGCTCGCCTTCGTCGCCTTCTTCTACCTGCTCGCCTCGCTCATGATCGGAGATCTCGGCTTTTTCCTGACGACGCAGAACTTGCCGGAAACCCCGGTCGAGGTGCTGCAGCTGCTGTTCGTCCTGCTCGCCGTCTACGCCGTCCGTCTCGGCAAGTCGGCTTATTCGCGGGCGGCGGAGCTGTTCTTTCCGTTCCTGCTGCTGCTGTTCACGCTGCTCGTGCTGACGACGCTTCCGCGGATCGATCCCCGCAATTTCGAGCCGTTGCTGGAGTTCGGCTTGCGGCCGATCTTCAAGGGCGGCATCAATCTGTTCGCGCTGCAGGAGATGATCGTGCTGCTCATGCTCTATCCGTACGTGCGCCGGGCGGCCGGCAGGTCCGGCGCGATGATCGGAGGCACGGTGCTCGGCGGGATCGTGCTCGTCGTCACGACTGCCGCCAGCATCGGCGTGCTGTGCGCCGGCGTGACGGCCAATCAGCTGTTCCCGGCCTATGCGCTCGCCAAGAACATCAGCATCGGGCATTTCCTGGAGCGGATCGAAGGCATGATCATCTTCATCTGGGTGTTGTCCATCCTGATCAAGATCGTCATCACGTTCGACGCCACCCTCATCGGACTCGGCCAGCTGTTCGGCCTGCGCTCCACGCTGGCGCTGACGTTGCCGCTCGGCGTCGGCATGGTTGTCGTCGCCCAGCTGTGCTACCCCAATACGGTGTTCGTCCAGGACTTCCTCTCCAAGAACTGGACGCCGTTCGCTTCGATCTTCCTCGTGTTCGCGCCTCTGCTCCTCTACGCCGTCCACCTCATCCGCGCGCGCGCCAAAAAGCAGCCGGCCCCGTCCTCATGACGGAGCCGGCTGCTTTTTTTGCCCGATGTCATTCCTCCGCCGGGCTGACGTCGACATGGACCTCGAGCGTCTGGACGCCGCTGCCGAGATAGACGCCTTTGAACGGGACGATGTCGCGATAGTCGAGTCCGTGCCCCAGCTTGACGTAGCGCTCGCCGACGAGCGACGCATTGGTCGGATCGTAGCCTCTCCAGCCCGCGCCGGGCACGTAGGCCTCCACCCAAGCGTGGGACGCCTGCTCGAAGTCGGCGTTGCCGCCGCTCAGGTCGCCGACGAAATGGTACCCGCTCACATACCGGGCCGGAACGCCTTGGCAGCGGCAGCAGGCGATCATCAGATGGGCGAAATCCTGGCAGACGCCGCGCCGCGTCTGCAGCAGATCGGACGCCTTGGTCTGCACCGTCGTCGCCAGCGGATCGTAGATGAATTCGTCGCGGATCCGGCCGCAGAGCCGCTCCAGCCACGAGCCGACGCCCCGCTCGTCCGGCGGATGGCCGTCCGTGTAGGAGCGGATGCCCGCAGTCTGCTCCGTATAGCCGGTCGGCAGCAAATATTCCGCGAAGCGGTCGAGCGCCTCGTCCCCGCCGAGCCAGCTCCATGCCGCATCCGCTTCGGCCTCCGCCCGTCCTGCGGCCCCGCCCGGCTCTTTTGTCGTCACAATGGAGTGCGTCCGCACCGTCAGCGAGCGATGGGCGGCGTTGACCGTGAAGGCATGCACCTTGTTGCCGAACGCATCCTCGTAAGCGAGCAGCGGCGCGTTCGGCTCGACGGAGATGCTGTGCTGATAGCAGGACTGATGCTTATTGGTCACCGGCGTGAGCCGGATTTCGTTGACGCTGTCCCGGACCGGGTCGGAGTACCGGTACGTGGTGACATGCGAGATGCGCAGCTTCATGCGGTAGCCTCCCCGAGGCGAAAGAACGCCGCCTCCATCGCCGCCCCCAGCTGCCTCGACTGCTCCAGCAGATGCGCGACGATCCGGCCGTCCCGATCGAGCAGCAGGTCGTCGCGCTCGAGGCAGGCCAGATCGGCCAGCACCCGCGCCGAGCTGCGCAGCAGCTTGTCGCGGCGGGCGCGCATCGCCGGCTCCTGCGCCTCCAGCAGGCTCAGATGCGCGTCCATCTTGCGGAGGGAATACTGCACGCTGCGCGGAAAGGCCGCGTTGAGCAGCACGAACTCCATGATCGCATCCACGCCGAGCCCGTCCGCATGATAGCGGCGGAACGAGTCGTAGCCGCTGATCGAGCGCAGCACCGCCTGCAGGTACGGATACGCCTCCGGCTCGTGCCAGCCTCCGCCCGGCACCCATCCGCGCACCGCCTGCAGGATGCGCAGCGTGTTCTCCATCCGCTCCAGATAGCGGCCGCATTCCAGGAAGCGCCATTCGTTCTCGCGCGGCATGACGGATTGGCTATAGCCCTGGAACAGGCTCGCCCAATCCTTCATTTGGCGGAAGAAAGCATGCGGCGCCTCCTTGCGCCAGCCGTCTTCCTGCCGTTCCCGCAGCCACAGGTACATGCCGTTGAGCGCATCCCACAGCTCCCCCGGCAGCTTTTCCCGCAGCGTCCGCAAATTCGCGCGCGCGGCGCTTACGCAACTGAGCATCGAGTTCGGATTGGCGCGGTCCATCGTGACGTACTGGAGCACGTCATCCTCGTAATAGCCGTCGTACGCGCTCTCGAACTCCTTGCGGTCGCCGATGGCGCCGACGACGAGCGCCCACTTGCCCGCGTTGTCCACCTCCGATCTCAGGCGGTCGTCGACCGCCTCGCGCGGCTGCAGCTGCTGCAGATGATAGAGCACGTCCACGAAGCGCGCATGGTTTTCCGTCCGCTCCATATACCGTCCGATCCAGCATAGTGCCTCTGCGTTCCGGTTCAGCATCCGCATTCCTCCTCGTTCCGATCCTGGTCTTGACTCTGCGCCTCGCACCGGCTCTGATCGCCGCGCGGGCCCGAACGTCCGCGCCTCGGCACCCATGTATCCTTCACGCCGCCGCCCTGCGAGGAGTTCACCACAAGCGAGCCTTCCTGCAAGGCGACCCGGGTCAGCCCGCCGGGAACGACATGCGGCTCTCCGCCGCTGCCGCTGAGCACGAAGCCACGCAGGTCGATGTGGCGAGGCATCATGCCGCCCGCCCCCATGACCGGCGCGGTCGACAGCTTCATCGTGCGCTGAGCGATATAGCGGCCCGGCTGCTCCCGGATCCGCTCGCGGAACGCCGCCAGCTCCTGCGCCGACGCCTGCGGTCCGATCAGCATGCCGTAGCCGCCCGACAGCGACGTCTCCTTGACGACCAGCTCCTCCAGGCGATCCAGCACATATTCGCGCTCCTCCTTGCGGGACAGGATGTAGGTCGGCACGTTCGACAGGATCGGCTCCTCGCCCAGATAATAGCGGATCAGGTCAGGCACATAGGCATAGACCGCCTTGTCGTCGGCGACGCCGGTGCCGGGAGCGTTGGCGATCGCCACGTTGCCGGCCCGATAGGCGTTCATCAGGCCGGCGACGCCGAGCATCGAGTCGGGCTGGAAGGAAAGCGGATCGAGAAATTCGTCGTCGATGCGACGATAGATGACATCGACCTGACGCAATCCTCGCAGATCACGCAAGTAGATCTTGTGGTCCTTGCAGACGAGATCCCGTCCCTCGACGAGATGGATGCCGAGCTGCTGCGCGAGGAAGGTATGCTCGTAATAGGCCGAATTGTACGGACCGGGAGTGAGCAGCACGATGAACGGGTCTTTTTTGCCCGAGGGGGCGAGCGAGCGGAGGCTGGTCAAAAACACGTTCAGGCTGCGCTCGGTATCCTCGATCGAGCTCGGCAGGTACAGGTCGGGAAACAGCTCGCTCATGAGGCTGCGCCCCTTGAACAGATAGGAGAAGCCCGACGGACTGCGCAGATTGTCCTCCAGCACGTAATAGCCCGTCTCGTCGCGGATCAGGTCGATGCCGGCCGCCGTGACGTAGACGTCTCCCGGCGCGTCCAGTCCGGCCATTTCCGGCCGGTAGTAGGTGTTGCCGACGATCATGCGGCGCGGGATGACTCCGTCGCGCACGCAGCGCTGGCCGTGGTAGAGGTCGCGGATGAAGCGGTTCAGCGCGATGGTCCGCTGGCGCAGCCCGGCCTCGAGCAGGCTCCATTCGGCGGCAGGTATGATGCGCGGGACGCAGTCGAAAGGAATCGTGCGCTCCAGCGGGTCCGGAGCTCCCGGCGCATGGAGCGTGAAGGTGATGCCTTCCTCCAGCATGCGGCTGCCGAAAGCCTGCCGGCGTCTCGCCAGCTCGGACGGCCCCATCGCGGCGAAGCTCCGATGCACCTGCTCGTAGTGGAGCCGCACGCGGCCTTGCTCGTCATACATCTCGTCGTAGAAGGAACGGGAATCATAGGCTGGAACACGGGTCGGTTCTGCGGTAGACATGGCTGACGGCCTCCCTCCGGGTCAACCTGCAGCGGGAAACGCTCGAGGTGCCCTCCATGATGGATCGAAGCGCTTGGGTATATTTACCCAATCATACAAGGATCTATCAATTCATGTCAATATAGTTGACATTAATGGAGCGTAAAAAAGCCCCCTATACAGGGGCTTACTGAATTCGTCTATTTGTCCATGCACGACGCTTGGATGGAAAAGCTCGCCTCCAGAATGGAGGTGACGCCTATGTCATTTTCGCTACAGGAAGTGATGATGCTCGGGATGTTCCTGCTAGCATTGCTCGCTTACTTAAAACGAAAATAACCCGTCCAAGTTAGCCTCTGGAAACGGGTTATTTTCGAATCCCACGTTTTACAATCCGGAGGTTTCCTCCAAGTTTTTCGCCCTTACCGGTTCAGCAGGCTGCCGACATACCGCAGCAGCTCGTTGGCGCTGGCAGGCGTGTAGCCATGCTCGTCGACGAGGCGCTTGGTCACCTCGTTCATGCGCTTGAGCTGGTTCTCGTCCGGCGTTTTGGTCGATGTCGTGATCTTGACGATGTCCTTGAGGTCGGCGAACAGCTTCTTCTCCACCGCCTCGCGCAGCCGCTCGTGGCTCGTGTAGTCGAACTTGCGCCCCTTGCGGGAGTAGGACGAGATGCGGATAAGGATCTCCTCGCGGAACGCCTTCTTCGCGTTTTCCGAGACGCCGATCTGCTCCTCGATGGAGCGCATGAGCCGCTCGTCGGGATCGAGCGCCTCGCCGGTGAGCGGGTCCTTGATCTTCGACCAGTTGCAGTACGCTTCGATGTTGTCGAGATAGTTCTCGAACAGCGTGCGCGCCGACTCCTCGAACGAATAGACGAACGCCTTCTGGACCTCGTTCTTGGCCAGCTGGTCGTATTCCTTGCGCGCCGCCGAAATGAAGTTTAAGTAACGCTCGCGCTCCTCCTTCGTGATCGAAGGATGCTGGTCGAGCCCGTCCTTGAGCGCCCGCAGCACGTCGAGCGCATTGATATGGTCCATCTCGCCCTTGATGAGGGCGCTGGAGATGCGGTTGATGACATAGCGGGGGTCGATGCCCGACATGCCTTCTTCCAGGAATTCGTTCTGCATTTCCTTGAGGTCGGCGTCCTTGTAGCCTTCGACTTCCTCGCCGTCGTACATGCGCATCTTCTTGACGAGGTCCATGCCCTGCTTCTTGGACTCCTTGAGCCGCGTCAGGATCGAGAAGATGGCCGCCGTGCGCAGCGCATGCGGCGCGATGTGCACATGGCGCAGGTCGCTCTGGGCGATCAGCTTGCTGTAGATCTTCTCTTCCTCCGACACCCGCAGGTTGTACGGGATCGGCATGACGATCATCCGCGACTGCAGCGCTTCGTTCTTCTTGTTGGCGATGAACGCCTTGTACTCGGATTCGTTCGTATGGGCGACGATCAGCTCATCCGCGCTGATGAGCGCGAAGCGGCCGGCCTTGAACTGCCCTTCCTGCGTCAGCGACAGCAGGTTCCAGAGGAACTTCTCGTCGCATTTGAGCATTTCCTGGAACTCCATCAGGCCGCGGTTGGCCTTGTTGAGCTCGCCGTCGAACCGATAGGCGCGCGGATCGGATTCCGAGCCGTACTCCGTGATCGTCGAGAAGTCGATGCTGCCGGTCAGGTCGGCGATGTCCTGCGACTTCGGATCCGACGGGCTGAACGTGCCGATGCCGACGCGGTTGTCCTCCGACAGGAAGACCCGCTCGATCTGCACGTTCTCGATGTCGTTCTCGAACTCGTTTTTCAGCCGCAGCTGGCAGTGCGGGCACAGGTTGCCCTCGATCCGTACGCCGAGCTCCCGCTCGAGCTCCGGCCGCAGCTCATGCGGGATGAGGTGGAGCGGATCCTCGTGCATCGGGCAGCCCTTGATCGCATACACCGCCCCCTGGTCCGTGCGCGAGAATTTCTCCAGCCCTTTCTTGAGCATCGTGACGATCGTCGACTTGCCGCCGCTGACCGGACCCATGAGCAGAAGGATCCGCTTGCGCACGTCCAGCCGCCGCGCCGCCGAGTGGAAATATTCCTCCATCAGCTTCTCGACCGCCCGGTCGAGGCCGAAAATCTCCTGCTCGAAGAACTTGTAGCTCTTCTGTCCGTTCTTCTCGTCGATGCCATGCGACTTGATCATCTCGTACACCCGCGCATGCGCCGTCATCGCCGGCGCCGGATCGTTCCGCAGCAGCTCGATGTACTCCTTGAACGTCCCCGTCCAGGCGAGCCGCTCGCCCTCCGACTTGTATTCCGCGATCCGTTTGAAAATATCCATGCTGCGCCTCCTCCCATTCCTTCCGCGTCAAGACCCTCGCCGTCCGCTCCGCCCAGGCTGTATCTCTGCTTCCCACTCCTGAATAGCATCGTATTCGAAGTATTAAAGCCTATGCGGAGGGGGGCGATAACTTGACCGGAAATTTGGAGTCGGACAAGATTTGCCAGACCTTCGGCGATCTCCTATAATGGACGGAATGAGAACGCCTGTGCCGGTGGAGCGGCGGGCGGCGGGGAGGCCGAGAGGGCATGGCGGTGAAGGAGGAAGCGGAGCTGTACGGGCCGGTGAAGGCCTATCTGGAGGCGCGGGGCTACGAGGTGAAGGGCGAGGTGCTGAGCTGCGATCTGGTGGCGGTCCGGCCGGACGGCGATACGCTAATCGTCGAGATGAAAAAGACGTTCACGCTCGCGCTGCTGCTGCAGGGCGTCCAGCGGCTGCGGATCGCGGACAAGGTGCTGCTCGCGGTCGAACGCAACCGCTCCCGCAAAGGGGCGGTCAACCAGCGCTTCGGCGAGCTGGCGGAGCTGTGCCGCATGCTCGGGCTCGGCCTGATGACGGTTACGTTCTACAAGACCAAATCTCCCGTCCTGGAGTTGCTCTGCGAGCCCGGCGACGCGCCGCTGCGCGGACGGCGCCCGTCCCGCGAGCGGCGGCTGCTGCAGGAGTTCCGCGAGCGCAGCGGCGACTACAACGTCGGCGGCAGCGGGCGCGTCCGGGGCAGCCGGCTCATGACCGCCTACCGCGAAAAAGCGCTCCGCCTCGCCTGGGCTCTCCAGGCGCACGGAGCGCTGTCGCCGGCGCGCGCGCGCGAGCTGACCGGCGTCGCCAAGTCAGGCGAGTTCCTGCGCGCCAACTACTACGGCTGGTTCGCCAAGGTCGAGCGCGGCATCTACCGGCTGCTGCCGGCCGGCGAAGCCGCTCTCGCGGAGCATGCCGCAGTCATCGACGGCTGGCTGCTGCAGCAGGGCGCGGCCGCTCGGGAGGCGGAGCGGGACTGAGAGCCGGAAGCGGCTCTCCCTCCGGCGAGGCTCGAATCTGCCTCGGCGGCCCGGACCGCCCGCCTCGAGAGGCGGAGCGCCTTCCCCGCTCGGCGGAGGATACGGCCACGCTCCCCGGCTTCTTCAGCTGCGCGCGGTGAACTCGCGCATCGCCTCCGCGAGTCCGCTCAGCGCCAACGCCAGCTGCGCTCCGCTCGCGGCTCCGGCGGCCAGCCTCGCTGCGCCTGAACCCGGCGCTGCGCCGAGGCCGGCGCCGGCAATCCCGATGCACAGCCCGCGCAGCCGGGCCGCGCGCTGCAGAGCGCGCGCGTCCAGCCCCTCGGGCAGCAGCAGCTCCATCGCTGCGCCGCGCGGATCGCGCCGCCAGCGCAGCCCGGCCGGCATGGAGGCGGCGTTCAGCGCCTCCTCCAGCTCCTGCAGCGCCGCTTCGCAAGCCGCTGCCGCCGCGGCGCGGCGCGGCTCCAGCTCGCCCAGGCCGAGCAGCTCCTCCATGACGAGCAGCTCCCAGCCGCTCGCCGCGCCGGAGCGCCGCTGCTCCTCGCGCACCCGCCGCAGCAGCTCCGGCGGCCCGCTCGCCCAGGCTGCGCCCAGGCCGGGCACGCCGCTCGCGAGCGAGCCGACGGCGAGCAGCCGCCTGGCGGCATGCCCGCCAGGCGCGCCCCGCTTCGCCGGCGCCGCCGCTCCTGCGCCTTCGCCCGCTCCTGCACGCCCTCCTGCATCCGCTCCTGCGCCGCCGCCCGCTCCTGCATCCGCTCCTGCGCCGCCGCCTGCTCCTGCACGCCCCCCTGCGACTCCGCCTGCACCTGCTCCCGCTACTGCGCCCGCCCCTGCTCCCGATGCCGGACGCCATGACCAGGCGCTGTCCGGCCGCAGCTCGACCTGCCAAGCATTCGGCTCCTCATTCGCGTCGTCCGGCGCGGCGCCGCTCCGCCCCGGACTTTGCCGCTCCTCGCCCGCTTGCCCGCGCGCTCGCTGCCCATCGCTCCGCTGCGGCTGCTCGCGCAGATGTCCTGCGCCTTGCCGCTGCGGCACCGGGCCGAGCCTGCCGCCTGTCGCGGCGAGCGCGCGCCGGACCAGCTCCAGCGCCGCCTCCGCGCTCGCCGCGACGACGATGCCCTCGCCAGGCCGCGCCGTCTCCTCCGCGCCGAGCGCGCGCTGCAGCAGCGCGGCCAGCCGCTGGCCGGCGTCCTCGCCTAGGGCCGTCTTCCCTTGCGCCAGCGTCCGCCGAGCCGCCTCGAGCACCTCGCTGTCGGCGTACAGCCGCAGCGCTTCCCCCGGACGGTCCAGCGCTATGCAGCCGAAGCTTCTCTCCATCGCCATGCCCGGCGCCCTCCTTTTTTCGGCCCGGCCTCAGGCCCTCCATTCCACGCCGCCGCCGCACGGCCGCCTTCGCCCAGCCCGCTCCATCCGCCCCTTGCCCGGCGCCTGCCTCGATCCCTCCGCGCAAAAAAACGCCCCTGAAGCATATATGCTTCAGGGACGCGCCTTAGAACCGCTTATTTTTTCGCCATGCTGGTCCATTTCGCTTCGATGTTCTTCAGCAGGCCGGCTTTATCCACCTTGCCCGCGACATACGCCTGCATCTCCGCGCCGACTTCCTGCGGCAAGCCTTCCGGCATTTGGTTGAAGTACCAGCCGGACGTCTTGTTGTCCTTGGAGTAGGCCATGATGTCCGTCGCGATCGCGCCGAGCACCTTCTCGTCGGTCACTTCGATCGACTTGAGCGCCGGGATGAACTTGAACTCCTCGACGATGTAGCGCTTGCCCGTCTCGCTCGTCGCCAGCCAGTTGAGGAACTCCTTGGCCGCTTCCTTGTTTTTGGAGTTCTTGTTGACCGCCCAGTTGTTCGGCACGCCGACCATGATGTTGCCGCTCTTCTCGCTGTCGTCGATCGGCATCGGCAGCACGCCGATGTTCATGTCCGGCGTAATGCCGTCGATCTGCACCTGCGTCCAGTTGCCCTGCTGCATCATCGCCGTCTTGCCGCTGGCGAACAGCGTCACCTGCGTGTTGTAGTCGGTCGTCAGCGGGTTCTTGTTGCTGTACTTCATCGTCAGGTCGAACAGGTTGAACCATTTTTCCACGACCGGGTTGCCGGCCAGGCCGCCCTTGCCCTCGTTGAGGCCCTGGATCAGCGCCGCAGGATCATCCTGATCGGCGAGCGCGACGTTGAACAGATGGTTGCCGAGCACCCACCACTCCTGGTAGCCGTTGGAGAACGGCGTGATGCCGGCGTCCTGCAGCTTCTTGGCGGCCGCGTCGAGCTCCGTGAGCGTCTTCGGCAGCTCGGTGATGCCCGCTTTTTCGAACAGGTCCTTATTGTAAATGTAGCCGTAGCCCTCGATGCCGATCGGCATGCCGTACATCTTGCCGTCGCGGCTGATCGGCTCCTTCGCCGTGTCGAGCACGTCGCTTACCCACGGCTGGTCGGACAGATCCTCCATCTTGTCGATCCAGGTCGTCAGCTCGGCGTTGCCGCCGTTGTTGAAGATGTCCGGCTCCTGGCCGGAAGCGAATTTCGCTTTCAGGCCCGCGCCGTAGTCCGCGCCGCCGCCCATCGTCTCGATGTTCAGCGTGACGTTCGGATGCTCCTTCTCGTAGTCGGCTTTCAGACGGTTCATCGCATCGGCGATCTCGACTTTATATTGGAAGATATTGAGCGTGACCTTTTCGCCGCTGCCCGCGTTCGTTCCGGAGCCGGCGTTCGTCGCCGTATTGGCCGGGGCTTCGTTGCCGTTCGAGCCCGAGTTGCCGGAAGTGCTGCAGCCTGCCGCCAGGCTGAGCGCCAGACCGGCGGACAAGACGGTTACCATCGTTTTTTTCATTCGCTTTTCCTCCTTGGATAATGACCCTCGTTCGTCCTGCAAGCGCCCTGAGTTCTATATTGGCTGATGTTCCCTTAGATTCTCCTGGGAACAATCCAAGTATACCTTCGGTCATGCAAACGCTACCACCGAGGATGTTGAACAAAAAGGGGGAAAATATTGATGCCGAATCTCCGGATCAATATCTTCCCCCTGCGGGCTTGCCGCCTTATTTCGCGAACGTGCCCCACTTGGTCTGAATGTTTTTAAGCATCTGCTCCTTGCTCGACTTGCCGGCGACGTACGCCTGCATTTCCGCGCCGACTTCCTGCGGCAGCCCTTCCGGCATCTGGTTGAAGTACCAGCCGGACGTCTTGCCGTCCTTGGAATAGGCCATGATGTCGTTCGCGATCGCGCCGAGCACCTTCTCGTCGGTCACCTCGATCGACTTGAGCGCCGGAATGAACTTGAACTCCTCGACCGTGTAGCGCTTGCCCGTCTCGCTCGTCGCCAGCCAGTTGAGGAAGTCCTTGGCGGCTTGCTTGTTCTTGGCGTTTTTGTTCACGACCCAATAGTTCGGCACGCCGACGAAGATGTTGCCGCTTTTCTCGCTGTCGTCGATCGGCATCGGCAGCACGCCGATGTTCATGTCCGGGGTGATGCCGTCGATCTGCACCTGAGTCCAGTTGCCCTGCTGCATCATCGCCGCCTTGCCGCTCGCGAACAGCGTTACCTGCGTATTGTAGTCCGTCGTCAGCGGGTTCTTGTTGCTGTTCTGGATCATCAGGTCGAACAGGTTGAACCAGTCGCCGACGACTTTATTGCCCGCCAGATCGCCCTTCTTCTCGTTCATTGACTGGATGAACGCGGCCGGGTCCTCTTGATCCGCCAGCGCGACGTTGAACGTGTGGTTGCCGAGGACCCACCACTCCTGATAGCCGTTCGCGAACGGAGTAATGTCGGCTGCCTTCAGCTTCTCGACGGCCGCCTTCAGCTCGGTGAGCGTCTTCGGAGGCGTATCGATGCCCGCTTTGGCGAACAGATCCTTGTTGTACAGCAGGCCGTAGCCTTCGATGCCCATCGGCAGGCCGTAGTTTTTGCCGCCCGAGGTGATGCCTTCCTTCGCCGTATCGATAACGTCGGATTGCCAAGGCTCGCCGCTGAGATCCTCCAGCTTGTCGACCCAGGTCGTCAGATCGGCGTTGCCGCCGTTGTTGAAAATATCAGGCTCCTGGCCGGAGGCGAATTTCGCCTTCAGGCCCGCGCCGTAGTCCGCGCCGCCGCCCATCGTCTCGATGTTCAGCGTGACGTTCGGATGCTCCTTCTCGTAATCGGCCTTGAGGCGGTTCATCGCGTCGGCGATCTCCACCTTGAATTGGAAGATGTTCAGCGTCACCTTCTCGCCGCTTCCGGCGCCTCCGGAATTGCCCGCCGCCTCGTTGCCGGCACCGCCGTTGTTCGTCGTGCTGCAGCCGGCCAGCATGGCGATGGCTACGCCCGCGGATACCGCGGTCATCAAGCTCTTTTTCATCTTTTTCAAGCCCCTTTCCTATCCTTGCTCCCTTTAGTATGCCAATGTTTCGGCATCGGATGCGGAAGCGTCTCTGGTTTATGGCCTTAGTATACCCGTTCTGTGCAAACGTTGGCACATACGATATTGCGGCAAAAGGGGGAGGATATTGACCTCGCTTTCGCGCGGGTCAACATCCTCCCCCTCGGGGAATGTCCGGCTATGCTCCTTTGATCCGATCAGCCCTTCACCGAGCCGGCCGTAATGCCCTCGATGATATGACGCTGCAGCGTCAGGAAGAACACGAGGATCGGCAGCACGCCCATGACGAGGCCGGCGAGCGCCAAGTCCCACTGCTTCGTGTACTGCCCGAAGAAGGAATACGTCGAGAGCGGGATCGTCCGGTTCGCCTCGCCGAGCATCAGGTTCGGCAGCAGGAAGTCGTTCCAGATCCAAAGGCTGTTCAGGATGATGATCGTCGCCGTCATCGGCTTGAGCAGCGGGAAGACGATGCGCCAGAACACGCCGTAAGGCGAGCAGCCGTCGACCGTCGCCGACTCCTCGATCTCGACCGGAATCGACTTGACGAAGCCGTGATACAGGAAGATCGTGAGCGACGAGCCGAAGCCCATATAGCACACCCACAGCCCCCAGATGCTGTTCGTCAGGCCGAACGTAGCCGCTACCTTCATCAGCGGAATCATGATCGACTGGAACGGGATGACCATCGCCGCGACGAACACCATGAACAGGATGTTGTTGTACTTGGACGGATGGCGGACCATCCGGTAGGCGCACATCGAGCAGATGATCGCCAGGCCGATGATGCTCGTCACCGTGATGAGGAACGAGTTCATGAACGACGCCGGAAACTTCATGATTTCCCAGGCGCGGGTGAAGTTGTCGAACGTCCACGGATTCGGCAGAGCGGCGGAGTCGAGCAGGATGTCCGCGTACTTTTTCAGCGAGTTGCTGACGAGGAAGTAGAACGGGACGAGGAACACGAGCGCGATGAGCACCGCGACGATTTCCAGGATAATCGTCGACCAGCGATAGCGGCTGTTTTCCATCAGACCTGCACCTCCTTGCGTTTCGTCAGCCATACCTGCGCCGACGAGATCAGCGCGACGACGATGAAGAAGACCAGCGCCTTCGCCGTGCCGAGACCGTAGTTGTTGTTTTGGAACGCTTCATTGTAGATATTGAGCGCGACGGACTGCGTCGAGTTGTACGGTCCGCCCTTGGTCAGCGACAGGATGATGTCGAACGACTTGAACGACCAGCTGAGCGCGAGGAACAGCGAGATCGTGACGGCCGGCATGATGAGCGGCACCGTAATGTGGCGCAGCCGCTGCCAAGGGGTCGCTCCGTCGATCGACGCCGCCTCGATCAGCTCGCGCGGCACGTTGATGAGCGCGGAGATGTAGATGACCATCAGATAGCCGGCGGTGCTCCAGATCGTCACGATGACGATGCCCCAGAAGGCGGTCGTCTCGTCGCCGAGCCAAGGCAGGTTGAACAGCGCCCAGCCTGTCTTTTCGCCGACGGCCGCGAAGCCTTTGACGAAGATGAACTGCCAGATGAAGCCGAGCAGCAAGCCGCCGATGACGTTCGGCATGAAGAAGATCGTGCGCAGCACGTTCCGCGACTTGAGAGGCTGCACGAGCAGCAGCGCCAGCAGGAAGCCGACGAGGTTGGAGAGGATGACCGCGGCGACCGTGAACCGCGCCGTGAAGGCGAACGAGCTCAAAAAGGTCTGATCGCTGAAAATGTTGATGAAGTTGCTCAGGCCGATGAATTCGGCGTTGTCGGACACGCCGTTCCACTCGAAGAACGAGTAGTACATGCCCATAAAGAAGGGAAGCGCAACAATGATCGCGAACGCGAGCGTGACCGGGCCCGTGAAGACGATCTGCTGGATCCATGATTTGGACCATCCGCTGCTTTTCATCCCGTATCTCCCCTTTCGCTTGAATCGTAGTCAGTTTGGCCTGCAGAATGTCGAAATATGCCCACCGCTTGCCTGATTATCCTTAAGTATAAAGGCGGAAGGACCCTCCTCCCACCGAGGATGATGACGGGAAAGGTGTAAAATATTGATGCTGCAGCCGCTTGCCGCTATAATCGAACGATAGCCCTTCCCGACCGGAAGGCAGGCAAAGGAGCGCTCTGCCGTGAAATTTTACTGGGTGAGGCGCAGCATCCGGACCAAGCTGGCCGTCTTCCTGCTGCTGGCGATCGGCATTCCGATGCTCGTCTCCATCACGATTACGAATACGCGGACGGCCCGCTTCGTCGAGGAAGACACGATCCGGCAAAATTCCAATCTGCTCTACCAGGGGAAGACGAATCTGGACAACTATTTCCGTTCCTTTTTCCAGACCTCGCTCGCGCCTTATTCCGACACGACCTTGTACCGCACGCTCGAGACCGGACGGAGCGACTATCTGACGGACAACCAGATCTTCGTCAGCCTGCAGCTCATGTCGTCGTCGGTCAAGGAAATCTACCAGGTGTACCTCCACTCTCCGCTTGCCGAACGCGGCTACCTGTACTCCAAGGGCCAGTACAAGCGGATGGAGCAGATCGTCAACGCTCCCGGCACGTCGCTGCCGGAAGGGGTCGCCTATTCGATCCGGCCGCTGCATATGAGCACCAACTACAACATCAGCGCCGCGCCGCCGTTCCTCTCGAAGCGCGTCATCACCGTCATCCGTCCGATCCTGCAAATTCCGAGCGACAAACAGATCGGCACGCTCTCGCTCGACATCACGCCCGAGATGATCATCTCGATCTGCGATCAGCTGTATCAGCGCGACCAAGGCGAGGAGGTGTACCTGCTCGATCCGTCCGGCGTCATCATCTACGGTCCCGATTCCGACCGGTTCGGCCTCAAGCTCGATGCCGAGTGGGCGCAGGAGCTGCTCGAGCAGTCGTCGCTGCCGGATGGCCACGACGCTCCGGGCGGAGCCCGCTCGACGCGGCTCGGCGGCGGCGATCACGAAGCGGTGTTCATCTACGAGCAGATCGAGGCGGGGGACAGCAACTGGACGCTCGTCAAGCGCATTCCCGACTCCGTGCTGAGAAGGGCGACGAATCAAGTGACGCAGGTCAATACCGGCGTGCTGATCGGCTCGCTGCTCATCGTCGCAGCCGCCGCGCTGTTCATCTCGTTCTGGATCACCGGCCCGATCAAGCGGCTGACCGGCTACGTCAGCCAGATCCAGTCCGGCCAGCTGCAGACCGACATCCATCTCGGCCAGGCCGACGAGATCGGCCAGCTCGCCCGGCGGTTCCGCATGATGATGGAGACGATCAACAACCTCGTCCTGCGCGAGTACAAGCTCGAGCTGGCCAACAAGACGAACCAGCTCAAGGCGCTTCAGGCGCAGGTGCATCCGCATTTCCTGTACAACGCGCTGCAGTCGATCGGCACGACCGCGCTCAAGCGCGGCGTTCCCGACCTGTACAAGCTCATCATGCAATTGGGCAAGATGATGCGGTACTCGATGAATACGGCCGAGGAATTTGTCGCTATTTCCCAGGAAATCGACCATGCCCGCTCCTATCTGGAGCTGCAGCGCCATCGCTTCGACGACAAGCTCACCTACGAGATCGCGATGGACGAAGGAGTCGGCGAGGCGCCGCTGCCGCGCATGGTCATCCAGCCGATCGTAGAGAATGTATTCAAGCATGCCTTCGATCCGTCCGGCGGAGAAGTCCATGTATCGATCCGCTGCTTCCGCGAGGACGGCCGGATCCGGATCGAGATCGCCGACAACGGTCCCGGCGTCAAGCCGGAGCGGCTGCAGGCGCTGCGCGCGAGCCTGCTCGGCGTCGATGACGAGAGCGCCTCGATCGGCGAGCACATCGGACTCGCCAACGTCGCGGCGCGGCTCGCCCTTCACTGCGGCGAGGAAGCCTCGATGAGGCTCGATTCCGGACTGGAGCCGCTCGGCGGCTTCTCCGTCACGCTCCTGCTGCCCGATCAGCTTCCATCCCAGACCAGCGAGGTGTCCCCATGAACGTATTGATCGTCGACGACGAGAGCCACGCGCGCGATGCGGCGAAGCTGCTTGTCGACTGGCAAGGACTCGGCTTCGAGCGCGTGCTCGAGGCGGACAACGGCGAAGCCGCCAAAATGCTCATGGATGAACACAATCCGATGCTCATCCTGACCGACATCCATATGCCGATCACGGACGGCATCCGCTTCATGGAGTGGACCAGCACGCATCATCCGGAAGCCAAGGTGATCGCCATCAGCGGCTACAACGACTTCGAGTACGTCCGCAAGACGATGAAGTACGGCGGCCGAGACTATATTTTGAAGCCGATCGACCCCGACCAGCTGAACGAGGCGGTGCAGCGCGCGCTCGAGGAGCATCGGAGCGAGACGAGGGAAAAGCAGCGCCAGGTCGAGAGCGGCATCGCGCTGAACCAGTACAAGCCCGTGTACTGGAGCCATCTGTTCGGCCGGCTGCTCGCCGGCTCCCAGGAGGCCGAGGCGGCCGCCGTGCAGCTGAAGGCCGAGTTTTCCGGCTTTCCCGACCAGGCGCCGATGCAAGCGGTGCTGCTCAGCCTGTACCCGATCCCGGACAAGCTGCTGCGCCGCTTCCGCGGCGACCGGGAGCTGCTCGATTTTGCAATCGTCAACGTGCTGAACGACCTGCTGCGCTCGGAGTGGCGCTGCGGCTACGCGTTCCGCAGCTCCGAGGCGCCCGACGAGCTGATCGCCCTGTTCTGGGACCGCTTCGACCTGCTGGAGGAGCGCGTCCGCCTGCTGATCGAGGCGGTGTCGATGACGCTCAAGGCGGAGCTGCATGCCGGCATCGGCGGCAAGGAAGAGCGGGCGTCCGCCGCCTGGCAGTCCGTCAAGCAAGCTCGGATCGCGCTCTCCCAGCGCAATCTGCTGACGCCGGAGCTGCGCATCCATCGCGGCGGCATTCCGGCGGCGGCAGGCGCGGCGCTCCCGAACCTGTCGGCGCTCGGCGACGCGCTGCGCCTGTCGATTCAAGTGCGCAACGCCGCCGAGGCGACCTCCGCGCTCGGCAATTGGTTCCGCCTCGTCCGCAGCCACGGCGTCGTCACGCCGGCCTCCGTCCGCGCGTGGGAGACGCAGATGGGCGTCATCCGCAGCCGCATCGAGCAGGAGTACGAGATCGATACGCTGCGCGACCAGGAGCTGCCGCTGGTGTTCAGCGACCAGGGCCGGCTGCTGCTCGACGAGACGGAGAAGGAATGGCGCCTCCTGCTGCTCGACTGGCTCGACGCGCTGCTGCGCAGCATCCGCCAGGAACGCAGCATCATCGACGAGATGAGCTCGTATATCGCTTCGCATTTGGAGGAAGACTTGAGCTTGCAGGCGCTGGCTTCGCGCTTTTTCCTCAGCCGCGAGCATGTGAGCCGGCGCTTCAAGCAGGAGACCGGCCAGACGCTGAGCGAGCATGTCGAGAGCCTGCGCATGGACAAGGCCCGCAAGCTGCTGTCCTCGTCGGAGCTGCGCGTCAGCGACGTCGCCGCCCAGGTCGGCTATACGGACGAGAAATATTTCAGCAAAGTGTTCAAGAAGCATTCCGGCTGCTCGCCGGGCCAATACCGCCATCGCGACTGACACATTCTGTTCACAACTTGAATCGTTTTCTTTTTTTCCCCAGTTGGGTATAATGAAGACAATTCGTACGGAGGTGCTACATATGTCCTTACCGTTTATCGTGGTCGTGCTGGTCTCGCTGCTCTTCCTGACGGCGATGCTTACCGCGGCGTACAACGACGACAAGACCAAAGGCCTTTAAAAAGGCTTAGGCTCGGCACTGCAAAACGACGAACAACAAAGGCCAGGCGGCCCGGATCTCTCCGGCCAGCCTGGCCTTTTTCTTGCGCGTGCTCCGCCTCTGCAACGGCTCAGCGTCGCAGCTGCTGCATCTGTCCCATGCACTCCGCGCACAGGAACCGTTCCTTGAACTCCCTTACCTCTTCCATCGATCCGCAAAAGACGCAGCGGGGACGATAGCGCTCGAGAATGATGTGATCCCCTTGCACGAGGATCTCCACGGGATCGCCTTCATTCATTTGATAGCGTTTGCGCAGCGATTTGGGCAGGACGATTCGTCCCAGCTGATCGACTTTGCGCACGACTCCGGCCGGTTTCATCGGTTGTATTCTCTCCTTATGTCTGAAAATCTAGTCACAACCAACCCTCGGCGGACCTTGCAGTCTCAGGGCTATTGGATGTCTATTCCCCTGTTGTTCGCTTTGCGCGATCAGAATCCTTCCGCAATCGCCTTATTTCTTAATATAGTCCAACTCTTGGCAAAATGGACTTCGTTTGGATGGTCCGAAAAGCGGATTCCGGCTCCGAAGCTCAGTCCATCCCCGGAAACCCGTTCTGGCGCAGCGCCTCGAACAAAATGACAGCCGCTGAATTGGACAGATTCATCGATCTCACGTCGCCCGTCATCGGCATGCGGATCGCCGTCTCGCGGTTGGCCTCGATCAGCTCCGGCGGCAACCCCTTCGTCTCCTTGCCGAATACGAGCAGATCACCGTCGCGATATGCGACCTTATCATAGCGATGGCTCGCCTTGGTCGAGGCGAAGAAGAAGCGCCCTTCCGGGAACCGCTCTTGCACCTCCTGGAACGAATCGTAGTAGGATACGCGGACCGCGTGCCAGTAGTCGAGGCCGGCGCGCTTCAGCGTCCGGTCGTCCGTCTGGAAGCCCAGCGGGCGGACGAGATGCAGATGAGCGCCTGTCGCCGCGCAGGTGCGGGCGATATTGCCGGTATTGGCCGGAATCTCCGGCTCGACGAGTACGATATGAAAAGCCATGGCTTTCATGCATCCTTTCGTTTACGCTTTTACATTCCTTTTACGCGCCATTAATTCCTTTCTGAAGGTAACGCTTTATTCTGAATTAAAGAACCTGGAAAAGGAGACCGACCAAGGTGACGAAAAAAAAAGTTCTCATTGTTGATGACGAGCCTTCCATCTCCATGCTTCTGGAATTCAATCTCAACCTTGCCGGCTTTGAAGTCCGCTCCGTCCACGACGGCTTGGCCGTGTTCGATATGCTCAAGCCGTTCCGCCCCGATCTGATCGTGCTCGACCTGATGCTGCCCAAGATGGACGGCATCGAGGTATGCCGCGAGCTGCGCCGGCGCGGCAACGCCGTTCCGATCGTCATGCTGACGGCGATGCAGGACGTCACCGACCGCATCGCCGGGCTCGACAACGGCGCGGACGATTACATGACCAAGCCGTTCAGTCCGCAGGAGCTGATCTCGCGGATTCAGGCCGTCCTGCGGCGCGTGCAGGCGCAGCCCGGACAGATGGAAGAGATCCATTACGAGATTGGCCCGCTGCGCGTCGATCTCGGCCGCCGCGAGGTTCACTTGAACGGCGCCGCGATCGAGCTGACCCCGAAGGAATTCGAGCTGCTCGCCTTCCTTTGCCGGCACCGCGGCAAGGTGCTGAGCCGCCAGCAGCTGCTCCAGGGCGTGTGGGACTACCACTTCCTCGGCGATACCCGCATCGTCGACGTGCATATCAGCCATCTGCGGGACAAGATCGAGCGCAGCGCCCGTTCCCCGGAATTCATTATGACCGTGCGCAACGTCGGATACAAGCTCACCGGCCCCGGACCGAACGATCGGAGGAGCGCGCTGGCCTAGAGCGTGCTAGAGCGTGCTCGCCAACCTGCTCAAGGGCATCGCTCCCCGCCTTCTCGCCCCAAAAAGCAGCGCCCTTGCCGGCATCTCCGGCAAGGGCGCTGCTGCTTCAGGCCAAGCGGCGCGTTCCGCTTCGGCCGTTTTTACGCTGGAATTCGGCCATGAACTCGGCAAGCGCCCGGCAGCTCTCGAGCGGCACCGCGTTGTAGGTCGAAGCCCGCAGGCCGCCGACGTCGCGATGGCCCTTGAGGCCGACGAAGCCGGCCCGCTCGGACTCCTGGATGAACTTCTTCTCCAGCTCCTCGCTCGTCAAGCGGAACGTGACGTTCATGAGCGAGCGGCTGCCGGACTCCGCTACGCCGCGATAGAACCCGCCGCTGCCGTCGATGGCGCTGTAGATGAGGCCCGTCTTCTCGCGGTTGAGGCGGTCGATCTCGGCCAGCCCGCCCTTGCCGCGGATCCACTCCAGCACGAGGCCGACCATGTAGACCGCAAAGGAAGGCGGCGTATTGTACAGCGACTTGGACTTGGCATGCGTATCGTAGCGGAGCATCGTCGGCACGCCGGGACGGCTCGGCTCCAGCAGGTCGTCGCGGGCGATGACGAGCGTGACGCCGGACGGGCCGAGGTTCTTCTGCGCGCCGGCATAGATCATGCCGAACGAGGCGATGTCGAGCGGACGCGACATGATGTCGCTCGACATGTCCGCGATGAGAGGAACCGCTCCCGTGCTCGGGAAGGAAGCGAGCTGGGTGCCCTCGATCGTCTCGTTGGACGTCAGATGCAGGTAGGCCGCATTGTCCGGCAGCTCCACCGAGGCGAGGTCCGGCATGCGGGTGAAGCGCGCGCCCTCGGACGTGGCGACGACGCGCGTCTCTCCGATCAGCTTCGCTTCCTTGATCGCTTTTTTGGCCCAGCTGCCGCTGTTTACGTAGGCGGCCGTCTTGCCGTCCGCAAGCAGGTTCATCGGCACCATCGCGAACTGGGTGCTCGCTCCGCCCTGGAGCAGCATGACGCTGTAGCCGTCCGGCACGCCGAACAGCTCGCGCACGAGGCGTTCCGTGTTGTCGTTGACGCCCTCGAACGCCTTGCTGCGGTGGGACATCTCCATGATGGACATGCCCGCTCCGTTGTAGTCGACGAACTGCTCCTGTGCCTGCCGCAGCACTTCAAGCGGCAGCGCCGCCGGACCGGCATTGAAATTGTAGGCTCTCTTCGTCACGCTCTCGCACCCCTGTCTCTGTCGCTGGAACGAAACGCTCCAGTAAAGTTATGAGTATCTTAACAAGTTTGAGTTCATCCTTCAAGGGCAAATTCGCGAATGCTGACCGGGAAAAGACCCGACATTATTCGGATTTAGGCTAGAACTATGCCTCGCCGCTCCTCGCATGAAAACAAGGCTCCCTGAACCAGGGAGCCTTGAAGGTATGAGTGCGTTCCGACTAGCAGTCGAAGTAGAGGCCGTACTCGTGCGGATGGACACGGATCGCGACGGCTTTGGCTTCTTGACGCTTGAAGGCCACATAGTTGTCGATGAAGTCCTGGCTGAAGACGCCGCTTTCGGTGAGGAACGCGGAGTCGGCCTCGAGAGCGTCCAGAGCCTCGTCCAGCGTTCCAGGAACGCTGCGGATCTCTTTTTTCTCTTCGTCGGACAGCTCGTAGATGTTTTTGTCGTACGGACCGTAGCCGAGAGCCGTCGGGTCGATCTTGCGCTGGATGCCGTCCAGGCCGGCAAGCAGCATCGCGGCGAACGCGAGGTACGGGTTGGCCGTGGAGTCCGGCGTGCGGAACTCGATGCGGCAGCCTTTCGGCGTGACCGCTGCGACCGGAATGCGCACCGCGGCGGAACGGTTGCCTTTGGAGAACACGAGGTTGACCGGAGCTTCGTAGCCTGGAACCAGGCGCTTGAAGGAGTTCGTGCTCGGGTTCGTCAGGGCGATCAGCGCCGGAGCGTGGTGCAGGATGCCGCCGATGTAGTGCAGCGCCATCTGGCTCAGGTTGGCATAAGCGCCTTTTTCGTAGAACAGCGGGCTGTCGCCGTTGAAGATCGACTGGTGGACGTGCATGCCGCTGCCGTTGTCGCCGAAGAGCGGCTTCGGCATGAACGTCGCGACCTTGCCGTACTGGCGAGCCGTGTTGTGCACGAGGTATTTGTACAGCAGCAGGTTGTCAGCCGTTTTGGTCAGCGTGTCGAAGCGGAAGTTGATTTCCGCTTGGCCGGCCGTCGCCACTTCGTGGTGATGGCGCTCGACGCGCAGGCCCGCTTCTTGCATCAGGCGGACCATCTCGCTGCGGATGTCCTGCTGGGAGTCGACCGGCGCCACCGGCACGTAGCCGCCTTTTACGCCGACCTTGAAGCCGAGGTTTCCGCCCTCTTCCTTGCGGTTCGTGTTCCAAGCCGCTTCCTCGGAGTCGACCGAGTAGAAGGAGGTGTTCATGGAGCTCTCGTAGCGCACGTCGTCAAAGATGAAGAATTCGGACTCTGGGGCAAAGAATGCCGCCGTGCCAACGCCGGAGGATTGGAGGTATTCTTCCGCTTTTTGGGCGATGCTGCGCGGATCGCGATCGTAGCGCTCGCCGTCAGGCGTGTGGATGTTGCACATCACGTTGAGCGTCGGATGGTCCGTGAAAGGATCGATGAAGACGGCTTCCGTATCCGGCATCATGACCATGTCGGACTCTTCGATGCCGCGGAAGCCCGGAATCGAGGAACCGTCGAACGCTACGCCGTTGACGAACGTGTCACCATCCACTTCCGTCGCAGGAAGGGTGATGTGGTGAGCGCGGCCGGCAAGATCCACAAAACGGAAATCGACAAACTGGATGCTGTTTTCTTTGATTTTGTCCAAAACACCTTGAACTGACATCTGAAATTTCCTCCATTTCCGAACGTTAGCATTGATTGGAGCCCAAATTGTTCAACTTTGACCCTAAACCTTGAAGTAATTATAAAACTCTCGATTAACACCGTCAATAGCTATGTAAGGTATTTTTGGCACAAGTGTAAGCATTACTCACAACATTTATACAATATTCACATTGCGAACCGCCTTTCCGCACGAACATCCGTAAATCCCTGAGAATCCAAGGTTTTACGGATGTTCACGAACAATAGGAGCGAATGCGGAGCCTGTCGTTATTCGTCTCTCTACATATTTATGCGAAAACGCTTTCTTTCTCTCTCCTCGAAAAGCTCCGTTCAGCGCTGCCAGACGGCGAACGCCTCGGGCTGCTCCTTTTTCGTGTCAAATTTCTTGCCGACGATCGGGGCGAGGCGCTCGAGATCCTTGAGCAGGCCGGCGAACTGGTCGGGGAAGAGCGACTGGACGCCGTCTCCGGTCATCGAGTTGTCCGGATCGGTATGCATCTCGATGATGAGCCCGTTCGCGCCGGCGGCGACCGACGCCTTGGCCATCGGCTCGACGAGCTCGCGCCGCCCCGTGCCGTGGCTCGGATCGGAGATGACGGGCAGATGGCTCAGCCCTTGCAGCACCGGAATCGCCGACAGGTCGAGCGTATTGCGTGTGTACGTCTCGAACGTGCGGATGCCGCGCTCGCACAGCATGACGTTGGGATTGCCTCCGGCGAGGATGTACTCGGCCGCGTTGAGGAATTCGTCGTAGGTGCTGCTGAAGCCGCGCTTGAGCAGCACCGGCGTCTGGATCGTGCCGAGCTTGCGCAGCAGGTCGAAGTTCTGCATGTTGCGCGTGCCGACCTGCAGGATGTCGGCATGCTCCGCGCAGATGTCCACGTACTCCGGCGTCATCACCTCGGTGATCGTGAGCAGGCCGTGCTTCTCGCCCGCCTCGCGCATCATCTGCAGTCCTTCGACGCCGACGCCCTGGAAGCTGTACGGCCCCGTACGCGGCTTGAACGCGCCTCCGCGCAGCACCTGGCCTCCGGCCGCCTTGACGAGGCGGGCGATCTCGTCGATCTGGGCCGCCGACTCCACGGCGCACGGACCGCCCATGATGACCAGATTGTCCCCGCCGATGCGGACGCCCTTGATGTCGATGACCGTATCCTCCGGATGGAAGTCGCGGCTCGCAAGCTTGTAGGACTTGGAGATCTTGATGACGTTCTCGACGCCCTTGAGCTGGCGCAGATGCTCGGCGAGCGTCGGCGCGGCCTGGCCGATGATGCCGATGACGGTGCGGTCCGTTCCTCTCGACACATGGGCCGTGACGCCGGCCTGCTCGATCTGGGCGACAATCTCGGCGATGCGCTCGTCGGTGACGGATGGCTGAGTGATGACGATCATGGATGGTTCTCTCCTTCGGGGTTCGGATAAGGTGGCGCTATGCATTCGGACAAGACTTTCGCACTTGTTCGCTTTTAAGCTTTTATGCTTTTATTTGCTAAAGTAAATATACGCGATTCCGCTCCCTCTGTCAAGACGCCCTTCCAGAGCAGGCGGCCCGCTCCTCGCACGAAAAGCGGCCGCTCCCCGAAGCCAGGGAGCGGCCGCCTGCCGCTAATCGAGCGTCACTTCATACAGCGTCGCCGCTCCGCTCGCGGAGGAGCCGTAGGCGGACGGATCGACCGCCTTGCCGTGCTCGGCGATCCAGGCATTCAGATCGCTGCCGCTGCCGCCGTTGCTGCCGCCGCGTCCGCCGCCCCCGAAGCCTCCGCCTCCGACGAGGAAATACTTCACCTTGCCCGAACGGACGAGCGCTTCAAGCTTCTGTTCGTCGTAGACCGGATCGGAGTTTTGAAAGCCGTGCAGGATGACGACCTTCTCGCCTTCGCCGACAATGTAAGGGGCCGCCGTACCGTAGTCGGATACGGCAAGCAGGTAGTCCGTCGTCTGGTTGTCCCGCAAGTACGCGAGCAAGCCCGGATCGACCGAAACCGCCTCGCCGCGACCTCCTCCGAAGAACGAGCCGGGCATCATGCCGACCATGCCGCCCTGCGCCTGCGGATTCGCCCCGCCGCTTTGCCCTCCGCCTGGGGCTCCCCCGCTCCAGCCGCCGCCTGCGCCGTCATCCGCGCCATTGCCTTGGGCGCCGCCCGGTCCCCCCGCGGCCGGCATTTCGCCGGGGAAACCGCCGGGGAAACCGCCGGCCATGCCGGCCGCAGCTCGGCCCGACATCGCCCCGCCGAAGCCGCCCATGCCGGAGTCCGGTCCGGCGGCCGGAATCATCGAGTTCTGCCCGTACACGATCGGCGTCGCCGACCAGTAGGCCGGGCCGATCAGCAGCACGGCCAGCCCGGCTGCCGCGATCCAGCGGACGGAGCGGCGGTCTCTTCCCGCTGTCGCGGTCGCGCCGAGCAAAAGCGCGCCGAGCAGGCCGAGACCGGCGACGGCGATCGACCAGCCGAGCCCGATCGTGGATTCGTAGGCTTGCAGGATGTACCACTGGAACAGCGCGGTCGCGGCGATCGAGGCCGGCAGCAGCCAGGACTGCCAGCCCGCCCCCTCGCGGTAGCGGACCCATAGGGTCCACGCTCCGGCGCCTGCCAGCGCGGCGATCGGCGGCGCCAGCATGATGAGATAATACGAGTGGAAAAAGCCTGCGACGCTGAAAAATGCCGCTGCCGGCAGCAGCCACGCCAGCCAGAACAGCGTCTCCTTCTGCGCCGCCGTCAGGCTGTGGAGACGCAGCGGAAAGAGCAGGACGAGCGCCGACAGCAGCGCCAGCGGCAGCAGCCAGCTGGCCTGGCCGGACAGCGACTGCTGGAACAGGCGCAGCGGCCCCGCCTCGCCCGTGTTGAACATGCCGCCTCCGCCGCCCATCCGGCCTCCGCCATCGCCGAACGTCCTGCCTTCGGCAGAACCGAAGCCTCCGGCAGCGAATCTTCCTGCGCCTCCGCCCTCCGGCCGCTCTGCTCCGGAGTCTGTGCCTGCGCCGCCAGCCGCGCCCGGCCTGCCGGCCGCATTCCCGCCAGCCCCACCGCCATCCGCCGCGCCTTGGCCGAAGACGCTTGACCCGCCCTGCCCGGTTGCGTCCTGCATCGTGCCGTCCGGCGAGATCGCGCCGGGGAAGCCTCCCTGTCCCGCCTGGCCGCCCGCGCCGCCGCGGTCGCCGGTCAGGCGGGAGATGCCGTTGTAGCCGAACGCCAGCTCCAGCACGGAGTTCGTCTCGCTGCTGCCGACGTACGGCCGCTTGTCCGCCGGCACCGCGTCGACGACGACCGCCCACGAGACCGAGATCAGCAGCATCAGAGCCGTGCAGCCGGCCAGCAGGCCGTACTTCGCCTTTGCCTTCATCCGCACGCCCAGCACATAGAGCAGGTAAAACGCCGGCAGCACCATGTACGCCTGCAGCATCTTCATGTTGAAGCCCGCCCCGATCAGCGCGAAGGCGGCCAGCAGGTTGCCCGCGCGTCCTTCGCGGACGCCGCGCAGCAGGAACCAGGCCGCGAGCGCGAGCGTGAACACGAGCATCCCGTCGATGTTGTTCGTGCGCGACACCGCGACCGCGACCGGCGTCAGCGCCATCGCCCAGGCGGCCGCACGCGCCGCCACTGCGCCGAACGTCGGCTTCACGCACGCGTACAGCAACGGTACGGTCGCGACGCTCGCCAGCGCCTGCGGCAGGATGACCGACCAGCCTTGCAGGCCGAATACCCAGGCGAACGCCGACTGGATCCAGAAGGTCAGCGGCGGCTTGTCGACCGTCACCGACCCGGCCGAGTCCAGCGAGCCGTAGAAGAAGTTGTGCCAGCTCTGCAGCATGCTTCCGACCGCCGTCGTGTAGTACGTGTTGGCGTAGACCTCCTGCCAGATGCCGTATCCGTTCAGGAAGACCGCGGCGGCGACCGCCGCCAGCAGCCAGCCGTCCACGGCGATGCCGCGGCGCAGCCGCGCCGCCTTCTCTTGTCCGTTCATCGTTTCCCACTCTCCTCGTCCAATCCGGGCTGATTCCACCATCTTACGGGATCAAGATGAACGAAAAATGAACGAGGCCGCGCTCAAAACGAACCACTGGGGCGGACGACCAGGATTCGGGATCTGAATGGGCCGCTTTGCGCGGAGCTGGCCATTCGAAACCTGCACCCGCTTCGCTGCGAGCTAGCGCATTCGAAACCTGCACCCGCTTCGCGGAGCGGAGACTCGTTCCGATCTCCCTGGAGCCCAGATTCCTTTGATTCCCTGTTCCGAAACGGAAGGAATCCGGCCTCCAAGGGAACCGCTGACGCTTCTCCACGAGCCCCCGTCCGCTTCGCTCTTTGGTTTCGACGATAGGCTCGGTGCCCTCGCTCATCAGCACTAACTCTTGTGACCTCACCGATACGATCGTTTAGAGAATAATGCCGAATCTGCCTCCAACCGCGGAGTGGAAACTCATTATGCTCTCCATGCACCCCAGATTTCTTTGAGCGCATTTCTCCGAAACCCTAGAAAAAATCCTATATCGAGCTGAATGCCGAAAACTTAGGGTTACAGCGGCTTACAAGCTCGCCTTTCAAGCTCCAACCCGATTAAATCGGGTTACAGCGGCCCTCAAGCCCGTCCTTCAAGCTCCAACCCGATTAAATCGGGTTACAGCGACCCGCAAGCCCCTCTGTAGCGGAAGGAATCCAGCTTCAGAGGAATCGCTGTCGCTACACGAGCCCCGTTTACTTCGCTCCACTTAGTTCCAACTCATGCTTGGCGAAAGGTACTTGGTGCGCATCGCCCTCCTCCTGTCCGAGTTACTCGGTTTTTCCGCGTAACTCCCTCCGGTTCGCCACCCGCCTGTCCGAGTTACTCGGTTTTTCCGCGCTTCTCCCACCGGTTCGCCACCCGCCTGCCCGAGTTACTAGGTTTTTCCGCGTAACTCCCTCCGATTCGCCACCCGCTTGCCCGAGTTACTCGGTTTTTCCGCGCAGCTCCCGCCGGTTCGCCACCCGCTTGCCCGAGTTACTCGGTTTTTCCGCGCAGCTCCCACCGGTTCGGCCCCCGCCTGCCCGAGTTACTCGGTTTTTCCGCGCTACTCCCACCGGTTCGGCCTCCCCCTACCCGAGTTACTCGGTTTTTCCGCGCAGCTCCCACCGGTTCGGCCCCCGCCTGCCCGAGTTACTCGGTTTTTCCGCGCTACTCCCACCGGTTCGGCCTCCCCCTACCCGAGTTACTCGGTTTTTCCGCGCAGCTCCCACCGGTTCGGCCCCCGCCTGCCCGAGTTACTCGGTTTTTCCGCGCTACTCCCACCGGTTCGCCACCTGCCTACCCGAGTTACTCGGTTTTTCCGCGCTACTCCGAAGGCCGGCGTGACGCGCAAAAAGCCGTCCGCGAGCACGAAGCTCGCGGACGGCTTAGTCGAATTGCAAATGCGACGCTGCCTGCGCCGGCGGCGGCCATCGGCGGGCCGCCAAGCGGACAGCGCTCCGCTCAGCCCCGCGCGATGTCCGGCCCGGCTGCAGCACCGGGGCGCCGACGAAGCCGGCGCCGTTCCTTGCGCTGCGCCGCCAGATAAAGCAGCAAGGAGCGCATCGCGATGAACAGCACCGCGCCGATCCACAGCCCGTCGACCATGCCGCCGACGATCAGCTTGAGGTTGAGCAGCAGCATGCGGTTGATCTTCTCGCCGATGAGCGGCAGATGGAAGCTGAGCCGCGTCGGCAGCACCCACCCTCCGACGACGGAGTGCAGGTAAGCGAGCGGCAGGTAAACGACCTTGCCCAGCACGAAGCCGACGAGCGCGCCCGCCAAACTCCCCCGCAGCACATAGATGAGCGGGAAGATCAGGAAAAACGCGAGACCGTACGTCGGCAGCGTGAACATCTCGCAGAAAAAGCCGACGGCGAAGCCCGTCGCGACGAAGGTCGGCCCGCCCGGGGCGCGCAGCAGCTGCAGCAGCTTGAAGCGCGCCCAGCGGCGGATGCCGGCCAGCCAGCCGCGAAGTCCCGCCCGCCGCGGCCTTTCCGCTGCTCTCCGGGCGGTCATGGGGTCGACTTGACCTTGACCTTGGGCAGCAGCTTGGCCATGTCGACCGTCCGCTTCAGCTCCCAGGTGGCCGGGTCCTGCTCGTCGTACTGCTCCAGGAACTGGATGACCTCGCGCGTCAGCGGCGTCGGCGTCGAGGCGCCGGACGTGACCGAGACGCGCTGCTTGCCCTGCAGCCACTCCAGCTTGAGCTCGGACAGGTCGGCGATCCGGTACGCCGGCACGCCGGAAATCTCCTCCGACACCTGCGCGAGCCGGTTGGAGTTGTTGGAGCGCGGATCGCCGACGACGATCGTCAGCTCCGCCGCGCCCGCCTGGTCGGCGACCGCTTCCTGGCGCACCTGCGTCGCGAGGCAGATCTCATTATGGATCTCCGCATGCGGAAACTTCTCGAGCAGGCGGGAGATGAGATGGCGGATGTCCCACTGCGACATCGTCGTCTGGTTCGTGATGAGGATGCGGTCGCCCGTCACGTCCAGCCGCTCGATGTCCTCCTCGCGCTCGATCAGATGCACGCGGTCCGGCGCGACGCCGACGGCGCCTTCCGGCTCGGGATGGTTCTTTTTGCCGATATAGATGATCTGGTAGTCCTCCGCCGTCTTCTCGCGGATGAGGTCATGCGTCTTGGTGACGTCCGGACAGGTGGCGTCGACGACGGTCAGCCCCTTCTCCTTGGCGCGTCGGCGCACCTCCGGAGAGACGCCGTGCGCGGTGAAGATGACAGTGCCCGACTCGACCTGCTCCAGGATTTCCAGGCGATTCTCGCCGTCGAGCGTGATGATGCCTTCTTCCTTGAAGGCGTCCGTGACATGCGCGTTGTGCACGATCATGCCGAGAATATAGATAGGGCGCGGGAGGTCGAGATTGCGCGCGGTCTGCAGCGCCAGCACCATCGCGTCGACGACCCCGTAGCAGTAGCCCCTGGGCGATATTTTGACAACTTCCACTTGGATGACCTGCCTTCCCTGCCGCCGCTCGCGGAATTCCGATCCGGCATCCCCCGAGCCCGCGGCGCTAGCTGTCTCCAGTATACTCTATCTAGCCGGGACGGAAAAGGCGACGGGCAGCCAGACGGTGAACGTCGTGCCCGCGCCGGGACTTGTATGCACCTCGACCGAGCCTCCGTGCTCGTCGATGATCCACTTGGCGATCGACAGGCCGAGGCCGGTGCCGCTCGTCACGCCCCGCGACTCGTCCGCGCGGTAGAACCGCTCGAAGATGTGCGGGATCTGCTCCGGGCTCATGCCGAGGCCGGTATCGCGGATCAGGATGCCCGCCTGGCCGCCGCTCAGCGTCGCCTCCAGCCGCACGAAGCCCTCCGGCGTGTACTTGAACGCGTTCTCGATGAAAATGAACATGAGCTGGCGCAAGTAATCCGCGTTGCCGACCACGCCTACGCCCTCCAGCGCCGACAGGTCGCCCGGACGCCACTGCGCCGTGCGCGGCAGCAGCGCGGCGCGCCGCACGACGTCTTCGAGCAGCGGCAGCAGCTCGACCGGCTGCTTCTCCATGACGAAGCCGGCGTCGGCGCGGGCGAGCGCGAGCAGGTCGTTGACGAGGCGGCTCATGCGCCGAGCCTCGTCGCCGATGTCGCGCATCGACTCGCGCGACAGCTCCTGGCGCAGCGCCTCCTGCTCCGAGATCGGCTCGGAGCGGCCGGCCTCGGCTTCGAGGGCGGGCGTCCACATCTTTTCGAGCAGGTCGATGTTGCCCCGGATCGTCGTCAGCGGCGTGCGCAGCTCATGCGAGGCGTCGGAGACGAACCGGCGCTGCGCGTCGTACGCCTCGTCGAGCTCGTTGTAGGCGCGCTCCATCCGGCCGAGCATGCCGTTCAGCGTATCGGTCAGCCGCCCGAGCTCGTCGTTCGGCCCGTCCCAGGCGATGCGCATGCGCAGGTCGGAGCCTTTGTCGATCTGCTCCGCCGCCTGAATGACGATCTCGATCGGCCGCAGCGCCTGCCGCGCCATGATGAGCCCGACCGAGAACGCCAGCAGCAGCCCCATGATCGACGAGAACACGAGAATCGTGCGCAGCTGCTGGAGCAGGTTCTCCTGCGCGCCGACGAACAGCCCGACCTGCAGCAGGCCGACCGTCTGCTGGGTGCTCGTCGCCTGGATCGGCACCTCGTAGATGTAGAACGGATTGCCGGAGACGACCGTCTTGACGAAGCGCGCCTTAGTAACCTGGGAAGCGTCTTTTTCGTAAGGGAAGACCAGGTTCCGCTGCGCCAGGCCTGCCGACTGCTGCAGCTCGCTGCTCCGGTAATTGTTGATCTGGATGAAGTACTCGTCCTGCAGATAGGAAGACCGGTTCAACTGCAGCCGGCCGGGATCGAACACGCTGTTCTGCACGATCTGCTGCCCCAGATTCTGGCCTTGATTCTGCAGCTTGCCCTTCATCTCGTTATACGTGTTGTGGTAGAGGAAAGCATACACCGAGCCGCTCAGGATGAGCAGCACGAACGCCAGGATGCCGCTGTACCAAAGCGTCAGCTTGAGGCGGATCGGCATCTTCAGCCCCCTCCCCCGCGCAGCACGTAGCCGGTGCCGCGCACCGTCTGGATGAGGCGGGCTTCCTTGCCCGCGTCCTCGGTCTTCTGGCGCAGCATGGCGATGTACACCTCGAGCACGTTGGATTCGCCGCTGTAGTCGTAGCCCCAGATCTTGTCCATGATGGAGTCGCGCGTCAGCACCCGCTTCGGGTTGCTCATGAAATACTGCAGCAGGTCGAACTCCTTGGCCGTCAGCTCGATGCGCCGCCCGCCGCGGATCGCCTCGCGCGAATCGAGATCGAGCACGAGGTCCTCGAAGACGAGCCGGTTCGACGGCTCCTCGAGCTTGTCCGGCTTGCGCCGCAGCAGGGCGCGCACCCGCGCCAGCAGCTCCTCCAGCGCGAACGGCTTGACGAGGTAGTCGTCCGCGCCGAGATCGAGCCCTTTGACCCGGTCGCCGATGTCGTCCTTGGCCGTGAGCATGAGGATCGGCACGGAACTGCCTCCCTCGCGCACGCGGCGGCATACCTCCCAGCCGTCCACCTGCGGCATCATCACGTCGAGGATGAGCAGCTGCGGCTCGATGCCGAGCAGCACCTTGAGCCCTTCCAGTCCGTTGCTCGCCGTCGTCACCTCATAGCCCTCGAAAGCCAGGCTGCGGCGCAGCATCGATATGATTTTCTCGTCGTCGTCGACGATGACGATATGCGGTCTCATGTTCCGCTCCCCTTCCGTCCATGCTGCCTCTATCGTACTGTATTCCTGCCGCATGCAAAAGCGCAGGCGCCTGTTCAAAGCGCCTGCGCGTCTGGAGCGGCTCCGGCCTGCCGCCATAAATCGCCGGCTCCCGGGGATTACTGCACGTCGAACTTGCTCTTGTCGCCGATCTCCACGGTCACCTGCATCTTGTCGCCCTTGCGGATGACGTCCAGGACGACCTTGTCGCCGACTTTTTTCTTCTGAATTTCCGCGATCAGCTCTTCCTTCTTGGCATAGGCTTTGCCGTCCAGGCCGGTGATGACGTCATACTGCTGCAGTCCGGCCTTGTACGCAGGCGAGTTGAACAGCGTCTCGCGCACGATCGAGCCGTCCGTGCTCGGCAGGCCGAGGTTCTGCTGCATCTGCTCGCTGATGTCCGCGAGCGTCGCGCCGATGAACGGCGTCGGCATCGTGACGTTCTGGCTGCTTTTCAGCTGCTCGAGCACTTCCTTGATCGTCGACGTCGGGATCGCGAAGCCGATGCCCTGCGAGTCCGCGCTGATGGCCGTATTGATGCCGATGACCTCGCCGCTCGTGTTGAGCAGCGGTCCGCCGGAGTTGCCGGGGTTGATGGAGGCGTCCGTCTGCAGCAGATGCTGATACGTGCGCGCCGTGCTGCCCGTGCTGTCCGCCGCGACCTGGATCGTGCGCTCGCGGGCGCTGAGCACGCCGACCGTCACCGTATGGTCAAAGCCGTTCGGGTTGCCGATGGCGACGAGCCAGTCGCCGATCGCCGCGGATTCGGAGTCGCCGAGCGGCAGCGTCGGGAATTCCTTGCCGTCCACCGGCTCGACCTTCAGCACGGCCAGGTCGAGATCCTTGGCCGAGCCGAGCAGCTTGGCGGTCAGCTCCTTGCTTTCGCCCTGCACCTTGACCTTGATCTCCTGAGCGCCGTCGATGACGTGCTGGTTGGTGAGGATGTAGCCGTCCTTTTCGAAGAAGAAGCCGGAGCCGAGGCCCGTTTCCTGAAGCTCGCCGCCGCTTCCGCCTTGACCGCCGTTGCCCTGGCCGCCCTGGCCGCCTCCGAACTGGTCGCCGAAGAACTGACGGAAGAACGGATCGTCGTACAGGCTGCTGCCGGAGCTGCTGCTGCGCCCGCTCGCGAACGTCGTGATGAGCACGACTGCCGGCGACGCCTGCTCGGAAATCTGGGCGATGTTCATCGGGCGGGTCGTGTCGGAGGCCGTGGAAGCTTTGCCGCTCGCCGGCACGTTCGTGGAGTTCTGGCCGGAGAGGGCGACCGCCGGAGCGGAATCGCCGGTGAACCAATTGTCCGTGTCGGCTTTCCACATCAGGCCGCCGACGGCGATGACGCCGGCCAGGAACGAGACGGCCGCCGTGCGCAGCCCGCTGCCGCGCTTCTTGCCGCCTCCGCCGCCGCCGCCCTGCCATTCGCCCTTGCCGGCCGAGGAGGCGGGCACGAACGGCCGGAGCTGGCGCGGCGGCGTGACGACGACGTTGCGGGGAGCGGCTTCTTCGCTATCGGCCTGAGCCCGCTCCTCCGGCAGACGGGAGCTTTCTCGCTGCGCGCCGTCCGGCTGGCCCTGCTTGAACGGCCCGTACGAATAATAGTAGGAGGAAGAGCCTTGAGCTCGATCCGAGCGCTCCTCGCGCTCCTGCCGCTCTTCCCGCTCCTGCCCCGGCTCGGAGTCCTTGCCGTTCCAAAACTCGTCATAGCGCTTGCGATCGTCCATGTCCATGTTCCTCCTCTTAGTCCTCTATGAGATGCGCCTAGCGGCGCCTGACTGGTATGTTCCTATCATGCACAACCTTCCTTAAAAGAAACTGAAAAAGCGTTTAAGACAACATAAAAAAGCCCATGCGCCCCAATTTCGGGGCGTGGGCTCTTGAACTTCCCGTTCCTTCTCGCTGTCCGCGAGCCGGATATCCACGTCAGCGCGCCGTCAGCAGCTGATCTTCCGCGCGGCGGAGCTGCTCGCCGGCCTGATCGACCCACTTGCCGTCCACCTCGGCGTCCGGATCGACCGGCGCCTGAAACTGGTCGAACAGCGCGCCGACCGTGCGCGCCTTCGCCTCGGGATCGTTGCCTTCCCGGTACAGATGGCGAAGCACATACGGCGTCGTCAGCTTGATGGAGGCGTCGTTGTCCTCCGTCTGGTCGTCGATGTTGCCGCGCAGCACGTCGAAGCCGAGGCGCAGCCACACCTTGTTCTGCTCGTCGAGGTTCAGATCGAAGGAGCCGCTGCCGTAGTCCCAGTTGCCTCCCAGCACGAAGCCCTGCTTTTCCAGCACGCGCTTGATCTGAACGAAATCATGCTCGGTCCCCTCCAGCGGGGATTGAATCGCGATCATGGACACCTCTCCTTGTCGGCTCAAGTAGGATCAGCATTCCCTGACGGGAGCCGGCTTATGTGCGAGAGAAGAGGCGCCATGCAAGCAGCGCCCGATGTTCATCGGAGCGGATCGGCGCCAGAGGCGCGCAGGCGCTCGTGCCGCGCCCGGCCGGTCAGCTTTTGGCCCAGCCCTTGCGGTGCGCATAGACGGCCAGCTGGGTCCGGTCCTCCATCTCGCATTTCATAAGCAGGTTGCTTACATGGGTCTTAACCGTTTTGATGCTGATATGAAGCTCCTCGGCGATTTCTTTGTTGGCCCGTCCTTCGGCGATGAGCAGCAGCACTTCCTTCTCGCGCTCGGTCAGCCCTTCGTCGACGCCCTGCGCGGAGCGCTGGCGCAAGCCGCGCGTAAGCGCCTGGGATACGTCGGAGGTCATGACCGGCATGCCGCGCAGCGCTCCGTTCAGCGCATAGACGAGTTCCTCGGAGCTGACCGTCTTGAGCACGTAGCTGACCGCCCCGGCTTCCACCGCGGCGACGACCTTCTCGTCCTCGAGGAAGCTCGTCAGCAGCACGATGCGCATCTCCGGGAACGACTCGATGACGCGGCGCGTCGTCTCGACGCCGTCCATGCCGGGCATCATCAGATCCATCAGCACGAGGTCCGGCGGACCGTCCGGCAAGCCTTTCTCCAGCAGCCGCAGCGCTTCCTCGCCGCTGCCCGCCTCCGCTACGACCTCGAACTTCGGCTCCAGCATCAAATACGTCTTCAGTCCCATCCTCACCATATCGTGGTCGTCCACGATCATGATCCGGCATGTTTGCGTCTCCGTCATCCTTCCGCCCGCTCCTCTGCTCCATAATTAGGGAGCGACACCCGAATGCGGGTGCCTCCTCCCGGCTTGCTGACGATGGCGGCGTCTCCGCCGAGCTGCAGCGCCCGCTCCTGCATCGTCGACAGCCCGTACGATCCCGGCCGGACCTGATCCGCGCGGAACCCATGGCCGTCGTCCTGCAGCAGCATCGTCAGCCCCGTCCTGTTGTCCGACAGGCTGAGCGTGACGCTCGTCGCCTGCGCATGCTTGACGACGTTGGCCATCGCCTCCTGCACGATCAGGAACAGCTGATGCTCCTTGGCCTCGGATATGCTGCCCTGCACGCGCCAGTCCAGCTCGCCCTGCAGGCCGTTCTGCCGGCAATAGTCCGGGAACCATCGCTCCAGCGCATCCTCGAGCGAGCGCCCCTCCAGCTCCAGCGGGCGCAGCTGGGCGATCAGGCCGCGCATCTGCTTCTGCGCATGGGAGCTCATCGTGATGAGCTGCTCCATCACCTCGCCCGCGCGCTCCGGACTCGCCGCGAGCAGCTTGGGCAGCGAGGAGGCCGACATATGGATGGCGAACAGCTGCTGGCTCACCGTGTCGTGCAGGTCGCGCGCCAGCCGCTTGCGCTCCTCGAGCACCGCTTCTTCATTAGAAGCCGCCTGCTGCAGCACATGCATCTCGTTCTGCCGCTGCATCACCTGCAGCCGCCGCTCCAGCTTGCTCGCCAGCTCGTTGAACTCCGCGTAGGCGGCGCCCAGCGAGTAGCCTTCGCGCTCCGGCAGGCGAACGGCGAGATTGCCCTGCGCCGCCTGCTTGAGCGCCAGGTGCAGAGCGTCGATGCGCGACTGCTGCCTGCGGCCCACGCCGTACCCGAAGCCTACGCTTGTCAGCGTGAACACGATCGTGCCGATCGCCCACAGCTGCGCCGTAGAGGCGTCCGGCATGACCGCATGCTTGATTGCATAAAGGATGCTCCACGGAAGCACGGAGCTGACGATGAAAAACATTACGAGCTCCATCTTCCCGCTTCTCAGCAGCTTGACCATCATGACCGATCTCTCACCCGACCTTCGTCACTCGCACATCGCCGATGAATGTGCTGCATACCAGCTTGATCCGGCGCTCGTTGTCGCGGTAGCCGGACGATTGCGTGTCCATGTGGCGGAACATGCCGCCTTCCTTGCGTCCCAGCACCTTGGAGTCGCCGATGAACGCGCTGGAGACGACCTGGATGCCGATGTCGCAGTCCGTCGGCAGAAACACCTTGACGTCGCCGATGAACGAGCTGACCGTAATCCGCGTCTCTCCGGGCGCGATGTTCGCGCGCGTCAAGTCGATCACCGTGTCGCCGATGAAATGCGAGATGTTGAGCGGGACGAGATCCCAATAGTCATGGCCGAGATGGATGTCCCCGATGAAGTTGGAACGGGTCTGGACGTTCTCGTCGGTGTTCCACCATTCGGTGCGCCCGCCGGCCCCCTCCTGGCGCTCGCGGCGATGGGACCGATGGGAGTGGCGGCCGTGCTTGGCCGCTTCCCGGATATCTTCCTTGATCTCCTTGAAATCATGCTTCAGCTCCTGCTTGGCGCGGCGCAGCTCCTCCCGCCAGTCGTCCTTCCCCTGAGATCCTCCGCCACCGCCGCCTCCGAATATTCCGCCGCCACCGCCGCCACCGCCGCCTTGGCCCGCGCCGCCGTCTCCGCGCCGTCCGCCCTCGTCGCCATAAGGCGGCGGAGGAGCGGAGCCGGCCTCCGGCCGGCCTTCCCGATCCAGATCCTTGCCGAGCGGATCGGGATGCAGCGGAGGCGGCTCCGGCACGTCGTCCGGATAGGAATTGTAGGAGGTCCATTCATCCTCCTTGAGCTCCTTGCGATGGCTTTTGCCCGAGCGGCCCAGCAGCAGCTGGAGGCCATAAGCGATGATGCCCACCGGAATCAGGTAGCGCATCGCGTCGCTGAATTCTAGATCGTAGATGCCCGTATTGCGGCTGAGCATGACGAGCGCGAATAGCGTCACCGCGATTCCCGGCAGCCATCCTCCGCCGAGCAGCATCGACACGCCGACATAAAGCGGCGCGATCGGCCAGTAGCGGGAAATGAACTCGCCGATGCCGAGCGGCTCGAAGCCGAACAGTCCGGCCGTGTGGAACAGGAACAGCGCCCCGATTCCGACGATGGCGAGGCCCGTCAGCACCTGGTTCAGTTTGGCATGGTTCATCTATGACACGCTCCTTGGATGTAGTACCGTTCGTGATAGTTGAAGTATAGCGCATGGAAATGCATCCCTCCAGAGGCTGGCGGTCGATGCCCGCCTCGGTCTGCAGACCGAGGACAGGTTGCGGCTCCTGCTTTCGGCAGCTGGAAGGGAAAGCCGCCCGAAGCCGCTTTCCTCACATTCATCTCACATAGCTCATGCGGCGCAAGCGCTCCAGTGAATCCATTTTTTCCCGCCGCACTCTCCAGCCTCCTCATTTTACTTGCATAAAGCGTTAAATGGACGAGGCGGCGTTGCTGTTCGCAATCAAAAACCTCTATTCATTTTCCTATCCATATGTTATGTTTATTAACATTAAAGTGGATTCTAGAAAGGAGTTCAACGGCCATGAAGCTCCCCCACCTGGACGAGATCGATCAACGGATCGTACAGCTGCTTCTAGAGAACGGACGGATGCCTTACGCCAAGATCGGGGAGACACTGAGCCTGTCGCGCGTCGCCATCCAAAAGCGCGTCGAGTCCTTGCTTGAGAGCGGCGTGCTGGAGCATTTCACCGTCCGCGTCAATGTCGCCAAGCTCGGACGGACGGTTTCGGCCTTTTTCGAAGTGCAGGTCGAGCCACGCCACGTCGACGCCGTCGGCCTCCAGCTGTCCGAGGAGGTGCAGGTCATCAGCATTTACCAGATGACCGGCTCCAGCACGCTCCATGTCCACGCCCTGCTGCGGGACGAGGAGGAGCTGGAGATGTTTCTCTACGACAAGCTCTATGTGCTCCCAGGCGTCGTCAATGTGCAGACCCAGCTCATGATCAAGAAATACAAATCGGCCAGCGGGCTGGACGTCTAGCATTCCGATAAGAAGCGCAAAAAAGCTGAAGCCTCCCGAGGGAGGCTTCAGCTTTTTTGTTCGTCGAGCAGCAGTCCCTTGCCGGCCTTCATCGCTTGGTTCAACCGGTTCAGCGTCGACTGGTCGAGCTTCCCGCTGCCGTATTTCAGCACCTGCACGGTGACCTGCTTCTTTCCCCATTCCTTGTATACCTGCTTCGTCGTATCGAAATAAAGGTCGATGCGCCGTCCCTTGATCTTGGAGCCGGTATCGGCGACGACGCCGTACCCGTAGCCGGGCACATAAACGATCGTGCCGATCGGCATCACCTTCGTGTCGGCGGCGATCGTCGACACCTCGCCGCGCCGGACCTTGACGCCGGAGCGGGTGATGCCGTAGAGCGGATGCCCCGGCTTTTTGCCTGTCGACTCGATGCCGGCCGTATAGCCGGTCGCGAGCACCGAGATCGACTTGAGGGCGGCCGGAACCGCGCGGCTCGCCGGAGCGGCGGAGGCAAGCTTGTCCGCCGCATGGCGCCGCTGCGGAATCGCCGGCCTCGCCGCCGCGGATTCGCGCGCCCGGATCACGCGCTGCAGCCGGGCGATGGCGGGCTGGACCTGCGCGCCGTCACGGACGGCGGCTCGCGCGTTCAGAGCGACGAGTCCGGCGGTCTCGCGCAGCGGCTTGGCTGGAGCTGCCGCGAGCCGGATTCGGCTCGTCTCGCGCGGCTCCTCGCGCTTCGCCCCGGCAGCGGCTGCCGGCTCAGCGGCTTGCTTCGCTTCGTCCGCCACGACGACGATTCGTCCGGCGGCCAGGCAAAGCGCGGCGACGAGCACGAGCAGCAGCGGATGGACGAACGTCCAAGCGAACCGCGGATTTGCAGATGGTTGCTTTCGATAGCCTTTCGGCATGGTGTCAATCTCCCCTTTAGACGGAGGTTACCCGCCGCCGCCGGGGCTTATTCAGATTTTGGCCAAAAAAAGCGCCCTCCACTTGCTGGAGAGCGCTGATTTCGGGTCGTTGATCACGATCCATACGGTGTTGATGATACCTGTAGACGTGATCCTATTGCACGGCTTTGCTGCGGATCTCCTCCGCCAGCTGAGCCGCCAGCTCAGCGACCGGACGGGCGCCGAGGTCGCCCTCGCCGCGCTTGCGCACCGAGACGGTGCCGGCTCCGGCTTCGTTCTCGCCGACGATGAGCATGTACGGAATTTTCTCCAGCTGCGCCTCGCGGATCTTGTAGCCGAGCTTCTCGTTGCGCAGGTCGCTCTCGGCGCGCACGCCGGCGGCGAGCAGCTGCTCCTCGACGCTGCGGGCATAGCTCTCGTACGCCTGGGACACCGGGATGACGCGCGCCTGCTGCGGGCTCAGCCAGAGCGGCAGCGCGCCGGCGAAGTTCTCGAGCAGGAACGCCGTCATGCGCTCCATCGTGCTGATGATGCCGCGGTGGATGACGACCGGACGATGCTTCTTGCCGTCCTCGCCGACGTACTCAAGCTCGAACCGCTCCGGCAGCAGGAAGTCGAGCTGGGCGGTGGAGAGCGTCTCTTCCTTGCCGAGCGCCGTCTTGATCTGCACGTCGAGCTTAGGCCCGTAGAACGCCGCCTCGCCCTCCGCCTCGAAGAACGGCAGTCCCAGCTCCTCGACGACCTCGCGCAGCATGCGCTGGCTCATCTCCCACATCTCGTCGTTCTGGAAGTATTTCTCCGTATCCTTCGGATCGCGGTACGACAGGCGGAAGCGGTACTCCTTGATGCCGAAGTCCTCGTACACCTGCTGGATCAGGTTCACGACGCGCGCGAACTCCTCCTTGATCTGATCGGGACGGCAGAAGATATGCGCGTCGTTGAGCGTCATCGCCCGCACGCGATGGAGGCCGGTAAGCGCTCCGGACATCTCGTAGCGGTGCATCGTGCCGAGCTCGGCGACGCGGATCGGCAGATCGCGGTAGCTGCGCATGTCGCTCTTGAACACCATCATATGGTGCGGGCAGTTCATCGGGCGCAGGACGAGCTCCTCGTTGTCCATGACCATTTTCGGGAACATGTCCTCGCTGTAGTGCTCCCAGTGTCCGCTCGTCTTGTACAGCTCGACGTTGGCGAGCACCGGCGTGTACACATGCTGGTAGCCGAGACGCTCCTCCAGGTCGACGATGTAGCGCTCGAGCGTGCGGCGCACGCGCGCGCCGTTCGGCAGCCAGATCGGCAGGCCCTGGCCGACCTCCTTGGAGAAGGTGAACATTTTCAGCTCGCGGCCGAGCTTGCGGTGGTCGCGCTTTTTCGCTTCCTCGAGCAGATGCAGATGCTCGTCGAGCTGAGCCTTTTTCGGGAATGCCGTGCCATAGATGCGCTGCAGCATCTTGTTCTTGGAGTCGCCGCGCCAGTAGGCGCCCGCCACGCTGAGCAGCTTGAACGCCTTGATGCGGCCCGTGCTCGGCAGATGCGGTCCGCGGCACAGGTCGAAGAACTCGCCCTGGTCGTAGATCGAGATGACGGCCGACTCCGGCAGGTCGCGGATCAGCTCCAGCTTGAGCGGGTCCTCCAGCTCGGCGAAGAGGCGGACCGCTTCCTCGCGGCTTACCTCGCGGCGGCGGATCGGCACGTCCTCCTTGATGATGCGCTCCATTTCCTTCTCGATCTTCTCCAGATCCTCCGGCGTAAGCGACTGTTCCATGTCGATGTCATAATAGAAGCCGTCCTCGATGACCGGCCCGATGCCGAGCTTCACCGTCTTGTCGCCGTAGATGCGCTTGATCGCCTGCGCCATCAGATGGGCCGTGCTGTGCCGGTACACCTCGAGGCCGTCGGCCGAGTCGAGCGTGACGATTTCGACGACCGCGCCTTCGGTCACGGGCGTGTTCAGGTCGACGACTTTGCCGTCCAGCTTGCCGGCGACCGCGTTTTTGCGCAGGCCGGAGCTGATCGAGCCGGCTACGTCCTCGATGGTCGCTCCCGCCTCGTACGAGCGCGCCGCTCCGTCGGGGAGCTTGATTTCTACTGCCATGTCCATTCGCCTCCGTGAAATAGAAGTGTGTCAGGACGCAAAAAAGCACTGCGTCCCGCAAAGGGACGAGTGCTGTCGGTTCAGACCCGTGGTTCCACCCTCATTCAACGTCCCTCGGCCGCGCCGGCCGAAAAAGGAGCGTTCTCCTGATGTCCGGTAACGGGGACGAGTCGTCAGGATATACTGCCGGGGGACCGGGTTCCATCCTGCAGCTTCGAAGGGGTACGCCATCCGCGCTCGCATCGGGGGCTTGCAGCCAAGGCTCCCGTCTCTGAAAAAGGGCTGTCGGATGCCGCGTGTCTTCGTCACGGCTTTGTGATGCCATTATAGCGACGATCAGGCGAGCCCGTCAAGGCTCCCCGCCGCCCAATCCTTCCCTGCGCTGTCCGGCGCAGTCGGGACAGCCCTCGCAGATGCCGATCCGGCTGTCGAAGATCGACCGGATCGTGCGCACGACCTGATGCTCCGGATCAGACGTATGGATCCGGATCGAAGCCGGCGAGGCGGCGATCAGGCTGCTGAGCACCATGTCCTCCATGTTCAGCTCCGCGTCCACGAGCTCGGACAGCGCCTTTTCCTCCGACCGCATGTCGAGCGGCTCGCAGCGCTCGTCGAGCAGCCGGATGCCGCGCTCGGGCTCATGCAGCACATGCACGAGGCCGCGGCGGCTCGGCTGCGAGGCTACATAATACTTGAGCAGCGAGATGAATTCTTGATACTGCTTATCCATCACGTATTCTTCGACCGCGTACTCCGCCGCCTCCCGCAGCTCCTGCCAATAGCCGTGCAGGCGGAACGTCACGTAGCCCTGCAGATGCAGGCTCGAGTTCTCCTCGATGTAGGCCCTCAGCTCGGCGGCGATCCGGCCGCTCCGCTGGCTGCGTCCGGCTGTCGGCGAAGGACCGTCCTCTCCGGGGCTCCACTGCTCGCCGGACAGCACGAGGCCGCAGCAGCGCTCGACCGCAAGCTCCTCCTCCCGCGAATAGCGGTAGTTCTTGCGGATGATGTGGCGGATCAGATCGCCCTCATGCCGATCGACGATATAGTCGGACAGGACGCTGGCCGCGCCGTCGTACAGCAGCGCTCCATGCTCGCCGAGCCGGAAGCGGGGCAGATTCGCCATGCAGCTCAGCCGGCAGCCCTCCTCCGACAGCCGCCAGCTCCAGAGAGGCTCCTCCGAGGCGGCTCCGTTTTGGCTCGCGACCGAGGCGGCGAGCGCGTTCAGACGGTCCAGCAGCGCGGCTCCGCCGTCCTCTCCTTTATCGATGAGCTCCACGACAAGCAGTTCCATCGCCATCCGCCTCCCTTCCTTCCGCTAGTATATGGCTGAGCGCGGTCGGATATGCGGCTCGGAAGGCGTCGGCTCCAAGCCCTATAGATGTAGGAAAATGGTGGTTAATCATGAAATATCTATTTAGAGGAGGATTGGATTGAATCCATATTCATGGTATATTGGTTAACGTGCGTGCATCATTAGCTTTCTAGCTGGAGTGAACCTAACCTTGGATGATCAATTGCTCGACTTCACCCGGGCGCGTTGGAACCGGATGCTGATGAACGGCTTCTGGTGCCTGCTCGTCTTGATGGTCATATTGGAAGGCCTGTTTCTGATCTTCATCACTCCGCTTGCTCCGGATGTTTTTCTGCGGCGCTACATGCTGCTGCCGACGTCACTCCATCTGAGCGTGCTCGTGCTGACGGAGCTCTGCCTGCGCTTTCTCGAGGAGCGGCTGCGCGACTATGCGCTGCTGGCGGCTTCCTCGCTGCTGACCTTCATCATCGTCGACATCAATATCGAGATCGGCTACATCATTCCGGCGCTGTTCCTGCCCGTGCTCGTCTCGATCTTCTACTTCTCTTCGCGCAAGCTCATCGCCGCCGTCGTCATGTCGCTGACGACGCTGTACAGCCTGTACTTCTTCAACCGGAGCCTGGACATCTCCGTCGTCGGCATCCTGTCGCTGACCGCGATGCTGGGAGCGTTCTGCCTCATCGCCTGGGGCGTCATCTCCCGAGGCAAGGAGATGCGCAGCTACTACATCCACGCCGCCAAGTCCAACCAGGAGCTGCTCGTCAAGAACATCCTGATGGACAAGCTGGCCAAGACCGATGCGCTGACCGAGCTGTACAACCATATTACGTTCCACGAATACCTGGACAAGCTGATCGAGCATCACGATACGACCTCGATGCCGCTGCAGCTTGCCCTCATCGATATCGACAACTTCAAGTCCGTCAACGACCAGTTCGGCCATCGCGCCGGCGACTCCGTGCTCAAGCAGGTCGCCGATCTCGTCCGCTCCCAGGCCGGCATGAACGACTTCGTCGCCCGTTACGGCGGCGAGGAGCTGGCGCTCATCTTCACGGACAAAAGCGCCGACAAGTCGCTGCAGCTCCTCGAGACGATCCGCCATAACATCGAGGCGGCCTCGTACGAGGAGCTCGGCTCGCGCAAGATCACGGTGAGCATCGGCTTCGCCGATTACCTCGGCGAGGGCAAGGAGCGATTTTTCGTGCGCACGGATCAGGCGCTTTACGCCGCCAAGTCCACGGGCAAAAATCGCATCGTCACCGCCGCAGCGGAGCCCGACCCCGGGTCGAAGTCCCGCTTCGCGTGGCAGTGAGTATTATGACAGCCCTTTCCTGCGGGAAGGGGCTGTTTTTTTGTCCGCTTCGCGGGGCGGGTGAAGCCGGCATCCGCGATGCGGAGCGGGTGGCTGACGTGTTGAACCGGCATCGGCGATGCGGAGCGGCTGAAACCTGGACCCGCTTTGCGGAGCAAGTGAAACCTGGACCCGCTTCGCGGAGCAAGTGAAACCTGCATCCGCTTCGCGGAGCGGGAACTCGTTCCGATCTCCCTGGAGCCCAGATTCCTTTGATTCTATTCTTCCGAAACGGAAGGAATCCGGCCTCCAAGGGAACCGCTGCCGCTTCTCCACGAGCCCCCGTCCGCTTCGCTCTTTGGTTTCAACGATAGGCTCGGTGCCCTCGCTCATTACCGCTAGCCCCATCACGATCCGATCGGTTAAGTGCTAATGCCGTCTTTCGTGCTCCAACCCGAATTAATCGGGTTACAGCGGCTCACAAGCCCGTCTCTTAGGCTCCAACCCGAATTAATCGGGTTACAGCTGCTCGCAAGCTCGTCTTTCAGCCTCCAACCCGAATTAATCGGGTTACAGCTGCTCGCAAGCTCGTCTTTCAGCCTCCAACCCGAATTAATCGGGTTACAGCTGCTCGCAAGCTCTGCCTAGTTCAAACTCATGCTTCGCGCTTGGTATTCGGTTTGCATTGCCTTGTTCCAATTGCATTGCAGCTTCTTTGGACTCGTTCCGTGTTTTCTCGAAACGCCTCTGCTGCCCCTCTACTTGCCCGAGTTATTCGGTTTTTCCATGCAACTCTCACCGGGTCGGCCTCCGCTTGCCCGAGTTACTCGGTTCTTCCGCGTAACTCCGACTGTTTGGCCCTCCCAATGCACGAGTTACTCGGTTTTTCCGCGCATCTCCGACCGTTTGGTCCCTGCTTGCCCGAGTTACTCGGTTTTTCCGCGCAACTCCGACCGTTTGGCCCCTGCTTGCCCGAGTTACTCGGTTTTTCCGCGTAACTCCCTCCGTTTGCCCCTCTACTTGACCGAGTTACTCGGTTTTTCCGCGCATCTCCAAAAGGATAGTTGGCGTGCCGGCTCTACGAGGGGGGCACGCAAGCGCCTTGGTTCGCGCCAGCGATTTGGTTTATACGCCCGAGTCGAGGGGGGAGAGGCGGCAAGCCGCATGCGGCTTGCTGGCTGATCTGCGGCAGCCGAATCGTGCCGGCTGCGATAAGCGCCGCCGTCTCCCAGGTAAGCGGGAGACGACCCCTCCCCCAAATAAAAAGGGGGAGCAGCGGGCTGGGACAAGGCAAGCGAAGCGAGCCGATGCCTTTCGGAGAAGCGGCAGCGGTCCTCTTGGAAGACGGATGGCCTCCGCATGGGAGGTCAGGCAATCCGGGCATCCGGCTTCCAGTGGAATCGGAGAAAGGCTCGGTTCGCGCAGCGGACTTCTTGTCCACCGGAGTGGCTCGGATCGCGCAGCGGGCTTCTTGTCCACCGGAGTGGCTCGGATCGCGCAGCGGGCTTCTTGTCCTTAGTATGCTGTCGGCTGCCTGCCGAGAAAGGCCCGGCTCTCGCAGCCGACTTCTTGTCCACCGGGAGTGGCTCGGGTCGCGCAGCGGCCTTCTTGTCCACCGGGAGTGGCTCGGGTCGCGCAGCGGACTTCTTGTCCAACGGAGTGGCCCGGCTCGCGCAGCGGACTGCTTGTCCACCGGGAGTGGCTCGGATCGCGCAGCGGACTGCTTGTCCACCGGGAGTGGCTCGGTTCGCGCAGCGGGCTTCTTGTCCAACGACAAAAAAGCCCTTTCCCGGAATCGGGAAAAGGCTCCTCCACTACGTCCAGCTTCAGTTCTGCATCACAAAATCGCGCTCGGCATGCTCGCCCTCGTGGAAGACGCGAAGAATGTCATACCGCGTGTTGCGCTGCGCGGGAATCTTGCCGGCCTCGCGGATATACTGCAGGATCAGCTCGATGTTGACCTTATGCGTCGTGCCGGCGGCGGAGACGACATTCTCCTCCAGCATCGTGCTGCCGAAGTCGTTGACGCCGTAAGACAGCGACTGCTTGCCGATCTCCGGCCCCATCGTCACCCAGCTCGCCTGCATGTTCGGGATGTTGTCCAGCATGATCCGGTTGATCGCGACCATCTTGAGGTATTCCTCCGGCTTGGACTTCTCGCGCTTGAGGTTCGTGTTGTCCGGCTGGAACGGCCAGGTGATGAACGCCAGGAAGCCGGGCGAAGGATAGCCGAGCTCCTTGCACTCGTCCTGCGCCTCGCGCACGCGCAGCATATGCAGCGCCCGCTCCTCCATCGACTCGCCGAAGCCGTACACCATCGTGGCGGTCGTGTTCATGCCGTTGCGCCAGGCGGCCTTCATCGTGTCCATCCAGTCCGTCCAGGAGCCCTTGAGCCGGCTGATCTTGCGGCGCGTCCGGTCGTCGAGGATCTCGCCGCCGCCGCCCGGCAGCGAGTCGAGACCCGCCTCATGCAGCTCGCGCAGCGTCTCGTCGAGCGACAGGCCGGAGAGCACCTTCATCTTTTGGATCTCCGCCGGGGAGAAGCTGTGCATCGTGATGCCCGGGAACCGGTCCTTGATCTTGCGCAGGATATTGAGGTAATACTCGAACGGCAGGTCCGGGTTGACCCCGCCCTGCATCAGGATCTCGTCGCCGCCGACATCCACCGTCTCCTGGATCTTCTGCAGGATCGTCTCGTCCGGCAGCACATAGCCTTCCTTGGAGCCCGGCGGACGGTAGAACGCGCAGAAGCGGCAGTACACGTCGCATACGTTGGTGTAGTTGATGTTCCGGCCGATGTTGAAGGTGACGATCGGCTCGGGATGGCGCCGCCTCATGATCTCGTCCGCGGCCCGTCCCATTTTTTCAATCTCGTCCGACTCCAGAAGGACGATGCAGTCCTCGAGGCTGATCCGCTCGCCCTGCAGCGCCTTGTCCAGCACGCGGTCCACTTGTTGCATCCTTGCGGCCTCCTTCTATCGCGAGGCGGCGACCGGGCCCGATCGCCCGGCGGCGCCGCCGCTGTCATGATTCACTACGTTCCTATTTTCACAGCCTATCGTAACATGAACGGCATCCCTCGTCACGTTGCAATCCCGTGACGTAGAGCGAGCACGGAGGAGCAAGCGGAGCTTCCGCCCGCCGCAGCCGCTCCATTCAAGCCGCGCGCGGTGTTGCATCCGAGCTCGGCTTGTGTCCACGATGCAAAAAGCAGCCCGGCCGGACGAGCCGACGGGACTGCTAGGAAAAAAGTCACATCTGAAAACCGTCAGTTCTCGTCAAGCGCCTGCTCCAGATCCTCCAGCAGGTCGTCGATATGCTCCAGCCCGACGGAATAGCGCAGCAGTCCGTCGCCGATGCCGCGCTCGGCGCGGACCTCCGGCGGCATCGCGGCATGCGACATCATCGCCGGGTAGGAGAGGATGCTCTCGACGGCGCCAAGGCTGACCGCGACGAGCGGCAGCTGGACGCGGCTCAGCACGCGCTTGGCCCGCTCGCCGCTGCCGACGTCGAACGAGACGACGGCCCCGTAGCCGAGCGACTGGCGCTCATGCACGTCGCGGCCGGGATGCTCCGGCAAGCCCGGATAGTAGACGCGGACGATGTCGCGGCGCGCGGCGAGCCACTCGGCGAGCCGTCTCGCGCTGCGCTCGCTCTGGTCCATGCGCGCCTGCAGCGTCTTCATGCCGCGCATGAGCAGCCAGCCTTCCTGCGGGGCGAGCACGGAGCCGAGGCCGTTCTGCAGCGCGTACAGCCTTTTGCCGAGAGCCTCGTCCTTCGTCACCGCCAGCCCCGCCAGCACGTCGCTGTGGCCGCCGAGGAACTTGGTCGCGCTATGCAGCACGATGTCGACGCCGAGCTCGAGCGGACGCTGATGATAGGGCGTCATGAACGTGTTGTCGACCATCGTCAGCAGGCCATGCTGCTTGGCCCAGGCGGCGACGGCGGCGACATCGGTGATCTTGAGCGTCGGATTGGACGGCGTCTCCATGAAGACGGCGGCCGTGTTCGGCTTCAGCGCCGCCCGGACCGCACCCAGGTCGGTCATGTCGACGAACGTCGTCTCGATGTTCATGCGCGTCAGGATCGTCGTCAGCAGCCGGTACGTGCCGCCGTAGACGTCCTCGGTGACGATGATGTGGTCGCCCGCCGACAGCAGCAGCAGCGCGCTCGAGATCGCCGCCATGCCGGAGGCGAAGGCGAAGCCGCGCGTGCCGCCCTCGAGCAGCGCGATCGCGCTCTCGACCGCCGCGCGCGTCGGGTTGCCGGAGCGGCTGTAGTCGAACGCCGGCGGGGCGTAGATGTCATGATGGTGGAACGTCGACGCCTGGTTGATCGGCACGCTGGAGGCGCCGGTGACCGCGTCGATCTCTCCGCCGAAATGCAGCAGCTTCGTGGCGAAGCGGCGCTCGGAGGGCGCCTTGTGAGGTCCGCGCGCGTCGTCCTGCCCCGGTACGCGGCCGCTCATGCCGTCACCTCGCCGGCGATCTCCCGGCGCGCCGCCTCCAGCGCCTGGCCGAGATCGGCGATCAGGTCGTCGGCATGCTCGATGCCGACGGAGAAGCGCAGCAGCCGGTCGTCGACGCCGACGGCGCGGCGGATCTCCTCGGGAATGTCGGCATGCGTCTGCACGGCCGGATACGTCATGAGCGACTCGACGCCGCCGAGGCTTTCGGCGAAGGCGATCAGCCGGATATGCCGCAGAATCGGCTCGACGTAGCGCGCGTCCTTCACTTTGAAGGAGAAAATGCCCGTGTTGCCGGACGACTGGCGGTTCTGCACGTCATGGCCCGGATGCTCGGGGAGCGCCGGGTAGAACACCTCCGCGATCGCGTCATGCCCCTGGAGGTACTCGGCCAGGCGGGTCGCATTGTACTGATGGCGCTCCATGCGCAGCGCGAGCGTCTTCATCCCGCGCATGAGCAGCCAGCTGTCCTGCGGACCGAGGACGGCGCCGATCGAGTTGTGCAGCACCGCCATCTCGGCGGACAGCTCCTTGCCCTTGGTGACGATGAGGCCGGCGAGCACGTCGTTGTGGCCGCCGAGATATTTGGTCGCGCTATGGATGACGATGTCGGCGCCGAGCTCGAGCGGGCGCTGGAAAAACGGCGTCAGCAGCGTGTTGTCCACGATCGTCAGGATGCCCTTGGCCTTGGCCCATGTACAGACGGCCTCGACGTCCGTAATCATCATGAGCGGATTCGTCGGCGTCTCGATGAGGACCGCCTTTGTATTCGGCTGCAGCAGCTTGTCCATCGCCTCGATGTCGTTCGTGTCGACGTAGGAGGTCGTGACGCCGAAACGGGACATGATGCGCTCGAGCAGCCGGTACGTGCCCCCGTACAGATCGAGCGAGACGATCAGATGGTCGCCTTGGCTGAACAGCGCGAAAATCGTCTGCAGCGCGGCCATGCCGGAGCTGCAGGCGAAGGCGGCGTCGCCCGATTCGAGCTCCGCCGCCGCTTCCTCGAGGACGGCGCGGGTCGGGCTTTTCGTGCGGGCGTAGTCGAAGCCCGTGCTTTCGCCGAGGCGGGGATGGCGGAACGCCGTCGCCTGATATACCGGGAAGCTGACGGCACCGGTGACGGGCTCTTGGATGGATCCGATCTGGGCAAGGCGGCTTTCAATCTTCATGGGCTTCAAGGTCTCCTTTGCGAATCAGATATGCGCGCCAAGCTCGAACGGCGTCTGCTGGTACACGTAATAGTTGAGCCAGTTGCTGTAGAGCAGGTTGGCATGGGCTCTCCAGGTCGACAGCGGCTGCCGGGACGGATCGTCGCCCGGGTAGTAGTTGGCCGGCAGCGCGATGGCCATGCCTTTGGCGATGTCGCGGTCGTACTCGTACTTGAGCGTCTCCGGATCATATTCGGAATGGCCGGTGACGAAGATCTGCCGTCCGTCCCGCGAGGCGACGAGGTAGACGCCGGCATCCGGCGACTCGGACAGGATCTCGAGATCGCCGATGCGCTCGATGTCCTCGCGGCGCACGTCCGTATGCCGCGACTGCGGCACGAAGAACAGCTCGTCGAAGCCGCGCAGCAGGCTGACGTTGCGCTTGCTGATCGTGTGCGGGTAGACGCCGAAGATCTTCTGGTCGAGGTCGTATTTTTCCACTCCGTAGTGGTGGTACAGTCCCGCCTGCGCCGCCCAGCAGATATGGAACGTCGAGGTGACGTGGCTGCGGCTCCAGTCCATGATGTCCTTGAGCTCCTCCCAGTAGGTGACCTGCTCGAACGGCAGATGCTCGACCGGGGCGCCGGTGATGATGAGCCCGTCGAAGTACAGATGGGCCACCTCGGAGAACGTCTTGTAGAACGACTGCAGATGCTGGGAGCTCGTATTTTTGGACGTGTGGGACTGCGGATGCAGCAGCACGACCTCCACCTGCAGCGGCGTGTTGCCGATCAGGCGCAGCAGCTGCGTCTCGGTCGTCTCCTTGGTCGGCATCAGGTTCAGGATCGCGATCCGCAGCGGGCGGATGTCCTGCTGGTAGGCGATGCTCTCGTCCATGACGAAAATATTTTCCTCCGCCAGCACTTCCTTGGCCGGCAGAAAATCGGGCACTTTGATTGGCATGATGGTCACTCCTTCTCGGCTAGCGAATCGGCCGTACCGAATACCGTCACGGATAAGGGCGCAAAAAAAGACCCCTATCCTGACAGAGAGGGGTCGTGTATGGAAACACATGCACCTCTCTCATCTCTCAGACATGCGCTTCATGTCCGCAAGAATTAGCACCGTGCGTGTCAACGCCGGTTGCCGGGCTTCATCGGGCTGGTCCCTCCGCCTACTCTTGATAAGAAAGTTACGTATTCAGTTCGTGGTCAGGTTGCTGCTCCCCTCTACAATAAGGGTTGCGCCGTCCTCCGTCAAGAATCGTTTGCAGGAAACAAGAGCGAGCAGGGAATAATCATTGTCAAACCGCGTCGATCCCTGTAGAATGAAACCGTTTGTGCATGCGGCCGGAGGCAAGCCTAGCCGATCCGCATCGTTCCGACCATCCGCTAGTCGAAGGGGCGTCTTAGTCAAATGAAAAAAGAAATCGGGGTGCTGGAGCGGCCGGCAACCGGGCTCGGCCTGCTGCTGAGCCTGCAGCATCTGTTCGCGATGTTCGGCTCGACCGTGCTCGTGCCGAACATCCTCGGCGTCGATCCGGCCATCTGCCTGCTCATGAACGGCATCGGCACGCTGCTGTACATCTTCATCACCAAAGGCAAGATTCCCGCGTATCTCGGCTCGAGCTTCGCGTTCATCGTGCCGGCTCTGACCGTCATCGGCACCCAGGCATCGGGGGGCGGCTACGCGGCCGCGCTCGGCGGCTTCATCGCCGCCGGCGTCGTCTTCACGATTGTCGCGATCATCGTGCAGCTCGCCGGCACCGGCTGGATCCACGTCATCTTCCCGCCCGCCGCGATGGGCGCGATCATCGCCGTCATCGGCCTCGAGCTGATTCCGGTCGCCGCCGGCATGGCCGGCTGGATCAATCGGGAGCCAGGCAGCGAATGGACGCCGAATACGGATGCCATCCTGCTGTCGATCGCCACGCTGCTGCTGACCGTGCTAGGCTCGGTGCTGTTCCGCGGATTCCTGAAAATCATCCCGATCCTGGTCGGCATCGTCGGCGGCTACATGCTCGCCTGGGCGATGGGAATGACGGGACCGGCAGGCGAGGCCGTCGTAGACGCGGCTTGGCTGAAGCTGCCGGTGTTCATGACGCCGGAGTTCCACCTGAGCGCGATGATCGTCATCGTGCCGGCGGCATTCGTCGTCATCGCCGAGCATGTCGGCCATCTGGTCGTCACCGGCAACATCGTCGGCAAGGATCTGTCCAAGGATCCCGGCCTGCACCGCTCGATGCTCGGCAACGGCATCAGCACGATCCTGTCCGGCTTCGTCGGCGCGACGCCGAACACGACGTACGGCGAGAACATCGGCGTGCTGGCGATTACCCGCGTCTACTCGACGTACGTCATCGGCGGGGCGGCCGTCTTCGCGATCCTGCTCAGCTTCCTCGGCAAGTTCTCGGCGCTCATCGCCTACATTCCGGAGCCGGTCATGGGCGGCGTATCGCTGCTGCTGTTCGGCGTCATCGCCGCCTCGGGACTGCGCATGCTCGTCGAGTCCAAGATCGACTACAGCCGCCCGACCAACCTTTACCTGACGACGATCGTGCTCGTAGCCGGCCTGAGCGGCGCGAAGATCGTCATCGGCGACTTCACGCTGTCGGGCATGGGCCTCGCCACGGTCGCCGCCATCGTGTTCAGCCTGCTGTTCAAGCTGTTCGAGGTGACCCGCCTGTCCAACGACAGGGAGGAGTCGGCTCACTGACCGCGAGCGGCTGCAGGCCGCTTACTCCGCGCCAGGCGCATCGCGCCGAGCGCGCATCGCCCCTCATGCTCATCCCATCCAGACAGGACGAAACGGAGACGGACTCCGCTTCGTCCTGTTTGTCTTTTCCTTCTCCGCCGCGCAAATGTCCGATCGTGAACGGATAATTTCTCCAATTCAGCCGGTAGGTTGTCCCGAACCTCCCGCTTATACTAGGAGGGATTGATGAAATCGCTTTCAGAAAGCGGGCTTGGACTCGTTCCTCTCCTAGTCCCGCTTGCTGAAGCCGACGAAAAGAAGGAGCTGATCGGATGTTCAAGAAATGGAGCGCTGCCGCCCTGGCCGCCTGCCTGCTCGCACCGCTGGCCGTCCCGCCTGCGTCCGCGGCGGCAGCCTCGGCGGAAGGCGCGGAGCCTGCCGTGCGTCAGCAGCCGTACGCGTGGAGCCGCGCCGCGGTCGTCGGAGGAGGATACATCCCCGGCATCGTCTACAGCGAGGCGGAGGCGGGGCTCGCGTATGCGCGCACCGACATGGGCGGCGCCTACCGCCGCGACGCCTCGACCGGGGGCAAGTGGAAGCAGCTGCTCGAAGGCGTCGGCATGGAGGAATGGAACCTGCTCGGCGTCGAGAGCATCGCGGCCGATCCGTCCGATGCCGACCGCGTCTACGCCGCCCTCGGCACGTATACGAACGACTGGACGGACATGAACGGCTTCATGTACCGCTCGAGCGACCGCGGCGAGACGTGGCAGCGGACGGAGCTTCCGTTCAAGCTCGGCGGCAACATGCCGGGCCGCAACATGGGCGAGCGGCTCGCCGTCGATCCGAACGACGGTCGGGTGCTGTTTTTCGGCGCGCGCAGCGGCAACGGCCTCTGGAAAAGCTCCGACGCCGGCGCGACCTGGGCGCGCGTCGCGTCGCTCACCGCGGTCGGCCAAGTCGCCGACGACTACATGAAGGATCCGCTCGGCATCGCCTGGGTCGTCTTCGACAAGTCCTCCGGACAGCCGGGCAGCCCGACGCCGACGCTCTACGCCGGAACGGCCGAGCGGACAAGCCCGATCTACCGCTCGACGGATGCCGGCGAGACGTGGCAGCCGGTTCCGGGCCAGCCGGAGCAGGGCTTCCTGCCGAACCGCGGGGTGCTTTCGCGCGACGGCCGCCTCTACGTCAGCTATGCCAAGGACATCGGCCCCTACAACGGCGGCGAAGGCTCGCTTTGGGCGCTCGATACGAAGAGCGGCGACTGGACCGACATCAGTCCGGAAGGGCCCGGCTCCACCTCCAGCCCGTACGGCGGGCTCGCGGTCGACGCGCAGAACCCCGACATCGTGATGGCCGCTACGCTGAACAAGTGGTGGCCGGACGAGCAGATCTACCGCAGCCTCGACGGCGGCCGCAGCTGGACGCCGTTCTGGACGTTCGGCAGCTATCCCGAGCGCGTCAACAAGTACGAGCTGGACTACTCGCTGTCGCCATGGCTCGACTGGGGCCGCAAGACCGATCCGCTGCCGGAGACGTCGCCGAAGCTCGGCTGGATGATCGGCGATCTCAAGATCGATCCGTTCGACTCCGACTCCTTCCTCTACGGAACCGGAGCGACGATGTACGGCTCGGACAACGCGACCGCGATGGACCGTCCGGTCACGGTCGGCGGCGACGTGTACGAGAAGGTGCGCATCTCCGTCAAGGCCGAAGGCATCGAGGAGACGGCCGTGCTCGGCCTCGTCAGCCCGCCGTCAGGCGCGCCGCTGCTGAGCGCGATGGGCGACATCGGAGGCTTCCGCCATGCCGATCTGGGCCGCGCGCCGGAGATGATCACGAATCCGTACATCGGCTCGAGCACCGACATCGACTATGCCGAGCTGGATCCGAACGATGTCGTGCGCGTCGGCAACGTCTCCGGCAGCGATGTCGGCATCGGCGTCTCGCATGACAACGGCGTCACCTGGCAGCCCGGCGCCAATCCATGGGGCAGCGGCGCGTCCGTGAACGGCGGCTTCGTCGCGATGGCGGCCGACGGCGGCTCGATCGTCTGGGGAGCGGAAGGACAAGCCGTCTATCGTTCGACGGACGACGGCGCGACGTGGACCGCAGCGGCCGGCATCCCGGCAGGCGCGATCGTCGCCTCCGACCGCGTCGATCCCGACCGCTTCTACGGCTTCGCGGACGGCGTGCTGTATGCGAGCGAGGACGGCGGAGCGACGTTCGCCGCGACCGGCGCGGAAGGGCTGCCGCGCAAGATCACGAGCAAGCTCAAGGCCGTGCCCGGCCGGGCGGGCGAGGTGTGGATCGCCGGCGGCCGGGACAACAAAAATCCGGACGACGCGTTCGGGCTGTACCGCTCGACCGATGCCGGCGCGACGTTCGAGCGTCTGGACGGCATCGAGGAAGCGGTCACGATCGGCTTCGGCAAAGCCGCTCCGGGACAGGACGAGCCGGCTCTGTACAGCTACGCCAAGCAGGGCGGCCAATGGGGCGTCTACCGCTCCGACGACGGCGGCGCGAGCTGGATCCGCATCAACGACGACGCCCATCAGTTCGGCGCCGCCAACCGGGCGATCACCGGCGATCCGCGCGTGTACGGCCGCGTCTACATGGCGACGAACGGCCTCGGCATCGTCGTCGGCGAGCCGTCCGGCGAGATCGAGCCGCTGCCGGGCACGAGCCCGGACCCGCAGCCGAGCGCGGAGCCGAGCCCGAGCGTGAGCCCGGATCCGCAGCCGAGCGCGGGACCAACGGCATCTCCGGGAACGGGCGGCGTTCCGTCGCCAACTTCGGCTCCGCAGCCGACGCCAGCCCCGACGCCGGCCCCGTCGGCCAGCGCGGCTCCGACCGCCTCGGCAGCTCCGAGCGCCTCGCCTTCGCCTTCCTTCATCGACTTGAAGGAAACGCATTGGGCCGCAGCGGCCGCGAGCGGGCTGGCCCGCCTCGGTCTCGTGCAAGGAGTGCCGGGCGGCCGCTTCGAGCCGCAGCGGCCGATGACGAGAGCCGAATTCGCAGCGCTGCTCGTCCGCGCGCTGCGGCTGCCGGCGGCGGAGCCGGGCGCCTCGACGTTCGCCGACGTTCCGGCCGGAGCCTGGTACGCCGCCGAGGTGAGCGCCGCGGCCAGCGCGGGCCTCGCGGCCGGAACCGGCGACGGCCGCTTCGATCCGGCCGCTCCGATCCGGCGGCAGGACATGGCCGTCCTGCTCGAACGCGCGCGGCAGCGGCTCGACGCGGCAGGGAGCTCCGCGTCGCCGACAGCCGCTGCGGCCGAGTTCCGGGATCGGGAGAATATCGCGGCGTATGCGCGCAGCTCGGTCCAGGCGCTGGCTGCTGCCGGCATTCTCGGCGGAGACGCCGAGGGCAGGCTGCTGCCGGCCAAGCCCGCGACGCGCGCCGAGGCTGCGGTCGCGCTGTGGCGGTTGCTGCAGCTGGTGCCGCAGAGCCGATAAGGCAGCGCAGCCCGGCCTGGATCGCGGAGCGCCGCATCCAGGAAGGAATAGATGAGACAGGCCGCTCCTAAGCGCGCAAAGACCCTCGATGGCAGAGCCGATTCTGCGTATCGAGGGTTTTTGCGCTCTGCTGCCATTTTCAGCCGGCGGCGTGCGGGCAAAGCCAGCCTCGGAGGCGTGGTCCGGAAAGCTGACGGCTCGTCCTGCGCTAAACCGATGAGTCGACCTTTTATGACGCCGAGCGATGCATCCAGGCCCTGCTCGGCCTGGCCGCACCTTTTCCCGGCAGTCGAATAAGATGGGCCATGGCCCGACTGGCGCCGCTGAAATGCCGCCATGTCCGCTCGAGCGGACATGGCGCGACCCGCGCCCTCGGCGCGCTTGCCGACCTGCGCGCTCGCTGCCCTCGGCGCGCTCCCCGCCGGCGCGTCTGCGCCCCGCAGCCGGCTCTGCGAGCGCCGCCAGCCGGCCCCGGCCGCGCCCGCCGCGCAGCCTGTTTTTCCTTCTTGAGTGTGGTCGGCCGGAAGAGTATACTAGACAAGACTTTCAACCGGTAGCAAAGGAGTGAAACGCCATGGAAGGCGATAGGCCGAAGCCCGTCCCGACAGCAGCACCCGCAAGCAAGCATCGCGAAGACGACCAGCCGGACCCCGCCTCGCATGGCGGATGACCTCCCTTCGCCGCCGCCCGTTGCCGCCGTGCCGTCCACCGCTCGCGCGGATGCACGGCCGCTTCGGCGCGCCGCGGCCCGGATGCCCGGCCGGCTCTCGTCCGTCTTCGCGCACGAGAGGAGATTGAACGGCCATGAAGATTCGAATGGTCAACAACGGCGTATTCACGCCTGTAGACGAGCTGGAAACGACGCTCGCCCCTCCGCTGGAGGGCTTTTACTGGATCGACGCCGACGTCGAGGATCTCGCCTATCTGCAGCCGCTGTTCGGCCTGCATGACCTGGCGGTGGAGGACTGCCTCAGCGAGGAGGAGCAGCGCCCTAAGATCGAGCTGCACGAAGGGCATTATTTCATTGTCATCAACAGCATCCGCTTCGACGACGAGGAGATCTTCCTCCGCGCGCTGAACATCTTCCTCGGACGGCACTTCATCATCACCGTCACCAAGCAGAAGATCAACGAGCTGCGCTCGCTCAAGCCGATCCTGTGGGAGCAGGAGGTCAGCCGGCCCGACCGCTTCCTGTACCATCTCGTCGACATCGTCGTCGACAATTATTTCCTCGTCGGCGATCGGATCGAGGTGCGCATCGAGCGGCTCGAGGAAGACATCCTGATGCATACCAAGAAGTCCCATCTGAACGAGATCATCGGCCTGCGCAGCGAGATCCTGTGGCTCAAGAAGGTGCTCGGGCCGCAGCGCGACGTCATCGCCACGCTCAACAAGAAGGATCTGCGCCTGATCGACGACCAGCTGCAGAAGTACTTCAGCGACATCTACGAGAACGCCGTCAAGATCACCGAGACGTTCGACACGTACCGCGACCTCATGGCCAACTTGCGCGAGGCGTACCAGTCGAGCCTGTCCAACCGGGCGAACGAGATCATGCGCGTGTTCACCGCGCTGACGACGATCTTCATGCCGCTGACGTTCATCACCGGCATCTACGGGATGAACTTCGCCCATCTGCCCGGCCAGAACTTCTACTACGGCTTCTACCTCCTGCTCGGCTTCATGCTGATGCTCGGCGGCGGCATGCTGTTCCTTTTCCGCAAAAAGGATTGGTTGTGATCCCCGCCGCGCCGGATCGGCCGGAGCCGGAGCCCGAACCCGAAAAACCCCCTTGCCTGCCGGCCCGCGGCCGAACCGACAAGGGGGTTTGCTGCGTCCATGCTGCAGCTGCGCCGCAAAGGCTCGCTCCTGACGTCAGGAGGACAGGCCCGCCGGCGGCAATCCGCTCCCCGGGCCGTCGCCGCTGCCGACAGCGGCCTGCTCCGCGCCGCGCCGGAAGTCGACGCGCTGGAGCAGCAGCCAGCCGAATACGAAAAAGGCGGCGACCGACAGGATCGCGGCTCGGCTCGAGCCGGTCAGCGTCGCGCTGAGCGAGAATACGAGCGGCCCGAGCACCGACGTGAACTTGCTGCTGAGCGCCAGGAAGCCGAACCATTCGCCGGAGCGGTCCGCCGGCACGAGCCGCGCGTACAGCGAGCGTGCGGCCGCCTGGCTGCCGCCTTGGACGAGTCCGACAAGCGTCGCGAGCACGAAGAAATGAAGCGACGTCGTCATGAAGTAGCCGAGGATGACGATGCCGAGATAGATGAGCAGCGACGCGCTCAGCATGCGCTTGGCGCCGAAGCGGCCGACGAGCCGTCCGAACGCGAGCGTCGCGGGCAGGCCGACGAACTGCGTCACGAGCAGCGCGAGGATGAGGTCGTCGGAGTCGATGCCGATGCCCGCGCCGTAGATCGTCGCCATGACGATGACCGTGCTGATGCCGTCGTTGAACAGCCAGAACGCCGCCATGTACTTGAGCAGCTCGGGATAGCGCCGCAGGCTGCGCAGCGACTGGGCGATGCGGCCGAACGAGGCTCCCGCCGCCTGCAGCACGGTCGGCCCGCCCGCTTTCGCCGCGGCCGCCGGCCGCTCCTTCCAGCGGGTGAACAGCGGCAGCGAGAACAGCAGCCACCAGAGGCCGACCGTCGCGAAGACGACTTGCGTCGCGGTCGTCTTGCTCGGGAAGCCGAGCGCCTCCCACTGCAGGATCATGACGAGGTTGATCGCCAGCAGCGCGCCGCCTCCGGCATACCCGTATGCGTAGCCCTTGGCGCTCACCGCATGGCGCTGCTCCTCCGGCACGCCGTCGCGCAGCAGCGCGTCGTAGAACGTATTGCCGGTCGAGAAGCCGACGATGCCGAGCACGAGCAGGCACGAGGCGAGCAGCCAGTCGCCCTCCCCGGCCAGCGCCATCAGCGAGCTGGATGCGGCGCCCAGCACCGTGAAGGCGATGAGGAACCGCAGCTTGGAGCGCGACAGGTCGGCCGCCGCGCCGGCGAGCGGCGCCAGCACGGCGACGAGCAGCATCGCGATGCTCTGCGTATTCGCCCAGTACGACTGAGCGGCGCCCTCCGCCAAGCCTTTCGCGGCCACTCCCTCGTAGTAGACCGGCATGACGGCCGCCAGCATCGTCGTCGCAAAGGCTGAATTCGCCCAGTCGTACCAGATCCAGCCTCGGATCGCTTTTCGATCCATCCCTAACTCCCCCGTTTCCTCCGGACGGCTCGCCGTCCATCGGTTTAGAGCTTCGCCGCCCTCCGGCCGATTCCTGCCCCCTTGACGGCCGCTTCCTCGTTGCTTTTGCGTAAAGGCCCGCTCGCTTTACTACCCGCCCTCGGCTTGGCTATACTAAATAGCAGAGTGATAAAAAAGTCTTATCGACCGGGGATGATCGAATCCTATCCCTGCCGGAGGCGAGAGAGGAGCCTGCCCCTGAATATCAGCCAGCTGGAAACGCTTCTTACCATTTCCAAAACGATGAGCTTCCGCAAGGCCGGCGAGCTGCTCAACCTGACCCAGCCCGCCGTCTCCGCCCAGATCAAGAGCCTGGAGGAGGAGTTCAAGACGGTGCTCGTCGACCGCAATCAGCCGGTCACGCTTACCGATCGCGGCCAAGTGTTCCTTGACCACGCGACGCGCATCCTCGACATCGTCGAGGAGCTCAAGCAGAAGCTTTCCGACCTGAACCATACGCCTCAGGGCCATATCGTGCTGGGCACGACAAGCTCGATCGCCATCCAGATCCTGCCGCGCGTGCTCTCCTATTTTCAGAACCAGTTCCCGCTCATCAAGACGACGATCCATACGATGCCCTCGGCGCAGGTGCTCTCGAGCGTCGAGAACGGCAGCGTCGATCTCGGCCTGACCTATCTGATGGAGCATCATCCCCATGTGCGGACGGCGACGCTGTACTACGACACGTTCGAGCTCGTCGTCTCTCCGAGCCATCCGCTCGCCTCGCTCAAGCATGCCTCGCTCGACAAGCTGCGGGACGTGCCGCTCATCATGCTCTCGCCGGATACGCTCGGCCGCCGCTTCGTCGACCGCGTCTTCGCCGAGCACGGCATCGTGCCCAACATCGTCATGGAGCTGTCGAGCAGCGAGGAGGTCAAGCGGATGGCGGAGATCAACCTCGGCGCCGCCGTCGTCTCCAAGCAGTCGATCGCAAGCGAGCTGCGGCTCGGCACGCTGCGCATGATCAAGGTGAGCGAGCTTGAGGTGAGCCATCCGGTCGGCGTCGTCTACAAGTCGGGCCGCTATTTGAATTCGGCGATGCAGCAGTTCCTGAGCGACCTCAAGGGCATGCCCGAGGCGCAGTTCATCAGCAGCGAATAGGAGGAGTTCCCATGAAATTCGACCTGCATACCCACCATGCGCGATGCGGACACGCCGAGGGCTGCATCGAGGACTATATCCGCGCCGCCATCGACGCCGGACTGTCCGTCATCGGCATCTCGGACCACTCGCCGTATTTCGGCAGCGAGGAGGATCATCCTCAGCCGGGCATCGCGATGGCCCGCAGCTCGCTGCCGGGCTATGTCGAGGAGGTGCTGGCGCTCAAGGCCAAGTACGAGGGACGCATCGAGGTGCTGCTCGGCATGGAATCGGACTTCTTCCCCGAGCATGCCGAGACGTATCGCCGCGCCTACGAGCCGTATCCGTTCGACTACCTGATCGGGTCGGTGCATCTGTCGGGGGGCAAGAGCATCTTCAACCGCACCCGCTGGAAAGGGCTGTCCGACCTCGTGCAGATCGAGCAAAAACGGGAATACTACGAGCTCATCCGCCAGTCGGCCGTCAGCGGCATGTTCCAGGTGCTCGGCCACATCGACGCGATGAAGGGCTATTACCCGGCCTTCTCCGACATCCCGGCCTCCGAGAGCATCGACCTGGCGCTGCAGGCCATCTCCGGCAGCGGCGCCGCCATCGAGATCAACACCTCCGGCAAGACCAAGACGGTCGGCGGCTGGTATCCGTCCGATGCGATCCTCGAGCGCGCGCTGTTCTACGGCGTGCAGGTCAGCTTCGGCTCCGATTCCCATGTGCCGTCGCGCGTCGGCGACGAGATAGAGGAAGTGCGGGCCAAGCTCAAGGAGATCGGTTACCGGGAGTGGGTCTTCTATCGGCAAAAGCAGCAGGTGCGCGTGCCTCTCTGAGGCCGGCGGCCGGACAAAAAAAAGTGGACCTTCCCGAAGGAAGGTCCCAAGAAATATTTATTAAAAGGGGGTCATGCAACTATCATAACCGCTCCTTGTAATAAAACGGTGACAGGAATATTTCATTTGTGTAACAAAATGCATGACTACCCCGTCCGCCGGACGAGCCGCGGGAAGGAGACGCCGCCTCATGCCCGCTGACATGCCTTGGCTGCTGACCGCGATCGGCAGCGCGCTCGTCTTCGGCCTCGCCGGCTGGTGGATGAAGGTGTCCCAAATGAAGGAAGGCGGACGGACGGCGCTGCTGCTCGGGCTGTACGCGACGGGCACGGCCGGCTTTGCCGCGCAGTGCCTGATGGACGGCGGCTGGAGCGCGCTCGGCGACGGGCGGCTGTGGCTCGCCGGCGGCATCGTCGGCGCCGGTTCGGCGTGGGGCAACGCGGTGTTCATGAAGGCGCTGGAGCACGGTCCGGCGAGCATCACCTCTCCGCTCACGAACCTCAACATCGTCCTCGTCGTGGCGCTGTCGGTCGGGCTGTACGGCGAGACGCTCGGCCTGGCCGAAGCGGCCGGCATCGCGCTACTGCTGGCGTCCGCCGTGCTGATCGCCATCCGTCCTGCGGAGAAGCTCCGCCTCTCCAGCCGCCTCTGGTACATCTACACCGGCGCCGCCGTGCTGCTGTTCACGTTCCGCAACGGGGGCCTCAAGGTGACCGGCGAAGCCGGCCTGCCCTCCTCGGCCGTCTTGTTCAGCGGCTATCTGCTGTCGCTGGCCTGGTTCGCCGCCGCCGCTTGGCGGGAGCGGCCCCGCCGGCCGGCCGCGGAAACGGTCGGCGCCTCTCCCTTGTCCGCTCCAAAGAAGCCGTCCGCGGCCGCATCGCCGTTCGGCATCGGCCTGCGCTTCGGCCTGCTCGCCGGACTGTTCTCCTATGGCGGGCTGCAGCTGTACGCTTGGGCGCTCGAGACTGGCCCCGCCAATCTTGCCGCACCGATCTTCGCGACAAACAGCCTTGTCGTCGCCGCCGGCTCCATCCTGCTGTACCGGGAACGGCTGACAAGGCTGCAATGGCTCGCCTTCGCCTGCCTCATGGCAGGGCTGATCGTCATCCGGCTGTAGCCGTCCGGCTCAGCCCTTGGTCCGGCCCGACAGCCGCTGGATGCCGAGCCGCTTCTTGGCCCATTGGCGCAGCCGGTACAGAGCCGGCTGCTTCATCACCGAGCCCCAGCCGTCGTACTTGCCGCCGCCTCCGCCGAGGACGCGGTACAGCTCGTCGACGCGGCCGTTCACCGTCTCCAGACGGACGTCCTCGAATCGGCTGATGACGAGCGGATACGGATAATCGGGCTCCGGCTCCCCGCTTTTCCCCTCCTCGATGCGATAGCCCATCCCTTCGAGCTTCATGCGCATCAGCTTGCGGTCGTCCGAATCCCGAAACAGCAGCCAGTGATAGACGTTGCGCGGCTGGCGGATGTCGTCCCCGCGGTTCAGCAGCGCATACACCATCTGCGCGTTATGGATGAACAGCTCCTCCAGCGCATCCGGCAGCATGAAGCGGTAAAATTCCCACTGCGGATCCGGCTTCGCATAATATTGCAGCCGGTAGTCCTGATGCCCGCGGATCATGTTCTCCAGCGGCTCCAGCCCGGCGTCCTCCGCGATGTAGTAGTAATACTCCAGCCTCTTCGGCGTATTGATCCGTCCGGCATAAAAAGCTTCCCCGCCCGCCAGAACGGCCTCTTCCAGGCGCTGCTCCAGCTTCTCCAGCTCGGCGATCATGGCCGCCTTCTTCTTTTGGCGGCTGCGCACCGAGTACAGGTTGATCGTGATGGAGAGCAGCCGGTTCAGACCGGAGGGAGGCGTCTCTTTTTTCCAGGCGCAATTGACGAGGATCCTCATCTGCTCCTTGGACTCCGTCAAGCGTTCGAAAAATCCCCAATCATCCGGCATGGAGTCTCCTCCTCTCTGGTGGATCCGTTCCACTCATTATAACGAATGCTTGCCGCCATCTCATCTCTTTTTGCCGAGCATCTTACTCAAAAGACGAATCTTGGCCGCAAAAGTTGCGCAGCTCCTCTCATTTCCATCCCCGGGACGAGCCCGAATGCGCCGCATCGCCTGCCGTCCGGCCGCCCCTCCTGACGGCATCAACGAAAAAAAACATCCCCTCGTCGGCATCCTGACGAAGGGACGTTCTGTGCGTATGATCCGGCTATTATAGAAGCGCGTCGATGGAATAAGCGCCGGCTCCGGTGAAGCCGATCGCGAGCGCGGCCGCGATCAGCACGAGATTGTACTCGTAGCCGTTCGCTGTCGACCAGATGCCGTTCGCTCCGTGCACTTTCACGATCGCTACGAGCATCGTCAAGACGATGAGCGCGGCCGCCACCCATACCCACAGGCCGAGCGCGAGCAGCAGGCCGCCCAGCAGCTCCGCTCCTCCGGCCAGCACGGCCATCAGCGCTCCCGGCTTGGCTCCGAGCGACTCCAGCCAGCCGGCCGTGCCTTTGATGCCATAGCCTCCGAACCAGCCGAACAGCTTCTGCGCGCCGTGGCCGATGAACAGCAAGCCGACGACAATCCTCAAGATGAGCAACCCCGTATCCAACATTCCAACCCTCTCCTTTATCGGTTCTGGTCTTGCGATGGACTTATCTTATCCCCATAACTAACTAAAGTCAAGTAAATATATTTTCTTTATTTAGTGGACCGCAGTCACTTACATTTCCTTAGTCAATGTGATACAATAGCGGCAACAGAAGGAGTGATGCGAATGGACTACTCCACGATGTGTCCCAAGTATGAGGCGGCGATCGAGCTGCTCGGCAAGAAATGGACGGGCCTGATCATCCGCGTGCTGCTTGGAGGACCGAAGCGGTTCAAGGAAATCAAGGAGCAGATTCCGGAGATGAGCGACAAGATGCTGACCGACCGGATGAAGGAGCTCGAGACGAGCCAGATCGTTACCCGCAACGTGTATCCGGAGATGCCGGTTCGCATTGAATATGAGCTGACCGAAAAGGGACGGCATCTGAAGCCGGTCATCGAGTCCATTCAGGACTGGGGAGAAGATTGGCTCTAATCGCCGCCGCGCCGCCTGCAGGCGGCTTTTTTTCGTTCCGTTAGCAGCATATGAGCGCGCGGCCGGGATTAGGACCGCTCTTGACGGCCGAGCTTCCGCATCGATAGTGGAAACGCTTCTTCGCGGGCGATATACTAAAGAGGATATCTACAAGCGGACAGTGAGGGTGAGGCATGGACAACGAAAAGATCAAGCAGGCGTATGCGGAGCTCGGGCTGGAGCCAGGCGCCGCGAAGGAAGACGTGGAGAAGCGGTACGACCTGCTGCTCCGCCGCGCGCGCAGCAGCAGGTCGGGAGCGCAGCTGCAGGAGGGCCAGGTCGAGCTGGAGCGGATCAACGCCGCCTACCGGACCATCCAGGAGCGGGATCGCGCGGAATCGACCGAAGCGTACAACGAGCAGGCCTACGGCAAATATAAAGGCATGGCTCCCGCGATGCAGAAGATCGACCATTTCTTCAGCTATTATAAATTCCATCTGCTCGGAGCGATCGTGCTCATCGCCGCCGTCGTCTACGGCATCAACGCCTATCAGGACAAGAAGCGCGAGGAGGCCGAGCTGGCCAAGCTGCCTCCGGCCGCGATCGCCGTCTCGTTTTTCGGCCAGTTCATCGGCGCGGACGGCAGCAGCCCGATCGGCGGCGGCGTCGACCTGAAGACGGCCGAGGAGCAGATCGTGAAGCGGTTCCCCGATTGGAAGCGGGCGATCGTGCATCTGACCTTCGTCCCGGAAGAGCCGCAGTCGAGTCAGGATATGGCCATGGTCCAAAAAAGCCTCATCGACCTCATCTCGAACAAGGACGACGTCTATATTTTGGACAAGCTGAACTTCGAGAAGCTGGCGCGAGACGGCGCCCTGGTCGATCTCGCCCCTCACGCCGCCAAGCTCGGCCTCGATGCAGACGACAGCCGCGCCGTGCGCACCGTGACGACGGACGATCCGTCGACGGAGCAATGGTTCGGGGTCGACGTCTCCGACAGCCCGCTGATCAAAAGCATGGGCCTTGCCGGCAACACGTTCATCGCCACCATCCGCGCCGACACGCAAAAGCTCGACAACTCCTTGCAGCTGATCCAAGCCGCAGCGACGGATACAGCAGCTCCTTGATCTTGATGGCGAGCGGACAGACGATCCTTTGAAAAGACGGCCTATAGGCCGTTTTTTTTCGCCCGGAAGCGGACAGCGGTGCTGGAACCGTTGCCGCTTCTCCACGAGCCACGTCCGCTTCGCAGAGAGTCGCTCCGATCTCCATGCCCTCGAGGATTTCGGCGATCGCGCATTCTCCGCAACGCTCTAAAGCCTCTATAACGGGCTGAACCCCTGGGAAAATCGGGTTATAGCTGCTCGCAGGCTCGTCTTTCAGGCTCCAACCCGAATAAATCGGCTTACAGCGGCTCGGCAGCCCCTATTTCAAGCTGCAACCCGAATAATTCGGGTTACAGCGGCTGACCAACCCGTCTTTCAGGCTCCAACCCGAATAATTCGGCTTACAGCGGCTCGCCAGTCCTTCTTTCAGGCTCCAACCGCCACGCCTGCCTACCGGAGTTACTTGATTTGACCTCGCAACTCCGCCCGGTTCGGCTCCACTTGCCCGAGTTACTCGGTTTTTCCGCGCATCTCCGACCGTTTGGTCCTCCACTCGCCCGAGTTACTCGGTTTTTCCGCGCAACTCCGACCGGATGGTTGGCGTGCTGACTCGATGAGGGGCGCAAGCGCCTTGGTTCGCGCCAGCGGTTTGGTTTACACGCCCTATTCGAGGGGCGGGCCAGCAAGCCGCATGCGGCTTGCTGGCTGATCTGCGGCGGCCGATTCGTGCTGGCCGCTGAGAAGCGCTGCCGTCTCCCAGGTAAGCGGGAGACGCCCCCTCCCCCAAATAAAAAGGGGGAGCAGAGAAGACAGGGACAAGGCAAGCGGAGCGAGACGATGCCTTTCGGAGAAGCGGCAGCGGTCCTCTTGGAAGACGGATGGCCTCCGAATAGGAGGTCAAAAAATCAGGGCATCCGGCTTCCAGTGGAATCGGAGAAAGGCTCGGCTCGCGCAGCGGGCTTCTTGTCCACCGGAGTGGCTCGGATCGCGCAGCGGGCTTCTTGTCCCTAGTATGCTGCCGGCTGCCTGCCGAGAAAGGCTCGGCTCGCGCAGCGGGCTTCTTGTCCACCGGAGTAGCCCGGATCGCGCAGCCGACTTCCTGTCCCCTGAAGTCCCCTTTCCAAGCCAAAAAAGCCTCCCGAACCGCTCGCAAAGAGCAGTCCGGAAGGCTTTCCTATTGCCGAGCCTAGAAACTCAGCCAGTTCTTGAACAGCTGCGCCGTCGTGTCGCGGTTGATCGCGGCGATCGACGTCGTGAGCGGGATGCCCTTCGGGCAGGAGCGGACGCAGTTCTGCGAGTTGCCGCAGCCCTCGATGCCGCCGTCTTCCATCAGCGTCTCCAGGCGCTCGGCCTTGTTCATCTCGCCCGTCGGATGGGCGTTGAACAGGCGTACCTGAGAGATCGCCGCCGGGCCGATGAAGCTCGAACGGTCGTTGACGTTCGGGCAGGCTTCGAGGCAGACGCCGCAGGTCATGCACTTGGACAGCTCATAGGCCCATTGGCGCTTCGTCTCGGCCATGCGCGGTCCGGGACCGAGGTCGTACGTGCCGTCGATCGGAATCCAGGCCTTGACGCGCTTGAGCGCGTTGAACATGCGCTCGCGGTTGATGACGAGGTCGCGCACGACCGGAAACGTGCTCATCGGAGCGACGCGCACCGGCTGCTCCAGCTTGTCGACGAGCGCGCTGCACGCCTGGCGCGGCTTGCCGTTGATGACCATCGAGCAGGCGCCGCAAACTTCCTCGAGACAGTTGGACTCCCAGACGACCGGAGTCGTCTTGGCGCCATCGGTCTTGACCGGGTTGCGCTGGATCTCCATCAGCGCGCTGATGACGTTCATGTTGGGACGGTACGGAAGCTCGAACTCCTCGGTATAAGGAGCCGCTTCCGGCGAGTCTTGGCGGGTGATGATGAATTTGACCGTCTTGCCCGCCTTGACCGGGGTTTCGGTTGCCATGGTCGTTCTCCCTCCTCGTTAGGACTTGTTGCTCGAGTAGTCGCGCTTGCGCGGCTTGATGAGCGAGGTGTCGACATCCTCGTACGAGATCTCCGGACCTTCCGTCGTCCACTTGGCGATCGTCGTCTTGAGGAACTGCTCGTCGTTGCGCTCCGGGAACTCCGGCTTGTAGTGCGCGCCGCGGCTCTCGTCGCGCAGCAGGGCGCCCTTGGTCATCGCCTCGGCCAGCTCCAGCATGTTCCACAGCTGGCGCGTGTAGGCGACGCCGGCGTTGTTCCAGCGCGCGGTATCGTTGATGTTGATGTTGGAATAGCGCTGCTTGAGCTCCTTGATCTTGTCGATCGTCTGCACGAGGCGGTCGTTGTAGCGGACGACGGTCATGTTGTTCGTCATCCACTCGCCGAGCTCCTTGCCGAGCACGTAGGCGTTCTCCGTGCCGCCGAGCTTCAGGATCGACTCGTAGTTGTCCGTGCGCAGCTTGACCTCGCGGTCGAAGATGGAGGACGGAGCGTCCTCGGCGGACTTCTTGAGCCCCTTGATGTATTCGACTGCCTTCGGTCCCGTCACCATGCCGCCGAAGATGGCCGACAGCAGCGAGTTCGCGCCGAGACGGTTGGCTCCGTGGTACTGGTAGTCGCATTCGCCGCAAGCGAACAGGCCCGGGATGTTGGTCATCTGGTTGTAGTCGACCCACAGTCCGCCCATCGAGTAGTGGACAGCCGGGAAGATCTTCATCGGCAGCTTGCGCGGATCGTCGCCGACGAACTTCTCGTAGATCTCGATGATGCCGCCGAGCTTGACGTCAAGCTCCTTGGGATCCTTGTGCGACAGGTCGAGGTAGACCATGTTCTCGCCGCCAATGCCGAGCTTCTCGTCCACGCAGACGGAGAAGATCTCGCGGGTGGCGATGTCGCGCGGCACGAGGTTGCCGTAGGCGGGATACTTTTCTTCGAGGAAGTACCACGGCTTGCCGTCCTTGTACGTCCAGATGCGTCCGCCCTCGCCGCGCGCCGACTCGGACATGAGGCGGTTCTTGTCGTCGCCCGGGATGGCCGTCGGGTGGATCTGGATCATCTCGCCGTTGGCGTAGCTGACGCCCTGCTGGTACACCGCGCTCGCCGCGGTGCCCGTATTGATGACCGAGTTGGTCGTCTTGCCGAAAATGATGCCGGGGCCGCCGGTCGCCAGGATGACCGCGTCCGCGCGGAAGGAGACGACCTCCATCGTGCGCAGGTCCTGGCCGGTGATGCCGCGGCAGACGCCGTCGTCGTCGAGCACCGCGCCCATGAACTCGAAATGCTCATGCTTGCTGACGAGGCCGGCGGCCTCCCAGCGGCGAACCTGCTCGTCCAGCGCGTACAGCAGCTGCTGGCCGGTCGTCGCGCCCGCGAACGCCGTGCGGTGGTATTGCGTGCCGCCGAAGCGGCGGAAGTCGAGCAGGCCCTCCGGCGTGCGGCTGAACATGACGCCCATGCGGTCCATCAGGTGGATGATGCCGGGAGCGGCCTCGCACATCGCCTTGACCGGAGGCTGGTTGGCGAGGAAGTCGCCGCCGTAGACCGTATCGTCGAAGTGCTCCCAAGGAGAGTCGCCTTCGCCCTTCGTATTGACGGCTCCGTTGATGCCGCCTTGCGCGCACACGGAGTGCGAGCGTTTTACGGGCACCAGGGAGAACAGGTTGACGTGGACGCCGGCTTCGGCCGCCTTGATCGTGGCCATGAGCCCGGCCAGTCCGCCGCCGACGACGATGATGTTGTTTTTAGCCATGTGAGTGGGTCCTCCTTCTCTATCGTGTTATCCGATCCAGGTCCGTACGGCCGCTGCCGTCTCCGCGAACTCGTCGCTGCGGAAGGCCGCGATCGAGAGCAGGAACAGAGCCGACACGATGACGAAGACGCCCATCCAGATGTAGGAGGAGATGCGCTGCGCGCGCGGGCCGACGGTGATGCCCCAGCTCACGAGGAAGGACCACATGCCGTTGGCGAAGTGGAAGACGGCGGCCAGGACGCCGATCGTGTACAGGACGACGCTGACCGGATTCGTGAAGATCTCATGCATCTGATGGCCGAGCTGTTCATGCGTCAGCTCGCCGATCAGCACCTGGTAGCGGGTCTGATAGACATGCCATACGATGAAGATGAACGTAATGACGCCCGACAGGCGCTGAAGCGTGAACGCCCAGTTGCGTCCGTATTGGAAGCGGGAGTTGTTCCAGTTCGACTGGTAGGCGACGTAAAGGCCGTATACCCCGTGGAAGATCAGCGGCAGGAAGATGCCGAAAATCTCCAGGAAGAAGATCAGCGGCAAGCCGTTGAGCATCTCGACGCTTTCGTTGAACCCTTCCGGGCCTCCCTCGAACGCCGAGTAGTTGGTGATGGCGTGATTCACGAGGAACAGGGCGAGCGGAACGACCCCGAGCAGCGAGTGGAGCTTGCGCGCCAAATAGGAATTTCCTTTCATAAATAATGCGTTCTCCTTTCCAGCCGTTTGAATGCGTAATCATCGTCAGGGACAAACCTTATCCATTTTACAGCCCGTTCTTGGGAGCGTCAACAATTCACGACAGCATCCGACTTCAGGACGGACACAGATTAGCCACAGTTCCCATCGTACCCTTTTTTCGCTTATAAAGATATTGTTTATTTTTTATACAATGTTATAACATAGGAGCATAAGCAAATCGGATCGCCGAAAGGATGGAACGCGATGCAGGAAGATCTTCAGCTGTTCGCCGTCATCGTCGAGCAGTCGAGCATGAACAAGGCGTCGGCGCTGCTCAACCTGTCGCAGCCCGCCCTCTCGCGCAAGATCGCCAAGCTCGAGGAGGAGCTCGGAGCGCCGCTGTTCCGCCGCGTCGGACGCCGCCTGGAGCTGACGCGCATCGGCGAGCTGACGTACGACTACGCCGTGCAGCTGCGCCAAATGCATCGGCAGTATCTGCTCACGCTGGCCGAGTTCAAGCAGACCCACCGCTTCACGCTGACGATCGGCGCCAGCCTGACGACGCTGCAGACGACGCTGCCCGACCTCATCCAGGCGCTGACCGCCAGCCATCCCGAGATCGACATCAAGGCCGTGACCGGCAAGACCCACGAGATCGTCTCGCTCGTCCGGGACCGGAAAATCGAGCTCGGCCTTGTGGCATCCGTCATCGACGATCCGCAGCTGCACTGCGTGAAGCTGTTCGACGACCATCTCGAGCTCGTGCTGCCGCGCGGGCGCATGCTGTCCGACAAGCTCGCGATCGGCGACCTGAACGGGCTGCCGATGATCCTGTTCTCCAAGGGAACCTGGTTCCGCACGCTTACCGACGAGCTGTTCGACAAGTTCCGCCTGCATCCCGACGTGCGCATGGAGATCGACTCCTTCGAGGCGATCCTGCGCCTGCTGCATACATGCGGAGCGGCGACGCTGCTGCCGCGATCGTACATCCGGCCGCAGATGGCGGAGGACAACGACCTCATGCTCGTGCCGCTGCCGGAGCTGAAAAAGACTCGGCGCACGACCTCGCTCATCCACGGCGATCCGTCGCTGCTCGAGCCTGTCGTCCGCCAATGGATCGCGGAAGCGGCGGCCGGCTACGCGGCGCGTTCAGGCTTGCCGCTGAGCGCCCGCAGCGGCCTGCCGGGCCAGCCGTAGCCGCTTGCCGGCTCGGTCCGCCGCAGCCGGATGCCCTCAGTCAGCGCTCGCTGACCATGTTCTCGAAGTCCTCGATCCCCTCGTTCGTGCCGATGACGACCATGACGTCGCGCTCGGCCAGCACCTGCTCGGCCTTGGGCGCGATGATGATGCCTTGCGGCTTGTTGACGGCTACGATGCTGCAGCCGAACCGCTTGCGCGGATCGATGTCGGCGAGCGTCTTGCCCGCCAAGCAGCGCGGCACGGACAGCTCCGCCACGGAGTAATCGGAGCTCAGCTCGATGTAGTCGAGCAGGTTCGGCGAGACGAGCTGATGGGCGACGCGGATGCCCATATCGCGCTCGGGATAGATGACCCGATCGGCGCCGAGCTTCTCCAGCACGCGCCCGTGCAGCTCGCTGACCGCCTTGACGACGACCTTTTTGACCCCGGCGTCCTTGACGAGGATCGCCGTCATGATGCTGGCCTGGATATCCCCGCCGATGGCGACGATGCAGCAGTCGAAATTGCGGATGCCGAGCGCGCGCAGAGCCTCCTCGTCCGTCGAGTCCGCGCAGGCGGTATGCGTGAGCGTGCCGCTCAGATCGTCGACGAGCTCCTCGCTGCGGTCGATGCCGAGCACCTCATGGCCGAGCTGCACGAGCTCCTTGCCGAGGCTGGATCCGAAACGGCCCAGTCCGATGACGCAGAATTGACTTCCTTTGGCTCCCTTACCCATTGTCTCTCTTTCTTTCCTTTCCTATCCGATGATGATCTTGCCTTCCGGATGCTTGTAATATTCCTTGCTGGCCTTGGGCCGGAGAGCGTACGCCATCGTCAGCGGGCCGAGCCTGCCGGCGAACATGACGAAGCTGATCACGAGCTTGCTGACATCCTGCAGCCCCGGCGTAATGCCGGTGCTCAGCCCGACCGTGCCGAACGCCGACACCGTCTCGAACAGGATGCGCAGGAAGTCGCGGTCCTCGAGCGTGCAGAGCACCATCGTCGAGGCGAGCACGATGGCGATCGACAGCATCGTGATCGTCAGCGCCTTGAGGATGCGCTCCTTGGCGAGCCGGTAGCGGAACAGCACGATGTCCTCCTTGCCCCGGAGCATCGCCCACATCGCCGCCGCGAGCGTCATGAACGTCGTCGTCTTGATGCCGCCGCCGGTCGAGCCGGGCGACGCTCCGATGAACATGAGGAGGATCATGAAGAACAGGCTCGCCTGGGTCAGCGCTCCGATGTCCACCGAGTTCGGTCCGGCGGTGCGCGTCGCGACCGATTGGAACAGCGACGCGAGCAGCTTGCCGCCGAGGTCGAGCGGTCCCATCGTGCCGGCATTCCCGTATTCGAACAGGAAGATGACGGCCGTCCCGAGCGCCACCAGGCCGCCGCTTGTCAGCAGCACGACCTTGGAGTGCAGCGTCAGCCGCCGATGCCTGCGGAAGTCGACCAGATCGGACAGGACGATGAAGCCGAGGCCGCCGAGGATGACGAGCGAGACGGTGACGAGATTGACGAGCGGATCCGCGACATAGGCGGTCATGCTGCTGTAGTTGCCCATGATGTCGAAGCCGGCGTTGTTGAACATGGACACCGCATGGAAGATGCCGTAATAGACGGCCTGCCCGGGCGGCATGTCGGACAGGAAGCGCAGCGCATACAGCAGCGCGCCGCAGCCCTCGATGACGAGCGAGTACAAAAGGACGCGGCGGATCAGCCGTACGATGCCCTCCATCGAGCCTTGGTTCATCGCCTCCTGCAGCAGCAGCCGCTCCTTGAGCGAGATGCGCTTGCGCAGCACGAGCGCGAACAGCGTCGCCATCGTCATGAAGCCGAGTCCGCCGATCTGGATCATCACCAGGATGATGAGCTGGCCCGCCAGCGAATAATGCGTTCCGGTGTCGACGACGACGAGGCCCGTGACGCAGGTAGCGGATGTCGCCGTGAACAGCGCGTCGATCCAGCGCGTCCTCAGGCCGTCCGCGGTCGCGAACGGCTGCATCAGCAGCAGCGAGCCGAGCGCGATGATGAAAGCGAAGCCGGCGATCAGAATCCTCGGCGGGGAAGGGATGAGCAGCTGCCTCAGCTGCAGCCTCCAAGCGGTCATAGGCGGCCATTCTCCTTTTTTTGCACACGACAAATAGGCACCGGAAACACCCGGTGCCCAGCGCCTGTGTGAGTCCTGTCATGGAAGCCTCCGAGGTTAGCTGACGGATTCGGGCGTGACGGCCGCCCTATCCCCCCGGAAAAGTTCCGAGCGGAATTCACCCCTGCGGATCGGCTGTCCGGCTCCACGAGCCGCCGTCCGCGCTGGTTCCCCCGTTCCCGGCGCTTGTCGTCCGGAATTCGGCAGTTTAAAGTTCTATAGGATCGGATTTGATTATATAGGATAAAGGACAGGTTACCAAATGCGTCCGCAGGCGTTGGCGGCCGATTTGCTTCGTTTTTGGAGGCTGGCGGACATTGCGGAGGATGCTAGCCCCTCCGCGCTCGCTCTTTTGCCCGCTGGCTCGTCCGCGCGGCCGGGCGGCATGGATAAAAGGAAAGCCGCTGTGGTAAGGTTAAACCATGGATCCAACCAGGCAGCGCCATCAGCAAGGAGGACTTCGATGAATTCATCCCATCTTGACCAGGCTTTTCGAAGATACGTTTGGTGTGGCGCAATCGGAGCCGCTTTATTCCTGCTGCTGCAGGTCATCCCCTCGGCAGCCGGAGTCGGCGCGGAGAGCGAGCCGGTCCACCCGGTCAGCCGCGGGCAGGCGATGGCGGCTGCGGCCGACTTTGCCCAGAAGCAGCTGCGCGCGCTGCCCCAGAACGCCCACGCGGTCCATCAGGCCGACAGGCTGATGGCGGGCTATGTGGCGAAGGAGAAGCTGGGCAAGACGCTGGACAGCAGCGCCGGACTCAAGGTGCCCGTCGATGTCTGGCAGGTGACGCAGAACTTCGACGACGGCCGGCGGCTGCTCGTCGAGATCGGCATGACGAGCGGCAAGCTCGTCGGCTGGAAGCAGGTGCTCGGTCCGACCGGAGGCGACGGAGGAAGCTCCGCGCTGGAGGGCGAGGCGCTGGACCGGACGGTCCAGCGACAGGCCGACGAGCTCGGACTCGGCCAGCTGCGACGCTCGGGCCCGGCCAAAGAGGGCTCCGTCCGCTACGAGGCGGCGGCGATCACCGTCGGCGAAGCGGGCCTGATCGTCCTCGCCGCCGGCGAGCGCCTGGAGGGCGAGATCAGGCTGACCCGCTTCCAGCCCGTCTACGAGGTCCCTGCCTCCTACGCCGCCTATACGATGGAGCAGGACCGGCTCGGCGAGCAATTGTCGCTGCTCGGCAATCTGCTGCCGTCCGGTATCATGACGCTGCTGGCCATCGTCTACGCCATCGTCATGAGGCGCTTCACGTCGTTCCGCCGGGGCTGGGCGCTGGCGCTGGTCTTCCTCGCCTTCTACACAATCAACAACTTCAATCTGCTGGACGGCTTGCGGGCGATCTACGGGGGCGAGGTCAACGCAGAGCTGGCGGCGATGGCCCAGCTCGTCTTCATGACGGCGCTCACCTTCGTCATGGCGGTCGGAGCGTACTTCTCGCTCGTGGCCGGAGACGGGCTGTGGCGAGCCCAGGGCCGGCCGCTCTGGACCGCCGGCTCGGAGCCCGGCTTCGGAGCCGAGGCGTGGAGCGCGATGAAGCTTTCCTACGCGTTCGCCTTCCTGCTGCTCGGCCTGCAGACGCTCATCCTCGGCGGTCTCTCGGCCGCCACAGGCGCCTGGGCGACGACGGACGTGACCCAGTCGCCGTACAACATGGCGGCGCTCTGGCTCATGCCGCTGCTCGCATGGTGCGCCGCCATCCAGGAGGAGGCGGTGTACCGGCTGTTCGGCATCGGCCTGCTGATGAAATGGATCAAAAATCCGTTCCTCGCCTCGCTCATCCCGACGGTGATCTGGGCGCTCGGCCATGTCACCTACCCGATCTATCCGTCGACGACGAGGCTCATCGAGCTGACGATCCTCGGCCTGCTGTTCTCGTACCTGTTCCTGAAATTCGGCTTCTTCACCGCCGTCTTCACCCATGCGGTCATGAACAGCGTGCTCATGTCGATGTCCCTGTTCATGACCGGCCGTCCGGCCGAGACGGTCGCCGGCGTCATCTACATCGTCGCGCCGATCGCCGTCGCGTGGCTGATGCGGCGGTACGGCCTGCAAAGGCGCGCGGCCGCCTATCCGCCGCCGGCCTGACGCGGCCGGCGCAGACGAAAAAGACGAAGCGGACTCCCTCCCGCTTCGTCTCTTTTTGCTGGCCGGCCGCCCTCGCCGCTACTCCTCGCGCAGCGCCTCGACGATGCGCTCTGCGAGCTTGTCGCCGATGCCGAGCGGACGGAAGTCCTCGGCCTTCGCCTCGCGGATCTTCTTGAGCGAGCCGAAATGCCGCAGCAGCTGCTTGCGCCGCTTCTCCCCGATGCCGGAAATCGAGTCGAGGCGCGACTCGGTCATCGACTTGCCGCGCTGCTCGCGGTGGAACGAGATCGCGAACCGGTGCACCTCGTCCTGGATGCGCTGCAGCAGGTAGAACTCCTGGCTGTCGCGCGGCAGCGTCACCGGCTCGGGCGGGTCGCCGACCATGAGCTGCGCCGTCTTGTGCTTGGCGTCCTTGACGAGACCGCATACCGGCACCTGCAGCCCGAGCTCGTTCTCGAGGATGTCGTTGGCCGCGCTGATCTGACCCCGCCCGCCGTCGACGACGATCAGATCCGGCAGCGGCAGCCCTTCCTTGAGCACCCGCTCGTAGCGCCTGCGGATGACCTCGCGCATCGTCTCGTAGTCGTCCGGCCCTTGCACCGTGCGCACCTTGTATTTGCGATACTCCTTCTTGTCCGGCTTGCCGTCGGTGAACACGACCATCGCGGATACCGGGTTCGTGCCCTGGATGTTGGAGTTGTCGAACGCCTCGATGCGGCGGATGTCGGTCATTCCCAAATAGGCCGCGAGGCCCGCCTGAGCCTTGACGCTGCGCTCCTCGTCGCGCTCGATCAGCTTGAACTTCTCGTCGAGCGTCACCTTGGCGTTGCCCTCGGCCATCGCTACGACCTCGCGCTTGCGGCCGCGCTGCGGCAAATGCACCTTCACCTTGAGCCAGCTCTGGAGCGAGGCCCTCACCTCGTCGGCGGCCGAGCCCGGGGCCGGGTCCGCGCCGTCCGATTCCGGCTCCGGCTCCGCGAGGCCGTCCGCTTCTGCCGCCGAGTCCGCGGCAGAAGCGGACGCAGCGAGACTTTCCCCGGCGTCCGCCTCGCCTTCCTTGACGGCCGCGGAGGCGCCTGGCAGCGGCAGCAGGATTTCTTTGGGCAACGCCGGGTTGTCGCTGTAATATTGGGTCACGAACGTCATGAAATCGTCATACGCCTCGCCGTAATACGGGAACGACGTCGTGCGCCGCTCGATCAGCTTGCCGCCGCGCATGTAGAGGATCTGCACGCACATCCAGCCCTTGTCGGTCGCATAGCCGAACACGTCGCGGTCGAGCGCATCGGACAGCGTGATCTTCTGCTTCTCCATGACGGCGTCGATCGCCTGGATCTGGTCGCGGTATTCCTTGGCCCGCTCGAACTCCATCGCCTCCGCCGCGGCCGCCATCTTGCGCTGCAGCTCCGCCTTGACCTCGTCCTGGCCGCCGTTCAGGAAGCGCGCGATCTCCTGCACCATCGCCTCGTACGTGCCCGGCTCGATGTCGTACTCGCATGGAGCGATGCATTGTCCGAGATGATAGTAGAGGCACACCTTGTCCGGCAAGGTGTTGCACTTGCGCAGTGGATACAGCCGGTCGAGCAGCTTTTTCGTCTGCTGCGCCGCATAGGCGTTCGGATAGGGGCCGAAATATTTCCCCTTGTCCTTGACGATCCGCCGCGTCACCTCGAGCTTCGGATGCTTCTCGCTCGTGATCTTGATGTACGGGAACGTCTTGTCGTCCTTGAGCAGGACGTTGTAGCGCGGGTGGTACTGCTTGATGAGGTTGCACTCGAGGATGAGCGCTTCCATGTTGCTTGCCGTCACGATATATTCGAAGTCCCGGATCTCCGAGACGAGACGCTGCGTCTTGCCGTTGTGGGTGCCGTTGAAATACGAGCGCACCCGGTTCTTCAGCACCTTCGCCTTGCCGACGTAGATGATGGTGCCTTCCCCGTTCTTCATCAGATAGCAGCCCGGCTGATCGGGCAGCAGGGCGAGCTTGCCCTTGATGTGGTCCATCGTCCAGAGGCCTCCTTTTCGCGGCGCATCCGCTGGATTGCCGTACCTTCTATTGTAGCACAGGGGGCTTCGGCGAGTCAGTCCCCGCCTGTCCGCAAGGGCTGGCGGCCGCTCGGCGGCAATCGCTTCCATCCGAGCCGGACAGGCAAAATTCGCCTTTACATAAGTTCCGGAGTCTGGGTATACTACTAGGAGAAGTTGTCACGTGAGGTGCTGGCCCCCGGCCATGGACTCCGCCGCGCCGGCGGCAGGACAGCGATATTGAAGCGAGGAGGACGCACTATGGAGAACGTCAACGTCAGAGACCCGCGCGAGCATGTGAACGAGGAACCGCGAGACGACCTGAAGGATCTCGTGTTCGGATTCGGCGGCATGATCGGCTTTATGACCGTCGCCTATATCATCATGGTGATTGTCAAATACATCATCGATTAACGTTCCGCTACCCCATCCAACTCAACCCTCCGGCCCTCGGCCAGGAGGGTATTCATTTTTTCAAGGTCCTTCTTGCGCCGGCGAGGCGTCTATGGTAGTTTATTTCTATCTTTATAGAACTATTGGGAAAGGCGGGGATGACATGGTCGAGGACAACGAGGACGTCAAGCAAGCCGTCAAGGTCTACAAAGCTCTCGGAGAACCGACCCGCATAAAAATCGCCATGCTGCTCACGGAAGAACAGAACCTCTGCTGCTCCGACATCAGCGGCAAGCTCGATTCTGTCGCCGGCTCCACGCTCTCCCACCACCTCAAGCAGCTGACGGAAAGCGGCTTGCTGAAGCAGCGCAAGGACGGAACGTACATTTATTACAGCGTCAACAAAGAGATCGCCCGCAAGTATGCTCCTTATTTGCTGGAGTAATTTTTCTTCACCTTTTATTTCGACATATATGGAAATATAACTTCATGGCTATTATTTCGATATTTTTAGAAATATAAACAAATAGGAGCTGGAGAAAAATGACGGCAAGCTGGAAATGGAAAATCTATATGCTGGCCATCGTCAGCTTTCTGGTCGGCACGTCGGAATACATTATCGCCGGAATCTTGGATCAGGTCGCCGCCGATATCGGAGTCTCGCTCGCCGCAGCCGGCCAGCTGATCACCGTCTACTCCCTGGCCTATGCCTTCGGAACTCCTTTCCTGCTGGCCGCCGCGGCCAAGGCCGACCGCAAAAAGCTCATGATCGTCTCCCTCGCCGTCTTCGCCGCCGGCAACTTCGCCGCGCTCGCGTTCACCGGCTACGGAGCCTTGATCGTCTCCCGCATCATTCTCGCTCTCAGCAGCGGCGTCTTCATCGTCACCGCGATGACGGTCGCCTCCAAGCTCGCCCCGCCTGACAAGCAGGGCCGCGCCATCGCGACGCTCGTCATGGGCTTCAGCATGTCGCTGATCATCGGCGTGCCGCTGGGCCGGCTCATCGCCTCCGCGTACGACTGGAATCTCGTGTTCGGAGCCATCGGCCTGCTCGGCCTGCTCGCGATCCTGCTCGTGATCTATGCGGTTCCGTCGACCGACGGAGAGAAGCCGGCTCCGCTAAGGGAGCAGCTGAAGCTGCTGGCGAATCCGAGGGTCGCCATCGGACTCCTGATCACGTTTTTCTGGATCGGCGGCTATTCCATCACATATACCTACATCTCTCCCTTCCTGCTGGACGTGACGGGAATGAGCGATCGAAGCGTGAGCATCGCCTTGTTCGCGCTCGGCATCGCCGCCCTGATCGGCTCCCAGCTCGGGGGCTTCGGCACGGACCGGTGGGGCTTCCCCCGCATGCTGGTCGGCGGCATGGTTCTCCACTCGATCTTCCTGCTGCTGCTGTTCCTGTTCGCCGACTCTGCCGCCATCGTCGTTCCGCTGCTCATGCTCTGGTCCATAGCGGCCTGGTCGTCGGGTCCGACCCAGCAGTATCATCTGCTCACGCTGGCGCCTGGAGCGGCCGGCATCATGCTGAGCCTCAACAGCTCCATGCTCCAGCTCGGCATGGCAGCCGGAGCCGGCCTCGGCGGATTGGCCGTAAAGAGCTCTTCGCTGGCGGCCACGAGCGGGATCGGTGCCGCAGCCGTCGCTGTCGCGACGCTGACCGCAGCCGCATCGTTCGGCTATCTCAGCCCGGCAGCCGCGAGGCGCCGAAAGGCGATCCTGCCTGGAGCCGGCATCGTCAGGAAGGAGATCGATCTGGAGGACGCCAAGTAACCATTCCGCAAATCAAGCTCCAGCATCGCCGTCCAGCGGGCGTAGCGCCTGCCGGACGGCCTCGTCGAGTCAAAAAAAGGACAGGAGCGGAAATCCGCTCCTGTCCTTTTTTGAGTCGACCCGCGCTGCCGTCGAAATCATCCTTGGGCAGAGGCGGCCGTTCCTTGCTGCCGTGCCGCGGCAGCTTCGAACCGCTTGCGCTCCGTCCGGTCGATCTGCACGATCCGCCCGTCATGCACGGTGATGAGCACCGAGCCGTATTCCAGACCGTTGACCTGATCTGCGATCCGATCGAGCCACGCTTCATCCAATTCCACCGGCTTCGCCATGATTCATCCCTCCAGATCTTGATTCCGCTGAGCGGTCTTCCATTCGACCAGGCTTTTCGCCCCGAGCGTCAGCAGCGCGAGCAGCATGAGCAGCGACGCCGCCGCGAACGATGCGGAAAACTGGTACTCATTGTATAAAATCTCGACATGCAGAGGCAGCGTGTTCGTCTCGCCCCGGATATGGCCGGAGACGACCGAGACGGCTCCGAACTCGCCCATCGCGCGGGCGTTGCAGAGCACGAGGCCGTACAGCAGGCCCCACTTGATGTTCGGCAAGGTGACGCTCCAGAAAATGCGGAAGCCCTTGGCGCCGAGCGTGGCCGCCGCCTCCTCCTCCTGAATGCCCTGAGCCTGCATGAGCGGGATCAGCTCTCTGGCGACGAACGGGAACGTGACGAACATCGTCGCCAGCACGATGCCCGGCGGAGCGAACACGACCTGCAGGCCGCGTTCGTCCAGCCACGGCCCCAGGTAGCCCTGGGCGCCGAACAGCAGCAGGAACATGAAGCCGGCGATGACCGGCGACACGGAGAACGGCAGATCGATGAGACTGAGCAGCAGACTCTTGCCGCGGAAGCTGAACTTGGCGATGAGCCAGGAGGCCGCGATGCCGAACACCGTGTTGAGCGGCACCGCGATCGCCGCGACGAGCAGCGTCAGCTTGAGCGCCGACACGGCGTCGGGGTCGATGAGCGCGCTCAGGTAGACTTCCCAGCCGCGCTTGAGCCCTTCGACGAACACGGTGATGAGCGGCAGCAGCACGATCAGCGTCAGGAACAGCACGGCGATGCCGATCAGCAGCCAGCGGACGGCGGCCGGCTCCGAAGTCGGACGGCCGATGTCGGCCGGAGCCGGCTTGCGGACGGAGCGGGAGGTGGCGATTCCGCCTGCCATGGGCGATCCCTCCTATTCCGCCAGGGCGCGCCGGCTGGCGCGCCACTGGATGTAGTTGATGACGAGCAGCATGGCGAAGGACATCACGAGCAGCACGACCGCGATCGCCGTCGCCTGCTCGAGCTCGAACGACTCCAGCTTGGTCATGATGAGCAGCGGCGCGATCTCGGTCTTCATCGGCATGTTGCCGGAGATGAAGACGACCGAGCCGTACTCGCCGATGCCGCGGGCGAAGGCGAGCGCGAAGCCGGTCAGCAGCGCCGGCGTCAGCTCCGGCAGCACGACGCGCAGCACCGTGCGCCAACGTCCCGCCCCGAGCATGACCGCCGCCTCCTCGATTTCCTTGTCGAGATCCTCAAGCACGGGCTGCACGGTCCGCACGATGAACGGCAGGCCGATGAAGATCAGGGCGATCGTAATGCCGAGCGGCGTGAAGGCGACCTTCAGGCCGAGCGGCTCGAGCCACTGGCCGATCCAGCCGTTCGGGGCGTAGATCGCCGTGAGCGCGACGCCGGCGACCGCCGTGGGCAGCGCGAACGGCAGGTCGACGAGGCTGTCGAGCAGCTTGCGCCCCGGAAACCGGTAGCGCACGAGCACCCAGGCGACGATCAGCCCGAACAGCAGGTTGACGAGAGCGGCGGCAAGCGAGGTGAGCAGGCTGATCCGGTAGGAAGCCATCACCCGCGGGGCGGTCACGGTCGTCCAGAACTCGCCCCAGCTCAAATCGGACGTCTTGAGGAAGATGCAGCCCAGCGGGATGAGGACGATGATGCCGAGATACAGCACCGTGATGCCCATCGTGAGGCCGAAGCCCGGCAGCACGCTGCGAGACCGGGAACCTTTCATGTGAAGTCAGCTCCTGTAACGGTAGGATAGCGCGGTCGGTCCGCTCAGCTTACTTGGAGCCCGGCGTGTAGATCTCGTCGAACGTGCCGCCGTCGGCGAAGTGCTTCTTCTGCGCTTCCGCCCAGCCGCCGAAGTCCTTGTCGATCTGCAGCAGCTCGAGGTCTTTGAACGTGTCCTTGTACTGGGCGGCGATATCCGGGTTGATCGGACGGTAGAAGTTGTCGGCGGCGATCTTCTGGCCTTCGTCGGTGTAGAGATACTTCAGGTACTCTTCCGCCACCTCGCGCGTGCCCTTGCTGTCGACGACCTTGTCGACGACCGCGACCGGAGGCTCCGCCAGGATGCTGAGCGAAGGATAGACGATCTCGAACTTGTCGCCGAGCTCCTTTTGGGACAGGAACGCCTCGTTCTCCCATGCCAGGAGCACGTCGCCGATGCCCCGCTCGGTGAACGTCGTCGTCGAGCCGCGGGCTCCGGAATCGAGCACCGGCACGTTCTGGAACAGCTTCTTGATGAATTCCTTCGTCTTGGCCTCGTCGCCGCCGTCCTGCTTTTGCGCGTAGCCCCATGCCGCCAGGTAGTTCCAGCGGGCGCCGCCGGACGTTTTCGGGTTCGGCGTGATGACCTGAACGCCGTCCTTCACGAGATCGCTCCAGTCCTTGATTCCTTTCGGATTGCCCTTGCGGACGAGGAAGACGATCGTCGACGTGTACGGCGCGCTGTTGTCCTCGAACTTGCCCTTCCAGTCCTTGTTCAGCAGGCCTTTCTCGGCGATCGCGTCGATGTCGTAGCCGAGCGCCAGCGTCACGACGTCGGCCTTGAGGCCGCCGATGACCGACAGCGACTGCTTGCCGGAGCCGCCGTGCGACTGCTTCACGGTTACTTCCTGACCGGTTTTGTCTTTCCAGTACTTCGCGAACGCCGCGTTGAAGGACACATACAGCTCCCGCGTCGGATCGTAGGAGACGTTCAGCAGCTCGACCGGATCCTTCGGCGCCGGCGCTTCCGTCGCGCCGGCATTCGCAGCCGTATTTTCAGCCGGCGCGTTCGCGGCGCCGCCGCTTCCTGCCGAATTTGCAGCGTTGTTGCCGGACCCGCATGCGGTCAGACCGAGAGCGAGCGAAGCCGTGAGGAGCAGGACAGGCCACTTGGAGAGCGAGTTTCTTTTGGACATGATGGACACACCCCTTGGTTTTTTGGTCGATCCGCGCTCATGCCGGTGGTCCGGTAACAAGCCGTCAATTCCCAGTTGTTTAGTTGGTTTATGAAACGAATCATACCAGCCTATTCCTATCCGTGTCAACGGATTTTTCAACCGGATTTATGCAACGCATAAGGAGAGCTTATAAGGGATAACGCGGCGGGAAATTGAAACGAGGGCCCGGCTCTCGCTTCGGGGAGCGGGCATCGGAAACAGCGCCCGCTTTCGCGGAGCGTATATGAAATCGGCACCCGCTTCGCGGAGCGGGGACTGACATCGAGAGCGCCCGCTTCGCGGAGCAGCATTTGAAACCGGCACCCGCTTCGCGGAGCGGCATTTGAAACCGGCACCCGCTTCGCGGAGCGGGGACTCGTTCCGATCTCCCTGGAGCCCAGATTCCTTTGATTCAATTTTTTAAAAAGGAAGGAATCCGGCCTCCAAGGGAAACGCTGCCGCTTCTCCACAAGCCCCCGTCCGCTTCGCTTTCCGGTTTGGTTCGCTCTGCCGCTTCGCTCGGCCATCCGCAACCCAATGGCACGGCTGACAGTTCCCCCCGTCCGGCACCCATTCGAGCCGAGCTGCTCGGTTTTTCCGCGCAACTCCCCCGTCCGGCACCCGTTCGACCCGAGCTGCTCGGTTTTTCCGCGTAACTCCCCCCGTCCGGCACCCATTCGGGCCGAATTACTCGGTTTTTCCGCGCAACTCCCCCCGTCCGGCACCCATTCAAGCCGAGTTACGCGGTTTATCCGCGCAACTCCCCCGTCCGCGAGTTAAGTCCATATAATTGTGTAAAATGCTCCTGACCATAAAAAGGAAAGTCATGGCAGGGACTCTCGGTTAGAATGGAAGTTGTCGAGACCAACATTCCAAGGAGAGTGCCTACACATGACTCAATACCAGATTACCGTAGATCAGGACATTTTGCACCAGCTGTTTATCGGAACCGATCGGGACGCGGGAGTGGCCCGCTTGTTGGAGACGGTGCTGAATCAGGTGCTGACAGCCCAGGCGACAGATCAGCTGGCGGCGCAGACGTACGAGCGCACCAGCGAGCGCAAGGGCTACCGCAACGGCA
>NZ_AULW01000015.1 GCF_000422485.1 Paenibacillus pasadenensis DSM 19293
AAGTGCGTTGAACATTATCATCAATGCAATTAGCGTTTGGAATACCGTCTATCTCCAGCAGGCAACTGAACACCGCAAAAAGCAAGGTAAGCTTCAGGAAGAACTGCTAAATCACATTTCCCCCCTTGGATGGGAGCACATCAATTTTCTAGGTGAATACAAATTCAACTTCAAGCAGAATACGTCTCTCAACTCATTACGACCGCTGAAACAACAGGAAGGTGAGTGATCGGTAGTCCGGGCGGTGTAGCCCGGACTATTGGGCTTAGAGTAAGAAAAAACGCTAAGCCAGGTACATCCGAAGGCTTAGCGTATATTATCGTTAAAATGTTGGCGGTACCCCTTCAATCGATAAGATGGAGGTGAATCCCTCCTCATGGAGGGAATCCGCTTGGATGGAATCATTGGCTTGAATCTCTTTTTGGTGGCGGTATTCATCGGCCTCACCGCCTTTTTTGTCGGAGCCGAGTTCGCGATCCTCAAGGTCCGGATGTCCCGGCTCGACCAGCTCGTCGCCGAAGGCAGCAAAAAAGCGGTCAAAGCGCGCAAGGTGGCGGCGGATCTCGACTACTACCTGTCCGCCTGCCAGCTCGGCATCACGATTACCGCGCTCGTGCTCGGCGCGCTCGGCGAGCCGACGGTCGAGCGCATGCTTCACCCGCTGTTCGAGCGCTTCGACGTGCCGGCGGCCGTCTCGACCGTGCTGTCGTATGCGATCGCTCTGTCGATCATCACGTTTCTGCACGTCGTCATCGGCGAGCTCGCTCCCAAGACGCTCGCCATCCAGTATGCCGAGAAGATGACGCTGCTGCTCGCCGGACCTCTCTATACGTTCGGCAAAATCATGTACCCGATCATCGTCGCGCTCAATAACTCCGCCCGCGCCTTGCTCCGCCTGTTCGGCGTCAAGCCGGCCGGACATGATTCGGTGCACTCCGAGGAGGAGCTGCGGCTGATCGTCGCCCAGAGCTACGAGAGCGGCGAGATCAACCGCACCGAGCTCGACTACCTGAACAATCTGTTCGACTTCGACGGCCGCAAGGTCGGCGAGATCATGATTCCGCAGGTTTCGATCGTCTCGGTGCCCGGCGGCCTGCCTCCGGAGGCGCTGCTCGAGCAGATGGACCGGCATGGCTACACCCGCTATCCGGTCGCCGCGCCGAGCGGCGGCGGCTACCTCGGCTACATCAACGCCAAGGAGATGCTGACGGGCATGGCCGCCGGCCGCAAAGCCGGACTCGATACGCTCACGCATCCGCTCCCCCGCTTCAAGGAGAGCGCCTCGATCCGCGACGTCATGATCAAGATGCAGCAGAGCCGCGCCCATATGGCGCTCGTCATGACCGAAGCCGGAGCCCCGGCCGGCCTCGTGACGCTGGAGGACATCCTGGAGGAGATCGTCGGCGACATCCGCGACGAAGCTGCCGGCCAGCCGCTGTCCGCCTTCTAGCGCAGCGTGCGCGGGCCGGACGGGCTGGAGCGCCGGGTCAGGTCAGGTGCTCGCGTCGACATGAAGAAGCCTCGCGCACTTGGCGCGAGGCTTCTTTCTTGTTGCGGCTCTCATTCGGCCGAGCTGACGCCGCTCAGCGGATGAAGAAGCGCTCGATTTCGATGCGGGCGTTGTCGATGGAGTCGGAGCCGTGGATGACGTTTTCCGACACGTCGAGGCCGTAGTCGCCGCGGATCGTGCCGGGCGCGGCATCCGCCGGGTTGGTCGCGCCGATCAGATAGCGGGAGTTCTTCACCGCCGCCGTGCCTTCCACGATCATCGCGAACGAAGGGCCGGACGTGATGTAGTCGACCAGCTCGCGGAAGAACGGCTTTGCTTCCAGATGGCCGTAATGCTCCTTGGCGGTCGCCTCGCTGACCTGGATCAGCTCCGCCTTGACGACGGACAGGCCCTTCTTCTCGAAGCGGGAGACGATCTCTCCGATCAGTCCCCTCCGTACCCCGTCGGGCTTGATCATGACGAATGCTCTTTCGCTCATCTGCCTTCCTCCTTCTGCTTCCTGCTTCATCGTACCTGACATGAGGCCATGTCCGGCGTGAGCGATGTCACATGTTCGCACCCACAGGAAACAGTTCGACAAAGACCGCCCGAGGTCCTGCCTAGTTGAAGGTCAGATTGAAGCCGCTCTGCACGTAGTTCGTGCCGGCATAGGCGATGTTGCTCGTCTGCAGATTGTTGAACGTGGCGGCGCCGTTGCCGGTATAGGTGAAGATCGCCGCCCCTAGATGCGGTCCGGAGAAGCGCGAGGTCGTGATGCCGTCGCGGCCGGTGCCGTTGATCGTGACGGAGTTGAACACGATGTTGGAGAAGCCGCCGCCGTAGCCGAACTGGATGCCGTCGCGTTGGGCGTCGACGATGTCGATGTTCGTGAACGTCACGTTTCGGATCGCGTCATTGGACGCTTCCAGGTCGATCGCGCCGCGCTCGCCGTTGTACAGATCCTGGCTCGTGCCGCAGCGCAGGATCGTCGTATCGGAGAACGTGATGCCGGTATTGTTCGCGAAATGGTAGCCCGGGAACACCGTGTTCATGCGCAGGCCGGAGCCGCCGACGCAGTCGACGATGACGTTGCGCTCGGCCTTGTGGCCGCTGCCGCCGAAGAAGGCGATGCCCGCCGCGCGCCAGTTGTTCTCGATCGTATTGGACGAGAACGTGTTGTTGACGCCGGCCGGAGCGCCGTTCACGTCGCTCGTCCAGACGGCGAGGCCGTCGTCGCCGTTGCCCCGGACGCTGCTGTTGCGGACGGTCGAGCCGCTCGTGCCTTGGGCGAAGTTGACGCCGTCGGCCAGATTGTTGCGGATGCGGCTGTTCTCGATGACGAGGCCGGTCGCCGTGATCGCCGGCGTATGGGCGTAGTCGCCGACCCAGAAGCCGCATTCGAAGTGCTCGACCCAGACATTGCGGATGGACGAGTTCGTGCCGAAGTTGTCCATGAAGCCTTTGTAGATGGCGTTCTGGCCGTAGCGCGAGCGCAGCTTGGAGTTCAGATAGACGTTGCTGAAGTCCAGCTTGCCCGAGATACGCAGCGAGATGCCGCCGGATGCCGCGTTCGGGTTGGTGAACTGGATGTTCGTATGCCACATGCCCGCGCCGGTGATCGTCAGGTTCTGGATCATGCTGCTGGCCGAGCCGATTTCCCACATGCCGTTCAAATGGAACGTGCCGGTCGGGATGTACAGCGTCTTGCCGCCCGACACGGCTGCGGTCACGGCGGCCTTGAAGGCGGCCAGATCGTCCTGGCCGTCGTTCGCGACGGCGCCGTACTGCGTCACGGAGACGGAGTTCGCCGGCTGCGCGATCGCGGCCGGAACGTTCTCGATCTCGAGGAAGTCGACGCCGTACTCGATGCTGTCTCCGGCCGGCTTCTGGACGCGCACGACGTCGCCCGGCTGCAGCGGCGTGTCGAGCTTCCAGTGCACCTCGTCGAAGCGGAACAGCGGCCTGCCGCCGCCCGGAGCGTCAGCCGGCATGTCGCCGGAGAAGTACTGCCAGTTGTAGTAGGACGAGACCGGCACGTTTTTCACCTTGGTCCCGTTGACGTACAGGTCGAGCGAGCCGCTCAGGCCCATGCCGTCGGCCGAGTCGGGCATCGTGTAGCGCATCGTGACGCCCGCTCCGCCTTCGTTCGGACGGACGGTCCACTGCGCGTAGGAGCCGCTCGACGGCAGCGAGATGTAGGCTTGGCCGGACGCTTCCGAGGCGGTCAGCGCCTGGTTGAACGTCGGCGCGGTCATGAGCGCCGCTCCGCCGCCGCGCGTCGCGTCTTCCGTGTCGTAGCGCGTGTACGGCACGCTCGCGCCGCGGGCGGAGTAGACCGTAAGCGGCGTCTGGCTGGCGTTGTTGCCTTGCTTGGCGGGCAGCTCGTTGCCGTCGGCGGTCACGGAGAGCGCGGCCGTGTACGAGCCGCTGACGGCCGTCCAGCTGCCGGAGAGCGCGACGTTCGCCGTCGCGCCTGGCGCGAGGCTGCCCGTGTACGAGCCGCTGAACGTCTGCACGGTCGCGCCCGCGGACGTCTTGAGCGTCACGCTGACCGGATGCGCGCCGCCTGCGGTGGCGATCGTGCCCTGGTTTTTCAGCTGTACGGTGAAGCTCACGCTGCTGCCGGCCGACGGAGCGGACGGCGTCCAGGAGACGGTGCCGACGAGGTCGGAGCTGGACAGCGGCGAGACGGTCAGATTGGACGGATGCGCATAGCTGTTGTTGCTCTCGTTCTGCTCGAAGACGGCATTGCCCTCATCGGCCTTGGCGCCGATCGCGTAGGAGCCGGCCGCCTTGGCGCCGATCGCCAGCGATACGTTCGCCGACGCGCCGGCTGCCAGCGCGGGAGCGGCTGCGGTTCCGGCCAGCTCGCCGTTCACATAAAAGCCGACCGAGGATGCCGCGGCGGCTGCGCTGCCGCTGTTGCGGACGGTCGCCGTCAGCGTGATCGCGCTGTCCTCGGCCGGAGCGGACGGCGTCCAGCTCATCGTCTGGATCGTCAGATCCGGATTGGCCGCCGGCGTGCCGAATACCTGGAACTCGGCGATCTGTCCGGCCGGAGCGCCGCTGTTGACGGAGATGGCCAGCTGCAGCCGCTTGACGGTCGCGCTGAGCGGGATCGTCACGGTGTTGCCCGTCGCCGGATTGAACGTGTAGGACTGCGCGGCCTTCAGGCTCGTGAAGCTGGTCGTCGTCTGGTCATGGCCGAGCACCTGGATCGTCTGGTTGCGCGTCGCCCATTCCGTCGCCGGATTCAGCTTGAGCACGATCGACGTGATCTGATGGTTCGCCCCGAGATCCAGCGTCAGGCTGCTCGGGTTGCCACCGCCCTCCCAGTAGGTCGAGGTCGAATTGTCGTTGGCGTTGGCCGCGACATACGTCTGCGTGCTGCTCGACGCGCTGATCGACTTGCCGATGGCGACATTGGAGCCCGGAGCCGGGGTCGGCGTCGCCGTCGGGGTTGCCGTCGGCGTAGGTGTCGGAGTCGGGGTTGCCGTCGGCGTAGATGTCGGGGTCGGGGTCGGGGTCGGCGTTGCCGTCGGAGTCGCGGTCGGGGTCGGAGTCGGAGCCGAGGCGCCGTAGATTTCCAGCTCGGACAGCTGCGCGGCCGGCCATGCGGTGTTCGCCGAGAAGCTCAGGCGGACGTAGCGAGCGCTGGCGGCCGGGAAGCTCGCCGTCGCCGAGTTGCCGCCCGCGGCTGGGTCGAACACATAGCTAGCCGAGGCGGCCAGCGTCGAGAAGCTGCTTCCGTTCGCGCTGCCCTGGATCGTCAGCGTCTGGGTCCGCTTCTCCCAGGCAGCGGGCAGCTTCATGACGACCTGATCGATGGAGACGCTGGCGCCCAGATCGACCTGGACCCACTGCGGAAAGGCGTTGTCCGTGCTTTCCCAGTATGTGCCCGCATTGCCGTCGCGAACGTTTTCCGGAGCGTACGTCTGCGTGTAGCCGCTCGAGGAGACCGCCTTGCCGAGCGCGAGATTGGGACCGCCTGCCGCTTCCGCCGGGCGCGACGGCCCTACGGCCGCCAGCACCGTCGTGAGCAGCAGCAGTCCGGCGAGCGAGATGGACTTGAAGTTCATGTACGTTTTCTTCCTCCCTTTAATGACAGCGTTTGCAAACCTTCCTTTCGCTTGCGGAAGCCTCCTTTCCCCGGAAAGATACCCCCATTATAAGTCAGGCTCGGCCGCGCGCTGAGGGGCGATCCTACGACAATCAGGTGCGATTCCATGCAAGCGCTAGACGGGACCGCATCGGAAGGGCACGGCAAAAAAACCCGGCAGCGTCTGCCGGGGGAACCGCTATGCCCTTCGGCTGAAGCTGCCGGAGGTTCAGGTGATATCGGACCCGCTCAGGCGAGGCGCGCTCGCCCCGACTGAACGGGTTTCAGCGAAGTGCTCCGTTCAGGGAAGCGCTCAGCTGGAAGGCTCGCTCTGGCGCGCCGCCTTCGCTTCCTCGGCCTTTTTCTGCAGCCCCTTGCTCACATAGGGCTTGGGCTTGCTCTTGGCCCGCCGCTCGGCGGCCTGCCAGCGGTTCCAGCCCTTTTTGCCCGTGCCGCGGCCTGTGCCGCCGCCTTTGGACTTGCTCATGTTCGTCTCAGCTCCATTCGTCTCCCCATCGTACCCGATCGGAGAGCCGGGGGCAAATCTAATCGCGCGAAAGACGGTTGTAGCCGGCGTCTCCATACGGCTGCAGCTTCTCCAGCCAAGGCTTCAGCAGCAGCTTGAGCTCCCACTTGATGTCGGTCATCTTGACCGGATCGAATTCCTTGCGCTCCAGCTCCGCGTACTCGAACGCCTCCTCCCCGTGCTCGTTCCAGTCGCGCTGCACGTCGAGATTGGCGAACCTGCCCATGCGCAGCTGCGCTTGCAGCGTCGTCCACTTGTTTTTCAAGTTCGGGTAGGCGGCGAGAAAGATCTTGCCGTTCGTCCGGTTCGTGAGGCGGATGACGCCGAGATAGGTCTTCATTTCCTTGTATTGCTCCTGCAGCTCCTTGCGCCGGTTCTTGTCCATCGGATGCCTCGCTTTCTGATTCACTAAATCAGTAATTTAGTAAATTCTAACGTCCGCTCCTCGGCCTGTCAACCGTCGGCGGCTTGTTTTTTCGGCTTCGCTTGGCGGATCGGCCCGTCAGAGGTAAGATGGATGGGGTTGGAAAGGAAGATCAAGATGAACTCGCTGAAGCTGTACTTTTGGTTCTATTTCGTGCTTTATTCGGCCAATGCCATTTACGGGACGTTTGCGCCGGTCTATTTCCGCCAGCTCGGATACGGCAGCTCCGACATCGGCCTGCTGCTCAGCATCGGCCCGTTCATCGCCGTGCTGGCCCAGCCGGCATGGGGCTCGCTCGCGGACAAGGCCCGCTCCAAAAACGCCGTGCTCGCGGCGCTGCTGGCGGGCAGCGGCCTGTCGATGCTGCTGTTCCCGCTGTCGTCCGCGCTGCCGTGGCTGATCGTCGCAGTCGGGCTGTTCACCCTGTTCCAAAGCTCCACCGGCGCGATCACCGACGCGATCACGCTGGAGGCGCTAGGCCGCGAAGCGTCCCGCTTCGGCCGCATCCGGATCGGCGGCACGCTCGGCTTCGCGGCGATGAGCGTCGGCTTCGGCATCTATGCGGAAAAGGTCCGGCTCGAAGGCATGTTCACGGCCTACGCGGCCGTCATGGGCGCGACGCTGCTGCTGCTCCTGCTCTACCCGCGCGTGCGGGGCCATCAGTTCGGCGGCCGCAAGCTGAATTTCCTGCATCTGCTCCGCAACCGCCGGCTCATGCTCTATATGGGCCTTTGCTTCGCCATCCATATGACGCTCGGCTACTACTACGCGTTCTTCCCGCTCTACTTCACGGAGATCGGAGCCGGCAAAGACCTGCTCGGCTGGTCGATGGTCGTCTCCGCGCTCGGAGAGCTGCCGTTCCTGCTGCTCAGCGCCCTCATCCTGAAACGGTTCTCCGTCTCGGCGATCCTGCTGGCGGCAGGCGGCGTGTCGGCGCTGCGCTGGCTCCTGTACGCGGAGATCGGCTCGATCTACGGCGCGCTCGCGGTGCAGGCGCTGCACGGGCTGACGTTCATCGTCGTCGCCGTCACGATGTCGGTGTACATCAACAAAGAGGTCGCGCCGGAGCTGCGGGCGAGCGGGCAGACGCTGAACGCGCTGCTGAACGCGGGCGCGGCGCGCATCATCGGCACCTATGCTGGCGGCTACGCGGTCGAGGCGTCGAGCCTGCAGGACGTGTTCCGCTACGCCGGCCTGCTGCTGCTCGCGGCGCTCGCGCTATTCGCGCTCGCGATCCGCCTGCTGGAGAAGCGCGGGCTGCCGGGAGCGTCGCGCGCGGGCTGACGAGCGGATAGGCGCACGGCGCAGACGGCAGCCGGACGGACGTTCGGCCGTCATGCGGACCGCTTGATTCCATAGGACAAAAAAGCGGGACGAGCCCGGCATGCTGCCGGTTTCGTCCCGCTTTTTTTGCAGATCAGATCCTAGTCAAGGGCGGCTCCGCCCGCAGGCTCCCCTCACGCGATGTCCTGCCCCGCTTCCGCAGCGGCGGGCAGGACCCGCTCCTTGCTACGGCCGCGGCCGCCGAGCTTGAACACGACGATGCCCGCAGCCAGCAGCAACACGCCGGCGAGCCGCGTCGGCTCCAGCGGCACCCGCTCCAGGCCGAGCCAGCCCATCGAGTCCCACAGCATGGCGAACGCCAGCTGCGAGCAGAGCGCGAGGCTGACGGCGAACGTCGGACCGAGCCGCTTCACGCCCTGCACCATGCAGGTGACGACGCCGATGCCGATCAGGCCGCTGAAGGCGAACCACGGCTCCATGCCGGCCAGCTGGAACAGCGCCGCTCCTTCCGCCGCCAGCCCGAGCAGCAGCGCCGCCGCGAAGCCCATGCCGAGCACGAGCGTCGTCGTCGTCCACATGCCGGCTTTGCGGTCGACGTTCGCGTTGAACAGATTTTGCAGGCTCAGCAGCAGTCCCGATGCCACAGCCCAGATGATGCCCGTCATTCCGATCGTCCTCCCGATTTCGGTTCGTAGATGTTTTCCTGCGCGAGCGCCGCAAGCGCGTCCCGGTCGCGGACCGCGATGCTCGAGCGCGCCCGCTCGATGAGCCCGTCGCGCGCGAACTGCAGCAGCACCCGGTTCAGATGCCGGTAGCTCGTGCCGATCAGGTTCGCCGCGTCTCGCAGCGCGCCGGCTTCCAGCCGGGCAGACTCGCGGCCGTCCTCCGCTCCGCAGACGCTGAGCAGATAGCTGGCGAGCCGCACCTCGACCGGATAGAGCAGGTTGAAGCTGAGCGAGTTGTTCTTCATCTGGAACTTGCGCGTGATGACCCCGAGCAGGAAGCGCAGGAACGGCGCATGATCGGCGGCCAGCCGGTCCGCCTCGCGGTACGGGATGCGGATGAGCGTCGCCGGCGTGACCGCCTCGACCGTATTCATCAGCTCCAGCCCGCGCTGCACGTACTCGATGTCGCCGAGCATCTCTGGCGGTCCGAGGAACGAGAGGATGAGCGACTTGCCGTCCGGCGTCGTCGTGTACACCTTGATCTTGCCCGCGGCGAGCAGCAGCAGGCTGTCCGATCGTCCGCCCTGGCGGACGATCGCCTCGCCCGGCTCGGCCGTGACGAGCGACGCCCGCCGCGCCAGCTCCGGCGGAATCGCCTCGCCGAGGCCCAGCTCAAGCAGATGCCGCCGGATCGTCTCCGCTTCGCTTTCCATCCTCATGCCTCCTCTCTGGCGCTGCCCGGTCATCCGATCGCCAGCAGCAGCACGCCGCCGGCCATGAGCGCGAAGCCGGCCGCCTGCGCCGGGCCGACGCTGATTCGCTTCGAGCCGAGCCAGCCTCTCCACTCGATCAGGAACGTGAGGGCGAGCTGGCCGAGCAGGACGAGCGACGTCGTCAGCGTGATGCCGATCTGATGGATGGCCGTCACATTGCCGAAAATGATGAGCGCGCCGAGCGCGCCTCCGGTCGCGTAGACCGGCTTGACCGCCAGCAGCGTCCGCGGCTGCAGGCCGCGCAGCAGCAGCGCGAGCGCGAGCGCCCCGACGAAGCCGGTCAGCTGCGTCAGCGCCGCCGCCTGCCAGGTGCCGATCGCTTCGCCGATGACGCTGTTGGCGGCGCCCTGCAGCGTGATGAACCCGCCGGCCGCGATCGCGGCGAGGATGCCTTTCATGATGATGCCCACTCCATTCCTCATCCGATGGTTTTCCCTACGAATCGTACTTTAACCGTTCGGATCGGAAAGGAAAAGGACATATGTCCTCAGCCGAAGAAGAGATCGGCGATCGTGCTTCCTTCGCCGCTTTTCTTTCCGCGAAGCACGTCGGGATCGGACACCTTCACCAGGCCGCAGCCCTGGCAGCTGACGAACAGATAATGATGATGCTGCAGGTCGATCAGCTTGCTGAGGCCCGTCCCGGTCATCGCGACCTCGGTCGCCTCCGCCTCGTTGCCTCCGCAGTCCCTGCACCGGAACCGACGGCAGACGAAGTCCTCGAGGGACTCGCCGCCTTCGCGGTCCCAATCGCCGCTGTCCTCGCTGGCATCGGCCTGCCGGACGGCGGCTTCATCCGCCTCGTCGCCGCTCGGCTCGAGGCCGGTATCGAGATGCTCCGGCAGCACCTCGTGCCGGCACTCGGGACAGATGCTTCCTTGCAGCACGACCGTTCGGCCGCACCATGGACATTCGATCGGATGGTCGTTCATCGGATCCTCTCCTCGCCTCGTTAAAGTCAATGCTGGGAAACCTGCCGCTCCTCGAACTGATGGCGGTGCAGCTCGCGATAGCGTCCGCCGGCGCGCATCAGCTCATCATGGGTGCCCCTCTGCTCGATGCGCCCTTCGTGCAGCACGAGAATCTGATCCGCGCGGCGGATCGTGCCAAGCCGGTGGGCGACGACGATCGATGTCCGGCCTTTCATGAGGCTGGCCATCGCCTTTTGGATCTCCAGCTCCGCGAGCGTGTCGACGCTGCTTGTCGCCTCGTCGAGCAGCAGCACATCCGGGTCGGCCAGCAGCGTGCGCGCGATCGAGATGAGCTGGCGCTGGCCCAGGCTCAGGTTGCCGCCCTCCGGAGCAAGGCGGGTGTCGTAGCGGTCCGGCAGCTTCTGGATGAAGCGATGCGCCTGCGCCGCGCGCGCCGCCGCCTCCACCTCCGCGTCGCTCGCATCGAGCCGACCGTACCGGATGTTCTCGCGGACGGTGCCGCTGAACAATTGCGTCTCTTGCAGCACGATGCCGATCCGGCTGCGCACGTCGTCGCGATGCAGCGAGGCGAGGTCGACGCCGCCGATGGAGATCGTGCCGGAGGTCGGATCGTGGAAGCGCGCGAGCAGCGAGACGATCGTCGATTTGCCGGCGCCCGTCGGGCCGACGAGCGCGGTCATCGTGCCGGCCGGGACGGCGAAGGAGACATCCCGCAGCACCGCTGCGCCTGCGCCATACCCGAAGCCGACCTCGCGGAACTCGACCTCTCCCTGCAGGACAGGCGGCCGCTCGCAACGCTCCGCGGCGGAGCGCTCCGGCTCCGTGTCCAGCGTCTCGAAGATGCGCTCGGCGCCGGCGACGCCGGCTTGGATCAGGTTGTACTGGTTGGCCAGCTCGTTGACCGGTCCGCTGAACTGGCGGGAATACCCGAGGAAGCTGACGACGAGGCCGACCGAGGCGAGCTCGCGCGAGGCGAGCCAGCCGCCGGCCGCCGCGATCAGCAGGTAGTTCAAGTGGCCGAGCAGATTCATGGACGGCCCCATCAGGCCGGAGTAGATCTGCGCCCGCGTGCCGGCCGCCCGCAGCCGCTTGTTGACAGCGGAGAATTCGGCTGCTGCGCGCTCCTCTTGGTGAAACAGCGTGACGACGTGGCGGCCGGTCACCGTCTCCTCGATGCGGCTGTTCGCCTCGGCGAGCTCGACCTGCTGCAGCTTGAACTGGCTGCGCGTCGTGCGGGCGACGAGCCGCGCCACGCCGTATAGCAGCGGCACCGTCGAGACGGCGACGAGCGTCAGCAGCGGCTGCAGCCACAGCATGAGCGCCAGGCTGCCGACGATCGAGATGACGCTGGAGATGAGCTGCACGAGGCTCTGGTTCAAGCTGTTCGAGACGTTGTCGAGGTCGTTGGTCGTGCGGCTCATCAGCTCGCCGTGCGAGCGCTGCTCGTAAAAGCCGACGGGCAGCCGCTGCATGCGGGCGAACAGCTCGCCGCGCAGCTGCCAGACCGTGCGCTGGGTGACGGCGGCGAGCAGCCGCGCCTGCAGCCAGCCCGCCAGGCTGCCGAGCAGATAGACGGCGGCCAGCGTCAGGCAGATCGCGGCGAACCCTCCGCTGCCGCCGATCAGCGCGTCGAGCGCTTGCCCGGTCAAATACGGAGCTGCAAGCGCGCAGCCCGAAGCGCCTAGCGTCGAGACGCCGATGGCGAGCAGCAGGCGGCGGCTTTGCAGCAGATAGGCGCCGAGGCGGCGCAGCGCCGTGGAGGTTTTCATGCGGGCTCCGCCCCTTTCTGGGATTCATCCAGCTCTCGGTAAAGGGGGCTCGACGCCAGCAGCTGCTCCTGCGTGCCGACAGCGGCCAGCCGCCCTTCGTCCAGCACGACGATCCGGTCGCAGCGGCGCAGCGAGGCCAGCTTCTGCGAGACGAGCAGCAGCGTGCAGCTCTCGCCCATCCGCTCGATCGACTCGGTGATCGCCGTCTCCGTGGCGGCGTCGACGGCGCTCGTGCTGTCGTCGAGCAGAAGCAGCTCCGGCTTCAGCAGGAGCGTGCGCGCGATCGACAGCCGCTGCCGCTGGCCGCCGGACAGGTTGACGCCTTTTTGCCCGAGCCGGGTGCCGTAGCCCTCCGGCAGCGCGCCGACGAAGCCGGCCGCAAAGGCGCTGCCGGCCGCTTCGAGCATGTCGGACTCCGGGGCGTCCGGGCGGCCGTAGCGGATGTTGTCCGCGATCGAGCCGCTGAACAGATGCGCCTGCTGAAGCACGAGTCCGACCTTGGAGCGAAGCTCCTCCGGGTCCCATTCGCCGAGCGGCTTGCCTTGAAGGCGGATCGATCCTTCGGTCGGCTGGAGCAGGCCGGCCGTCAGCAGCGCGAGCGTCGACTTGCCGGATCCGTTCATGCCGACGATGCCGATGCTCTCGCCTCGCCGGATGCTCAGGCTGAAGCCGCGCAGCGCGTATTCGTCCGAGCCGGGGTAGCGGTAGGCGACCGCGCTCCATTCCAGATACGGCGCTTCCCGCGCAGCGGCTCGAGCGCTCTCCGGCATACCTGATGGATCGTCCAGCGGCGCATCGCCTTGCTGCAGGGCGGCGTCTGCCGCTGCGTCACGCGCCGCATTTGGATCGACTTCTGGCGCTTCTTTGCGCTTTCGCTCCGCATCTGCATGGCTGCCGGAACCCGCTTCGTCCTTCGCCCCCAGCACCTCGCGGATGCGGGTCGCGGACGCCGTCGCCCGGGACAGCGTCAGCAGATGGTTGCCGAGGCCGTTCAGCGACAGCAGCAGCTGGCTCAGATAAGTGAGGTAGGCGGCCAGCTGCCCCGGCTGGATCGAGTCGGAGCCGGCCAGCGCTCCGCCGTACCAGAGCGCCGCCGCCGTCGTGAAGCCGAGCAGCAGCGACAGCAGCGGCTGGCTGAGCGCGCCGATGCGAGCGGCGGCAAGGCTGCTCGCGCGGTAGCCGTCGTTCGCGGCGCCGAATCGCGCTTCCTCATGCGGCGCGCGCACGAACGCCTTGACGACGCGCATGTTCGCGAGGCTTTCCTGCAGCCGCGTATTGACCTCGTCGAGCGCCTGCTGCACCGAGGCGAACAGCGGCACCGTCGTCCGCTTCAGCCAGACGAGCAGCACGGCAAGCGCAGGCACGGTGACGATGAGCACGAGCGACAGCCGCGGGCTGAGCGCGATGCACATGACGAGGCTGCCGAGCGCGATGAACAGACTGCGAGCCAGCATCCGCAGCGCGACGAGCGTCGTCTGCTGGAGCTGCGAGACGTCGCCGGTGAGGCGCGTGACGAGGCTGCCGGTGCCGAAGCGGCCCAGCAGCTCCGGCGACAGCCGCATCGTCCGCCGGTAGAGGCCTTCCCTCAGATCGGCGCCGAACCGCTGGGAAGCGAGCGTGGAAAAGACCGTGCAGCCGATGCCTCCCGCCAGGCCGACCAGCGCGGCCAGCAGCATCCACCCGCCGACCGTCCAGATTGAGGAGGTGTCCCCGCCGATGATGCCCTCGTCGAGAATGCGGGCCATCAGCCTCGGCTGCAGCAGGTCCATCGCGACCTCCAGCAGCATGAGCAGCGGAGCCGCGACGGCGACCGCGAGATGAGGCCGCATATAGCTGCGCAGCCGAATTCGAGCCGCTTGCGGCGGCGAGCCGGTCGTTTTGTTCATCAGACATCCCAACTTTCCGTTTTGCACTTTACGATATATCGTATTGATTTAAGTTCCATTTTAAGGCGGACCGTCTTCATCGTCAATGCTGAAAACGCCGCGCATGGCCGGCGCACGGCGAGATGGGAATCATCGTTTCGGACGGCGATGCTGCCCCGTCCGATCCATCGCAGCGTCTCGCTTCGGCTTTGGTGGCTATGCCATGGTTGCCAGAGCCGAAACGGCGCCTCCTTCCCGTTGCGGGCATTGAAAACCGGCATCCGCTTCGCGGAGCAGACCCCTGACCGGCAACCGCTTCGCGGAGCGGAGACTCGTTCCGATCTCCCTGGAGCCCAGATTCCTTTGATCCCATTCCCCAGCAGGGGTGGAATCCGGCCTCCAAGGTAACCGCTGCCGCTTCTCCACGAGTTCCCCGCCACGCTTCGCTCCGGTCCGCAAGCTCTACTCATGTCCCGCATACGGAGCGCAGCTCCACAACACCAAGCCCCCACTTTCCTTTTAGATCCGAGCTGCTCGGTTTTTCCGCGCAATTCCCCCCCGTTTCGCCACCTGCCTACCGGAGTTACTCGGTTTTTCCGCGCAACTCCCTCCATTCCGCCACCAGCCAACCCGAGTTACTCGGTTTTTCCGCGTAACTCCCTCCGTTCCGCCGTCCGCCTACCCGAGTTACTCGATTTTTCCGCGCAACTCCCTCCGTTTCGACTCCTGCCTTCCCGAGCTGCTCGGTTTTTCCGCGCAATTCTCCCCCATTCCGCTCATTAGCACAGTTAAGTAACTCGATTATTTCGACTTAACGCCTCAACTTCGAGCCTCCATCTACTATTCCTTACTCGAACGAGCTTACCCAGGAGCGTCAGCTCCTCCGATACTTACGCATCGGAGAGGGGATTCTGTCTACTGCCTCCCCGGCATGCGACAAGGCGAAGCGCTGCGAAATTCGTGTTCCATAGGCCGGCTGCTCCGGCTCACCCCGGATACGAGCAATAGTCAATGCTGAAAACGCCACGGGCATCATGCCCGTGGCGCTCTTGCATCAGCCTGCATCAACTTGCATAAGCGTCAGTCAGCCTCAACTTGCCTCTGTCTCAACTTGCCTCAGCCGACGACCGGCGCGCTGCCGGCTCGGCTCCCTTCGACCGGGAATCCATCCCGCTGCCAGTACTCGATGCCGCCGAGCATCTCCTTGACCCGGAAGCCGAGCTCGGAGAAACGCAAGCCTGCTTTGGCCGCGCCGTTGCAGGCCGGGCTCCAGCAGTACAGGACGAGCAGCCGGTCCTTGGGCCAGCCGGCCGTCGAATCGGGGCTGATATCGCCGTACGGCAGGCTGACCGCCCCGGCCGCATGGCGTTCCGCATAGGCGGAGGCGGCGCGAACGTCGACCAGCAGGAACGAGTCGAGGCCGGTCAGCTGATCGTGGCGCACATCGGACGGATCCGTCTCGACGGACAGCTTCCCGAGGAAGTGGCGGCGCGCTTCTTCCGGCGATGCGGCAGGCGTTTCATGGACGAGCGAAATCGGGCTTTTCATCGGTCATCATCTCCTTGGCTTAGGTTTGTTCAACCTTGGAAATGATCCTACCACGAGCCGGCCCGCATCCGTTATCCAACGGTTTCGATGGCAGCCATCGCCCGCGCCGATGGATCACGCTCTTCGAGGCGGCTCGGCTCCCTCTGTCCGTCCGAGCGGTACGTCGGCGCCGACGCTGGCCAGAAACTGGACAAACGCCGGCGACGACCGCCGCTTCGGCAAATGGACGAGCTGGATGTGGAACTCGGCGGCCAGCGGCTCCGTGAACGCGGCGGCGCAGAGCTTGCCCTCCTCGACCTCCTGCCGCACGGCGATCGACGGCAGCAGCGCGACGCCCAGTCCTTGGGCGACGCAGCGCTTGATCGCCTCGATGCTGCCGAGCTCGCAGGAGATCCGCGCCTCCGCGCCGATCTCCTGGAGCCGCCGCAGCAGCGCCGCCCGGTACGTGCAGCCGTCCTCGGTCAGCACGAGCGGCTCCCCGTCCAGCTCCGCTGCAGCAGCCTCCGTACGCCCGGCCAGCCGATGGCCCGGCGCGCAGACGAGCAGCAGCGGCTCCGGCCGCAGCAGATGCACATCCAGCTCCGGCTCCCGCAGCGGCGGATCCAGAATGAGAGCCGCATCGAGCGTGCCCGACTTGACGCCGCGGATCAGCTCCGGCTCATTGCCGGGCAGCAGCGTCAGCGAGACGTTCGGCTGCCTCTGCCGAAAAGCCTGCAGATGCGGCGGCAGGAAATACGAGGCGAGCGTCTCAATTGAGCCGATCGTCAGGCTGACCTCTACCGCCGCTCCGACCGCTTCCAGCGACTCGGCATGCAGGCGCAGCATCTCCTTCGCATAGCCGAGCAGCTTTTCGCCCGCCGCCGTCAGCTCCATCCTTCTGCCTCTGCGCTCCAGCAGCTCGGTTCCGTACAGCTCCTCCAGCTTCTGCAGCTGCGCCGTCACGCTCGACTGGGCGTAGCCGAGCCGTTCGGCGGCCTTCGTGATGCTGCCGCAGGCGGCGACCTCGCGGAAGCTTCGCAGGCAGATCAGGTCCATCGGCCTTCCTCCTCGCTCAGGGATGGGATAAAAAAACAGACCCGCGCGTAAGCGCGAGTCCGGCGGAGGCGGTCATTCGGCGTAGTCGACGTTGTGATACACCTGCTGGACATCCTCGAGATCCTCCAGCGTGTCGATGATCTTGTCAAACTGCTTCTGGGCGTCTTCCGGCAGCTCGACGAAGTTCTGCGCGAGCATCGTCAGCTCGGCGACGCTGAACTCCTCGATGCCCGATGCGCGAAGCGCCTCCTGCACGGCATGGAACTGATCCGGCTCCGCGTAGACGAGCACGTCCTCGTCCTCTTCCACGATGTCGCGCACGTCGACGTCCGCTTCGAGCATCAGCTCCATGATCTCGTCCAGCGACTTGCCGGATACGCCGATGACGGCCGTGGCGTCGAACATATAGGCGACCGAGCCGTTCACGCCCATGTTGCCGCCGTTTTTGCTGAAGGCGGCGCGCACGGCGGAGGCGGTGCGGTTGACGTTGTTCGTCAGGGCGTCGACGATGACCATCGAGCCGTTCGGCCCGAAGCCTTCGTAGCGGAGCTCCTCATAGATCTCGTCGGAGCTGCCCTTCGCTTTTTCGATCGCGCGGTCGATGATCGCCTTCGGCACGTTGTACGTCTTGGCGCGCTCGAGCACGACCCTCAGAGCTCGGTTCGATTCCGGATCCGGCTCGCCCTTGCGGGCGGCGACGTAGATCTCCAGGCCGAACTTGGCGTAGATACGGCTTGTATTGGCGTCCTTGGACGCCTTCTTTTCCTTGATATTGTTCCATTTGCGACCCATGCTGAACCAACTTTCCGCTTGAATTACCCTCGCCTTGCATCCTTTTCCGGTGAAGGAGGGCGCCTTGAGCTCTCTCCCTATTATACTTACCGCGGGCCGCGCTGGACAAGTCGGAGTCGGGATGAGATTGTCACGCCGGTCGCGAAGTCGAACAGCATAAAGAGGCCGCATGAACAGGTCTGGACCACCGACCTTTCACGCAGCCTTTTTTTTATCAGCTTATGAATCCGCTCGCTCTCATCCCTAGCCCCAGTATTGCTTCGCGATCTTCTGGCCTTGATCGATCTTGGCCCATTGCTCGTCTTCGCTCAGCTCGTTGCCGCCATCGCAGGAAGCGAAGCCGCATTGATGGGACAGCAGCAGGCGATCCTTGTCGATGATCTTGGACGCTTCGTCAAGCAGGCGCACGACGCGGGCTTCATCGTCCAGCGTATTCGTCTTCGAGGACAGCAGGCCAAGCACGATTTCCGTCTCCGGCTTGTCCTTGAATACTTCAAGCGCCTCCAGGGAGCCGGCGCGGTCGTCGTCCCATTCCAGGAAGAACCGATCGTAGTTCAGCTGCTTCAGGAACAAGTTGGCGATCTTGACGTACGATCCTCCGCCCATGTTGCGGGAATCGTAGTTGCCGCGGCAGTTGTGGGTCCACATGCTCAATCCGAGGCTATGGCCGTAGTCGATCAGCGTATTGTTGATGTCGATGAATTCCGCGGCGAGCGCCTGGACTTCCGATTGATTGATCTGCTCGCCGGTATACGGCGAGTTCGGATTGTCATCCGCGAACAGCTCCCACAGGCAGTCGTCGAACTGCAGGATCTTGCCGCCGACAGCGGCGAAGTCCTCGACAAACTCCTTGTAGGCCTTCACCAGGCCTTCTTTGAGCTCCTGGGTCGTCTGATAGACGGCGGCCGCGCCTCCGATATTGCCGGACCAGGACAGCTCCCCGAAAATATGCGACGGAGACGGCACGCAGAGCTTCGTCGGCTGCTCGCCGGCCGTTTCCTGCAGCTGCCGGAACGTCTTGAGGAAAGGGTGGTTTTTCCCGCTCAGCTCGCCGGTGATGCGGAGGCCGATGTCCTTGCGCGTCTCATATTTGGAAGTGCCATCTATGTCGCGGAAGAAATAGCCGTGGTCGGCAATGTAGCGCTTCACTCCACTGAATCCCCAGACAAAATCCAGATGCCACATCGATTTGGAAAATTCCCCGTCAGTCACGATCGACAGCCCATGCTCGATCTCTTTTTTCACCACTTGCCGGATCGCATCGGCCTCGCACTGCTCATACCCTTCGAAATGGTCGTAAAAAGGATATTGAATGTCGTCGCGATGTTCGATCTGCGTCTTGTAGCCGAGCAGCTCTTTCGGGCGAAGCAAGCTGCCTACGATCTGAAACTTGTCTGTCATTTGGGATGGCCTCCTCATTCTGCAACTGCTGCTTATGCGTACAACCAGTATACCAAGCCGCTTGTCGCTATCGGAAAGCCCAATAAACCATAGCTGGCTATAGCTAATCGCTATAGAGACTGAATCTTAGATCTCGTCTTATGAACCTGGAAGACTGGCCGCGATCCAGAGGCACTCCTTCCCGTGTATAAGACGAAAAAGGAGTACCAGCAGGTACAGCCCATTCAGCGCGGTCAACTTCGGGTGCCAGCCTACGCCTGGTTTATTTCTTTGAAATGAAATTCGTTATATCCAACGTCTTGATTTCTGAACCATGGTCTGTACCTTCTTGATTATAAGTCACCAAATCAAACGAAATGGATTTCCCATTAATTAGCTTTAGATCGCGCAAATCTTGATTATTCTCGGTTTGAAATATTTTTTGGTTTTGATTGTCCTTAATGTCCAACAAATAGAGGGCATGATTTGATGAAACGGCCCCCTCTCTCTGTTTTCAACATTATTTTCGGAATTTGAGCAAAAAGAAAGACAGCCTGCAGCTGTCGTCGAGTTTTGAATATGGATTTATCTAACCTTCCGTTTAACTGTTTTTTTATTCTGGGTGGAAAAAGGATTTCTACGTATCATTTTCGTTGCATTCCTGCTACCGCCTCCACATGGCTTGTGTGCGCGATATTGCCGATTTAAACGATTTTTTTGTTAAGCGAAGCGAGCCTAGGGAAATCGCATTCCTGACCTCATTATTGCCAGTGATGCTCTCAAGCGCCGTAGTCGGATTCACTGCCCAAAAATCGGTGAAGCCAATATCACTGCTGTGATAAATATGAGCTGTAGCAAAGTACGGACAAACAATCCTGGCACCGGCTTGCCGCCAATCGTCAGTTTTTCTCGTGCAGCACGCACATTTGCAGGAAACATAGCAATCAGCAGAACCGTTAAACAAACGGAAGCGGCTTCGGAGGTGGCTGGAATCATGATACCGATCGCTGCTGCGATTTCGAGCCACCCGGTTGCCGTCACGATCAAATCTCTTCTTGGGAATGACGGAGGAACCATCCGGATCAGATCAGAACGCCTTTTCCCCCAGTGAGCGGTAGCGGTAAGCAGCAACATGACAGCAACTGCTCCTTGCAGTGATGGATGCCAGCCGTCAAAATAAGCCCAACCGAAAAATCCAGCAACTCGAAACAATAAAAAAGATGCGATAAGTACAATAAAAGGCGCCACCTTGATCCCTCCTTTGAAATTAAAAATTTTCATGATCATGTTTGAGAATAGCAAGCAAAACACGAAGCCGACGATATGGAAGACCAGCCATCATTTCTTGATCCACTCTTCTTTTACTTCTTATATTTTAAACTACTTATCATGAATGCCGATAAATCTTGGGCTGTAAAAGACGCCGTAATCGCCGGTAATGAGGAACGGACACGCAGGCCGAGCGAGATCAGAACGAACATTTCAGCCATTTTATCCGAATCAACCGATTCTTGAATAACACCGTGCTGCTGGCCAATCGAAATCCATTGTTTGGATAAGTCTACTGCCCGCGTATAAAAATTTTGGAGCACATCCGCGACAGCAGGCTCTTCTTCCCTGCCGAGCAAATACATCAACACCGTGTTTGTCACATCATGTTTATCTTCGAATGCCAGAAGGCTGTTCGAAATGATTTGCATCGGCCTGTCGAAAGTCTTGCCGCTTAATTCCACTTCGTTCATGAAATGCTTGTTGGTCTCTTCGAGCCGTTCCTGCAGCACCCAAGCAAAGATTTCGTCTTTGCTCTTCACGTAATGGAAGATCGCCCCCTTAGATAATTCCGATCTTTTCATGATATCCTGCATGGTGATAGCGTGGCAGCTTTTTTCCTGCAACAATTCTTTCGTTGAATGAAGTAATTTCTGAGTCGTTTGTTTCCTGCGGTCCTCATTTTTCAAGTTCATTCCTCCACGAACAGTAAACTAACACCTGTTTGAATTATATAAACAGACCGTCGGTTTGTAAATAGAATATGGCTGAATAGAGAAAAAAAACAATTCATCCTTCTGATTCATATTGTCTCTAGTAAACTTTATGCACTTCCACCACCTGCGGTATGGTCGTGACTTTCACCCGTTAGTCGTTGCGCCGCCAAGCGCACAACGAGGCTGCCGCGATCGCAGCAGCCCATTGTGATCCATGCTTCTGAGCGGTTACTTTCACATCTCATTTCGTACCATCAATATGAGGCATTCCACATGGCTCGTCTGCGGGAACATGTCCACCGGCTGCGCCCACTCCAGCCGGTAGCCTCCGGCGAGCAGCACCTTGGCGTCCTTGGCGAGCGTGGCCGGATTGCAGCTCACATAGACGAGCCGCGTCGGCCGCGCGGCCAGCACGGCGTCCAGCAGCTCGCGGCCGCAGCCGGTGCGCGGAGGATCGACGACGACGACGTCCGGGCGCACGCCTTGGCGCACCCACTCCGGCAGCAGCTCCTCCGCCCGGCCTTCATAAAAGCGGGCGTTGTCGATGCCGCTCGTCCGCGCGTTGTCGCGCGCGTCCAGCACCGCCTCCGGCAGCAGCTCGATGCCGCGAACCTCTCTCGCTCCGGCCGCGAGCCAGAGGCCGATCGTGCCGGTGCCGCAGTATGCGTCGACGACGAGCTCGCTGCCGCTGAGCGCGGCGGCTTCCTGGACGGCTCCGTACAGCTTGACCGTCTGCTGCGGATTGAGCTGGAAAAATGCGCGCGGAGAAAGCGAGAACCGCAGCTCGCCAAGCGTTTCCTCCAGCTTGTCCTCTCCCCACAGATGGATCGTCTTCTCTCCGAATACGAGCGGACTGCCGCCTTTGTGGATGTTGTGCGAGATCGAGCCGACCTGCGGCAGCTCGCGCCTCGCCGCCTGCACGAAGCGTCGGCTGTCCGGGAAGCGGTCGCCGGCGGTGACGAGCGTCAGCTGCAGCTTGCCTGTGCGGCGGCTGACGCGCACGGCGATCGTCTTGACGATGCCTTGGCGCTTCTTCTCCTCGTAAACGGGGATGTCCAGCTCTTCGAGAATCCGCTTCGTCTTCTCGACCGCTTCGTTCAGGCGCGGATCGTGGACGGCGCAGCCGCTGATGTCGACGAGCTGCCTCGTGCCGAGCGAGTACAGCCCGGCGACGAGCCCGCTCTCGCCGCGTCCGGCCTGCAGCTGCGCCTTGTTGCGGTACGCCCAGGGATCGTCCATGCCGAGGATCGGACGGAGCGGCAAGCGGTCGATGCCGGCATAACGCTGGAACGACTCCCGCACGAGCTCCTCCTTGGCCCGCAGCTGCGCTTCATAGGTCATATGCTGCAGCTGGCAGCCGCCGCAGCTGTCGTAGACCGCGCATGGCGGAACCTGCCTGTCGGGGGACTTCTTCTCGATCTCGACGAGATCGGCCTGCAATTGGAGGCGTCCATACTATACCCGAAATTCAGGAAGAAAGCGGGTGTGATCGTGAAGGGTAGAGTGATGAATGTCTTCCAGGTTTTTCTCGTCCTCATGCTGTCCGACGGCCTGGCTTGCCACGTCATCATCAATCCGATGCTGCTGGATGCATCCGGTCGCGATGCCTGGATCACCGCGATCGCCGCGGGCGTGTTCTTCGTGCCCTGGAGCCTGATGATCGTCTACATCATGAAAAAAAGCGGCCAGCAGCATTGGCGGGAATGGCTGGGCGAGCATATGCATCCGGTCTTCTCCTGGATTCTCGTCGTTCCGGTGCTGCTGGTAATGTTCCTGCAGGCGATGGAATGCGTCATGCAGACCGTCAGCTGGCATATCACGAACTATTTGCCCGCCAGCAATCCGCTGCAGCTCGGGATGCTGCTCATTTTCATCTGCGTCATGCTCTGCTGGTGGGGCTTTCGCGTCGTAGCCGTCGCCTCGGGCATCCTGCTGCCGATTGTCATCGGACTCGGCCTCCTCGTCGCCTCCGGCAACAGCGAGATCAAGGACATGTCGCTGATGCTCCCCATTCTGGAGCATGGCTGGAATCCCGTCTTTCGGGGCATGATCTACGCCGGCGCCGCTTATTCGGAGCTCATGTACATCCTGCTGCTGCAGCACCGGATCCGCGGACGAATGAAGGCGTGGCATATGCTGATCTACTCCTGCGTCATCGTTTTCATCATGGTCGGTCCCATCATCGGCGCGATCACCGAATTCGGTCCCGAGGAAGCGGCCAACCAGCTCACCTCCCCTTACGAGCAGTGGAGGCTGCTGCGCATCGGACAGTATATCGAGCATCTGGACTTCTTTCCGATTTTCCAGTGGCTGTCCGGCGCGTCGATCCGCATCGCGCTGCCGGTGCTCGTGCTTGCGGAGACGTTCGCCAGCAGAAACGAGAAGGCCCGCCGCATCTTCATCCTGGCGGTGTTTCTATTTTACGGCGCCGCCACGTTCGTTCCTTTGGACGAGTACGATATGTACCTGTTCATGTACACCTATTTCATGCCGGGAGTCACGCTCGTGCTGCTGCCGGCATCGCTAGCCTGGTTCATCGTCGCCCTGTGCATCAAGCCGGACCGAAGGAGGGATTCCGATGGAGGACAACCGCAAGACGGATCAGACGGACAACCGGAAGAAGAAGGAAGCGGACAAGGACGAAGAGCAAGCCGAAGGAGCAGCCGGAGCCGGATCGGAAGAGCGGACCTCCGAGCACGAAGCAACCGAATCCGGACGAGCGTCCGGACGGCCGCAAGCCTCAGGGGCAAGCGCGGCGCCAGGAAGCGGAAGCGCAGGAGGCGCCGGCTAAAGGCTGGACGAAGGAGGAGCTGAAGCGCGTTTTCGAGCATTCGGCCGACGTGATCGTCAAGAGCTCTTTTTTTGGACGGGACAACGCCAAGGAAGTCGTGCTCGTCTTTTCGGTCGGCCTCTGCGACACGATGATGATCAACCGGCATGTCCTGCCATCGCTGAGCGCGCATTATGACCGCGACGAATCGCTGACCCGTCCGCTGCTCCGGCTGTCGGACGCTCTCACGATCGAAGGCTTCGTCAAGACGCCGATACGGACCGAGCTCGAGGAGGCCGTCTATTCCGGAGCGCTGCTGCTTCTATTCGTCCGGGAAGGCTTGCTGGCGTCCGTCGATCTGTGCAACGCGCCGAGAAGGACGCCGGACGAATCAAGCACCGAGATCTCGATCAAAGGTCCGCGCGATTGCTTTATCGAGGATCTGGACACGAACGTCGCGCTGATCCGCAAGCGGATCCGCTCCAGCTCGCTGCATGTGGAGGGCTTCACGATCGGCAGGCGGACCCGCACGCGGATATCGCTGCTGTACATCCACGATATCGCGGATCCAAAGCCGCTCGAGGAGGTGCGCAAGCGGCTTCGGGAAATCGACATCGACGGCCTGTATTCGATCAACCAGCTGGAGGACCTGCTGCTGCACAATCGGTTCAAGATCCTGCCGCTGATCGACTTCACCGGCCGGCCCGACTTTGTCGTCACGAGCCTGCTCAACGGGCGCTTCACGATTATCGTCGACGGCAATCCGATGGTGCTGATCGCCCCGGCGACGCTGTCGTTCATCCTGAAGTCGCCGGAAGACGTGCACTTCAACTTCTCTTATGTATCGTTCTCCAGAATCATCCGGATTTTGAGCATGTTCCTTTCGATCTTCCTGCCCGGAATATGGATCGCGCTCATGGCGTTCCATCAGGACCAGATTCCCTTCCGCCTGATGGCTACGATCTCGGTCTCTCGGCTTGGGCTGCCGCTGTCCGCGCAGATGGAGATGCTGCTGCTCCTGCTGCTGCTCGAAATCTTCAAGGAAGCGGGCGTCCGGCTCCCGAGCGCGATCGGGCAGACGCTCACCTCGATTGGCGGCCTCATCATCGGCGACGCCGCCATCCGGGCCGGCCTCGTGTCGCCGTCGGTCGTCGTCGTCGGGGCGATTACGGCCGTAGCGGGCGTGACGCTGGTCAACCAGGTGCTCAGCACGGTCGTGAGCATCTTCCGGATGTTCTTCTTTTTCCTCGCTTCCTTTTTCGGCATGTACGGGGTCATCCTCGGCATCGTGCTCATGGTCGCCTACATGGCGAGGCTGCAGTCGTTCGGCGTGAGCTATCTCGCTCCGCTGTCGCCGCTGCTGCCGAAGGATGCGTTCATGTCGTACCTGCGGCTCCCGTTCGCCTATATCACCAAGCGGCCGGACAGCATCGCCAAATCCGGCCAGGACGACGACCATCAAGGAGGCGACATGACTTGAGGAAGCTCCTTCTCGGAATTCTGGCAGCGCTGCTGCTGTCCGTGCAGGGCTGCGGCAACTCGAAGGACACCAGTCGCTGGCTTACGTGTCGGCTCTCGGACTGGACTACAAAAACGGCAAGTATGTCGCGTACGTCCAGGTGCTGAACTTCAGCAACATCGCGCGCAGCGAAACGGTCACGCTCGGCCAAGAAGTGCCGATCTGGATCGGGCGCGGCGACGGAGAGACGATCTCGGGAGCGATCGCCGAGACGAACGCCACCTCCCAGTCGCGGCTGTTCTGGGGCCATGTGAAGGCGGTCATCGTGACGGAGAATTTCATGAAGCGCGGGCTGTCCGGGCTCACCTCCTCGCTGCTGCGGGACAGGCAAGCCCGATATACCGTGCTGTTCTACGGAACGAAGGAAAAGATGGAGGACATTCTGACGCAGAAGTCGATCTTCAACCTTTCGCCGCTGGATACGATGATGTTCACCGCCGTGCAGATGAATACGCAGAAGGCGTACATCCTGCCCGTGAACGCGAACAAAGCGTTCGCGTATCTGAACGAGCCCGGCGGCGCCGGCATGCTGCCTGAGATCGGCATCTATCGCCACACCTGGCACGAGGACTTCAAGAAGAAGCCGATGTTCATCATCAAAGGGGCGTTTTTCTTCGAAGGCTACAAGTACAAGAACCATATGGCGATGGAGCCGCTCAAGGGCATACGCTGGCGGGACGAGAAGCTGGACCTCACTCCGCTCAAGCTGCTTAAAAATGGCCGGCCATCCGCCGTGCTCATGCTCGGCCATCCCCGGTTCTCGATCAAGATCCGAGTCGAGCAAGGCAAGCCGCGCTACGACGTCAAGATCAAGACGACCGGCTATATTTCGGAGCAGGTCCAAAAGGCTACGATCCAAGAGCTGCAGAACGAAGCGGCACTAGCGATCCGCAAGGAAGTGCAGAATACGTTCGCGATCGCCACGGCGGAAAAGACGGACTGCTTTCGGCTGCAGCTCGAGCTGTACCGCAAGCATCCGGAGCTATTCCGGCAGCTGATGCGTCAAGGTCCGTTTTTCCTGGAAAGCGACTCCCTCGCCTCGGTCGAGGCGGACGTGTACATCCGGACGACCGGCAAGTTCAAGGGCAGCGTATATTCGGACAAGCAAGACGGCGATGAAGACGGGTCCTGAGGGGCCCCTTTTTTGCCGTTTTTGGTTTATAATCGACGAATCAGGTTTACATAATTATTCGTACAAATTTAATGGGGCGAAAAACGACCCGACGCAGCCTTGCTGCGCCAGGCACTTGCTAGCCGCGATGGGCCTGCTCTTCCTCCTCGACCGGCTTGAACCGCTGCTTGGCGAAAAAGTAGCCGAACAGCAGCGCGATCAGCGTGTAGATGATCGCGGTCACCGTGAACGCTCGCGCATAACCATGGTACGCTCCGTATCTCGCGACGAGGCCGGTGCTGATCGGCGCGGCGATGAACCAGCCGAGATTGAACATCGCCTCCCCCGAGCTCGCCGCCAATCCTCGCAGCGACCGATGCACGTACCTCATCTTGATCGTGCTGTAGAACGGATTCGCCGCGTTCATGAGCGCCTGCCGGAACAGATAGCCGAAGCTCGCAAGCCAGAATTGATGCGTGTAGGCGGTCAGCACGAGGAACGGAATCGAGCTGAGCTGCAGCCATACGACCGCCTTCACCTCCCCCATCCTCCGGGCGATCGCCGGACCGAGCAGGAACGCGATCGCCGTCGCTCCCTGGCCGAGCGCCACGACGAGGCCGATGCTCGAGTGCGAAGCGTGGAACCTATCCTCGAAATAGACATTCAAATAGGGCACGACCATGCCGCCCGCCATCGCGGACAGCAGGCTGAGCAGCGTAAAGGCCGCGATCGCCGCATACGACGAGCGATGCAGCCGGAAGCGCTCGCGGAAGCTTGGCTTCGGCGAGCTCGCGGCGGCGGCAGCCGCCCCGGCCGCGCCGGCCGGGGCGCCGAACTTCAGGATCGGGACGAGCCCGGCCGCCGCGATCGCGACGCCGACCAGCAGCGTCGCCCGCAGGCTGGCGAGCTCGCTCCAGCCTCCGATCGCTCGCAGCGCGTCGCTGATCAGCCCGCCTCCGAGATTGCCGGCGACATTCGCCGCCATGACGAGCGCCATGTTGAAGCTGAACAAGTGGACGCGCTCCCGCGGCGAGGAGTTGTCGGCCATGAACGGCAGGATCGTGGCCGATACGATCGCTTGCGCCATGCCGGCCGCGAAGGCAAGCGCGGTCAGCTGGCCGCTGCCGGCCGCGAAGGCGCGGGCCGCGAGCACCGCGATGACGGCCGCCGCTCCGATGCCGATCATCCGCTTCGCGCCGAACCGGTCGTTGGCGAGGCCGGCGGGGATGAGGATGAGCGCGGCGGCCAGAGCCGTCGCCCCGACGATGTCTCCCACCATCGTCGGCGCATGTCCGAGAGCTTTGACATAGAGATTGTAGATGAGGCTGTACATGCCGAGACCGATGTTCCACAATAGGTTGAAGACGAAAAACAGCCGGATGTTGCGGCTGTAGCCGCCCAGCTGCTCGCGCCACTCTTGGATGAAGGTAGACATGTCCTCCATCGTACCGCAAAAGGCGGTTTCCTACAACGGGAACAGCGGGAGGAATCGGCCGCTCAGCGGATGTCCGCGCCCAGGCATCCGCGAAAATGCTGAAGCGCCCATTCGTGGCCGACCGCGTTGAAGCTGGCGACCGCCCGCTCGTGGATGACGAGCCGGTAGCCGAGATTGTAGGCGTCGACGGCCGTGTGCAGGATGCAGATGTCCGTGCAGTCGCCGACGAGATGCAGCTCCCGCACGCCTCTCTCCCGCAGTCGCAGGTCCAGGTCCGTGCCGGCGAACGCCGAGTAGCGGGTCTTGTCCCGGTACAGCACGTTCGGCAGCCCGCGGATCTCCTCGTACAGCTCGCCCAGCTTGCCGTACAGCTCCCTTCCCTTCGTCCCCCGCAGATTATGCGGCGGGAACAGCTTCGTTTCCGGATGCCAGGCATCCCCCGGTTCATGCACGTCGACGGCGAAAACGACCCACTCCCCGGCCTCGGCGAACTCCCGCGTCAGCCGCACGACCTCGTCCTCGATCGCCCGGCCCGGCTCGCCGCAGGTCAAAGCTCCGTCCTCCGCGATGAAATCGTTCGTGTAGTCGATGTTGATGAGCGCTCTTGCCATCGTCCATCCCTCCGCTTGTCGTTTTCCCCATCCTACCGAATCGCGGCTGCCGCTGCAAATCGGCCGAGGGATTGACGGAAGCGGCTTCGCCCGCTAGCATACGAAAGTGGAAGGAGCGTGTCCCCATGCCAACCGCTTTTGTGCTCGGAGCGGCATTTTTGTTTCTCGGCGTCGCGATCGGAGCGTTCGGCGCGCATGCGCTGAAGGCCCGCCTGGCCGGCGATGCCGGCAAGAACTATCAGACCGGCGTGCTCTACCATCTGCTGCACGGCGTCGGCATCGTCGCTGTCGGCGCATCGCCTGAGGCGGCCTCCTCGTCGCTGGTGCATGCCGCGGTGTGGCTGTTCGCCGCCGGCATCGTGCTGTTTTCCGGCAGCCTGTACGCGCTCAGCCTGAGCGGAGTGAAGAAGCTCGGCGCGATCACGCCGCTCGGCGGCCTGGCCTTTCTCGCCGGCTGGGCGCTCGTAGCGATCGCCTACATCGGATAGCGGAGCGAGTCCGATCGCAAGAAAAAGGGCTGTCCCCGGCCGACATTCGTCGGCCGGCAGGGACAGCCCTTTTTCTTTTCATCCGCAGGATGCGTCTCGGATCCGGCGGAAGCTGGCGCTACAGGCGGTCGAGCTGGCGAGACTTCAGCTTCGGCTCGCAGGCTTTGCAGACGCCGATGACCTGTCCGTTCTCATCGGAGTAAAAGGCGAGCCGCGCGGACGGCTGCCGGCAGAGCGAGCAGGGCTGTCCCTTGCCGCGGGCGGCGGCGGGATTGGGTTTGCTCTTGCGCCTGCGCGCTGCATCCAGCGCGATGACGTTGGAGTGGCGGCGCGAGCTGGCTTGGCGGCGGTTCAGCCAAACGACGAGCGCGCAGACGGCCGCGGCAGCTGCGATGATCAGCACCGGCACGAGCATGAGCCTCTCTCCTTCCTTGCAGCATAGCTTGTCATCCTTATTCTGCCTCTTTTTCCCCGTTTTGCGCAAGTGCCCGCAGATGGCGGCCGATGGATCCGCTCGCGCCGGTCAGCGCGATGACGGGACGAGCGCCGGCGGAGCCGGATTTTTCAGAGGTTGTCATGGCATGCAAGGCTCCTTCCGGACCGACGGCTTCAATAGCTTCTTGCCCGCTCCGTTCTCCGGCCAGCCGTGCCGGAGCCCAGCCTTGCGAACCGCGGGAAGGATATGCGATGATAAGGCCAGCAAGAACATTTTCCAAAAAGAGGAGTGACCTCCCATGCGCAAGGAGATGGAGCGGTTCAAGCAGCAGCTGAGCGAGCAAGGCAAGCTTCAGGGGCGCGAGGCGGTCCTGATCGCCTTCGACCATCTGCTCGACCTGCTGGATGAGCATGAGGAAAAGCACCGCCTGGAAATCGGCGCCCGCAGTACGAACGGCGAGAAGTCCAAAGGAGAGGTCGAGTCGGCGATCCGGGCCGAGACGGAATTTTTCCGCAATGCCGTCCATACGGTCATCGATCGCACGGTAGCCGATCTGGTCCATCGCGGCGACAAGGAATGGAAAAAGTTCTACGACCGCATTGAATAGGCTCCGCTCCGACGCCTTGCGCCCCTCGCTCCGAGGGGCGTTTTTTAACGCCTCCGCCCGCCCGCGCCGCATCCGCCCTTCCGCTTCGACGGCCCACCCCTCTTGTCCACCGGATGAATAGTCTATTCTATCTTGTTCCGCAAAGGAGTGATAGATAGATGGCGATTGCAAAAACCCCGATCCTCGGCCAGCCGGCCGTATCCGCGGACGCGATGGCCGCCTACGTGCGGACGGTCAATCCGTCGTTCAATGCGGAGATCGCCCGCCAGTTCCGGCTCGTCGGCAGCCGGCTCGGCATCCGCGGCGACATCGCGCTCTGCCAGTCGATCCACGAGACGAACTGGTTCCGCTTCGGCGGGGACGTAAGGCCCGAGCAGAACAACTTCGCCGGCATCGGCGCGACCGGCGGCGGCAATGCCGGCGCCAGCTTCGCGACGATCGCGGAGGGCGTGACGGCGCAGATCCAGCATCTGTACGCCTACGCCTCGACCGCGCCGCTGCCTGCCGGCGAGAGGGTCGTCGATCCGCGCTTCTCGCTCGTCGCTCGCGGCAGCGCGCCCAACTGGGAGGATCTCGCCGGAAAATGGGCCGTGCCCGGCTACAATCGGACGAAGTACGCCTCGCTGCAGGCCGCGCTCGAGGCCGGCGACACGTACGGCCAGAAAATCATGCGGCTGTACGGCACGATGACGGCGGCCGCAGCCGCGGCAGCGCCGCAAGCGCCGCTGCCGATTGTGGCGCTTGACGCCGGCCACGGCGGCACCGATCCCGGCGCCCAAGGCTTCGGCATCGTCGAGAAGGACAGCGCGCTCGACCTGACGCTGCGGGTCGCCGCGCTGCTGCGCGCCGGCTATGCCGTCGACGTGCGGCTCACGCGCAGCACGGACGTTTTCGTGCCGCTTGGAGAGCGGGCGACGATAGCCAACGGCTGGAAGGCGGATTATTTCGTCTCCCTGCATCATAATGCGGCCGGCGGCGAAGGCTTCGAGTCGTATGTCTACCCCGGCACGCGCTCCGGCCCGTCGGGCGTGCGCCAGGATGCGGTCCATGCGGCGATCATGAAGGCGCTCGCTCCGCTCGGCGTCGCGGACCGCGGCAAGAAGGAGGCGAACTTCGCCGTGCTGCGGCAGACGACGATGCCGGCGGTGCTGCTGGAGAACCTGTTCGTCGACAACGCGCTCGACGCAGGCTTGCTGAAGGACTCGGCCGTGCGCCAGAATCTGGCGGCGGCAATCGCGGAAGGAGTGGCGAAAGCGATGGCATTGACCCCGAACTATCCGGCCAGCACGCCGGACTACAAGATCCAGGCGATCGAATGGCTGTACACGCAAGGATACTTGACCGATTCGGTATGGAAGCAGCAGCCCGATACCCCTCTGCCCCTGTGGGCGGAAGCGCTCATCCTGCAGCGGATGTACGCGCAGCTTCAAGGATGACCCTCCTTTCGGAGGAGGAACCGTTCCAAGCCGCAAAAGGCAGCCCTCCCGGCCATCGCGCCGGCTCGCGGGCTGCCTTTTTCGTTGCTCCGCATTCTACTCGTCGAGACTGCCGACGTACTCGCGGATGTAGTCCATGAACCGCTTGGCCGCAGGGGACAGCAGCTTGAACGAGGCGGCGGCGATGCCGAGCGTGCGGTAGCGCCCGTCCTCAAGCTCGACCATGCTCGCCCGGTGGTCGCGACCGCGCAGGACAAGCTCGGGCAAGATGCTGATGCCGAGCCCATGCTCGACCATCGCGATGATGGCGTAGTCGTCATGCGTCTCGTATTTGATGCGCGGACGGCGGATCGACTCCTCGAGGATGCGCCGGACATCATAGTCCGAGCCTTCCTTCGGAATGATGAACACCTCGTCCTCCAGCTGGCTGAGGGACAATCGCCGCTCTCCGCAGAGCGGGTGGTCGGGCGGAAGCACGCAGAGCATCCGGTCCTTCTTGAGCGGAAGCGTGTCGAGCCCCTCCCTCGACGGCAGGGACAGGAAGCCCAGATCCATGTTGCCGCCCGCGATGCCTTCCTCGATGTCGCGATAGTCGCCCTCGATCAGCTTGAGCTCGATGCCGGGATAGTCGCGGTCGAACGCCTTGATCATCGCCGGCAGCCAGTGCACGGACACGCTCGTGAACGTGCCGAGACGGACGGTTCCGGCCTGCAGCCCTTTGATCAGGGCAATCTCCTGCTTCAGCTGCTCCTGGGCGGCCAGCAGCTCGCGCATCGGGCGGAGCAGCCGCTCGCCGCTCTCGGTCAGCCGGATGCCGGAGCGGCTGCGCGTCAGCAGCGCCAATCCGAATTCCTTTTCGAGGCTGCTGATCGCATGGCTGACGCCCGACTGCGTGAGGCCGAGCGTCTCGCCGGCGCGCGTCAGGCTGCCGAGCTCGACGACCGCGCTCAGCACCTCGTATTTGAACAAACTCATGCTCGATCTCTCCCGCCGGATTCATTCCTTTTTCTCATATTCTCCATGACAAACATTCAATTCCCTTATGCTTCCTTCCTGAGTATACTTGACCTCGGATGAAAGCTTCAAGAAAGAATGGAGAATGGAACGAAGATGAAGAAATCGGAATGGCTGCTGCTTGTCGTCACGTTATGCTGGGGGTCCGCTTACTTGCTGTTGAAGGCGGCGATGGAGGCGGTCGAGCCGCTCATGCTGATCGGGCTGCGCTTCATGATCGGCTTCCTGATCGCCGGCGCGATCCTGTATCCCCGGCTGAGGAAGGCGACGCGCCGAACCGTCGCGCTCGCCGCGATGCAAGGCGCGCTGCTGTTCCTCATCTCCGTGACGGTCACGTTCGCGCTCAAGTCGACGTCGACCGCGAACGCCAGCTTCCTGCTCAGCCTGACGGTCATCTTCGTGCCGCTCCTGTCCGCGACGTTCCTGCGCCAGAAGCTGACGCCGCAGCTGACGGCGGGCATCGGCTTCGCCATCGCCGGCATCGGCCTGATGACGCTGAAAATGCCGCTGTCGATGCAGCCCGGCGACCTGCTCTGCATGCTCGCCGCCCTCATCAACGCGACGTACGTGCTGCTGACGTCCCGAGCGGCTAAAGAAGTCGACACGATCAATCTCGGCGTCCTGCAGCTCGGCTTCGCCGGCCTGTTCGGACTGATCTTCGCCGGCTTCATGGGCCAGCTGTCGCTTCCGTCGACCGGCGGAGGCTGGGGAGCGATCCTCGCGCTCGCTGTCGTCTGCAGCGCCTTCTGCTACATCGCCCAGCCGGCCGCGCAGAAATTCACGACCGCCTCGCGAGCGGGACTCATCTTCTCGATGGAGCCGGTGTTCGCGGCGATGTTCGGCTTCCTCGTCGTGGGAGAAATGCTCTCTGCGCAAGGCTATGCAGGCGCGGCGCTCGTCCTCACCGGCGTGCTCGTCTCGGAGTACGGAGCCCGCTGGCTGCAAGCGCTGCGCCGCCGCAGCCGCCCGCAGGCGCAGCCGGAGCCGGGCATGCTGCCCTAGGCGCAAGGCTCGAGCGCATCGGATGCATAGGAAAGAGCGGAACGATTGCCGTTCCGCTCTTTTTCGTCTTCTTCTTTGTCTATAGCAGCACAGGCGAGCGCCGCGCCGCCAGCTTGACCGCTTGACGCATCGCGGCGGCGCGCACCCGCTCCGGTCCGTAGGCGGCGTCCTCGCTGCGGAACAGCTCGCACAGCGCCTGCTGGGCCGCCTGCACGGCGAGCCGCTCGTCGCCGAGCAGGTAATAGCAGACGGAATAGCATTCCTGCTCCGACTGCCGCAGCCTCAGAATTCTCTCCTCGGATCGCTTCCTCATGCCGCTCTCTCCCTTGCCTCGTTCTCTATCTAAGACGGATTATACCTGCAAAATGTATCCGGAATAGGTCCGACTTTAAGTATAACGGGCTTTGACCTGACAGAAAGCAACAAAAACATAGCATTTTCTGAAGTTTTTCTTAAACCGAGGCCGCGCTTACGCGTCGGCCTTGCGCAGCGATTCGACCGGCGTGCTCCGCAGCGCCGTGCGGACGGAACCGGCCTGCAGCAGCACGGCAAGCGCGGACAGCGTCAGCAGGATGCCGCCGAGCAGCCAGCCGTCGAAGTCGACCCGCAGCGGCTCCTCCCACGGGCGCAGATCCGTCTGGATGACGCGGGCGAACGCGCTCGCGCCGCTCCATCCGGCCGCCCAGCCCGCCGCGAGGCCAAGCAGGCCGAGCAGGCTCCCCTCCAGCATGAACGCCCGCCGGAGCGTCGGCGCCGGCACGCCGGCGCAGCGGAGCATCGCGAGCTCGCGCTCGCGGTCGAGCATCGAGCGCCGCTGCAGGACGGCCAGGCCGAGCAGCCCGATCGCCGCCGAGAGCGCGGTGAAGGCCAGGAAGCCGGTCACGAGCCGCTTCGAGGAAGCATGCTCCTTCCACGTGTCCAGATAGGGAATGGCGGCCGTCGAGGCGCCAGCGGACAGGAGCCGGGAGACGACCTCCTCGTCCTGCTTGAGATCGGTCGCGTCGAGCTGCAGCAGGATCAGCCCTTTGAACTTCTGATTGTCCCATGGGCGATGGTAGCCCTCGTGCAGCTGCTTCCAGACATCGGGATGGACGTAGGTCGTATCGTAGACGTACTCCGTATGGACGCCGGAAGCGGAATTCGGCTCGGCGAAGCCGGCGATCGTGAACGTCTGCTTCAGGTCGGGCGGCTGTCCGGCGGCCCTGACTTCTGCCTTGAAAAAGCCGAGCTCGATCGTGTCGCCGACGCGGTAGAGCTTTTCCGGAGACCAGAAGGTCGCGGACGGCTCGACGCCGAAGTCCTTGTAGCTTCGCGGCAGGACGATGTACCTCTTGTCCGCCATCACCTTGTCCCAGGCTTCCTGATCGGTCGCAAAGGCCAAGGACCGCTCCAGCAGCTTCCAGCCGCCTCCCCGGACGAGCTCGGGGGTGACCGGCACGAACGATTGCCCGCCCCTGCTGGAGCTGTCAGACAGCGAGATGGAAGCCATCGTCGGCTGGACATGCGCGTAGCTCTCTACCGCTTGACGCAGCGTCTCGTCGCTCTTCAGCAGCTCCAGCATGTCCTGCTTCTCGCTGTCGCTCTCGTACGCGACGAAGCCGCCGTAGCCGAGCAGCGCCTGCGGACCGCGCGCCGGATCCGAGTTCGGGAGGATGAGGCTGGATATGCCCGAGGTGAAGGTGATCGTCATCATCGCGACGGCGAACAGCAGCATGACGGTGAACGTGCGTCCCGGACGCTGCGCCGCATAGCGCAGAGCGAGCAGCACGTCCGCTCCGGCGCGCGCTCCGAGCCGCGAGCCTGCCGCCTGCAGCAGCAGTTGCAGCAGCAGCGTCAGCGCGGCGGCGGAGGCGAGCCAGACGAGCGCCAGCCGCAGCATGACCGAGCCGTCCGCAACCTGCGGCGACCAGCCCCAGGTGTGGTAAGCCTGCAGCCCGGCGACGGCGCAGGCCGCTGCGGCGGCGACGGCCAAGCGGATGGAGCGGCGACGCTTGCCGCTCGCAGACGCGCCCTCCCTTGATTCGCCCCGCATCGCGCCGACGATCGAGCCCGTGCCGGCCAGCCGGCTCGCCGCCAGCACGAGCAGCAGCTGATACAGCAGCACGGCCGCCCCTCCCGCCAGCAGCACCGGCAGCGGCAGATGCGGCTCGATCGGGATGCCCGACGCTTCGGCCGAGCGGCCGAGCTCCGAGCCGTAGATCGCCTTCACAAGCCCCCAGCCGCCGGCCAGTCCCGCCGCGATGCCGGCCAGGCCGGACAGCAGCCCGAGCAGCAGCGCCTCCGCCCGGAACAGGCTGCGCGCCTGCTTGCGGCTGAGGCCGATCGCCCGCAGCACGCCGTACAGCTCCGCCCGCGAGTCGGCGAGCATGAGCACGATCTGCCGCAGCAGGAACGCGCTGGAGAAGATCGCCGTCAGGCTGATGACGCCGATCAGGATGACGAGATTGCTGCGCGTCATGTCCTCCGCTTTCCGCTTGACGAAGCGAGTCTCGTACCAGCCCTCCTGCTTCGACGAAAAGCTCATGCCGAGCACCGAATCGGCCGGATTCATCCGCGAAGCGAGAATCGCCGACCAGCTGCCCTCCGGCAGCGCGGCCAGCCGCCGCGCGTCGTCCGGATGGAGCGCGAGCGTCGCGTTATGCCGCGCCCCGTCGCCCCGGTAGCCGGACAAGCCGGACGGAGGCGGCGCATCGCGCAGCTTGAAGCCGACGCGGGCGCCGTCCGGAGCGCCGGCATAAACGATGTCGCCGGCCTGCAGTCCGAGCGTCTCCGCCGCATCCGCGTCGAGCAGCGCCTCGCCCGGCCGCAGCGGCTCGTCCCACAGCCGCGAGCCCGGCTCGAACGCAGCGGCCGCCGGCGCCTCGAAGCCGATCGCGAGCGCCTGCTGCAGCATGGCCGCCTCCGCGTCGGGCTCCGGCGAAGCGTACAGCATCACCGTCGCCGACGCGGCGGGAAGATAGCGGTACGGAAACGGCCCTTCGCCGTTGCCCTCCGCCGCGACCTCCCGAGCCCTCTCCGCCGTGAAGCCGGCCTCCTGGCCGGCAGGGACGAGCTCCCAGTCGATCGGCCCGAAGTGGCGGCTCAGCCAGCGGTCGCCGCTTTCGCGGACAGAGCCGTAATGAAACAACGACATCGCCAGCAGCATCGCGCCGATCGCTCCGGCCAGCACGGCGAGCGCCGTCTGCCGCCCCTGCCGGCGCAAATAGCGCGAGCCCATCGCCCACGAAATGCCGCGGGTCAGCATGACGAGCCTCCGCGGTCCTCGACGATCCGCCCGTTGAACATGCGGATCTGCCGCGGCAGCCGCTGCGCCAGCCGGTCGTCATGCGTGACGAGCAGCAGCGTCATGCCGTACTGGCGGTTCATCAGCTCCAGCAGACCGATCACCTGATCGGCGGCATCGGAATCGAGCGCGCCGGTCGGCTCGTCGGCGAACAGGATGTCCGGCCGCCCGGCGACGGCGCGGGCGATCGCCACGCGCTGGCTCTGGCCGCCGGACAGAGCCGACGGCCGAGCGCGGCGCTTGGCGGCGAGGCCGACCAGGTCGAGCGCCTCAAGCGCCTGCCGCTCCGCCTCGCGGCGCGACATGCCGCCGGCGAGCAGCGGCAGCTGCACGTTCTCCTCCGCGCTCAGCACCGGCACGAGATGATACGCTTGGAACACGAAGCCCATGCGCTTCAGCCGCAGCGCCGCCAGCTCGCTTTCGCGCCGCCGGTGGACCGCCTCGTCTCCGATCCAGATCTCCCCGCCGTCGACCGGCTCCAGGCCGGCAAGCACATGCAGCAGCGTCGACTTGCCGCAGCCGGACGGCCCGGTCACCGCCGCCATCTCCCCCTTGTCCAGCGTCAGGCCGACCTCGCGGAGCGCTTTTGTCGCCTCGACTCCCGTTCCATACGTCTTATTCAGTTCTGTCGCTCTCAGCATCGGCTGCAATCTCCTTTTCCTCCCCGCGCTTCGGGGATGCCTCTACCGTACCAGGCCGGGATGCAGTCCTCGCCGAAACGATGTGCAGAACCTGTGCAGAGCGGACGGACTGTCGGCCTATTCGCGGAAATGCGGGCGCGAACGACGGGCGCGAACGATCCGACGCTCATTCGCGGAACAGCGGCAAGCGCACCGTGAATTCGGCGCCGCCGCCGACGCGGCTCTCCACCTGCACCGAGCCGTCATGCGCCTCGGCGATGCCCTTGACGACAGCCAGCCCGAGGCCGATGCCGCGCGGCGCCGGACTTCCGTCCGCATAGGTCGGCTTGCGGTAATACCGGTGGAACAGCTGCCCCGCCTCTTCGGGCTCGAAGCCCCAGCCGTCGTCGCGCACGCGCAGCACAAGCTCCGCTCCGCTCGCCGAAGCGCTCACCGTCACGCGGCTGCGGGCATGGCGGATCGCGTTGCCGAGCAGGTTGAGCAGCAGCTGCGAGAACCGCTTCCCGTCCCCGTACAGCAGCAGCTTGCCGTCCAGCTCGGCGACGAGCCCGATGCCCCGATCGTCGGCATCCGGCTGCAGCAGCTCCATCGCCGCCGCCGCGACGGCGGCCGGCTCGAACCAATTCTTCTCCAGCTGCAGGCGGCCGCTCTCGGCCAGGCTCAGATCCTGCAGATCCTGCACGAGCCGGCTCATCGCGGCGGCTTGCTCCGACAGAGCAGCCAGCCGCTCGGGCGGCAGCGGGCGCTGCTCGTACAAGGCGTTGTCGAGCGAGGCGCGGATGACGGAGAGCGGCGTGCGCAGCTCATGCGCGACCTCCGCGACCATGAGCCGGCGCGTCGTGCGCAGCTGCCGGATGAGCGCGTCGGCCCGCCCCAGCGCCTGCTCCAGCTGCCGCTCCTCGGCCGCGTCCGCGCGCGCGGACCCCGCCCGCTCGCCGGACCCGCCTGTCTCGTCCGATGGCAGCGCAGCCTCGGTCGCCGCGCCCTCGCGGGGGACATGGAGGCGCGCCGCAGCCGCCTGCCCAGCCTCAGTCTCAGCATCCGTCCGCGCGGCTGGCGCTCGCCCTCTGTCTGCCGCCGCGTCGCCTCCATCCCGATCCGGCTCATCCGCCAAGCGCTCGGCGACCCGGCTCCATGCCGCCAGGCGCCGCCGCCAGCGGCGACGCTCCAGCCGCATGGCTGCGGCGATCAGCAGCGCCGTAAGCGCAGCCGGCGGCAGGCAGCGCCCCAGCGCCGCCCAGGACGAGTCTCCCGCCACGGGACCGGCCGGCAGCAGCGCCGCGAGCAGCGCGGCGGCCGCCCCGCCGCCGATCGGCAAGGCCGCGGCGGCGGCGATCCGCTGAATCCGCTGCGCGTCCATCATCGGCCGGCTCCCGCATCGGGATTGAACTTGTAGCCGACCCCGTACACGGTCAGCACGAAGCGCGGATCGGCCGGATCGTCGCCGAGCTTGCGCCGCAGGTTGCGGATATGGCTGTCGATCGTGCGCTCATAACCGGCGAACGCGTCGCCGAGCGCCTCCTCCAGCAGATGCGTCCTCGTGAATACCCGGCCCGGCCGCGAGGCGAGCCGCAGCAGCAGCGCGAACTCGGTCCGGGTCAGCTCAAGCGCCCGGCCTTCGAGCTCCGCCTCATGCGACAGCGGCCGAATCGTCAGCTCGCCGCGCTCCAGCACCTCTCCTTCGCCGCCTGGCTCCTGGACGTCCGCGCCGGACGCCGTCGCCGTTCGGCCTGCGCGCCTCAGCACCGCCTTCATGCGAGCATGCAGCTCGCGCAGGCTGAACGGCTTCTGAATGAAATCGTCCGCTCCGAGCTCCAGCGCAAGCACGCGGTCGAACTCATCGCCTCTGGCCGTCACCATGAGCAGCGGCAGCTGCCAGCTGCGGTCGTTGAGCCGGCACAGATCCAGTCCCGTCCGCCCGCCTTCGAGCATCCAATCGACGAGCAGCAGGTCCGGCCTGCCGCGCTCGATGAGCGCTTCCGCCTCCTCCGCCGAAGCCGCTCCCTCGACCTCCCAGCCTTCCTGCCGCAGGAAGCGGGCTCCTTCCTCCAGCAGCTCCCGCTCATCCTCGATCCATACGACCTTCATGTCCATCCCCCGTCCGCTCCTGCTTGATCTCTCGGTTTCCTATTATATCCATCCCTGCATCCGCTGCAAAGCAAATACGGGACGAACGGAGAACTGCTCCGCTTCGTCCCGTATCGCTTTTCATGCCTGCAGCGCGCAGGCGGCGCTCCGAGCGGCCGGTCAGCCGACCTGGAACTCGTTGCGCTTGATGATGTGGATGTCGTCTCCGGCATAGATGTGGATGTAGATCACATACTTGCCCGGCTCCGGAAACGTATGCTCCACCTCATATTCCTTGTCCGACTTCTTCGTCGAGGTGAGCAGCACCGGGAGCTCCTGCTCCGTCTCCTCGCGGATGTCGAAGTCGATCTTGAGATCGTCCTCCTGCAGGAGGGACTCGATGCCCTCGATCTCCGCCGTCAGCTGGAGCGGCGAGCCGGCGACAGCCGCCGGCTCGCTCGCGATATGCGTCTCCACGGCGGATTCATCCACGCCGCCGCTGCGCGAGGAGCAGCCCGCCGCGACGAGCAGCAGCGCAGCCAATAGGATCAGTCCGAATTTCTTCAACGTCATTAGCCTCCTTGGCATGTTCCCTATCCTTTCCCATTATACCCGCTCGTCCGCTCTTTGGCTTCGGCGAACCATGAACTTTTCTTGTCGAGCGCTGCCGGATTGTGCTACAATTCGGTCTAACTGAATCTGAACCTTCGGGGCAGGGTGAAATTCCCTACCGGCGGTGACGGCGCCAGCTTGGCGCCGAAGCCCGCGACTCCCGCTGCCGCTTCATGCGGCGGCGGGACTGACTTGGTGCGAGTCCAAGGCCGACGGTATAGTCCGGATGAGAGAAGGTGAAACCCTGCTTGGCGCCATTTTTGGCGGCAGGCGGGTTCTTCATGCCCCCGTCCTGATCCTTCAGGCGGGGGCATGCTGCTTCTAACGAGGTTCAATTCAAATTCCGTTTCATGGGGGTTTTTGAATTGGGTACGACCGCTGCCGCATCGAGTCCGCTGCAGGCGGACCGCGGCGGACTGCTCTCCTGCGGGCGCGGCATCTGGTATGTCGCGCTCGGAGCGACGCTCTGGGGAGTCGATCCGCTGTTCCGCATCCTGCTGCTCCAGCATTTCACGTCCGCGCAGATCGTCTTTCTCGAGCATCTGCTGCTGGCCGTCTATTCCGTTCCGGTCCTGATCCATTACCGTCATCAGCTCGCCGGCAAGCTCACGCTCGGCATCGTCGGCGCGATGCTGTTCATCTCCTGGGGAGGCTCGGCGATCGCCACCGTCATGTTCACCGCGGCGTTCAGCTACGGCAACTTCAACGCCGTCCTGCTGCTGCAGAAGCTGCAGCCGCTGTTCGCGATCCTGCTCGCGCGGATCGTGCTGCGCGAAGCGCTGCCGCGCCGCTTCGGCTGGTTCCTGCTGCTGGCGCTGGCCGGCACCTACCTGCTGACGTTCGGCTTCGGCTCCCCGGCGCTCGGCCTGCATGACCTCGCTACCCTCGGCTGCCTGCTCTCCATCGGGGCGGCGGCGCTGTGGGGCGGATCCACCGTCATGGGCAAGTACCTGCTCACCAAGGGCATGGGCTTCCACTTCGTGACGGCGCTGCGCTTCCTGCTCGCCATCCCGCTGCTCGGCCTGCTCGTCCTCGTCGCCGGCGACGGCTGGCAGACGCTCGGCGCAGGGGGTGCGGCGGCGCTGCTGCTCGTGAACCTGCTGTTCCAGGCGTTCATCCCGGGCTTGCTGAGCATGCTGCTCTATTACAAAGGGCTGTCCGGCACCAAAGCCTCGCTCGCCACGCTCGCGGAGCTGGCGTTCCCTGCCGTCGGCGTGCTCATCAACTGGCTCGTCTTCGACCAGGCGCTCACCGCCGGCCAAGTCGCCGGCTTCGTGGTCATCTGGACCGTGCTCGTGCTGCTGAGCCGCAGCGCCTCGCGCTCCGCTCAGCCCGCCGCTCCTGCGGGCTGACTTCAGCCTTCAGCCCCCGGCAACGCTGCCAGATCAAAAAGGGCGGCAGCCCGAATCCTCCCCTCTGAGGCGGATCCGGGCTGCCGCCCTTTTTACGTCCTATCCTGTCGATGCTCAGGCTTCGTCCGCACGCATGAACCGCGCTTCGTCGAAGCAGCCGTCCAGTCCGGGCTCCGTGCCCTCCGCCGCCAGCAGCGCCAGCTGCAGCTCGCCTCCGTCGCCGGGCAGGCTGATGCGCCGCGCCGCGTTCATGACCCGATGCCAAGGCAAGCCTTGGGACTCGCCCATGCTGTGCAGCACGCGCACGACTTGGCGCGCCGCGCGCGGCTGGCCGGCTGCCGCCGCCACCGCGCCGTACGTCATGAGCCGTCCTTCGGGAATGGCTTTCACGACTTGGACGACGCTTGCCGTGAATGGCTGCATGTCATCCGCCTCCCCTTTGCTCAGACGTTGTCGGCTTCGCCCGCATGGGCGGCGCAGAACGCCGCCGCTTCCGCCAGCTCGTCCTCCTCCAGCCCGAAGTCCAGCAGCTGGTCGGTGCCGCGCTCGCGGATCTCATGCGAGACGACGCGGCCTTCCCCGCCAGACGCGAGCGCGTAGACGACGCGCACGTACAGGCCCGCCGGGCGGTACAGCTCGTCCTCCTCGTCGACCTCGATCAGCAGCGTGAACTCGTAGCGGTCGCCGCTCAGAATGCCGAACGGATCCTTCAGCTTCTCGACCGTATATTCGCTAATTTCCAATAGCTCCAGCTCCATCAGCTTCCCTCCTCATCTTGAAGCGTGCCCTCCGGCACGAGCTCCAGCACCGCCTGCCGCACCGCCGGCTCGTCCAGCCGGTCCGACAGCACGACGATCTCGCCGCGATCCTCGCGCGTCCGGATGAGCCGCCCGAATCCTTGACGCAGCCGCAGCTGCATGAACGGCTTCTCCACCTCGGCGAAAGCATCCTGCGCTTCCGACCGCCGGGCGTTGTAGACCGGATCGGCGGGCGGCCACGGCAGCTCCCAGACGACGACGAGCGACAGCGAAGGACCCGGTATGTCCAATCCTTCCCAAAGCGTCGCGGCGGCAAGCACGCTTTCCTCGTCGTTTTGGAACCGGCCGATCAGATGGCTGATCTCCGCGTCGCCCTCGTACAGCATCCGGTAGCCGTCCAGCTCCCCGCTCGACGCCGCCCAGTCGCGGAACTCCGCCAGCTGCCGACGGTCCGGGAACAGCAGCAGCGCGCGGCCGCCGCTGCGCCGAAGCGCCTTCAGAGCAGCAGCGCGCTTGGCCTCCGGTCCGTCCGTGCGGACCGTCCGCACCTGCATCTGCTCGGCGTAGTCATACGGACTCGGCGTGCTGAACTGCAGGTAGTCCCGGATGCCGAGCGAATCGGCCACATAATGGAACGAGCCGCCCGCCGAGAGCGTCGCCGACGAGAAGATGATCGGCATCGGACGCGCGAACACGCGCTCCGCCAGCACCTCCTTGACGAGCCGCGGCATGAGCACGAGCGACAGTCCGTCCGCCTCGTCGGCGAGCCAGGCGATCAGCCCGTCCGGACGGTCGAACAGCGCGAGCGCGGTGCCGATCATGTCCAGATGCTCCTCGACGATCGTCAGATGATAAGCGTCAAGGGTGAACAGTCCGCTTTCGAACACGAGTTGCTCCTCGATCTCCTCCAGCTGCGAGCGGAAGGCGCGGACCTCGCGCGTCAGCTCCGGCGTCCAGCGGAACTCGAGCCGGTCCGAGCCGGCCACCGGCCTGGCCTCGCGCCGCAGCAGGCGGAACAGCGACTCGCTGCGCGCGATCGCGTCCTCGATGCCGTAGGCGAGCGACTCGCGGATGTCGTTCTGCAGCAGCCGGCTGACGATCGACTCGAACATCGCATGCTGCAGCTTGTAGGTGAGCGCGTTCTGCGCGGCCGCCTCGAGCAGATGGCCCTCGTCGAAGACGACCGAGCTATGCTCCGGAAGCAGCGGCAGCTGCCCTTCGCGCTTGCGCGCCTCTGCCGTCCACACATGCTCCATATAGAAGTCATGCGAGCAGATGAGCACGTCCGGCGCCTTGCGGTAGTGGTCGCGCGAGAGCGTCATGCCGCAGCGATGGCGCTGCAGGCAGATGAGGCAGTCCTGGAACACGTCCCAGCCGATGCGCGACCAGTCGGCGTCGTCGAGCTCGGGGTAGTCCTTGCGGCTGCCGTACGGGTGGAACGCCTGCATCGTCGCGGGACGATGCACGAACTCCGGCAGCGAGCGGTGGAGCTCGTCGAACCGCTCGCCCCCTTCGCCGCCGCGGGCCGCGTCAAGCTTGTTCAGGCACAGGTATTGGCCTTGCGACTTCGCCACGCGGGCGTCGACGGCAAGTCCGAGATGGCGGGCGATCTTGGCCAGGTCGCCCTCCGGCTTCGTCAGCTGCTCGATCAGCGACTCGTCGGCGCAGGCGATGACGGCGGGCTTTTGCGTATAGCGGGCGTAGGCGGCGGCGTACAGCAGGTAGACGAGCGTCTTGCCGGTGCCGACGCCGGCCTCCGCGAACAGCGTCTTGCGCTCCTGGTAGGCGCGCTCGAGCTGGAACGCCATGAAGATCTGCTCGTCCCGCACCTCGAAGCCGGCCTCGGGAAGAATGTCGTAGAAAACGTCGGCGATCCAGTCGCTCGCCTGGCCGATGAACGGCAGCGAAGGATCGTAGACGAACGGATAGCGGGTCTGGGTCAAGCGGGCATAGCCTCCCCTTGCAGGTTGAAGATCAGGAGAGCGGACGGCTGCGGGCGGTTTCGGTTGCCCTGCCTCGCAGCGCTCCGCTGCCCATGTCGAACCTTCATCATAATCCGCCGGGTAGTCTGTGTAAAGGGGCTTGCCTCCACCCGCCGCCGATCCGCTGCCCGTCGGCAGCACATTTTCTCGAGTGCGCTACCTAGCTCCGCTGCTGCAGCTTGCGCGCTTCGGCCGGGAGCGCCTCCGACTCCAGCACCGTCTTGCCCTCCGGCGCATGCTGGGCGGCGGCCAGCATCGCGGCCGCGATGACGCGGGCCTCGACCGGCCGATAGCGGGCGAGCGGCCCTTTCATCAGCGGACCGAACGCCTTGCCGACCGCTCCAGCCGCCGCTTCGAGCGTGCGCTTCTCGGCGCGGGCGCCCAAGATTTGGGACGGCCGCAGCAGCACGAGCTTGCGCAGGCCGAGCTTGCCGAGCTCCTGCTCGAGCTCGCCTTTGACCCGCAAGTAAAAGGCGCGGGACGACGCGGAGGCGCCGATCGACGAGACGATGACGAGCGAGGCGGCGCCTTCGGCGGCAGCCGAGCGGGCGAGCCGCAGCGGCAGCTCGTAGTCGACCTCCCGGAATGCCGCCTGGCTGCCGGCCTTGCGGATCGTCGTGCCGGTTGCGATGAACAGATCCGCTCCCTTCAGGCGGCCCTCCAGCGCCGCCTCCGGCCGATCCTGCTCCCAAACGACCCCCTGCAGCTTCGCATGCGTTGTCCCCGTGCTTCGGCGGCCGGCCGCGATCACTTCGGTGTAGGCTTCGCTCTCCAGCAGCAGCCGCAGCAGCTCTCCTCCTACGAGTCCGGTCGCGCCGGCAATGACGGCCGTTCGTGCCATCCGCATCCCCCTCCTTCTTCGATCTGTCCTCATTATTCCATGCCGGAGAGAACATGGCAAAACGGCCGATCGGACGGCGGAGCGGAAACCGGAAATCGCTTCGCGGAGCGAGCGTCGTGACCGGCATCCGCTTCGCGGAGCATCGTGACCGGTATCCGCTTCGCGGAGCCGGCGTCGTGACCGGCACGCGCTTCGCGGAGCGAGCGTCGTGACCGGCATCCGCTTCGCGGAGCGGGCAATGTGACCGGTATCCGCTTCGCGGAGCGGGCAATGTGACCGGTATCCGCTTCGCGGAGCGGGCATCGTGACCGGTATCCGCTTCGCGGAGCGGGCATCGTGACCGGTATCCGCTTCGCGGAGCGGGGACTCGTTCCGATCTCCCTGGAGCCCAGATTCCTTTGATCCCATTCCCCAGCAGGGGTGGAATCCGGCCTCCAAGGGAACCGCTGCCGCTTCTCCACGAGTTCCCCGCCCCGCTTCGCTCCGGTCCCCAAGCTCTACTCATGCCCCGCATACGGTACGCAGCTCCACACCAAGCTCCTACTTTCCTTTTAGATCCGAGCTGCTCGGTTTTTACGCGCAACTCCCTCCGTTCCGACTCCTGTCTACCCGAGCTGCTCGGTTTTTCCGCGTAACTCCCTCCGTTCCGCCACCTACATACCGGAGTTACTCGGTTTTTCCGCGCAACTCCCTCCGTTCCGACTCCTGCCTATCCGAGTTACTCGGTTTTTCCGCGTAACTCCCTCCGTTCCGACTCCTACATACCGGAGTTACTCGGTTTTTCCGCGTAACTCCCTCCGTTTCGCCTCCTGCCTATCCGAGTTACTCGGTTTTTCCGCGCAACTCCCTCCGTTTCGCCTCCTGTCTACCCGAGCTGCTCGCGGAGCGAGCCGATGCCTTTCGGAGAAGCGGCAGCGGTCCTCTTGGAAGACGGATGGCCTCCGAATAGGAGGTCAGGGGATCAAGCCATCCGGCTTCCAGTGGAATCGGAGAAAGGCTCGGCTTGCGCAGCGGCCTTCTTGTCCCATCGGACTTGCCAGCTTCCTGCCGAGAAAGGATCGGCTCGCGCAGCGTGTTCCTTGTCGCACATGGCCTGCTTATCCGGCTTACCGCCGAGAAAGACTCGGCTCGCGCAGCGAATTCCTTGTCGGACACAGCTCGCTTTTCCGGATCGTTCCGGAGACAAAATAAAGCCGTCTCCCAAGCAGCCCGAAAGCCTGCCGGGAAACGGCTTGAAGCGCGCAAGAGCTGCGCATCCGGAACATAGCGGGAACCCGCGACGTCCGCATGCAGATGCTGCGCCCTTGCTCCCCTACGAGCCGAGCACGCGGAAAGTGCCCGTGCCGAAGGCGCACAGCTCGCCCGACTCGGTGCGGGCGTAGGATTGCGTGCTCACCATCTTGCGCGACTGATGCACGATCTCGGCGCTGACGATGAGCCGTCCCTCCTTGATCGGAGAGACGTAGTTCAGGTTCAGGTTCGTCGTCACGACGGCCCGGTCCGGATGGGCGGCCATCGCCACGAGCCCCATCGCGGAGTCGATCAGCGTCGCGTACACGCCGCCGTGCAGGATGCCGATCAGGTTCATATGATGCGGCTTGATGTCGAGGTACACCTCCGCGTAGCCTTCGCGGATGACCTTCATCTCCGCTCCGAGGAAGCCCCAGAACGACTGTTCGGCGGCGGCGGACCACTGCTCCAGCAGCTTTTTGCCTTCTTCGGATGAATCCGCTTCCAAGTTCAGGTTCATTTCGTCTCCTCCTGCTTCTGCAGCTCCTCGTCCAGCAGCTTGCGGCGCAGCACCTTGCCGACGAGCGTCTTGGGCAGGCTGTCGCGGAACTCGTACGCCTTGGGCACCTTGTAGGCGGCGAGCCGCTCCTTGCACCAAGCCTTGAGCTCCGCCGCATCCGGCTCGGCGCCGCTGCGCAGCACGACGAACGCCTTCACCGTCTCGCCCCGGTACGGATCGTTGACGCCGGCGACGATCGCCTCCTCGACGTCCGGATGCTCGAACAGCACCTCCTCCACCTCGCGCGGATAGATGTTGTATCCGCCCGCGATGATGAGGTCCTTGCGCCGATCGAGGATGTAGAAAAAGCCGTCGTCGTCCATGCGCCCGAGGTCGCCGGTGTACAGCCAGCCGTCCTTGAGCGTCTGCGCCGTCTCCTCCGGCCGCTTCCAGTAGCCGGACATCACCTGCGGCCCGCGCACGATCAGCTCGCCGATCTCGCCCGGCCGCACGTCCTCGCCCGTCTCCGGATGCACGATGCGCGCCTCCGTGTCGGGGAGCGGGATGCCGATCGAGCCGCTCTTGCGCAGCTCCCAGATGTTGTTCGCATGCGTCACCGGCGACGCCTCCGTGAGGCCGTAGCCCTCGATCAGCTTGCCGCCCGTCAGCCGCTCGAAGCGCTCCTGCACCTCGAGCGGCAGCGCGGCGGCGCCGCTGATGCAGACGTTGATCGAGCTGAGGTCGTACTTGGCGACGTCGGGATGGTTGATGATCGCGATATACATCGTCGGCGCGCCGGGGAATACCGTCGGCTTGTGCTTGTGGATCGCCTTGAGCACGGCATTGATCTCGAAGCGCGGCATCAGATACAGCGTCGCGCCGAGCCGGATGCCCTGGTTGAGCAGCACCGTCATGCCGAAGACGTGGAAAAAGGGCAGAGCGGCGAAATACCGCTCCTTGCTCCCTTCGTTGCGATAATTCCACAGCTCGCTCTGGATCGTGTTGGCGATCAGGTTGCGATGCGTCAGCATGACGCCTTTGGCGAAGCCCGTCGTGCCGCCGGTGTACTGGATGAGCGCCAGATCATGCCGCGACTCCACCGGGACGCGGCATGGATCGGAGAGCGACTCGCGCAGCAGCTTGACGAAATTCAGCAGCTGGCGGTCGCCGTAGTCGAGCTTCGGCAGCGGCGTGCCGTCCTTTTTCGCCTTGAGCGGGTAGAGCAGGTTTTTCGGAAAGGGCAAGTAATCGGCGACGGAAGCGACGATGATCCGCTCCAGCGGCTGCTCGCGAGTCGCCTGCCGCACCCGCCCGACGAGCAGGTCGAGCGCGACGATGAAGCGGGCTCCCGCGTCGAGCAGCTGATGCTCCAGCTCGCGCGGCATGTAGAGCGGGTTCGTCATGACGACGATGCCGCCGGCCAGCAGCGTGCCGTAATAGGCGATGACCGCCTGCGGGCAGTTGGGCAGCATGACCGCGACCCGGTCTCCTTTTCTGAGGCCGAGACTGATCATGGCGTTGGCGTAGCGGTAAGACGAGTCGAGCAGCGTGCCGTAGGACATGCGGGCGCCCATGAATTCGAGCGCCGTCTGGTTCGGACTTCTCTCCGCCGTGCGCACGAGGAACTCGGCCAGGTTCTGGTCGGGATAATCGTACGTCGGCGGGACTTCATGCGGGTAGTGACTGAGCCAGGGTCTGTTCGCCATGCCGTCCACCCCCATCTGTGCTTATGGCACGTACCGTTCGGCCTCGATGACGCGGGAAGCGATGCGGCGCTTCAGCTTCACCGTATCGAGGGCGCCGTTTTTCGTCAGCTTCTTCAGCACGGACAGCTGCGTCTTGAGCATGTCGCCCGTCTCCATCGCCGCCAGCGTCTCCTTGGCCAGCTCGGCGATGCGGCTGAACTCCTCCTGCACGAACACGCTCGTCATGTCGACGCCGAGCTGCGCCTTCGCCCCGCCCTGCAGCGAGATCCGCTTCTGCGTCCGCAGCAGCGCGCTTTCCATCGCGAACACGCCGATCATGATGTCCGCGAGGTTGCTCAGCACCTCCTGCTCCTGCTCGAGCTTCGTCTGGTACTTCTGCACGGCCGACGCGCCGGCCATGAGGAAGATCTTCTTGGCGCTGGCGAGCAGATGCGCCTCCAGCTCCAGCGGCTGCTCGAACTGCAGGCTTGAGGCGCGCAGCTCCATCAGCTCGTTCTGCAGCTTCATCGCCTTTTGCAGCAGAGGCAGCTCGCCCTTCATCGCGCGCTTGATGAGCGTACCGGGGATGAGCAGGCGGTTGATCTCGTTCGTGCCTTCGAAAATGCGGTTGATGCGCGAGTCGCGGTAGATGCGCTCGATGCGGTACTCCTGCGTGAAGCCGTAGCCGCCGTGGATCTGCACGCCTTCGTCGGCGACGAAGTCGAGCCCCTCGGAGGCGAACACCTTGTTGATCGAGCACTCGAGCTGGTACTCGGCGATCGCCTTGGCGGACTGGTAGCCGACATCCGCCGCCGCGTAGTCCACGTCGGCGAGGCCGACGTCGAACAGGCCGGCGGTGCGGTACACCATGCTTTCCATGACGTAGGTGCGGATGTTCATCTCGGCCAGCTTCTTGCCGACGAGCGGGAAGCTGCTGATCGGACGGCCGAACTGCGTGCGCTCATTGGCGTACTTGGCGGAATACTCGATCGCGTCCTTGGCCGAGCCGACGCAGCCGACGGCGAGCTTGTAGCGGCCGATGTTGAGGATGTTGAAGGCGATCAGATGGCCTTTGCCGACTTCCCACAGCAGGTTTTCGACCGGCACCTTGACGTCCTCGAGGATAAGCGGGCAGGTGGACGAGCCCTTGATGCCCATCTTCTTCTCCTCCGGCCCGATGCTCACGCCCTCCATCGTACGCTCGACGATGAACGTGCTGAAGTCGGTGCCGTTCACCTTGGCGTAGACGATGAACACGTCGGCGAAGCCGGCGTTCGTGATGAACTGCTTCGTGCCGTTCAGCACGTAGTGGCTGCCGTCCTCGCTCAGCACCGCCGTCGCCTTCGCGCCGAGCGCGTCGGAGCCGGAGGACGGCTCGGTCAGGCAGTACGCCGCGATCAGCTCGGCGCTCGCCAGCTTCGGCAGGTACTTCTGCTTCTGCGCCTCGTTGCCGAAATAGACGATCGGCAGCGTGCCGATGCCGACATGCGCGCCGGCCGACAAGGCGAACGCGCTCGCCTTCGTCATCTTCTCGCTGATGAGCGTGCTGCTCACCTTGTCGAGTCCGAGGCCGCCGTAAGCCTCCGGCACGTCGGCGCCGAGCAGGCCGAGCTCGCCGGCCTTGCGCAGCTTCTCGACCGTCAGCTCATAGCTCAGCTTCTCGATCTGCTCGTCGACCGGCTCGATCTCGCCGGCGACGAAGTCCTCGGTCGTCTCGGCGATCATGCGCTGCTCCTCGGTCAGCTCCTCGGGGATGACAATGGCGTTGAAATCGAGATCGTCGATGATGAAGCTGCCTCCGAGCACTTTGCTTTTGGTCGTCATGGTTCGTCTCTCCTTTGGATGGTAGGTTCAAATGGACCGGACGTCCTCCTGCGCTCAGGCTGGATGGACCTCGAACACGCCGGCGGCTCCCATGCCGCCGCCGATGCACATGCTGACGACGCCGTAGCCGCCGCCTCGGCGCTGGAGCTCGCTGATCAGCGAGACGCTGAGCTTCGTGCCGGTGCAGCCGAGCGGATGGCCGAGCGCGATCGCGCCGCCGTTGACGTTGACCTTTTCCTCGTCGAGGCCGAGCTCGCGGATGATGTGCAGGCATTGGGAGGCAAACGCCTCGTTGATCTCGTACAGCTCGACCTGCTCCTGCCGGATGCCGGCGCGCCGCAGCGCCTTGGGGATCGCCTCGACCGGGCCGACGCCCATGATCTCCGGCTCGACGCCCGCCAGGGCGAACGAGCGGAACGTCGCCAGCGGCTTCAGTCCGAGCTCGTCGGCCTTCTCGCGGCTCATAATGACGACCGCCGCCGCGCCGTCGCTCACCTGCGACGAGTTGCCCGCCGTCACCGAGCCGCCGAGCTTGAACGCCGGGCGCAGCTTCGCCAGCGTCTCGGCCGTCGTATCGGCGCGCACGCCCTCGTCGGTGCGGAACGTGAAGCGCTCCGTCTTCACCTTGCCGTTGTCGCCGAGCTCCTTGAGCTCCGCTTCGACCGGCACGATCTCGCCGTCGAACTTGCCGGCCGCGATCGCGGCCGCCGCCTTGGCATGCGAGCGGGTGGCGAACCGGTCCTGGTCCTCGCGGGAGACGCCGAACCGCTCGGCGACGCGCTCGGCCGTATGGCCCATGCCGATGTACACCTCCGGCATCTCGTCGACGATGCGCGGGTTCGGCGAGATTTTGAAGCCCGTCATCGGCACATGGCTCATGCTCTCGACGCCGCCGGCGATCAGCACATCCGCGCCGCCGGTCATGATGCGCTCCGCAGCGAAGGCGATCGACTGCAGCCCCGACGAGCAGAACCGGTTGACCGTCAGCGCCGGCACCGTCACCGGGAAGCCCGCGTACAGCGACATGATGCGGGCGAAGTTCAGCCCCTGCTCGCCCTCCGGCATCGCGCAGCCGATGATGATGTCCTCGACATCCTCCTTCTTCAAGCCCGGCGCGCGGCGGACGACCTCGTCCAGCACGATGCGCCCGAGGTCGTCGGCGCGCGTCTGCCGCAGGCTGCCCTTCTTGCCCCGGCCGACCGCCGTTCTAGCCATCGATACGATTACCGCTTCTCTCATTGTATGCTCACGCTCCTCTTCGCTTGGAACCTCGATTGCTCTAATTGCGCAGCGGACGGCCCTTGGACAGCATGTGCTGCATGCGCGCCTGCGTCTTCGGCTCGCCGGTCAGGCTCAGGAACGCCTCGCGCTCCAGGTCGAGCATGTACTGCTCGGTCACGAGCGTGCCGGCCGGCAGATCGCCGCCCGCCAGCACATGGGCGAGCTTCTTGGCGATGAGCAGGTCGTGGTCGCTGATGTAGCCGCCCTCGTGCATGCCGATCGCCGCCAGCTGCAGCGCCGCCTTGCCCTCGGAGCCGGCGATGCGGATCCGCTCCTCGGCCGGCAGCCGGTAGCCGTCCGCCGCCAGCTGGAGCACGGCCTGCTTGGCCTCGTAGATCAGATGGTCCTGGTTCGGCACGATCCGGTCGACGCCGCGCAGGTAGCCCAGACGCTTGGCGTCATGGCCGCTCGACGACACCTTGGCCTGCCCGACCGTCTCGAACACGCGTCCGAGCTGCGGCAGCAGATCCGCCTCCGGATGGCCGGCCTGCTGGCTGACGCGCAGCGCGAACTCCTTGCAGCCGCCGCCGGCCGGGATGAGCCCGACGCCGACCTCGACGAGGCCGTAGTACGTCTCCGCCGCCGCGACGACCTGGTCGGCCGGCATGCACGCTTCGACGCCGCCGCCGAGCGTCATCCGATGCGGCGCCGCCACGACCGGCTTGTCGAGGCGCTTGAGCTTCAGCATGCTCTGCTGGAACAGATGGATGATGTCGTCGACCTCATCCCACTCCTCGTCCTGCGCCTCCATCAGCAGCAGCATCAGGTTCGCGCCGACGCAGAAGTTGCGGCCCTGGTTGGCGACGACGAGCCCGGTCCAGTTCTGCCGCACCTCCTGCACGCTCTGCTGGATCATCGTCAGGATATCCCCGCCGATCGCATTGTTCGGAGAGTGGAACTCGAGGCAGGCGACGCCGTCGCCGAGGTCGATCAGGCTGGCGCCGCTGTTGCCCTGGACCACCTTGCCCTGTTCCTTGAGGGCGCGCAGGTCGATGAGCTCCGGTGCCTGCTCCGCTTGGCGGAACTCGCCGCGGCTCGCATAGAAGCGCTTGCCGTCCTGCTTGCGGTAGAAGCTCGTGTTGCCGGCGGCGATCCATTCCTTGACCCAGTCCGGCACCGCCGTGCCTTCCTTCTCCATGCGCTCGACCGAGCGCGCCAAGCCGATCGCGTCCCACGTCTCGAACGGGCCGAGCTCCCAGTTGAAGCCCCATTTCATCGCCTCGTCGATCTCCTGGATCGAGTCCGCGATCTCGCCGACCTTTTCGGCGGCATAGACGAGCACCTGCTTGAGCACGTTCCAGGCAAGCTCGGAGTAGCGGTCGCCAGCGCCGAGCAGCGCTTTTGTCTTCTCGCGCGCGCCTTTGGCGAGCTTCGCCGCCTCGAGCGAGCCGGACGCCGGTTTTTTCTGCGGGCCATGCTCCATCGTCTTTAGGTCGAGCGAGAGGATCTCGCTCTTGCCGCCCGCGCCCTTGACCTTCTTATAGAAGCCTTGGCCGCTCTTCTCGCCGAGCCAGCCGCGCTCGACGAGTCCCGTGAGCGACGCCGGCGGCGTGAACGCCTGGCGCTCGCTCTCGCTGTCCACGTTCAGCCGGACGTTGTCCGCGACGTGGAGGAACGTGTCGAGGCCGACGAGGTCGAGCGTGCGGAACGTCGCGCTCTTCGGCCGTCCGAGCGCCGGGCCGGTCGCGGCGTCCACCTCTTCGACCGTATAGCCGCCCCGCTCCATCTCCTGAAGCGTGACGAGCAGCCCGTACGTGCCGATCCTATTTGCGATGAAGTTCGGCGTATCCTTGGCGATGACGACGCCTTTGCCGAGCACCGTCTCGCTGAACTGCTTCATCTGCTGCACGAGCTGCGGATCGGTGCCGGCCGCCGGGATGATCTCGAGAAGCTTCATGTAGCGCGGCGGATTGAAGAAATGCGTGCCCATGAAGCTGCGGCGGAACGCCTCGCTGCGGCCTTCGGCCATCGCGTTGATGGAGATGCCCGACGTGTTGGAGCTGACGATCGTGCCGGGCTTCCAGACCGACTCGACGCGCTCCAGCAGGCTGCGCTTGGCGTCGAGGTTCTCAACGATGACCTCGATGATCCAGTCGACGTCCGCGAGGCCGTCCAGATGGTCCTCCAGGTTGCCGGGGGTGATGCGCTCCGCGAATGCGGGGTCGTAGAGCGGAGCCGGATTCGTCTTGGCGAGCTTGGCGACGGCGCCTGCGGCCAGGCGATTGCGCACGGCGGGATGGTCCAGCGTCCAGCCCTTCTTCTCTTCCTCTGCGCTCAGCTGCTTCGGCACGATGTCGAGCAGCAGCGTCGGGATGCCGACGTTGGCCAGATGGGCGGCGATGCCGGAGCCCATAATGCCGGAGCCGATGACGGCTGCCTTGCGGATCGTTATGCTCATCGTAATGTTGCCTCCTTGGACATGGTTGGACACGGTTGGATCTGCATCAGTGACGGCGGATCGGTCGGAAATGCCGCTGCCTCGGACCGGGGCTCAGGGCGCGGACGCAGCCGCGCCCTAAGGCGCCCGGGCCATCCGGACCGCTCGGGAAGGCACGCTCATGTCAGCTGGCCGCTCCTTCCGGGCGGCCGGCGGAGGCGGCCGGTCCGAAGACGGCCAACTCGAGAATCTCCGCGATGTCGCGCGCCTTGACCTGCTCGTCGACCTCCTTGAGCTTGGTGCCGTCCTCCAGCATCGTCAGGCAGTACGGGCAGGCGCTGCTGATGAGCGTCGGATTGACCTCGAGCGCCTGCTCGGTGCGGGCGAGGTTGACGCGCTTGCCGCTCGTCTCCTCCATCCACATCAGGCCGCCGCCCGCGCCGCAGCACATGCCGTTCTCGCGGCTGCGCGCCATCTCGACGAGCTCGACGCCGGGAATCGCGCGCAGCACCTCGCGCGGCTCGTCGTACACGTTGTTGTAGCGGCCGAGATAGCAGGAATCATGGTAGGTGATGCGCTCCCGCACCTCGTGGGCGGGGGTCAGCCGGCCGTCCTTCAGCAGCTCGGCGAACAGCTGCGTGTGATGCAGCACCTCGACGCCTTCGAGGCCGAAGTCCGGGTATTCGTTCTTGAGCGTATTGAACGTATGCGGGCAGGCGGTGACGATCCGCTTGACGCCGTAGCGCCGGAACGTCTCGATGTTCTCCTGGCACAGCTGCTGGAACAGCATCTCGTTGCCGAGGCGGCGCGGCGTGTCGCCGGAATTGCGCTCCTCGTTGCCGAGGATGGCGAAGCTGACGCCCGACTCGCGGAGCAGCCTTGCGACGGCGCGCGAGATCTTGCGGCTGCGCAGGTCGTACGAGCCCATCGAGCCGACGAAGAACAGCAGCTCGAAGTCCGGGTTCTCCTTGACCGTCGGGACGGATACGCCCTCGACGTCGCCGGTCCATTTGACGCGGTCGCTGCGGCTGATGCCCCACGGATTGCCCTGGCGCTCGATGTTCTGCATCGCGCGCTGGCCTTCATGCGGCATGCTGCCCTCCATGAGCACGAGATGGCGGCGCAGGTCGATGATCTTGTCGACATGCTCGTTGCCGACCGGGCACTGGTCCTCGCAGTTGCGGCAGGTCGTGCAGGCCCAGATCTCGTCCTCGGTCATGACGTCGCCGATCAGCGACACCTCCTCGGGCTTCCGCTCCTGCACCGTCCAGGCGGCCTTCTGCCAAGCGAGCGTCGGGCGGATGTCGGTGATCGAGCGGCCGGGATCGGCCCATGGCACGCCTGCGGATGCAGCCGCCTCCGCTGCCGCCGCCACCTCCTGCTTGCCCGAGCCGGCCAGATCGAGCAGCGACGGACCGTGGTCGAGGCTGCGCGGCTCGAACAGATGGGCTTTGCCCGGATCCGGCGCGCCGAAGGCGAATGCCGGCACCCACGGCGAGCGTCCGGTGACGGCCGCGCCTTTGTCGATCAGATGGTCGCGCAGCTTGACGATCAGATGCATCGGCGAGAGCGCCTTGCCGGTGCTCGCCGCCGGGCAGACGTTCGTGCAGCGGCCGCATTCGACGCAAGCATAGAAGTCGAGCATCTGCTTTTGCGTGAACTCCTCGATCCGGCCGACGCCGAACGACTCCGCCTCCTCGTCCTCGAGGTCGAGCTTGGCGAGCCGCCCCGCCGGCTCCTGGCGGCGCAGGTAGATGTTGATCGGCGCCGTGATGATGTGGAAGTGCTTCGACTGCGGCACGTAGACGAGGAAAGACAGCAGGATGACCAGATGCGCCCACCAGGAGACGAGGAACAGGACGTGGGCCGCGGTCTCGGACAGTCCTCCCATCGCCGTCGCGAGCAGCGAGGAGATCGGGGCGTAGCCCGACGGGTCCATGCCGAGCCAGATCCGCTCGAAGGCGAGCGAGAGGACGACCGACAGCATGAGGCCGAAGATGAAGAAGACGACGATGCTCGGCTTGAGCCCCCGCTTCAGGCGGGCCAGCTTCTCCCCGTAGCGGCGGTAGGCCGCGTAGCCCATCGCGAGCAGGATGAGCGCGACGGTGATTTCCTGCACGAGGCTGAACAGGTCGTAGCCGGGGATCGGCAGATGGCCGCCTCCGGTCAGTCCTTTGACGATGAGGTCGATCGCCCCGAGCTGCAGGATGACGAACCCGTAGAAGATGACGATGTGCATGATGCCGCTCTTCACGTCCTTGAGCAGCTTCGTCTGGCCGAATACCTGCGCGAGGAACTCCTTCATCCTCCCCGGCGCCTGCTCCGGCAGCTTGGCCGGACGTCCGAGCTTCAAATAAAGATAGCGATGGTATACGGCCCGGTAGAACAGGTAGACGCCGTAGCCGGTGACGGCGAGGAACAGCGCGAATTGAATCCATGCTCCGATCATGGTGGTCATCCTTTCTTCTTGGCGGCTTCCAGGCATCCCCATATGAAGCGCTTACATATAGGAGACGAAAAAATCTTAGCGGAACCAGGAGCGTTTCGTTGACAATCCGTGTCCTATCCCCTAAGATGAAGAAAATGAATGTGTATTCATTCACCATACGTAAATACTACCACCGAGGTGCAGCCCATGACAAGTAGGAAGCAGGAAAAATATGAATTGATTCTGGAAGCCGCGCTCAAAGTGATCGCGGAGAACGGCTACCACGGCTCCCAGGTGTCGAAGATCGCCAAGGAAGCCGGCGTCGCCGACGGTACGATTTATCTTTATTTCAAAAAGAAAGAGGATATCCTCATTTCTTTGTTCCAGGAGAAGCTCGGCAGCCTTGTCGAGCGGTTCAACGCCCGCGTGCGGGAAACGTCGTCGGCCGAGGAGGCGCTGCGCGCCGTATGCGAGATCCACTATACCGAGCTCGAGAGCAACGTGAACCTCGCCTACGTCACGCAGATCGAGCTGCGCCAAAGCTCGCTGGAGCTGCGCAAGGCGATCGGGCTGGCCGTCAAGCCGTATATCGAGCTGATCGAGCATATTCTGGATAAAGGGGTGAGAGAGGGAGAATTCCGTCCGGACCTGGACCTGAAGCTGACCCGCCTGCTGCTGTTCGGGGCGATGGACGAGGTCGTCACGTCCTGGCTCATTTCCGGCATGAAATACTCGCTGACCGCCCAGGTCGGCAAAACCGTCGAGTTTTTCCTGCGCGGCCTCAAATAGCCGCCGCTTTGAAATCATTCGCGACCTACCAAGGAGGAGCTGAGCGCATGAATATTTATGTCCTGCTGAAGCAAACGTTCGATACCGAGGAGAAGATCGTCATCGAGGACGGCCGCGTGTCCGACGACGGCGTCAAGTTCGTCATCAATCCGTACGACGAGTACGCCGTCGAGGAAGCGCTGCAGCAGCGCGACCAGCACGGCGGCAAGGTGACCGTCGTCTCCGTCGGTCCGGACCGGGCGGCCGAGGCGCTGCGGCAGGCGCTCGCCATGGGCGCCGACGAAGCCGTGCTGCTGACCGACGGGCGCATCGGCGCTGACGAAGGCGCGGCCGCGGCCGCGCTGGAGAAGTATCTGTCCGGCCAGTCCGTCGATCTCGTGCTCGGCGGCAACTTCTCGGTCGACAGCGGCGGCGGCCAGGTCGCGGTGCGGCTGGCGAGCCGGCTCGGCCTGCCCCATGTCTCCTCCATCACCTCGCTCCGGATCGACGGCTCCACGGCGACCGCGAGGCGCGACGCCGAGGGCGACACGGAGACGCTTGAAGTGACGCTGCCCGCCCTCTTCACCGCGCAGCAAGGACTCAACGAGCCGCGCTACCCTTCCCTGCCGAACATCATGAAGGCGAAAAAGAAGCCGTTCCAGACGTTGTCGCTCGACGATCTCGGCCTGAGCGCCGCGGAAGCGCTTACCGAGCGCGTCTCCCTTTCCCTGCCGCCGGAGCGCGGCGCCGGCCAGCTGATTCCGGGATCGCCGGCCGAGCAGGCCGCGCGCCTGGTCGAGCTGCTCCGCACCGAAGCGAAAGCCATTTGACCCGAGGAGGAATTACGATGAGCCAACCTGTACTCGTCATCGCCGAAGTCCGCGGAGGCAAGCTCCGCCAAGTCTCGCTGGAAGCGCTTCAAGCCGCGCGCATCGCTCGCGGGGAAGGAGCCGACGTCCAGGCCGTCATCGTCGGCAGCGGCATCACCGCGCTCGCCGCCGAGCTGGCCGGCTATGTCGGCGGCAAGGTGCATGCGGTCGACCATCCCGAGCTGGCCAGCTACAACGCTCCGGCCTATGTGCAGGCGGTCAAGGGGCTGCTCGAGGAGCTGCGGCCGGCGCGAATCTATCTCGGCCATACCGCCGAAGGCCGCGATCTCGCGCCGCAGCTCGCCGCGCTGCTCGGCGCCGGGCAGATCTCCGACGTCATCTCGATCGGCGAGGGCGAGCTCTACAAGCGTCCCGTCTACGCCGGCAAGGCGTTCGAGGAGAAGCGCTTTCTGTCCGGCTCGGGCGTCGTCACCGTGCGTCCGAACAACATTCCGCCGGCCGAGCCGGCCGCCGCGCCGGGCGAAGTCGTCGACCGCGACTACGCGCCTCCGGCCGACCTGCGCTCGATCGTCCGCGACGTCTTGCGCAAGGCCGGCGGCAAGGTCGATCTCGCCGAAGCGAAGATCGTCATCTCCGGCGGACGCGGCGTGAAGAGCGCGGACGGCTTCAAGCCGCTCGAGGAGCTCGCCGACGTGCTCGGCGCCGCCGTCGGCGCCTCCCGCGGCGCCTGCGACGCCGGCTACTGCGACTACGCGCTGCAGATCGGCCAGACCGGCAAGGTCGTCACGCCCGAGGTGTACATCGCCTGCGGCATCAGCGGCGCGATCCAGCATCTGGCCGGCATGAGCCAGTCGCGCGTCATCATCGCGATCAACAAGGACCCCGAGGCGCCGATCTTCAAGGTCGCCGATTACGGCATCGTCGGCGACCTGTTCGACGTCGTGCCGCTGCTGACGGAGGAATTCCGCAAGGTGCTCGCCTGATGGAGGCGGATCCGCGCCTCGGAGCGGACGCCGCCGCTCCGTCCAGGCCGAGCCCGGCTGCGGCGGCGCCCGGCCCGTTCCGGGCCGACCTGCTGGCGGGCAAGACGATTCTCGTCACCGGCGGCGCGACCGGCCTCGGACGGGCGATGGCCGAAGGCTTCGGCCGGCTCGGCGCGCGCGTCGCGCTGGCCGGGCGGCGCGAGGAAAAGCTGCGCGAGGCCGAGGCGGCGCTCGCGCAGGCCGGCTGCGACGTCTTCGTCCACGCCTGCGACGTCCGCGATCCCGAGGCGGTCGCCCGGCTCGCGGACGCGCTGGACGCCCGCTTCGGCGGCATCGATGTCCTCGTCAACAACGCCGCCGGCAACTTCATCAGCCCGACCGAGCGGCTCTCGCATCGCGCCGTCGACGCCGTGCTGAACATCGTGCTGCACGGGACATTCTACGCGACGCTGGAGTTCGGCAAGCGCTGGATCGCCGCCGGTCGGCCGGGGACGGTGCTGAACATCGTGACGACGTATGCCGAGACCGGCTCCGCCTACGTCGTGCCCTCTGCCGCCGCCAAGGCCGGCGTGCTGGCGATGACGCGCTCGCTCGCCGTCGAGTGGGCGCGCTACGGCATCCGCCATGTGGCGATCGCGCCCGGCCCTTTTCCGACCGAGGGCGCCTGGTCGCGGTTGCTGCCGACGCCGGAGCTGGCCCAGGGCATGCTCGACCGCATCCCGCTGAAGCGCGTCGGCAGCAAGGAGGAGCTGGCCGATCTGGCCTCCTATCTCGTCTCCGACTATGCCGGCTATCTGAACGGCGAGTGCGTGACGATCGACGGCGGCGAGTGGCTGCAGGGAGCCGGACAGTTCAACGGCCTGCTGGCCGTCACCGAGCCGCAGTGGGACCAGCTTGCGGAGCTGAGCCGCAAGGGCGGCAAATAAAGCGCGGCCTCGCCGTCAACCGAATCGAAAACGGGAAGAAGCGGAGCGATCATCGCTCCGCTTCTTCCCGTTTTTTCTGTTTTGAACGCTCATGAAATCAACGCTTCGGATGCGCCTTCAGCCAAGCCAGCATGTCGTCGAGCGTGGCGACCGGCACGATGTTGAGGCGATCCGCCCCTTTGCGGGCGTCCTCCTCCTGACCGGCCGGCACGAAAAACACGTCCGCGCCGGCGCGCTGCACCGCATAGGCTTTCTGCTCGATGCCTCCGATGCGGCCGATCCGGCCCGCCGCGTCGATCGTGCCGGTGCCGGCGACGCGGTTGCCTCCGGCGACGCCTCCCGGCGTCAGCTGGTCGATGACGGACAGCGCGAGCATCGCCCCGTGCGATGGACCGCCCTGATAGAGCAGATAGCTCCGGTAATCCATCCGCCGCGTCAGATCGGCCTTGGTCCGGTCCTGCACCTGAATGCCGAGCACGGCGCGCTGCGGGTCTTCGTCCAACGCCTTGGAGCGGATGACGGCGACGGCTTTGGCGCTCCCGCGCTCATAGCCGATCTTGACCGGCTCGCCCGGCGCGACGTCCGCCATCCGCTCCGCCAGCTCGCCGGTCGTGCGCGCCTGCCGGCCGTCTACCGACAGCAGCAGGTCTCCTGGCTGCAGCAAGCCCTCCGCCGGACCGCCCTCCTGCACGGCGAGCACCTGCACGCCCTGCGGCAGGACGCCTTGGCCGAGGCCCAGCTTCTGGAGCGCGACGGCGGTGCCGACCTCATTGGCGCCGGCCCGCTGGATATGGACCTGGCGCTGGATTTCCGAGATCGGGATGCTCGTATCGCGCTTCTCCAGCCTCATCTGCGGCAGCAGCGCGGCCGCGAGCCAGTCGATCGGAAACGCGGGCCGCTCGATGACGAGCACGCCTTCGAGCGAGCCTGCCGCATGCCCGCCCTCCACCTGGGCGTAACGGCTCATGCTGAGGGTGAAGCCCGGCGTAATCGCCGAATACGGCATCGGATAAAGCAGCGCCGCTCCGAGCAGCAGGACGGCGGCGGCAAAGCCGAGCGTGCCGTACGGAACGCTGCGCCGGCTCCGCTCCTCGAGCGCCGCATCGAGCAGCACGAGCGCGGCCGTCAAGCCGCAGGTCCAGGCGAGAAAGCCGAGCCGCTCCGGCGCCGCCAGCAGCAGGCACGCGGCGAGCAGCCCGCCGGCCGCGATCGGCAGCCGCAGCCAGCCGAGCCGCCTGCGGCCGGTCCGGCTCCACGCCCGGTAAGCTCCGACCGTCCAGCAGAGCGGGATCAGCGCGCAGGCGCGGGCCAGCGCCTCCAGCAGATCGATCCAGTACAGCCCGCCTGCGCGCACCGGGTCGGCCAGCCAGACGAGCGGACCGCATGCCGCGACGGCCAGCGCCGCCGCGAACGATGCGACATACCAACGATTGTTCAAGCCCACCACGCCCCGTTTCCGCGTCATTCCCTGTTCTTTCCTTTCCTAAGCATACAGGAGACGCCGAGCCGATTTCAAACTGCGGGGGGACGCATGGTACAATGAAGCAAAGCGCTGCGACAGAAAGGTTGAGCCCGCCATGAACGAACTGAATTGGAACGCCATCAACGCCGGACTTCCCCGCTGGATGGAAGAGGCCCGCGGCATCGCGCCGCTCGGCAAAGTCGCCTCCTATATTCCCGAGCTGTCCAAAGCCGATCCGGAGGCGCTCGGATTCCACATCCTGGCCGCGGACGGCAAGTCGCTGTCCGCAGGTGACTGCGGCCAGCGGTTCACGATGCAGAGCATCTCCAAGGTGTTCACGCTCATGCTCGCGCTGATGGACAACGGCGAGGAGCGCGTCTTCAGCAAGGTCGGCATGGAGCCGACCGGGGACAGCTTCAACAGCATGCTGAAGCTCGAGCTCGTGCAGCCGGGCATCCCGTTCAATCCGCTCATCAATGCCGGCGCGATCGTCATCAGCTCGCTCATAGCCGGCTCGTCAAACGAGGAGAAGTCGGAGCGGATCGCCGCTTTCCTCGGCCGGCTCGCCGGCGGCGGGCCGCTCGAGCTGGACGAGGCGACGTACCGCTCCGAATCCAGCTCCGGCCATCTCAACCGCTCGATGGCGTATTTCCTGACGGACAACGGCGTGCTCGAGAGCGCCGTCGAGGATGTGCTCGAGGTGTACTTCAAGCATTGCTCGCTGCTCGTCGACTGCGGCCAGCTCGCCCGCATGGCGCTCGTGCTGTCGCTGGACGGGCTCGATCCGGTCAGCGGCGAGCGGCTCATTCCGCGCCGCTTCGTGCAGATCGCCAAGACGTTCATGGTCACCTGCGGCATGTACAACGGCTCGGGCGAGTTCGCGATCGACGTCGGCCTGCCGGCCAAATCCGGCGTATCCGGCGGCATCCTCGCCCTGCTGCCGGGCCGCGCGGGCATCGGCGTCGTCGGCCCTTCGCTGAACCGGCACGGCAACAGCATCGCCGGCGTGCATCTGCTCGAGACGCTGTCCAAGGAATTCGACTGGAGCTTGTTTTGAAGCCGCGCGGCGCGGAGCTAGCCGGCGCGCCGCACCTGAAAGGTCATATGCAAGCCCCAGCCCGCCTCGCCTTCTTGCTCCCACAGCTCTCCGCCGTTAAGCTCGACGATCCGCTTCGCCTCGCTCCGCCAGGCGGCGGAGCCCGGTCCGCTCCCTCCCTGCCGGTCGAGCAGCAGCTGGATCAGCAGATCGAGCTGGCCGTCCTGCGAATTGACCGAGTTGACATGGATGTTGAGCCGGGTGCTTCCGACCTCGGGCTCCTCCCGGGCGATCTGCAGCAGCAGATCGAGCAGCTCGGACAGCTGCTCCTTGCGCCCATGCACCTGATGGGGCACCTCCGCCGACACCCAGCAGGTCAGGCGGCTCGGGGATTCCGACTCGCCGTGCTTGTCCGTCAGCTCCTTGGATAGATCGAGGATCGAGAACGGATGCTCGTCGAAGCCCACCCAGCTGTCCTCCTGATCGGCATGCTTCAACAGCGTCTGGGCGAGCGAGGCGAGATGCTCCGCGTTCATCCGCAGCTCGTCGAGCATGTCGAGCTGGCTCTGGTCGAGCGTCGTATCCGCCAGCAGCTGCGCCATGCCGTCGATGTTGGTCAGCCCGTTCATCATGTCAAAGGCGAGCTGGCGCAGCCGCTCCCCCTTCGTGATCAAAGCCGGACCTGCTGCGGCCCCGCCGCCGTCCGGCAATCCGGACGAGCCGCTCTCGACCGGCCGGCCCGCGGCCGGTGCGAGGGGAGCCCTCGAATCGGCGGCGCGGAGCAGGCGGTCTTTCTCCTCTCCGCTGAACGAGCGCTCCTTCCGCAGCATGCCGAGCTTCTTGACGTCTGCCGCCTCCTCGGCGATCCGGACCTGAATGCGATGGAAGCGGAGCACGACATCCTCCTCCTCCGGCGCCTCCGCGAGGGGGAGCACCATGCCCAGATGCAGCACCGGCTCTCCGGCATGATGAAGCGCGACGACGCAGTCGCCCTCTCCCGTCTCGTCGGCTATGTAATAAGCGTCCGCCTGCACGGCTGCGCTCAGCTCCTGCAGCACGAGATTCAGCTCGTCCTGCGCCTGCCGGACCTCTGCCCGAGGCAGGCTCGCTTCGTCGATATGGCCTTTTCTCTCCATCATTCTCTCCTACTTTCTCTCCTTTCCTTTTCCCAAAAAACAAATAGAGCCTCGGAGCAAGCCGTCACGGTGGACGGCTGTTTCCTCGGCTCATGTTCAGCGTGGCTACGGCCATCTGTTCATTAAGTCGATGTTTCGGACGGAAAGGTGAATACGATGATGCTCTGGTCCTGATCAAACTTCCAATCCAGATAAATCCCGTCGGACGTGCGTCCGAGCGCCTCGATCATATCGACCTCGGTCACCAGCAGCGATTTTTCAAGCGCTCGCTTGGCGACCCTCAGGGCGGGCTCGTAGCCGGCTCTCAGCAGCTCCTTCTCAAGCTTGATCAGGATGCCGGAGCGGACGATGACGAGCGTGCGCGCGTTGGTCCAGAACGAATGCATGGCATCGGGCATCTTCTCGGCTTCGGCCGAAATGCGCTCGACTTGGCGGTGGATGTACTCCTTGCCGCGGTACGATTCCTGATAGCGGTCGAACAGCGAGCTGTCGACGAGGCCGATCATGATGCCGGAGTGGTTGTCCAGGTTCCAGTCGTAATAAATGTGCTGAAGCTCGAGACCTAACGTACGGAGGATCAAAGCCTTGAACTCCGGCACGATCAGGTCCATCACCAGCTGCCGCGTATCCCTGACGGCCTCGTCCTTGTTCTGCTGGAGCATTATTTTCTCCACGACGCTGACGAACTGGCGGAAATGCATGCTTACACATACCTCGTTGGCGGAAACGTAAATCGACTCCGGCCCTTTGCCGAAGCGGTCCCGGAGCAGCTTCCCCATCTGGCTCGTAAGCTGAGTCATAGCCATGCGGTTCTCCAAGACTGAACTCATCCTTCTTCCCCGATTCTCCTATTAACCACAAAAATAAGTTCCGAATCATTCGGGAACGAATCGTATTATAGCATACGCGAAATGTTTCCGTCATCTGTTTGCTTCTGCTTGTTCGCAATCGGCGGAGCATGATAGGATACGAATTATGGACAACACTACCCATCCGTTGAAATGGATCTTTTTCGACGTCGGCGAAACGCTCGTCGACGAATCCGAGCCGATCGAGGACATCACCCGCCAGCTCATCGCCGCCGCTGGACGCCGCGGCATCGCCGTCCGGCGCGAGCAGGTGCGCGAGCTGTGGATGGAAGCGCATCGGCGCTTCTCGCCGTTCCCGATGGCCGACATCCTGCAGGAGCTGTTCCCAGATGGCGAGCTGCGCCGCGCGATCTGGTCCGAGATGAAGTACCGCAAGGAGCTCGACCGGCCGTTTCCGGACGCGCTCGGCATCCTGAAGCGGCTGCGCCGCGACTATCGGATCGGCATCATCGCCAACCAGAGCGCCGGTACGGCGGACCGGCTGCGCAGCTACGGCCTGCTGGAGCATATCGACGAGGTGTTCGCCTCCGCCGAGCTGGGCCTGGCCAAGCCCGACCCGAAGCTCTACGAGTACGCGCTGCAGGCGACCGGCTGTCCGCCCGAGCGCTCGCTCATGGTCGGAGACCGCATCGACAACGATATCGTGCCGGCCAAGCATCTCGGCATGAGGGCCGTCTGGGTCCGCCAAGGACTGGCGCTGCGGCAGTACAGCCCGTCCCGGATCAGCCTTCCCGACGGCGTCATCGACGTCATCGGCGAGCTCGAGGGCTGGCTCGCCTCCTGGCGGCCCGCCCCGGACGAGTCGTTGCCGCCCCGATGACAAAGACCGCTCCTAGGAGCGGTCTTTGTCATCGAACAGCGAAGCGCCGCTCTCGCCTGGCGATGGCGACGGCGCGGCATGCCGGCCATCGCCGAAATCTTCCTCTTCGTCGTCGGAATCGTCCAGCTTCTTGAAGCCGAACCAGAACAAAACAAGCATGCCGATCATAAGGACGGCGAATAAGCTCAAATAAAACCAGTCTACCGGAGTCGAGGATTCTGCGTGCATCGTTCAAAGCCACTCCTTCCTGCTCCTAGTGTAACGGATCGGGGAGGGTCGGCGATGGCTCTTTCGGGCTATAAATGTGACAAATCACGTACCCTTGCGGATCGGCTCCTTGACCGCTGCGAGCTCGTAGCGGGAAACCTCGGTCTCCAGCACGTAGTCGGGCTTCTCCTGCCCGCGGCTGTTGCGATGGCCCTGGATATGGACGTCGCTCTTCTCCCAGTTTTTCCACGCCTGCTCCGATTCCCAGCGGATCTGGACGATGACCTCCTCCTCGCCGCGGCGCACGACCTTCTGCAAAATCTGTATGTCGACGAAGCCGTCGAACTCCTGCACCGGCCCCGGCTTGCTGAACCGCTCGACCACCTGAGCGGCATGTCCTTCCTTCACCTTGATCCTGCGTTGGATGACCAGCATCTGCATTCCTTCTTTCCCATTCCATGAATTCCGGCTCGATTCCAGTCTAATTGATAATCATTATCACTGTCAAACGAGCGTCCAGCATCTTGATCATGGAAAGGGCGCGCCGTACAATGAAGCTTATGTCACCTACAACTAGAATCCGAATCCCGCTTGTCGTCCCGTTGCTCGTCGGCATGGCCGCGATTTCCTTCGCGCCGATTCTCGTGCGCTTTTCCGAAGCGCCGGTATCCGTGCAAGGCCAATACCGCATGCTGCTTACGTTTCTGCTCATGCTTCCCTTCGCCTGGAAGCAGCTCCCCGCGATCCGCAGGCTGACGGTCCGGGACTGGGCGCTGCTCGCCGGAGCCGGCTTTTTCCTGGCGCTGCACTTCCTGCTCTGGATGGCGTCCCTGTCCTATACGTCGATCGCCAGCTCGACGATCATGCTGACGCTGGAGCCCGCTTTTGTCGCTGCGCTCGCGTTCTTCTTCCTTCGCGACCGGCTCGGCAAGCTCGCTGTCGCCGGCATGGCCGTCTCGATCGGCGGCGCCGTCCTCGTCAGCTCCGGCGACTTCGGCCTGTCGCGCGAAGCCTTTTTCGGCGACGCGCTGTCGCTGCTGTCGACCGTCGCGATCGCCTTCAATATGATCCTCGCCAAGCGGCTGCTCGAGCGGATGCCGTCGTTCGTCTACAGCCTGATCGTGTTTGGCGTGACGACTGTCCTGTTCGCCGGCTACAACGGCGCCATGGGCTACTCGATGACCGCCTATCCGCCTCGCGAATGGGTCCTGTTCCTGCTGCTCGCGGTCATCCCGACCGTATTCGGCCATCTCCTGTTCAACTGGCTGCTGCAGCATCTGCGGGCGACGACCGTCTCGATGACGGTGCTCGCCGAGCCGATCGGCGCCAGCCTGCTCGCCCTGCTGCTGTTCGGCGAGACGCTCTCCGCCGGCCAGCTGATCGGAGGCGCCGTCATGATGGCCGGCTTCGTCATCTACCTGCGCGGAGAGAGCTCCGGCCCGCTGCCGGCCGCCGCTCCCAAGGAAGCCGCCGGCACGGAGCCGCACGCAGACGACTCTGCGGCAGCCCCGGCGTCTCCGGCGGCCCCAGCCGCTCCGGCTGCTTCGGCGGCCGCTTCGGCCGCGCCCTGACGGCTCCCGGGCAGCGCCGGGCTACTCCTTCTCGAGCGCGTCCAGCATGAAGGCGAACGCTTCTTCCTCGTCCTTCCCGCGCACGCGCAGCAGCACCTCGGTCCCGCTGCGGATCGGCAGCAGCAGCATGCCGAGCAGGCTTTTGACATCGACGATATTGATGTTGTCGCCGTTCGCGAATTCCAGCTTGATGTCGGACTGGAACCTCGCCGCCTCCGCCGACAGGCGCGTCAGGTCCTCGCGGCCAAAATCGGCCTGGATGGTGAATTCATGCACTCTCATGTTCTCTGACCTTCCCTTGACGATAATGGGCTTGCTTCCCTCTTCTTCGTATTGATATTCGGCTTGCCGCCAAAGGTTCCTCCATGCGGATCGGAATGGAGGCTTAAAGCGGCGCGCATCGGGTAAAGATGAGAGAGAAGAACGGAGGCGATGCGACATGATGATGACCCCATTCGAGGACAGGCTGTACGCCATTCTGTTCTATGTGCTGGCTGCGGCCGTCGTCGCCGGCGTCGGCATCTGGGTGCTGTGGCTGAGCCGCAAGGCCAAGCGCGGCAAAAACCGGGGCCGCTGATATCCGGAACGCGCGAAAAAGCCTCCGCAAACCGCCCTTAAGGGCAGCTTGCGGAGGCTTTTTCATGCCGATCGAAGACATGCCGCATCGACGGCGGCCGGCATCCCGGCCGGAGCGGCGTCGCCGTCGATACGGCGGGAGCGGACGATCAGGCTCCGCCTTTTTCCTCCTGCGCGAAGGCGGCCTTGTAGCATTTGCGGCAGACCGGCTTGTAGTCCTCGTTGCCGCCGATGTGGATCTGCGCGCCTTCGTTCGCCGGACGGCCGTCCACATAGCGGATGACCATCGTCGCCTTGCGGTCGCAGAACCAGCAGATCGTCTTGATCTCCTCGATCTTGTCCGCCTGGGCGAGCAGATAATAGCTGCCCTCGAACAGCTCGTTGCGAAAATCGTTTTTGAGGCCGAACGCCATGACGGGCACGTTCAGCTCGTCGACGACGCGCGTCAGCTGGTCGATATGCGTCCGGCTCAAAAACTGCGCCTCGTCCACGAGCACGCAGTAGATCCGCTTCTCGGCTCCCGGCGGCTGATGCGCCGCGACCTGCTCGTACAGATCCGTAGCCGCGCCGACCGGAATCGCCTTGCGCTTGAAGCCGACCCGCGAGCCGACCTCGTCCTTGCCGCTGCGGGTGTCGATCGCCGGCGAGAAGATGAGCACCGCCTTGCCCTGCTCCTCGTAGTTGTGGGCGACCTTGATGATCTCAAACGACTTCCCGCTGTTCATCGTGCCGTACTTGAAATAAAGCTGCGCCAATCCGGCTCCCTCCTGCTCCCGCTTCGAAAGCCGCCGTCCGCTCGGCGCGGACGGCGCTTCCTCTAGTCCATGATGTATGCCAGCAGCAGCGCAGCCGTTCCGAGCACCGCTTCGGCATGGGTGCGCTCCATGCCGTGGGAGGCATGCACGCCCGGTCCGATGAGCGCGGCTCGGATGTTCGCGCCTCCGCGCAGAGCAGCGCTCGCATCCGAGCCGTAGAACGGATAGATGTCGACGGCATGCGGGATCGACTGGTCGCCGGCGAGGGCGATCAGCCGCGACGTCATCCCGTAGTCGTACGGGCCGGACGAGTCCTTGGCGCAGATCGACACATCCTTCTCGGTCGCGCTCAGATCGTCGCCCATCGCCCCCATGTCGACCGCGATCATCTCGACCGTGTCGGCCGGCACCCAGGAGCTGCCGTGGCCGACCTCTTCATAGGTCGAGACGAGCAGCTTGACCGGCCGCTTCAGCTGCAGCCCGCCGCGGCGGACCGCCTCCATGAGCGCCAGCAGCGCGGCGACGCTCGCCTTGTCGTCGAGATGGCGCGACTTGATCCAGCCGCTGTCGAGCATCCGCACGCGCGGATCCCAGGAGACGAAATCTCCCGGCGCGATGCCGAGCGCCAGCGTCTCGGCGCGGCTCGCGCTGTCGGCGTCGAGCCGCACCTCCATGCTCGCCTCGTCCCGCTTTTGCGAGCGCGCGTCCGGATAGACGTGGACCGAAGGCATCGTCGACAGCACGGTGCCCTCATAGATGCGCCCGTCGCGCGTATGGACGAGGCAGTATTCGCCCTCCACCGTCGACATGTCGTAGCCGCCGATCGGCGTCATGCGCAGCTTGCCGTCGCCCTTGACCGAGCGCACCATCGCCCCGAGCGTGTCGACATGCGCCGTCAGCAGCAGCGGCTCGCCGCCCTCGCCGCCGAGGTCGATCAGGCCGTTGCCCTTGGGCGTGCGCTCGAACGGGAATCCGAGACGAACCGCCTCGGCCTCGATCTTGTCCATGATGGCGGCGCAGAACCCGCTCGGGCTCGGCGTCTCCAGCAGCAGCCTCAGCTGGCCCAGCATATAGTCCCGGTCCAGCCGGTCCTTCCATATTGTTCTTGTCATCGCGGCCCGCTCCTCCCTGTGCTCGATTCGATCATTCCGTCACGATGCCGCGGACGAGCTCCGGCGCCTGCGCCGACGGCGCGATCTCGATCGCCGCGTTCAGGCGCTCCAGCACGTCGCCGACCTGCTCCGTCGCCGCATGGATCGTCGCAAGCGACTCGCCGGCCTGCACGGCGTCGCCGATTTTCTTGCGCAGCACGATGCCGACCGACAGGTCGATCTCCGACTCCTTGGTCGCCCGTCCGGCCCCGAGGATCATCGCCGCCGTGCCGATCGCATCCGCCGTCATGCCCGAGACGAAGCCGCTCTCGCGAGCCGGCAGCTCGATCCGGTACGGCGCTGCCGGCAGCAGGTCCGGATCGTCGACGACGGCGGGGTCGCCGCCCTGGTTGGCGATGAATTCCTTGAACTTGTCCAGCGCCTTGCCGCTCGCGAGCAGCTCCTTGAGCAGCGCCTCCGCCTCCTCGATGGAGCCGGCGGCTCCGCCGAGATAGACCATCTGGCTGCCGAGCGCGAGGCAGAGCTCCCGCAGGTCGTCCGGCCCTTCGCCGCGCAGCGTGTCGATCGCCTCCCTCACCTCGAGCGCGTTGCCGATCGCAAGCCCGAGCGGCTGGCTCATGTCCGAGATGACGGCCATCGTCTTGCGGCCGACCTGGTTGCCGATGGCGACCATCGCCGCGGCCAGGCGGCGTGCGTCCTGCTCGTCCTTCATGAACGCGCCGGCGCCGGTCTTCACGTCCAGCACGATCGCGTCTGCGCCGGCGGCGATCTTCTTGCTCATGATCGAGCTGGCGATGAGCGGGATCGACTCGATGGTGGCGGTGACGTCCCGCAGCGCGTACAGCTTTTTGTCGGCGGGGGTCAGGTTGCCGCTCTGGCCGATGACGGCGATCGACGACTCGTTGACGCGGCGGGCGAACTCCTCGCGCGTCAGCTCCACATGGAAGCCGGGGATGGCCTCCAGCTTGTCGATCGTGCCGCCGGTATGGCCGAGGCCGCGTCCGGACATTTTAGCTACGGGCACGCCCGCCGCGGCGACGAGCGGAGCGAGCACGAGCGTCGTCGTATCGCCGACTCCGCCGGTCGAATGCTTGTCCACCTTGACGCCTTCGATGTCCGACAGGTCGATCGTCTCGCCCGATTCCACCATCGCCATCGTCAGATCGGCCCGCTCGCGGTCGGTCATGTCGCGGAAAAAGACCGCCATCGCCCACGCGCTCACCTGGTAGTCCGGAATGCGGCCGTCCGTATAGCCTTCGACGATGAAGCGGATCTCCTCCGTCGTCAGCTCCCCGCCGTCTCTTTTCTTCTCGATCAGCTCGACCATTCTCACGGGCGTTCCCCCTTCTTTAACCTCATGTCTATTTCATGCCGTAAAATATCGTATCATAAGCTGAGATTCAGTCAGAAATCCTTGTCTGCACAACGATTGAAGCGGAGGCCCGTCTTCATTAATGCCATAAAACAAAACGGCCAAGCCCCGCTGTCGATTCATGTCATTAAAGAACGAATCGCCTGCCGGGCCGAGAAGCGCTCTAGAGCCCCGCCGCCGTCTCCAGCGCCGCCACCATCATGTCGTTGAACGTCGACTGGCGCTCCTCGGCGGTCGTCTCCTCGCCGGTCAGCAGATGATCGCTCACCGTCAGCACCGTAAGCGCCTGCGCGCCGTGGCGGGCCGCGATCGTATACAGCGCCGTCGTCTCCATCTCCACGCCGAGCACGCCGTGGTCCATGAGCCGCTGCACGGCCGTCGTATCTTCCTTGTAGAACACGTCGGTGCTGTAGACGTTGCCGACATGCACGTTCATGCCGGCCGCGGTCGCATGCTCGTAGGCGGACTTCAGCAGGCCGAAGCTGGCGATCGGCGCGAAGTCGTAGCCGAGGAACTGGTTGCGGTTCATGCTGGAATCGGTGCAGCTCGCCTGGGCAAGGATGACGTCGCGCACCCGCACGTCCCGCTGCATCGCGCCGCAGGTGCCGACGCGGATCAGGTTGCGCACGCCGTAGCTGCGGATGAGCTCGTTCGCGTAGATGCTGATCGACGGCAAGCCCATGCCCGAGCCCTGCACGGAAATCCGCTTGCCTTTGTAGGTTCCCGTGTAGCCGAGCATGCCCCGCACTTCATTGTACAGCTCGATCTCGCTGAGGTAGGTCTCGGCGATATATTTGGCGCGCAGCGGATCGCCCGGCAGCAGCACCGTCTCGGCGACTTGTCCTTCTTTGGCTCCGATATGGACGCTCATGAAGTCATCTCCTGTTCGTAGAGGGAATGTAGGTGAATAGGAACGGGTCCGATTCGGATCGAGATCAGCGCAGCTCTCCGAGGAAGCTCGTGCCGTGCTCGGGCGCGGCGACGCCGAAATTGTCCGCAACGGTCGCGCCGACATCGGCGAACGTGAGGCGCAGCGGAAGCTCGCGTCCGGCCTCGAAGCGAGGCGAATAGACGAGCAGCGGCACGTACTCGCGCGTATGGTCGGTGCCGGTGTAGGTCGGATCGTTGCCGTGGTCCGCTGTCACGATGAGCAGATCGTCGGCGGTCAGCCGCTCCAGCACCGCCGGCAGCTGGGCGTCGAACGCCTCCAGCGCCTGCGCGTAGCCCGCCGGGTCGCGGCGATGGCCGTACAGCGCGTCGAAGTCGACCAGATTGAGGAAGCTGATGCCGGAGAAATCCTCCGCGCACACTTCCGTCAGCCGCTCCATGCCTTCGTCGTTGGAAGCGGTGCGGATGCTGCGCGTGACGCCCTCGCCGTCGAAAATGTCGGAGATCTTGCCGATCGCCACGACTTCCCGTCCGGCCTCCTGGAGCGTGTTCATGACGGTCGGCTGGAACGGCTTGAGCGCGTAGTCATGGCGTCCGGCCGTCCGCTTGAACGTGCCCGGCCCGCCGACGAACGGGCGGGCGATGATCCGTCCGAGCATGTACGGATCGTCGAGCGTGATCTCGCGGCAGAACTCGCAGATCGCGTACAGCTCCGGCAGCGGCACGATCTCCTCATGCGCGGCGATCTGCAGCACGGAGTCGGCGGAGGTATAGACGATCAGCGCTCCGGTGCGCATATGCTCCTCGCCGAGCTCGTCGATGATCTCGGTGCCGCTGGCCGCCTTGTTGCCGATCACCTTGCGCCCCGTATGGGCCTCGATGCGGTCGATCAGCTCCTGCGGGAACCCGTGCTCGAAGACGCGGAACGGCGTGTCGATGCGCAGGCCCATCATTTCCCAGTGGCCCGTCATCGTATCTTTGCCGCTCGACGCCTCCTGCATCCTTCCATAAAAGGCGAGCGGCTCGTCCGCCGGCTCGATGCCCGCGAACGGGCGGATATTGGCGAGGCCGAGGCTGCCCATGACGGGCATCCGCAGTCCTCCCTGCGCCTCGGCGATATGGCCGAGCGTATCGGCGCCGACATCGCCGAACGAGGCCGCATCATGCGCCTCGCCGATGCCGACGGAATCCATCACGATGATATGGATGCGTTTGAACATGACATCAAGTCCTTTCCTGGTCCTTCCTGCTGCTCTATCATAGCGGAACCGCCGCCGCGCGGGCAACCTTGCCCATGCCAAGACAAACAGCCGAAAAACCGAGGTTTTCCGGCTGCTGCAAAGGCCAGCGGTCAGTAGGGGCTTTCCGAACGGCCGCCTTCCATGATCTTGACGCCGGAGCTGGCGCCGATCCGCGTCGCGCCGGCCGCCACCATGCGCTCCATGTCCTCCAGGCTGCGCACGCCGCCCGAGGCCTTGACCCCGATGTCGGGGCCGACCGTACGGCGCATGAGCGCGATGTCCTCGGCCGTCGCGCCGCCGGTCGAGAAGCCGGTCGACGTCTTGACGAAGTCGGCTCCCGCCCGCACGGAGCATTCGCAAGCGCGCACCTTCTCCTCGTCGCTGAGCAGGCAGGTCTCGATGATCACCTTGACGATCGCCTTGCCCGCGGCCGCCTCCACGACGGCGCGGATGTCCGCCTCGACGTCGGCATCGCGGCCGTCCTTGAGCGCGCCGATGTTGATGACCATATCGATCTCGCCGGCGCCGGAAGCGATCGCGTCCGCCGCCTCGAACGCCTTGACGGCGCTCGTCGTCGCGCCGAGCGGGAAGCCGATGACGGTGCATACCTTCACTTCGGTGCCCGCGAGCGCCTCGGCGGCCGTCCGCACCCAGGTCGGATTGACGCAGACGGAGGCGAAGCCGTATTGGCGAGCTTCCTCGATCAGCTTGCCGATCTCCGGCGCGGTCGCATCCGCGCGCAGCAGCGTATGGTCGATCATTGCAGCGAGTTGTCCCTGTTGCATGTCCATATCCACCCCATTCTTGAACTGCCTCCATCATAGCATCGGTCTGAACAAATGTACAAGCCGCTTCAATCATATGTTCAGTCCGTCGGGACACGACGGGCTCTCCGTCTATCCCTGCCCAAATCGCCGGGAAATCAGACCCGCTGCTGCCGCTGCGTAAAAAAACGGGCGGCCGTCCGGTTGCCCGGTCGACCGCCCGCCATCCTCAATCCGCCTCGCCGCCCGCTTCTCCCACCGCCAGCTGGCGGATCAGCAGCACGGCCGCATGCTTGCGCGCGTCGGCCGTGCCGATGCGCAGCCCGAGCGCAGCGTCCTCCCCCGTCCCCCTCGCCGCTCCCGGCGCAGCCGAAAAGCGGATGACCGCCCCGTCCAGATCCTCCCGGATCTCCTCGATGAGCCGGCCCTCCTCGACCAGCGCGTCAAGCCGCTGCTTCTCCTCCGCATAGGCTTCATACGCGCTCATGACGGGCTTCCTCCGATCGGAACCGCCGGCAGCGCCAGGCTCCCGCCGAGCCCGAAGCGGCTTCTCTTCAAGTAACGGCCGCTGCCCGCCTGCCCGACGAACTGCTTGTCGCGCACGACGAACTCGCCGCGCACGAGCACGGACACCGGCTCGCCCTGCACCTCCATGCCCTCGAACGCGCTGTAGTCGACGCGCAGATGATGGTCGCGCGCCGACAGCGTCCGCGTCGCCGACGGGTCGAACAGCACGAGGTCGGCGTCGCTGCCGACCGCGATCGTGCCTTTGCGCGGGAACAGCCCGAACAGCTTGGCGGCGTTCGTCGCCGACAGCTCGACGAACCGCTGCAGGTCGATCCGGCCTTTGGCCACGCCTTCGGAGAACAGCAGGCTGAAGCGGTCCTCGATCGTCGGGCCGCCGTTCGGAATTTTGGAGAAGTCGCCGCGGCCGAGCTCCTTTTGCCCCTTGAAATGAAAGGAGCACTGATCCGAGCCGAGCGCCTGCAGCGTGCCGGACGACAACGCGTTCCAAAGCGCCGTCTGATGCCAGGCCTCGCGCAGCGGCGGCGACCAGACGTATTTGGCGCCCTCGAAATCCGGACGCTCGAGCGCGGAGATGTCGAGCGTCAAGTACTGCGGGCAGGTCTCGCCATAGACGCGCAGTCCGCGCGCCCGCGCGGCGGCGATGCGCTCGACCGCTTCGGCGCAGGTGACATGCACGACATAAAGCGGCGCTCCGGCCAGGCCGGCGAGCTCGGCGGCCCGCCCGGTCGCCTCGCCCTCGAGCTGCGGCGGACGCGTGAGCGCATGCCAGATCGGCTCGGTGTCGCCCCGCTCCAGCGCCTCGCTGACGAGCCGCTCGATGACGTCGCCGTTCTCGGCATGCACCATGACGAGCGCGCCTTCTTCGCGGGCGAGCTGCAGCGTCCGGTACAGCGTGCCGTCGTCCGCCTGGAACACGTTTTTGTACGCCATGAACACCTTGAGCGACGTAATGCCCTCGCGCTCGATCAGCTCCGGCAGCTCTGCCAGAGCCTGCTCGCCGGCATCCGCGACCATCAGATGGAAGCCGTAGTCGATGACCGCCTTGCCCTCGGCCTTGGCATGCCAGGCGGCGACCGCATCGCCGAGCGGCCGTCCGCGCTCGGTCAGGCAGAAGTCGAGGATCGTCGTCGTGCCGCCGAACGCCGCGGCGATCGTGCCGCTCTCGAAATCATCCGCCGTCACCGTGCCGCCGAACGGCATGTCGAGATGCGTATGCGGGTCGATGCCGCCGGGAAAGACGTACAGCCCGGCGGCGTCGACCGTCTCGGCGCCCGTCGCGTCGAGCGAGCGGCCGATCGCCGCGATGACGCCGTCCTCGATGCGGATGTCCGCGACGCTGACGGAGCCGGCCGTCACGACCGTGCCGCCTTGTATGATCCGTGCTTTTTTCATCCTTCCACCGCCTCCGCTCGTATGGATTCGCGGTCCAGCCGCGCCAGCGCCCGCTGACGCTCGTTCCACGTCAATGACGGCGCTGCCGGCGGCAGCTCGACCATCTCGATCGCGCCGTCCACCGGGCAGACGATCGAGCACAGATTGCAGCCGACGCAGTCGTCCTCGCGCACCTGCAGGTACGGCTTGCCGCCGGCGCCGTTCAGCATGTCGATGCATTGATGCGACGTGTCCTCGCAGGCGATATGGCATTTGTTGCAGTTGATGCAGGTATCCTGGCGGATGCGCGCGACGACGCGGTAGTTCAGGTCGAGGTCGCCCCAGTTCGTGTAGCGGGCCACGCTCTGCCCGGTCAGCTCGGCGACGGAGGCCAGTCCTTTGCGGTCGAGATAGCGGCTCAGCCCGTCGACCATCTCGCCGACGATGCGGAAGCCGTGATGCATCGCCGCCGTGCACACCTGCACGCCCGCCGCGCCCATGAGCAGGAACTCCGCCGCGTCCTGCCACGACGAGATGCCGCCGATGCCCGAGATCGGCACGCCTACGAGCGGATCGCGCGCGCATTCGGCGACCATGCTGAGGGCGATCGGCTTGACCGCCGGACCGCAGTAGCCGCCGTGCGCGCCTTTGCCGCCGACATGGGGGACCGTGTTCCACGTCTCCAGATCGACGCCGGCGAGGCTGTTGATCGTATTGATGAGGCTGACCGCGTCCGCGCCTCCGAGCACGGCGTGGCGGGCGGTGACGGTGATGTCGGTGATGTTCGGCGTCAGCTTGACGATGACCGGCGTGCGCGCCGCCTCCTTGGCCCACATCGTCTGCTTCTCGACGAGATCCGGCTGCTGGCCGGAAGCCGCGCCCATGCCGCGCTCGGCCATGCCGTGCGGGCAGCCGAAGTTCAGCTCCAGCCCGTCGACGCCGGCGTCCTCGACGCGCTTCACGATCTCATGCCACTTCTCCCGCTTCGGCTCGACCATGAGCGAGGCGACGAGCGCCCGGTCGGGAAACAGCCGCTTCGTCTCGCGGATCTCCCGCAGGTTCACCTCCAGCGGCCGGTCGGAGATGAGCTCGATGTTGTTGAAGCCGGCGACGCGCTTGCCGCCGAAATGGACGGCCGCGAAGCGCGACGACGTATTGATGATCGGCTCGCCGAGCGTCTTCCAGACGGCTCCGCCCCAGCCGGCCTCGAACGCCCGCTGCACCTGGTAGCCGGTGTTCGTCGGCGGCGCGGAGGCGAGCCAGAACGGATTGGGCGAGCGTATGCCCGCCAGCGAGATGGACAGATCGGCCATCGTAGTCGACCTCCTTTTCGGTTAGATTCGGCCGGCGGACCCGGCATGGCGCGAAGGGACGGCGACAGCCGGAGCGCGGCGGCGCGAGGCGAAGTCCGGCCCGAGCCAGGCGGCCGCGATCGCGGCGGCGGCCCGCTTGCCCTGCTCCGCCGCCGAGACGACCGTCGCCTCGCCCGCTCCGGTGCCGTGCAGGATGTCGCCGGCCGCATAAATGCGCGGATCGGACGTCAGGCCGGTGCGCGGATCGGCCTCCGGCACGCCTGCTCGATGCGCGATGCCGAGCTGTTCGGCCAGCGTCGCGAGGCGCTCCTGCCCCGTCGCCAGCACGACGGCGTCCGCCTCCAGCAAAAAGGCGGAATCCGGCACGGGCGATGTCAGCCGGCGGCCGTCGGACCCGACGCGTCCGTCAGGCTGCAGCCGCATGCATTCGAGCCCGGCGGCCTTGCCGTCCGGCCCGGCGACGATGCGCAGCGGCTGGGTCAGCCAGACGAAGCCGACGCCCTCCTGCTTGGCAAACTCGTATTCGAACGGGTAGGCGGTCATTTCCGCCGCCGTGCGGCGGTAGACGATCTTCACCTCCGCCGCGCCGAGCCGCACGGCGCAGGTCGCCGCGTCGATCGCCGTATTTCCGGCGCCGATGACCGCGACCCGCGCGCCGGCGAGCGCGGACGGCATGCGTCCGGCCTTCGTCGCCTCGACGAGCCGGATCGCGTCGTAGACGCCCTCCAGCCGCTCGCCCTCGAGCCCGAGCGGCGGCACGTAGCCCATGCCCGCCGCCAGCACGAGCACGTCATGGCGGCCGCGCAGCTCCTCGACGCTCAGCGAGCTGCCGACTCGCACGCCGGTATGGAAGCGGACGCCGAGCTCCTCGACCTGCCGCACCTCCCAGTCGGGCACATGCGTCGGCAGGCGGAAGCTGACGATGCCGCTGCTGTCGAGTCCGCCCGCCACCTGGCGGGCCTCGTAGACGTCGACGTCGAAGCCGAAGCGGGCCAGCTCCCGCGCCGCCGAAAGGCCGGCCGGTCCGCTGCCGATGACGCCCGCGCTCACGCCGGCCGGCTCGCCGGGCGCGAACAGCCGCAGCCCGGCGCTCGCCGCATAGTCGGTCGCATGGCGCTGCAGCCTGCCGATCGCGATCGGCGCGGACGAGCCGTTCAGCACGCATGCGCCCTCGCAGAGCAGCTCCGTCGGACAGACGCGCGCGCAGCTCGCGCCGACCGGATTCGCGTCCATGATCGCATGCGCCGCGCCTTCGGGATTGCCGGTGGCGATCCGCTTGATGAACGACGGGATGTCGATCGACGTCGGGCAGGCCTTGATGCAGGGCGCGTCATAACAGTAGAGGCAGCGGTTCGACTCCTCGGCGGCGGCCGCTCGCGTCAGCGGCGGCACCAGCTCGCGGAACGGCTCCGGCACGGCCGGATCGCCGAACGCCGCGCTCAGGCGGATGTCATCGACCATGATCCATCGCTCCTTTCCGACCCGCTCGGCGAGGCCAGCCTTTTCAGCGTACGGTACAGCAGCTCCACGCCCAGGCCGATATCCTCGGCGGAGGAGAATTCCCGCGGATTATGGCTGATGCCGTCCCGCGAGCGGACGAAGATCATGGCGTACGGGCAGACGTAGGACAGCGCCAGCGCGTCGTGGAACGGCCCGCTCATCAGCTCGGGCAGCTCCAGCCCCATGTCGGACGCCTCCGCGCGGACCGCCGCCATCAGCTCGGGGCTGCATGCCCGCGGCGGACTGTCGGTATCGACCTTGACCGCATAGGCGAGGCCGTTGTCGGCCGCCGTCTCGGCGATCAGCCGGCGCAGCTCCGCCTCCAGCCGGCCGCGCCGCTCCATGTCGATGTCCCGCAGGTCGACGGTGAAGCGGACGCGTTCGGGGATGATGTTGCGCGAGGCGGGAAACAGCTGCAGCGTGCCGACCGTGCCGACCGCGGGCGTGCCCGCCTCGGCGCGCACGAGCCGCTGGAAGCCGCTGATGATCGACGCGGCGCCGGCGAGCGCGTCGCGGCGCATCGCCATCGGCACCGAGCCGGCATGGCCGGCGAAGCCTTCGAGCTCGACCGTCAGCCAGAGCGGACCGCTGATCGCGGTCACGAGGCCGACGGCCGCTCCCGCCGCCTCGAGCACGGGTCCCTGCTCGATATGCAGCTCCAGATAGGCGGCGATCGCGCCGTCCGGATAACGGGCCTCGTCGAGCCGGGACGGATCGCCGCCAAAGGCGGCCAGCGCCTCGCGGCGCGTCACGCCGTCCAGGTCGGCGCGCTCCAGCTCGCCCGGCTCCAGCCGGCCGGACATGGCCCGCGAGCCGAAGATGCCTTTGTCGAACCGGCAGCCTTCCTCGTCAGAAAAAGCGACCACCTCGATCGGGAGCGCGGGAGCGAAGCCTTGGGCGGCGAGCGCATGCGCCGCCTCGATCGCGCCAAGCACGCCGACGATGCCGTCGTACGTCCCCGCATACGGCTGCGTGTCGAGATGGGAGCCGAGCATGAGCACAGGCCCGGCCGCTCCGTCCGCGGCCTCCAGCCGGCCGATCAGGTTGCCCGCCGCGTCCATTCGCACGCTCAAGCCGGCTTCCTCCATCCAGCCTCTCGCCATGTCGGCCGCCTGACGGTCGAGCGGCGTCATCGCCAGCCGGCTGACGCCGGTCTCGCTGATGCGTCCGAGCTCGGCCAGCTGGCCGAGCCGCCGCATGACCCGTTCGTTCGATGTCGTGCAGGATCGTATCATCGCTCTCCTCCTTTTTTGAACTCACTGAACTGGGATTTGCGAGAGGTCTCGTGTTAGGATACATGACGTATCATACTTAATTTTCTGAATTTTTTGAATCATTATTTTCGAAACGGCTCTTTTGATGTAAGCTTAACAGACACGAACGATGCGGATCGCCGCGCCTGATCGCGGCTGCGGCCGGCATCGAAGAACGGGAGGATAAGTCCATGAGGGATGGCGAAGCAACTCGCCTGTCGATCGAGGAGCAAGCCGGCGCCGAGCCCGAGCGGGGCGTGACCGTCCGGGAGACGCTGTCGACGCGGCCGTTCGACGGAGCGCGGCTTGAAGCCGGACGCGCGGGACTCGGACGGCGCATCCGCTGGGTGCATGTGCTGGAGGCCGCGGAGGCGGCGGAGCTGCTGCATGGAGGCGAGATGGTGCTGACGACCGGTCTCGGCTTCGGCTCCGACGAGCTGCGGCAGACGCAGTTCCTCACCCGCCTGCTCGAGCGCGGCGTCAGCTGCGTCTGCCTCGAGCTCGGCTCCCGCCTGCGCGAGCTTCCGCGCGGCTGGCGGCAGCTCGCCGAGGAGGCGGCGACGCCTCTCATCGTCTTTCCGCGGACCGTAAGGTATGTCGACATCACCCAGGAGCTCCATTCGCTCATCCTCCAGCGCCGGCAGGCCCTCTCTCCCGCCGCCCGCGCCGACCCCGAGGCGGCGCTGCTGCGACGCGCCCTGCGCGGCCCGGAAGCCGGCTCCGCGGACGGACTCGCCCATCCGCTCGAAGGGCTGGTGTGGCGGGCGGCGGCGGCCGAATGGGACTCCGCTCCGGCCGCCGCCGCAGCCGCCGATGAGCTGCGCCGCAGGCTGCGCGCCGCGGGCTTCGTTTGCCTCGCGGAAGCGCGCGGCCCGCGGCTGCTCGCCGTCGCCGGCCAGTCGGCGCGCTCCGCCGCGGGCGAACGGCTGGAGCGGACGCTGCGCGCCGCGCTGTCGGCCGTGCCCGGCGGCTGCGCCGGCGCCAGCTCGCGCTTCGCCGGGGCGGTCGGCGCGGAGGAAGCGCGCCGCGAGGCCGAGGAGGCGCTGCGGCTGTGCCTGCTCCGGCAGCCGCAGCCAGCCGCGGCGCGTTCCGCCGGAGGCGGCGGTCCGGCGACGGGCGGAGCTGCTGGCGGTCGGGCGACGGCGGGCGAAGCGGCGGGCGGAGCTGCTGGCCCGTATGCGTGCGAAGACGCAGGAGAGCTGCTCTGCTACGAGCAGCTCGGCGTGCTGCAGCTGCTGCCCGCGCTCGACGACGGGAGGCGGCTGCAGGCGTACGTCGCCCGGCATCTCGGTCCTCTTCTCGAGGCGGACCGGCTGCGCGGTGGCGAGCTGCTGCGAACGCTCCAGGTGTTCCTCGACGCCGACGGCTCCAAGCAGGAGGCGGCCAGGCGGCTCTATGTCGCCCGCCAGTCGCTGTACTATCGGCTCGAGCGGATCGAGGAGCTGATCGGTCCCGTCTGGCTCGATCCCGAGCGCCGGCTCGCCGCCGAGCTTGCCCTGCGCGCCTACCGGCTGCTGCATCCCGGCGGGCTTGCCGGAGACGCGGCCCGCTAGCGCGAGCGACTGCCGCATCGGATGCGGATGCGGATTTGCTATGATGGCGCTGCCAGATCGGATGCGGGCAGCCGTCGAAAATGGCTTGATGCGTCATCGGTTCGTCCGGACTGGCACCACCAGGGAGTCGAGAGTTCCTTCGCCCGCGTAAACCCGGCGCATCGGCTCCACCAGGGAGTCGATAGTTCCTTGGTTCGCGGAAACCCGGCGTACCGGCTCCACCAGGGAGTCGAGAGTTCCTTGGTTCGCAGAAACCCGGCCCGACGGCCCCACCAGGGAGTCGAGAGTTCCTTCGCCCGCGTAAATCCGGCGCATCGGCTCCACCAGGGATTCAATAGTTCCTTCGCACGCGTAAACACGCTGCATTGGCTCCACCAGGGAGTCGAGAGTTCCTTGGTTCGCAGAAACCCGGCCCGACGGCCCCACCAGGGAGTCGAGAGTTCCTTCGCCCGCGTAAATCCGGCGCATCGGCTCCACCAGGGATTCAATAGTTCCTTCGCACGCGTAAACACGCTGCATTGGCTCCACCAGGGAGTCGAGAGTTCCTTGGTTCACGGAAACCCGGCGCATCAGCTCGACCAGGGAGTCGAGAGTTCCTTGGTTCGCAGAAACCCGGCCCGACGGCCCCACCAGGGAGTCGAAAGTTCCCTGGTTTACGGAAACCCGACGCATCAGCTCTACCAGGGAGTCGAGAGTTCCTTGGTTCGCGGAAACCCGGCGCATCGGCTCCACCAGGGAGTCGAGAGTTCCTTGGTTCGCGGAAACACGGCGAATCAGCTTCACCAGGGAGTCGAGAGTTCCTTGGTTCGCAGAAACCCGGCCCGACGGCCCCACCAGGGAGTCGAAAGTTCCCTAGTTTACGGAAACCCGTCGCATCGGCTCCACCAGGGAGTCGAGAGTTCCTTGGTTCACGGAAACCCGGCGCATCAGCTCAACCAGGGAGTCGAGAGTTCCTTCGCACGCGGAAACCCGGCGCATCGGCTCCACCAGGGAGTCGAGAGTTCCTTCGCACGCGGAAACCCGGCGCATCAGCTCGACCAGAGAATCGAGAGTTCCTTGGTTCGCGGAAACCCGGCGCACCGGCTCGAATCCTCCTCCTATCGAGCGAGCGGCAGCAGCGACTCCAGCAGCGCCGTCTGCAGAAACGCCATGTCCTCGTCTGTGGACGACAGCGGCGGCGCAATCGTGAGCACATTGGCCATGCCGGCGACGGTGTCGCCGTTTTTGCCGATGATGAGCCCCGCTTCCCGGCAGCGGTCGAGCACGGCCTGCACCACTGCCGCGCCGAGCGGCTCGCGGCTGGACCGGTCCGCCACCAGCTCGATGCCGGCCATCAGCCCGAAGCCGCGGATGTCGCCGACCTGCGGATGCGAGGCGAGCTCCGCGCGCAAGTCGCCGAGCAGCTTCGCGCCGAGCTCCGCCGCCCGCTGCGGCAGCCGCTCGCGCTCCAGCAGCTTCAGATTGGCGAGCGCCAGCGCGCACGCGGCGGGATTGCCGCCGAACGTATTGATGTGGCGCAGATGCGCCAGCGCGCCGGTGCGCCGGAACGCCTCGTGCAGCTCGCGCTTCACCGCCGTCGCGGCGAGCGGCAGGTAGCCGCTCGTCAGTCCTTTGGCCATCGTCACGATGTCGGGCGAGACGCCGTAGTTGTGATGGCCGAACTTGCGGCCGGAGCGGCCGAAGCCGCAGATCACCTCGTCGACGATGAGCAGGACGCCGCGCTCCGTGCAGATGCGCCGCACCTCCTGCATATAAAGCGGGTCGGGCACGATGACCCCCCCGCCCGTAATTACGGGCTCGAGAATGACGCCCGCGACCGTCTCCTCGCCTTCCCAGACGATGCGCTCCTCGATCTCCCGCGCGCACAGCAGCTGGAACGCCTCGGCCGTCATCCCCTCCGGCCTGCGGTAGCTGTCCGGCGGCCGCACATGCAGGAAGCCCGGAGCGAGCGGCTCGTAGCCGAGCTTGCGCATCGCCTGGCCGGTCGCGGCAAGCGCGCCGAGCGAGTTGCCGTGATAGCCCCGGTAGCGCGCGACGAATTTCGTCCGCAACGGGTTGCCGCTTTGCAGATGGTATTGGCGGGCGATCTTGAACGCGACCTCGTTCGCCTCGGAGCCGCTGTTGGAGAAAAAGACGACGTAATCGCCCTCCAGCCACTCGCCGAGCTGCTCGGCCAGCTCGATCGCGGGCAGATGGGACTGGGTCAGCGGATAATAGGGAAGCCGCTCCAGCTGCCGCGCCGCCGCGTCCGCGAGCTCCTTGCGTCCATAACCGGCGTTGACGCACCAGAGGCCGGACATGCCGTCGAGGTAGCGTCGGCCGTCCTCGGCGGTCACCCAGGAGCCCTGCCCTTCCACGATGACGAGCGGCCGGTCGGCCGCCCGGTACGGGCGCATGCCATGCCACAACTGTCCGCGCCGCTGCACGGCCGGCGCCCCCGCTTGGGCTGGGGCTGCTTCTGCAGGAGCCTCTGCCGTTTCTGCCAATGCCTCCGCAGCAGCTGCCGCTCCTGCCAGCCCGTCTGCAGCTCCTGCCGCCCCGTCTGCCGCTCCTGCCAGCCCGTCTGCATCTCCTGCCAGCCCGTCTGCATCTCCTGCCAGCCCTTCTGCCGCCCCTGCCAATCCGGCCGTTCCGGCCGAGACGGGAACGCCCTCCGCATCCGATGAGCCGATGCCTTGCTGGACCATGCCGTTTCAGCTCCTTGTCGGCCACACGCCGTCAGTAGCGGGCGGTGACCATCTTTTTTCGCGTGTAGAACTCGACTCCGTCCCGCCCGTTCGCATGCAGGTCGCCGTAGAACGAGCCTTTCCAGCCGCTGAACGGGAAAAACGCCATCGGCGCCGGAACGCCGATGTTGATGCCGAGCATGCCCGCGTCGATCTCCTCGCGAAAGCGGCGCACGGCGCGGGCGCTGTCCGTATAGAGGCAAGCGCCGTTGGCGAACAGCGAGCGGTTGGCGAGCTCGATGCCCTCCTCCAGCCCGCCGATCTCCGCCACGCACAGCACGGGGGCGAACAGCTCCTCCTGCCAGACGGCCATCTCCTCCTGCACCTTGACGACGATCGTCGGGCCGAGGAACGAGCCGCTGCCCGGCGGCGCCGGGTCGAGCCGGCCGTCGCGCAGCAGCTCCGCGCCGCCTCGCAGCGCCTGCTCCAGCAGCGCCAGCACGCGGTCGCGGCTCTCGCAGCGGATCATCGGCGTGGCGATGCCGGCCGGGCCGCCTCCCTCTGCGGGACGCATCGCATCCGCCTGCTCCAGCAGCAGCCGCAGAAACTCCGGCGCCGCGCCGCGCTCGACGCAGACGACGGCGCAGGCCATGCAGCGCTGGCCGGCGGAGCCGAACGCGGCCGCGGCGACCTGGCGGGCGGCGGCGGGCAGATCGGCGTCCGCCAGCACGAGGCTGAAGTTTTTGGCGCCGGCCAGCGCCTGCACCCGCTTGCCCTCCGCCGCGCCGCGCCGATAGACGGCCGCGGCCGCCGGCTGCGAGCCGACGAAGCTGACGGCGGCGATGCCGGGATGAGCCAGCAGCGCGTCGACCGCCTCGCGCGCGCCGTGCACGATGCTGAGCACGCCGGGCGGGAAGCCCGCCTCCGCGAACAGCTCGGCGAGCCGGCAGGCGAGCAGCGGCGTCCGCTCCGACGGCTTGAGCACGAACGCGTTGCCGCAGGCGACCGCGAGCGGGAACATCCAGCACGGCACCATCATCGGAAAGTTGAACGGCGTAATGCCGCAGACGACGCCGAGCGGATAGCGGTACATCCCCGATTCCAGGCCCGAGGCGATGTCCGGCAGCTGGCTGCCCATGAGCAGCGTCGGCGCTCCGGCCGCGAACTCGACGCATTCGATGCCGCGCTGCACTTCGCCGAGCGCCTCCTCGCGGCTTTTGCCGTTTTCGGCGGCCAGCAGCTCCGCCAGCTCCTCCCTCCGCTCCGACAGCAGCGCCTGATAGCGGAACAGCAGCCTCGCCCGCGCCGGAACGGGCGTGCGGCTCCAGCCGCGGAACGCCTCCTGCGCCGCCGCGACGGCCCGCCCGACCTCGGCCGCGCCGCCGAGCGGGACGAGCGCCAGCACCTCGCCCGTCGCCGGATCGGCGACCGGCGCGAGCTCAGCTCCCTCGGGCGCTTCCTCCCAGCGGCCGCCGATCCAGTTCGCCAGCCGGCGCGGCGCGGGCGCTTCTTTCATTTCCAGCGTATCCTCCATGCGTCCTCTCCCTTCTCCCTTCTCCCATCTCGCTCAAGCTCTTCCGCCACGCGCCGGGCTAGAGCCGCGAAAGCTCGCCGTACGTCTCCGGCCTCCGGTCGCGGTAGAACTGCCACGCCTCGCGCGCCTCGCGGATGACGCGCCGGTCGAGCACGCCGACGATCGCCTCGTCCCGGTCGCGGCTGCCCTCGGCGACGATCGCTCCGCGCGGATCGACCAGGTAGGACTGGCCGTAAAACTCGCCCATCCGCCACGGCGGCTCGACGCCGACGCGGTTGATCGCGGCGACGTAATAGCCGTTGGCGACCGCATGCGCCGGCTGCTCCAGCTTCCATAAATATTCCGACGTGCCCGCGACCGTCGCCGACGGATTGAACACGATCTCCGCTCCGGCGAGTCCGAGCGCGCGCGCCCCTTCCGGGAAGTGGCGGTCGTAGCAGATGTACACGCCGACCTTGGCGTAGGCGGTATCGAACGTCGGATAGCCGAGATTGCCCGGCTTGAAGTAGAACTTTTCCCAGAAGCCATGCTCTCCCCCGCCAGCGCCGACATGCGGAATATGATGCTTGCGGTACTTGCCGAGATAGGCGCCGTCCGCGTCGATGACCGCCGCCGTGTTGTAATACGAGGCGACGCCCTCGCGCTCGTAGACTGGGACGATCAGCACGACCTCCAGCTCCCGCGCCAGCTCCCGCATTGCCGAGACGGTCGGGCCGTCCGGCACTTCTTCGGCGAACTCGTACCACCGGGACGACTGCTCCGCGCAGAAATAAGGACCGGCGAACAGCTCCTGCAGCCCGATGACCTTCGCTCCGCGCGATGCCGCCTCGCGGATGAGCCGCTCCTGCTTCTCGAGGCCGTGCCGCTTGTGCGCCGCGACGTCCTCGCCGCCGTCCAGGTCATGGCTCGCCTGGATAAGTCCGATGCTTACCGTATCCACTGCACATTCCCCCTTTCTGATCTGCCGCCTGGCCGCAGCCCGCGAGCCGCTCGCCTGTCCTCCGCTCGCGGCCGCTCCGGCGTCATTTCACGGCCATGTCGTAAATCTCCGTCGTATACGCCGCCCCGAGATCGGCCGCTTTGGAAATGACGCCGAACTGCAGCGCGATGTCCGCCGTCTGCTTGAACGCCGCCTCGTCGATCTTGCCGATGCCGGCCGGATCGAAGCCGTCCGGAGCGACCAGCTTGGCGACCTCCTGCATCATCTTCAGCTGATGATCGCGCGAGGTGCTGTCCGCCTCGGCCGCCTTCATGACGGCGTCGACGGCCGCCTCCGGCTGCTGGATCGCCTCCTGCCAGCCCTTGATCGAGGCGCGCACGAACTTGGCGGCCGCCTCCTTGTTGTCCGCCAGCCAATCGGCGTTGGCGAACAGATTGTCCTCCAGCATGGCGACGCCTTCCTCGTTCATGTCGATGACGTTCAGCTCCGACTCGGGGATGCCCTGCTCCAGCACGACCTGATATTCGTTGTACGTCATCGCCGAGGCGGCATCGAGCTCGCCGGCGAGGAACTGGTCCATCGTGAAGCCCTGCTTGGCGAACTGCACGTCCTTGGCCGGATCGAGCCCGAGCTTGTCGAACAGCGCCAGCAGCTCGAACTCGTTGCCGCCCATCCAGTTGCCGACCTTCCTGCCCTTCAGGTCGGCTGCGGCGGCGATGCCGGCGCTCTTTTTGGACACGAGCACGAGCCCGCTTTTTTGATAGATCTGCGCGATCTCGACGAGCGGCAATCCCTGCTCCTGATGGGCGAGCAGGCTCGCCACCCAGTCGACGCCGATGTCGGCCGCTCCGCTCGCCACCTGCTGCTCCGGCACGATGTCCGGCCCGCCCGGCAGGATGTCCACGTCGAGCCCTTCCTCCTTGTAATAGCCCTTCTCGAGCGCCATGTAGTAACCGGCAAACTGCGCCTGCGGCACCCACTTCAGCTGCAGGCCGATCTTCACGGCCGCCGCCCCTTCCGCCGCTCCGCCCGCCGCCGGCGTCTCCTGGCCGTTGCCGCATGCCGCCAGCGCGGCAGCCAGCGCCAGCGCCGCCCCCGCCTTGGCCAGCGCGCCGCGCCGGCCTCTCCTCGTCATGCCCATCTTCATCCGCTCCCCCCGAATTGGTCTGCGCGTGCCGCCCGCTGCCGGCTGCGGGCGGCCGTTCTCTCTGTCGCTAGCGCGCTTGCTTGGAATCGGCGCCGTCCGGCTGCCCGTGCAGCAGCCTCCGCTCCGCCAGCTGCAGCAGCCCGTACGAGGCGATGCCGGCCGCCGCCGCGACGGCGATGCACGCCCAGCCGAGCGGCATGCGCGCGATCTTGACCGAGTTGGACAGCAGGTAGCCGAGTCCCCCCGAGGCGAAAAAGAACTCGCTCACGATCGCGGCGATCAGGCTCGCCGCCGCGTTGATCTTGAGCGCGGTCAGCGTGTAGGGCAGGCTCGACGGCAGCCGTAGCTTGCGGAATTCCGCCGCCTTGGAAGCGCCGAGCGAGCGCATCAGGTCGAGCTCCGCCGAGCTCGGCGACGTCAGCCCGCGCCAGCTGCCGAGCGCCATCGGCGCCAGGCTCGCGACCGCGGCGACACCGGCCCGCGAGGCGATGCCGTCGCCGAGCCACAGGCTGAACAGCGGCGCGAGCGCGACGATCGGCACCGCGCTGAGCGCGGCGGCAAGCAGCAGCGCGCCGCGGCCGAGCGCGGGCCGCAGGACGGCCGCCGCTGCGGCCAGCCAGCCGAGCAGCGAGCCTGCGGCGAGCCCGAGCCAGGCTTCCGCCAGCGTGACGCCGGCGGAGCGGAGCAGCAGCTCCGCGTTCGCGGCTGCCGCCGCCGCGATCGCCGACGGCAGCGGCAGCTGGTACGTGCGCAGGCCGAGCAGCGCGTGAAACAGCTCGGCCTGCCACAGCGCGAGGACGGCCAGCCCGGCCGCCAGCGGCAGCAGCAGCTCCGGCAGACGGGAAGCGGCGCTCCGGCCGCCGAGCAGCTTATTCGCATGCGGCCGGGCCCGGCGGGACGGCGTCGGCGCCTCCGGGATCGCAGCCTCCAGCGCCGCCGCAGCCGCGGACACGCTCGCTCCGCTGCGGGTCGCGCCCTTCGGCTCGATATCCGCTCCAGGCGTCATGCGCCCGCCCCCTTTCCGGCGGCGGCCGGGCCGCTGCGCTGCCACGGAAGCAGCAGCCGCTCCAGCAGCGCGACCGCTCCGTAGGCGAGCAGGCCGAGCGCGGCCGAGAGCAGCACCGTGCACCAGAACAGATACGCATGCGACGGACCGTAATACAGATACCGCAGCATGAGCACGCCGATCCCATGCCGCGCGCCCATCAGCTCGACGAGGATCGCGCCGGTCACGGCGAGCGGCGCCGCCGTCTTCAGCCCCGTGAACAGCCCCGGCAGCGAGGCGGGCAGCAGCAGCGTCCGAAAGGCGAACCAGCGCCCGGCCGCCAGCACGCGCTGCAGCTCGCGGTCCTCCGGACGGATCGACTTCAGCCCGCGCAGCATCTGCAGCGCGACCGGGAAAAAGGCGATGTAGGCGGCGATCAGCAGCCGGGCCATGCCCTCATCCCGAAAGATGCCGTACACGATCGGCGCCAGCCCGAGGATCGGGATCATCTGCGACGCCACCGCATAAGGCGCGGCGATCCGCTCGGCCGTGCGCGACGCTCCCATGAGCAGGGCGAGCGCCGCTCCGGCCAGCGCTCCCGCCAGAAAGCCTTTCGCGGCGCTGCCCAGCGTCGCCGCCGCTTCGGCGAGCAGCTTGCCGCCGTCCCTTGCCAGCGCCTCCGCGACCCGATGCGGATAGGGCAGCTTGGACTGGGCGAGCGGCACCTGCAGCCGCTCCAGCAGCAGCCACGAGCCGAGCTCCCACAGCAGCAGCGCCGCCGCTCCCCATAACGCGAGGTCCTTCCATCCTCCGGCCGCTCCCGCCCTCACGGCTCCGCCTCCCCGAACAGCTGCCGGATCGACGACGTGAGCCGGTGGAACTCCGGCTCGGCGCGCAGCGAGCCGACGCGCGGACGCGGCAAGCCGACCTCCACCTCGGCGGACAGCCGGCCCGGCCGCGCCGACAGCACGAACACCCGGTCGCTCAGGAACGCCGCCTCGGCGATGCTGTGCGTGACGAACACGACCGTACAGCCGGTGCGGCTCCACAGGCCGAGCAGCTCCTCGCCGAGCCGCTCGCGCGTGAACTCGTCAAGCGCCGAGAACGGCTCGTCCATGAGCAGGATTTGCGGATCCGCGGCCAGCGCCCGGGCGATCGAGACGCGCTGCTGCATGCCGCCGCTCAGCTGGCGCGGACGCTTGCCCGCGAACGCTCCCAGCCCGACCAGCTCCAGCAGCTCCTCGGCACGCTCGCGGCGGCGCGCCCGCGGCATGCCGGCCAGCTCCAGCGGCAGCTCGACATTCCCTCTCACCGTCCTCCACTCGTACAGCGCCGGCGTCTGGAAGACGATGCCGAACTTGCGGGTCAGCCGCGCCTGCCGCGGCGTGCCGCCTGCGATGCCGACGCCGCCGCTCGTCGGCTCCAGCAGGTCCGCCATCATCCGCAGCAGCGTCGTCTTGCCGCAGCCGGACGGTCCGAGCAGGCTCACGAACTCACCTTTGCGGATGCCGAGGCTGATCTCGCGGATCGCCGGCTCGGAGCCTCCGCCGTAATCCATGCCGACTCGGTCGACGACGATTTCTTGCTGGGCAGCATTTTGCGCCAAAGCTCCCATCCCCCTTCCGTTTCCGTGAAGCTTTCGCCGGAATGGTTCCATCGTAAGCGGGAGCGGTCCGGTTTTCATTAGACAGAACGGCCGATTCGCATTTGACACAGTGTCTGAACGGTCGACAACCGATGGAAGGAAACATTCCGCGGCGCCGGCAGCCTGGCCGCGACGGAAGCGCCGTGCGAAGGCTCCGCTTCGAGCGCTCGCTCGCCTTGCCGGATTCGGCGCGCTCCGGCTCGCCGCCGAGCCGTCTCCCTTCCCTTGCCCCGCTGGATCCGCTATACTGGACGAATAGAACATTCGTTCGAGGAGGAGTCGACCGCATGGCCCATCGCAAGCTCAAGCTGTCCCGTACGGAGGCCCGCCGCTTCCTGCTCGATTATCATGGCCTCGGACCGGAGCGGCGCTACACCGGCAAGGCCGGCATCATGGACTACATCCGGCAGGCCGGCTGCATCCAGTTCGATCCGCTCGATCCGGCCGGCCGCAATGCCGAGCTCGTGCTGCAATCCCGCGTGGAGCGCTTCGAGCCGTCCCAGCTCGACGAGCTGCTGTACGCGGACCGGCTGCTGGTCGACGGCATGGACAAGGTGATGAGCATCTATCCGACCGCCGACTGGCCGGCGTTCCGGAGAACGCGCGAGCGGGCCCGCAGCCGCTACGGCTCCATTCCCGAGGTCGAGGCTTTCGTGCCCGTCGTGCGCGAGGCGCTCGAGGCTCGCGGACCGCTGCTCTCGCGCGAGCTGGAGAGCGGCGTCAAGCTCAACTGGGCCTGGTCTCCGGCCCGCCAGGCCAAGGCGACGATGGAGAGCATGTATTTATGGGGAGAGCTCGTCATCGACCGCAAGCAGCGCAACCAGCGCGTCTACCAGCTGGCCGAGAAGCTTCTTCCCGAGGAGCTGCTGGACGCCCCGGACCCGCATCCCGCCGACGAGGATTACGCGCGCTGGCGGGTGCTGCGGCGGGTCGGAGGCGTCGGCCTGCTCTCGCCGCGCATGTCGGACGCCTGGGTCGGCACCTACTTTCTCAAGGCCGCCGAGCGTACGCGCATCTTCCGCGAGCTGGCGGAGCAAGGCCGGCTCGTGGAGGTGGAGACGGAAGGACTGAGCGCTCCCCACTATGCGCGGACGGACGATCTGGAGCGCTGGCTCGATTCAGGCTCCGCCGAGCGCTGGTCCTCGCAGCCGGCGCGCACCTCCTTCCTCGCGCCTCTGGACAACATGCTCTGGGACCGCCGCCTCATCCGCGAGCTGTTCGACTTCGCCTATATTTGGGAGGTGTACAAGCCGGCCGCGATCCGCCTGTTCGGCTATTACACGCTCCCGGTGCTCCAGGGCGAGGCGTTCGTCGCCCGCATGGAGCCGGGCCGCCTGGCGAGCGGCGAACGGGCCGTGCTCGGCTGGTGGCCGGAGCCCGGCAGGCGGCTGACGCGCGACAGCCAGCGCAGCCTGGCGCTCGCCTTCTCGGACTTCCGCGCCTACCTTGGCTGCGATCGGCTCGCCGTTTCCGAGCAGGCCGCCTCCGCCGAGCCGCGCCTGGAGCGGCTCGCCAACTCGCGGCCGAGCCGCGCCCGGGCTTAAGCCGATCCCCCTCTGGTCTCGCGCTTCCGCGTCCCATGCCAAAAGAGGCGAAGCCGAAAAACTCCGGCCTCGCCTCTTTTCGCGCTTGATTTTTCCGCCGCTCCTTAACTGAACGAACGCGTCGGCGCCCATGAGCCCTGCAGCTTGCGCACGAGGATGATCTGTCCCGCATGGTAGGCATCGTGGACCGCCAGGCTGTTCACCCAGGTCCCCGCCTCCGAGCCCTTGCCGATCCGCTTCTCGTACAGGCTGTCATCCTCCCACTCGCGGACGATCGCCCCGATGGCCGCATGCGCCTGCCCCAGCCTGCGCCGCGTTTCCTCCCATGACGCCTCCGCCGCGCCGATCCCCGCCGCATGGAACGTGTCCGTGTTGGTCACGCCGTCCGCGGCCGCGTCGCTCTCTCCGCGCCAAGCCCGCAGGAAAGCCTCCTTATAGAAAATCAGGTGATGGACCGTCTCGCGGATCGTGTTGGCCGCGGCTCCTTGCGGACGCCAATCCGCCTGCTCCTCCGTCACGTCTTCGAGCGCCGTCTGCAGCGGCGGCGACCAGTCCTCCTTGCTGTAAGCAAACTCCCAGGCTTTTTCCAACAGCTTCGTCTTTTCCCGGTTCGACCTCATGGTTCTTGTCTCCCTTCCTTGGCGACGCTATAATGGCGAAGAAGACGGTAACGATGAAATGGAGGTTGACTCGTTACCTTTTGCTGCTCTTACTATACCCGGGATCGACCTATTTGTAACCTTCTTTTTCATTTTAGATCGTTACCACTGGCAGCAGGGAAGGAAGTCGCATGATCTGGGAAGATTTTTTGAACAGCCTATGGCATGACTGGAGAGGCAGCGGAGCGAGCGAGGACCGTCTCGAGCACGCCGCTTGGAGGCAACAATTCTGGGCCAAGCACGGTTCGGACGATGCGCTGGCGCCCGAGCCTTCCCCGGCCGAGCTGTCCGAGCTGCGGCGGCTGCGGGACGAGCTGCGCCGCCTGACCCTCGCGATCGTAGACGCCCGTCGGGAGTCGCTGCCGCTGGCAGCGTCCGCGCTGGAGCCGCTCCAGGCGGCGCTGCGCGCAGCTCCTTTCCACTTGGAGCTGGAGCTCGAAGCGAGCGAGCGGCCGCTCGGGGAGGTCGGCTTCCGCCTGGAGCGCCGCCCGCTCGCTTCGGACTGGCAGGCGGTCCGCTGCCGCGTGGCGGCGGCATACGCCGACATGCTCGCGGCCGGCAGAGCGGAGAGGCTGCGCGTATGCGACAATCCGGACTGCAAGTGGATCTATTACGACGAGACGAAAAACCGCTCGAAGCGCTACTGCGACGACAAAGCCTGCGGCAATCTGCTCAAGGTGCGCCGCTTTCGCGAGCGGGCGCGCCAGCAGCCGAAAAACTGACAATATGGGAGATTAAATAAACATGAATTTGTCCCTGCATGTGATCGACGTGACCGATCCGGCCGCCTCGCTGGAGCTGCGGGAGCTGCAGACCAAGGCGTACCGGGAGGAAGCCAAACGGATCGGCTTCGACGCCATCCCCGGCATCGACGAGAGCCATGAGGAGCTGCTCGAATGTCCGGCCGAATTTTACGGCTGCGCGCTCGACGGCCGATTGGCCGGCGCCATCGCCGTCGAGGCCGAGCAGGACGGCAGCCGGACGATATCGCGCCTCGTCGTGCATCCGGACTTTTTCCGGCGCGGCATCGGTCGCTTCCTGCTGCAGGAGGCGCTCGCGCGGCACGCCGGAGCGACGATCCACGTCTCGACGGGCGAGGCCAACGTCCCGGCCGTCGCTCTTTATCTGTCCTCCGGCTTCCGGCCCGACGGACGCTTCGAGCCGGCCCCCGGCCTCTGGATCGCCCGTTTCCGCCGCGAGCCGAACGCCGGCTGAACGCTGCAGCGGCTGACGACGGATCCCCCCGCGAGTACCGCCTAACCAAACAAGCCGCCCCGCCATTCCGTGGAATGGCGGGGCGGCTTGTTGTCGATGCGCGCAGCGGCTACAGCAGCGATTCCGCTCCGTCGATGTAGATGTCGGTGCCCGTCACATGCGAGGCCAGATCGGAGGCTAGGTAAGTGACGAGATCGGCGACTTGGGCCGCCTTGCCGGGCTTGCCCGCCAGCGGATGCGAGCCCTCCGGATATTCGACCGGAATCTTGGCCTGCTCGGCTTCCTCCGTCCGTTCCGTGTTGTCGTCGATGTTCGTCTCGATCGCGCCCGGACAGACGGCGTTGACGCGGATCCGATGCGGAGCCAGCTCCAGCGCGGCCATCTTCATGAGCGCGACTTGGCCGGCCTTGGACGCGCTGTACGCGGTCGCGCCCGTGTTGTTGAAGATCCGGTTGCCGTTGATCGAGCTCGTGATGATGATGCTGCCGCCGGCCTGCTTCTTGAGATGCGGAACGGCATATTTGAGCGTGAGGAAGGTGCCGCGCAGGTTGATGCCGAGCGTCTGGTCCCAGTCCTCGACCTCCATGTCCTCCAGCGTCGTCCAGACGCCGTTGATGCCGGCATTGGCGAAGACGATATCGAGCCGGCCGAAGCGCTCGACGATCTCGTTGATGCCCTGCTCGACCGCCTTGGCGTCGCTGACATCCGTCGCCGTGACCCAGGCTTCCCCGCCCTCGCGCTCGATTTCCGCCTTGACCTTCTCCGCCTCCTCCGGCGTCCGGTCGAGGAAGCCGACCTTGGCGCCGCGGCGCGCCAGATCGAGCGCTGACGCCCGGCCGATGCCGGAGCCGCCGCCGGTGACGATGGCGACCTTTCCTTCGAGAAGCTTGTCTGCATGCATGGCAATCACCCTTTCGAAAAAGTATCCCCACCGGAACCAGCATGGCCCCGATGCTTATAAAGGATACTTAATCGCGCGGCGTCAAGCTTGAAACGGCTGAATGCAGACCGGCTGCGAAACGGCATGCTTCTTGCCGGCATAGGCCAGCTTGCCGCTCTCGGCATCAACGGAGAAGATCGAGATGCCGTCCGTGTCCTTGTTGGCCGCCAGCAGCCACCGTCCGCCCGGGAGCAGCGCGAAATGGCGCGGATGCCGGCCCTCGACGGAAATATGCTGGATCGGCTCCAGCGTGCGGCCGCCGTTGCGGGCGGCAAACACGACGAGGCTGTCATGGCCGCGGTTGGAGCCGTAGACGAACCGCCCGTCCGCGGAGACGGCGACTTCGGCGCAGGTATTGTCCCCTTGCCAGCCGTCCGGAAGCGTCGGCACATAGCCGAGCTCCGCGAGCTCGCCAGTCTCCGGCTCGTAGCCGAGCACGCTGACGGTCGAATCGACTTCGTTGATGACATAAGCGAAGCGGCCCTCCGGATGGAAAGCCAGATGGCGCGGACCGGCTCCGGGATGGATCCGGTTGTCCCGGACCGGAACCATCCGGTCGTCCTCGAGCCGGTACGTGCGGATGAGATCAAGGCCGAGATCCTGCACGAACGCCCAGCGGCCGTCCGGGCTGAAGCGGGTCGAGTGCGGATGCGGGCGGTCCTGGCGATCCGGGTCGATACTGCTGCCCTCATGCTGCGGCTGATCGAGGCGGCGTCCGATCGTTCCGTCCTCCTCCAGCTCCATCAGGCCCGCCATGCCGCCGTGATAGCTGACGACGACCAGCCGCCGGCCGTCGGGGCTGCGCTCGATATGGCAGGTCGGCCCGTCGGTCGTAGGCGCTTCGCCGATGCGCTCAAGCGTCCCCTCTCCCGAGTCGAACCGGTAGGAGACGGCGGTGCCGCTCTTGCCTCCCGCCTCGTTCACGCCCTCGGATATGGCGTACAGCTTGCCGCCTTCCGGGTCGACGTTCAGGAACGTCGGATTGCGGAGGCCGTCCGCCTCCGCGAGCGGCTCCAGCGCCAGCTCCTCCTCGTTCCAGCGATACAGATAGACGCCAGGCCCTTCGGGCTTAGCGTACGAGCCGACGAACAGATACGTCTTCTTTTCGTTCATGAGCTTCATCTCTCCTTATCGGTCATCGTTTCGGCAGCAGCTTCACGTATTGGTCGGACAGCGCCATCAGCTTGAGCATGTACTCGTAGTCGTCCCGGTACGCGGAGAAGTCCGCCACCGGCTGCAGCGTATCGAGCCGGATCGCTTCTCCGTCCTCGAAGCCTTTGCCCGGCACGAACAGGATGTCGTCGTTCAGGAACGAGCCCGTCGGCAAATAGTACCTCATGCCGATCACGTTCCGCTCCGTATTGAGCAGATCGCGGCCGAACGGCAGCACGCCTCCGTCCTCCGGACGGAGGCCGAGCAGATTGGCGATCGTCGGCAGCAGGTCCATCTGGCCGCCGGTGCGTTCGATCGTCCGCGGCTGCTGGCCCGGATAGCGGATGACGAGCGGAATGTTGAGGCGGCTGACCCGCTTGTCGTAGTCGATGCCGAGCTGCTCGCGGATCAGCTCCGGGTCCGCGTCCTGCGGCTGCAGGCCGAAATGGTCCCCGTACAGCACAAGCGCCGTCCGGTCCCACAGCCCCTTCTCCTTCAGCCCGTCGATCAGGCGGCCGACCGCCCAGTCCGTATAATGCACCGACTGCAGGTAGTCGCCGACGACCGTCCCCCGCAGCCCGTCCGGCAGCGTCAGCGTCTGCTTGTCCTCCGGAATGCGGAACGGAGAATGGTTGGACGTCGTGATCAGATGCGCGTAGAACTTGCCGCCTTGCGCCGCCGTCTTCGCCAGCTCGTCGACCGCCGTCCGGTACAGCTCCTCGTCGGAAGCGCCGAAGCTGTTGAAATGATCGTTATGGAAATAGGGCTTGTCGTAATACTTGTCGAAGCCGAGCGCCGGATACAGCTTGTTGCGGTCCCAAAAGCCGACGTTGTTGATGTGGAACGTATACGCGCGGTAGCCCCGCTCCTGCAGCAGCCTCGGCAGGCTCGGCAGCTTCCGGTTGCCGTAGCCCGTGCTCATCGCGATCGTGCCGGTCGGATAGATCGACGTATTGGCGATGAATTCGGCGTCGGACGTATTGCCCTGGCCGATCTGCTGGAAGAAATGCGGAGCATACCACCCCTCGTCCGCCAGCCGGTTCAGCACCGGCGTCACTTCCTGCTCTCCGAGCTTCAGCCGGATCGGAAAGTTCTGCAGCGCCTCCAGCTGGACGACGATCAGGTTCATGTCCTTCATCGCGCCGAAGGCTTGCGGCGTTGCCCCGGCGTTGCCGCCGGCGCCTCCATACGGATAGGAGGCCTGGAGCGCCTTGGCCGCTTCGATCGTCTCGGCGATGTTGCCGGAGGCGATTTCCTTGTCCTCCTCGTAGGACTTGAGCGCGCTCACGATCTGATAGTTGAACAGTCCGACGCTCTCCGCCTGGGCGAGCTCGCTCTTGGTCGCCTCCGCCTCGCGGACGAACCACAGCGAGCCTGCCGCCCCGGCCAGGCACAGCGCCGCTGCAAGCGGCTTGAACAGGCTGCGCCTGCCTCGCGGCGCGCTGCCTCTCCTGCGGCGCAGCGCCCATACGGCCGCGATGACGGCCAGATCGGCGAAGTAGACATAGTCCAGCGGCCGGATCGTGCCCTTTACGCTCTCCCGCACGCCCAGCACCTGGCCCAGATTGCCGAGCGCCGTGTACGTCGCGACCGTGCCGAAGTTTTTGAAATAAAGCGTCACCGCGAACAGCAGCCCGGAGAAGACCAGATTGAATGCCCAATAGGCCGGACCTTTGCCCCGTCTCGGCGTCGCCAGCTCGAGCAGGCCGAGCAGCGCCAGCAGCGAGAGCGCGTCCGCCGCGAGCGCGAGCGGCTCGATGCCGCCGAACAGCTCCATGCGCATCCATTGCAGCTTCAGCAGCAGCAGCAGGTACAGCCCGCCGAACAGGCTCCTGCCTTCCTGCCTTTGCCCGAAGGACAAGGAACGTTTCATAGCGAATTCCTTCTTTCTCTAGCGGCTTTGCAAAATCTTAACCAGTATAGCACAACGCGCAAGAAGCCCGCATTCGCGAGGAATGCGGGCCGGGCCCTTGACGGAAGGAGCGCGTCAGATGATGAGGCTGCTGACCGCGAAGCCGGTTCCGATATAAACGGCGGCGAGCAGGATGCCGACCGCCACGTTGCCTTTCTGGAGCTCCTCCGACACCTTGAAGTTCGGCGTCGCCAGCTCGAAGACGAGATAGGCGAGCACGAGGCAGACGTAGCCGACCGCGAACCAGAGCATCAAGTACCAGATCGAATGGTTCGTGTAGGAAGCGACGCCGAGCAGGATCGCCGTGCCGAGGAACTTGCCGCCCATCGCGAGTCCGGCGGCGACGTTCCCCCGCTTCAGCTCCTCGAGGTCCTTGTAGGGCGTGATCCAGCTGAAGATGAGCATTCCGACGAGCTGAAGAGCGATGATGACGACGATGCTGACGAGCAGATTGACGACTATGATGCGGCCCACCCCCTGAATTTGCTGTATGCGAGATCATACTCGCTGAAGTCGTGGATTTCTTCCAGAATGACGTCCGCCTGCTTGGCGGACTTCAGCGACGCGTAGCGGTCCTCGTCGATCGGCTGCTTGACGACCTGGCCGGAAGGCAGCTCGAGCACCGCGAACTGCCGGCTCTTGCCGTCCAGCTCGGTCTTGTACACGCCGACCAGATCGACCTTCGTCTTGAGCCGCAGCTTGAGCCGCTCCAGATCGGCGTCCGCTTCGGCCTTCGCGCGGTAGGACTTGATCGGCGTCCATGCCGACAGGCTGACGGACGCCTTGCCTTCGCTGTTCTCCTTGAGGTTGGCCGTCATGTACTGCAGCGTGAAGATCTTGTCTCCGGTCGCGTACTGGCTGTCGTTGGCCATCAGCTGATTGTCCGGCAGGATCGTCATGTCTCCGCCGATCAGATCGCCGACCTCGGCTTCCGCCACCCGGTAGTCCCAAGGGACGACCGACGTGTCGGCGGCGGCGCTTTGGCCGGCTGCAGACGCCCCGGAGGAGCTGCCTCCGCTCGTGTCGAAGACGCTGCTCGAGCCGGTCGAGCAGCCCGCCAGCGCCAGCGCGAGCAGCGCCGCGCCGAGCGCGCCGGCGATGCGGCCGCGCGCGCGCCGGACGGCTCCCGCCCGGTTATGGGGAACGTTCATTTCGCTTTCACTCCTATCGGTACAAAATGGCTCGTATTGCCGGTGATCAGGCCGCCGGCGCGTCCAAGCAGGCCGCACGGCTCGCCTCCGAGCATGAACAGCCCCGTCAGCACGCGGTAGCTGGAGCCGCCAAGCTCAAGCTCCGGCAGATCGGCGCGGCGCTGGTACACGGTCGGGAAAAAGACGCTCGTATCGAAGCCGTCCTTGTCCTCGAGCTCCAGCCCGCCGCCTTCGCCGTACAGCTTGACCGAGCCGCCCTCGCGGCCGAACATCGACTTCGAGACGTAGCTGCCGTCGAACAGCGGCTTCGTGTACGTCGGCAGCAAATAGCTCTCGATCGCCTCGCGTTCCGGATCGGTGTACAGCATGCCGAGCTCGTACAGTCCCCAGACGAGCGCCTGCAGTCCTTTGGATTGCAGCAGGATCGCATGAGGAGCATTGAACAGCGTCAGCCGGCCGGTCTCGATCGCATAAGCGAGCGCTTCTCCTCCGTCGTCGAGCGCCATCCACTCCTTCGGGTAAAGGGCGAACAGGCGACGGATCGGCGCTCCGTCCCCGTCCAGCACGACGCCGTCGTCGACCGACAGGTCGAGCAGATCGAGCTTGCGCAGCTCGAGCCCGCTATGCCGGGCGAGCAGATCGACCGTGCCGGTATCCTCCGCATGGGAGCCGTAGGCGGCGCAGGCGACGGCGTCCGGGCGCTCCGCGCTCCAGGCCGCCGCCAGCCGCTCCGCCATCGCCTCGTTGGGCGAGCGCAGGCCGGCCATCCGGCAGAGCCATGGCGTAGCGGCTGCCGCTTCGGCGTATCCGGTCGGCGTATCCGCGTTGAGCTCCAGCAGCTTGATGCCGCCGTCCAGGCTCACGGCGAAGTCGAAGCGCGCGTACCGGCTGATCTGTCCTGGCGGAGGCAGCTCCAGGCCGTCCAGCATGTTCCAGAGGATCGGCGGAATGCCGGTCAGCGCGTACAGCTCGCGGCGTCCGTGCATATAGCGGACCGTGCGGTCGAAGATCGCCCACAGCGACGAGGCCGCCCGTTCCAGCCGCTCGTAGACGTCCGCATCCATGGCGACGACTTCATCGAGCCAATATTCCTCCTCTTCGAGATCGGCCCAACCGAAGCCGAGCTCCGCCAAGCGCGCCGTGGCTTCGGCTCGGTCGAGCCGCTCGCGGCGGACCGCTTCCAGCGCGGGCGCCGTCATCCGGAAAATCCGCTTGACTTGCTTGAGCTGGAGGAATACCCGCTTGAGTTGCCGCCGATGCTCCCTTTCGACGAGGAGGTCGAGCGGCGCGTAATCGTGCCGCTGCCCGACGAAGTCTTCGGGCGGACGGACGAGCCGACCGTCGGCTTGTTCTGGAATCGCGTGCTGTCATACGTCGGCCGCTTGTACAGCTGGCCGGTCGAAGGATGATACGCCGGACGCGAAGCGCCCCAGCCGCTCGAGGAGTAGCCGCCTCCGCGGTTGAAGATCAGATGGTACAGCAGCATGTCGTCCCAGCCGAAGCCGCCTCCGGTATGGATGACCGTCGTGCCGCCTCCGCCGCCGGACGAGCCTCCTGCGCCGCTGCCCGCCTCGCCCGAAGCGTCTTCTTCCTCCGGCTGCAGCTCCGGCAGGTTCCAATCCTGCGCGGGATCGTAATAGGCCTTCACTTCGTCGCTCGACCACTCGACGAGCTTCGGCGAGCCGCCGCCCGCAGCCGGACTGGCCGTCGGAGCCGCGGCCGAGACGGCCGTGCCCGCGCTTCCGGCGAGCAGGACAAGGCCGAGCGTCGTCGCCATCACCTTCGGCTGCCTCGGCGCGGACGAGGGGGCGTTGCGTTTTGTAGATTCGCTCATGGATGTCTCCTTTCTCCGGCTCTAGCGGGAGCCGCTCGGGATCGAGATCAGCAGCAGCTCCATCACGCCTTCATCGACGTTGAGCCTGCCTTCGACCGTCTCGAACTCTTCTCCGCCGACGGTCAAATAGTTGATATGATGCAGCGCGGCGAGCATTTCGGCCGACCAGCTGCGCTCGTCGATCTTGCGAAGACTGCCGCCGGGCAGCTTCTGGTACAGCACGACCTTCATCGACCCTTCCAATTTCCCATCACCTTTTCCATTTCATATGCATTCCAGCCAAGCCACCACGTATATACGCAGGTTAAAGCAAAAAGGTTTACTTTTAAAGAAAAAAATTGCCGCAAGCAAAAAAGGCTCTGCCCGTCGGACGGGCAGAGCCTTGAGCGCCAGGGAGGTCCCGGCGCGTCCGTCTCAGCGGCGCCGGACCCGCGCGGACTTGCGCAGCGCCGGCAGCGCGCCGGGCGGCTGCTTGCGGATGTAGCGGACATAAGCGGCGATCGCCGGATCGGCCCGCAGCGCCGCGACGCTCGTGAGGCCGAGCTGCACGAGGTCGCAATTCGTATACAGGGCGTGGATCTGGCGATGGCAGGCCGGGCAGAGCCGCGCCTTGTCCAGCAGCGCTCCGCCCTGCTCGCGCGGCGTCAGATGATGCTCGGTCAATGCCGGCACGACGCGGCCGCACAGCTCGCAGCGCAGCTCGGAGCGGCGCTGCTCCATCAGTCCTTGCTGCCCTTGGGCGTGCCGTACAGTCCGACCGCCTCGTCATACGCGTCGAAGATCTTGCGCGCGACCGGAGCGGCTCCGTAGCCGCCGTAGCCGCCCTCGGGGATGACGATGGCGATCGCCAGCTTCGGCTTGTCGGCCGGCGCGAAGGCGATGAACACGGAGTTCTCGACTTGCTTGCCACGCGCGACCTGCTGCTGCGACGTGCCCGTCTTCCGCAGGAACGAGTAGGAGACGCCCTCGAAGCCCTGGACGGAAACCTTGCTCATGCCGGAGTAGATCGTGTTCCAGTAGGCGTCCGGGAAGCTGACCTTGTTCAACACCTCCGGCTGCACCTTCTCGATGACCTCGCCCTTCGGATCGAGGATCTCGCTGACGAACAGCGGCTTCATCCGCTTGCCCTTGTTGGCCAGCATCGAGGCGTACTGCGCGAGCTGCAGCGTCGTGTACTTGCCCATCTGGCCGAACGAGGCGCGGACGAGCGCGGACTGGTTGCTCGCCGTCTCCGCCTCGTGGAAGTAGTCCTCGACGCCGGGCTGCTCGTACGGCAGGCCGCTGCCGGTCAGCACGCCGAGACCGAACTGCTTCATATAGTCGTCCCATACCTCGACCGCCTTGCGGCCTCCGTAGTTGTTGAGCAGCCGCTCGCCGACCATGGCGGACATGAAGGCGTTGGAAGATTTAGCGATGGCTTCACTAGCGTTGATGTATCCATTCGGCTTGCTGCTGGCGTTGTTGATCGTCACTTCATTCCCTTTGCTGCCGAAAACATAACGACCGACATCATGGTAGCTCTCGCGTGCCGTGAACAGCTTCTCGTTGAGCCCGATCAGGATCGACAGCGGCTTTTGCGTGGAGCCGAGATACACGAGCGACGGCGTATGCTTCGCCTGCTCCTTGGGATCCTGGTAGTTCGGGAAAACGGTGCGGATCGTGCCGTTCGTAATGAAGTTTTCGACCGGCTTGAGCTTTTCCGTCGTAGCCGATCCGCCTTTCCAGATGTTCGTATCGTAGTCGGGCATGCTCGCCATCGCCACGACCTTGCCGGTGTCGACCTCCATCGCCACGGCGAAGCCCATGCGCGCGTCGTTGCCGGCGTTGAGCGGCTTGCTCGTCGCATGCTTCAGCACGTCGAGCTGGTCGGTGATCGCCTGCTGCGCCGTCAGCTGCACCTTGCGGTTGATGCTGAGGACGAGGTCGTTGCCGCGCTGCGGCGGCTGCACGACGGGAACTCCCGTCACCTTGTTCGTGCGGTCGACGGGATACGTCTTGAGCCCGTTGATGCCGCGCAGCTGCTCCTGGTACATGTACTCGAGGCCGTCGAAGCCGACCGTCTCCTCCTGCAAGTACTTGTTGGCGGGATCGTTCTTCTCCTTGATCTCCTTGTACTTCGTCAGGTCGCCGGCCGACTTGTATTTCTTGAGGTAGCCGACCAGCTGGGCGGCGACGCGGTCCTCGCTGTAGTTGCGGACGCTCTCCTCGACGATGTCGACGCCGACGAACTGCTCCTTGTTCTCCGTGATGTAGGCGATCTCGCGGTTGGACAGGTCGGAGCGGATGCGCCGCGGCACGGAGATCGTGTTCGTACGGAAGTCCAGATCCATGTTCTTCTGGATCTCCTCCGGCGTCATCTGCGCGTCGGGGTCGTCGTTGTACTTCTTGAACACCTCGGACAGCTTGACGCTCATGTCGATCGCGATCTGCTTGTTCCTCTCCGCCTGCAGCGTGTAGGTGAGCGTCTGCGTCGACGTCGAGTAGGCGATCGGCTTTTTGTCGGAGTCGAGGATGTTGCCGCGGAACGGCGGAATCGAGACGTCGCGCGTGCCTTGATCCTCGCGCAGCAGCTTCAGCTCCGGCCCGTCGATGAACTGCAGCACCGCCAGCCGCACGATGAGGATGCCGAACATGACGAACGCCGCGAAAAAGAACAGGTTGAGGCGGAACATGAACTGCCGCCGCACCACATAATCCTTCTCCTCGTCGCGGCCGATGATTTCCGGCGGCTTGCCGTTGCCCTTCGGATGCGTGCCCGGCTTTTTCACGCGCCGCCACCTCCGTCCGCAAGCAGCCGCACCTCAGGCCGCGCCTCCACGCGCACGTTGCCGGCGAGCGCGCGCGTGATCATGCACGACAGCTCCGCCTTGAGGGCGATGCGGCGGGCGCGATCCGCCGCCGCCTCGTCCGCTCCCGCCTCCAGCTCGATGAGCGGCCGATGCTCGATCGAGCGGTACGTCGGCTGGCCGGCGTCATCGGTATCGACGAGTGCCGTCGAGCGCAGCGACAGCCGCGCCGCTGGGATGCCGGACCGCTCGAGCATCGCCGCCAGCGAGATGACGTAGCAGGACGCCGCCGCGCCGAGCAGCAGCTCGTCGGGATTCGTGCCGACGCCGGGCCCGTCCATGCCGGCCGGGATGGAGACCGCCGTCTGCAGCGCGCCGCTCGCGATCGTGCCCGATCCGCCTCGGCCGCCGGCCCATGCCGCCTCCAGCTCAAACTTGTGTTCCATTTCCGTGCTCCTTTTATTGGATATGCCTTCCTGATGCTGTAGACGAGCGAAGGCCGGAAAAAGTTCGCTCCGGCCAGCCGGACGTTCAGCGGATCAGCTTGTTCATCGTCACCATCAGCTCGTCGATGACCGCGCTGTCGCCCTCCTGCAGCCGCTCCGCGACGCAGGACTTCATGTGATGCTCCAGCAGCAGCTTGCCGACGCCGTTCAGCGCCGATTGGATCGAGCTGAGCTGATTGAGCACGTCGTCGCAGTACGTATCCTTCTCGATCATGCCCTTGATGCCGCGCACTTGTCCCTCGATGCGGTTCAGCCGGCTGACGAGGCTGGTTTTCGTCTTTTCGGAATGATGGCTCTTGCGATGGTCCGGGCAGCCGCAGCCGGCTCCATGCTCCGGCTGGTCCGGATGCTCCGGCTGGTCCGGATGCTCCGGATGCCGCTCTGGCGCCTGCTCGGGCGCCTGCTCCTGCGTGCTCTTCGGTCGGGTTTCCACTCCAGCGCCCTCCTTGTCGAAACGAATTATGGTCTGCCTTCTATTGTAGCATACCGCCAGGCCGAAGGCATGCCGCCGCAAGCAGCAAAAACCGCTCCAGCCTGCGGCGGCGGAGCGGCGGTAGCGGCCTAGGCGAGTCCCGGACGGGACCCGCGATCGGTCAGAGGCCGTATTCGTTTTTCGGCTTCGGCTGGCGCTTGATCTTGTTCACGACGGCGGGCAGATGCCGGATGCTGCGCAGCATCGGTCCTTTGCACATCGGGCAGAGCTGGGATTCGGCGGCGAACTCGTCGCGCACCCACGCCTTGCAGTCGGCGTTGCGGCATTTCCAGATCTTCGTCGGGATAAGCTCGGGCTTCGTTTCTTCGGTTGTACTCAAGGGGAAGCAGTCCTTTCTGATGTCGGTTCAGTCCTGTCCGCGAAAAAGACAGCCTGACTACTATATCACCCTCGATTCAGCCAAGTAAAGACTTGACAGGCTCGCCTTGCTGCACTCGGTACCAATAGGGGTACGCCTCGCGGAAGCCGAGTCCGGCGTACAGCCTTTCGGCGGCTTTGTTGCCGCTGACGACCTGCAGGTACGCCTGCTCGGCGCCTTGCTCCCGGCCCCAATGCAGCAGATGGCGGAGCAGCCTGCGGCCGTAGCCTCTGCCCCGGCACTCCGGCGCCGTCATAATGTCGTAGAAGCCGAGCAGCCGGCCGTCGAGGACGGCCAGTCCGAGCGATACGGGACGTCCCTCGGCATGCAGCAGCGCGAAATGGCAAGGCAGCGTCGACGCCTCGAACATCATTTCCGTCAGCCGCAGCGCCTCCTCCCCGCAGCCTCCCCACTCCTGCATGAGCCGCAGCCAGGCGGCCGTCGGATGGCCGGAGACGAGCGCGTCCGCGCCGGCCGACTCCGGCTCCAGCTCGCCGATGTCCGCCGTCATGACGATCGACGGATCGGCGATGCGGTAGCCGCGCCGCGCCAGCTCCGCGTCGAGCTCCGCTGGCTCGGCGAACGGCGTGATCTTGAATATCGCCGGCTGGCCGGTCTGCCGGTAGATGGCCTCGCAGCGGCGGATCTTCGCGTCCAGCAGCTCCTGGCCGCCTGCGAGATGGGCAAGCGGCTGGACGGAGTTCGAACGCTTCGTATAGCCTCGGTTCGATTTGACGAGCCAGCCTCCGCAGCTGCTCGTCTGCAGCGCCGGCCAGCTGTTCAGCGCCGCTTCCTCGATTTCGTAATATGCTCTCACTTCGTTTTCCTCCCGGTCGCCTTGGCTTCAATAAGCATGAATATACTATTTAATTTATTTTTATTCAATACAAGGCCAAAAAGAACCCTCCGCCCGAAGGCGGAAGGCTCTTGACCGTTCGATGGGCAGGCTGCGGGTCAAAGGGACGGCGCGGCTTGCAGCACTTCCAGCTCCACGTCGATGTTGCCGCGCGTCGCCTTGGAGTAAGGGCAGAACCGATGCGCCTGCTCCGCCAGCTCGCGGACTCGGGCGGGATCGGCATTCGGCACGTAGATCTGCAGCTTGGCGCCGAGCTTGAAGCTCGGCTCGTCCTTGAAGATCGACACCTGAGCCGTCACGATCGCTTCCTTGGCGTCGATGCCTCCCTGGCGGGCAGCGAGCTGCAGCGCGCCCTCGAAGCAAGCCGCATAACCGGCGGCGAACAGCTGCTCCGGATTCGTCGCCTCTCCGCCGGGACCGCCGAGACCTTTCGGAATCGCGAGCGGCAGCTCCAGCACGCCGTCGGTCGAGCTCACCTTGCCTCCGCGGCCGCCTTTTGCGCGTACTTCCGTCGTGTACAATGCTTCCATTTGGATCTCCTCGCTTTCGGGTTGCTGTCGTCTGTCTCTCTTACCCGAATGCGGGCAAGTCCAACCGCGACCGTCCGGAGGAATCCCGCCGCTACAGCCGGCTCATCCCGCTGTGGACGCCGATCAGCTGCAGCATGCGCGGCGGTATCGGCAGGATGAACTGCATCGCTCCCATCTGGAAGCGGCCGCTGCGGTTATGCATGACGGCCGCGCTGACATGGATGCGGTACGCCGACGCGCCCGCTCCGCTGACCGCGTATTCGGCGGTGCCGCCGCGGCTGTGTCCCGCTTTCATCTCCTTGGTCTGGCGAAGCTCGAACGGCATGAGGCTGACCATATCGTCCAGCTTGAGATAATAATTGACATGCGGCTTGTGGTAGACAAGCTCGCGGGTCGACACGGTAAGCCCGAAATCCGGCTTTTTGACGGACAAGAGCAGATGGCCCTCGAGGTCGCGCACCGGCAAGAAATCGGCATTCATGAAAGCCAGGCCTCCTTTCGGTTCCATCCAGCATAGCACAGAAGCGTTCGGCCGCTCCATCCCGCCCTGCGAAATGCAAAAGCCCCGCTGTCCGGAGCCGGCACGGCGGCTTCGAGACAACGGGGCTTCGGATAAACGAGTCAGTGAGGCGCCGAGCCGCCAAGCGAGGCGCGGACCTCCGCCTCGATCGAGCTTGCGCGCTCCTTGAGCTTGCGCAGCTGACGGAGCTGGGCGTCCGCCTGCACCTGGATTTGATTTTCGGTCATGCTCAGCTCCTGCACGAGCTCCTGCATCGTATTGACGAGGCCGCGCACCTTTTCGGAGCTGCTGTCCGCTCCGGCCCGCTGCAGCGCCATCCGGCCCTCGATCATTTCCTGCTCGCGGCGCTGCCGCTGCTGCTCCTGGAACTGCTCGTACGTCAAGCTCAAGCTCGTATCGCCTTGCGGCTGCTGTTCGTTCGGGTTCATGGGGTTCCAGCCTCCTGCCCTTGGTCTTTCCTGCCCTGCCGGACAGGCTTGCCGTTAGCCATTCCCCATTCCGCCGCCCTCTATCCCTGCCGCAGCGCGGGCAGCAGCTGCGTCTCGAACAGACGGCGCGAGCGGATCGCCTCGTTGCGGCCTTCCAGGCTCTTGCGGACGACCGCGACGGCCTCGAGCTGCGGCACGACAAACAGGTATTGCCCGCCATAGCCGAACGCGAAGAAATAATCCGGTCCCGGCTGCTTGTCCTGCGGCGACACCCACCAGTGATACCCGTAGCAGCCGTACACCTGCGGCTCGTAATGAAGCAAGGCTTTGTGGCGCGGCTTCGCCGATGCCTCCACCCATTCCGCCGGCACGACCTGCGTCCTCTCCCAGCGGCCGCCCTGCACGTACAGCCTGCCGAGCTTCGCAAGGTCCCGCATCGAGATCGACAGCCCGGCGCCGCCTTCCTGCCCGCCGGCGAGGCGGCTCCAGCGGACCGGACCGATGCCGAGCGGTCCGAACAGATGCTTCCTCGCGAACTTGGCCGCGCTCATGCCGCTCGCCCGCTCCAGCGCGATCGCGAGCAGCTGCGAGCCGCCCGTATTGTAGGCGAAGACGGCTCCCGGCTCATGCGCGAGCGGCCGGCCGAGCACGAAGGCGGCGGGAGCGTCCGAGCGCTTCAGCTCCCGATAGGGCTTGTCGAAATCCGGCCAGTCGAGGCCGCTCGTCATCGTGAGCAGCTGCGCGATCGTAATGCCGCGCTTGCGCGGATCGTCCCGGAGCGCCTCGGCCAGACGCGGATCCGACTCGTCCAAATAAGCGCAGATCGGATCGTCTGCGCCGCCGATCAGCCCTTGTCCGATCGCGATGCCGATCAGCGCGGACAGCACGCTCTTCGTGCACGACAGCACGGCGGACGGACGATCCTCGCCCGTCGCGCTCCAGTGCAGCCGCTCGCGCCCGGCCTGCTCCACATGCACGCCCTGGATGCTCCATTTCTCCAGCATCCCCAGCGCGTCTTTCCCGAGCCGCAGCTCCTCCTTCGTCCCTGCCGTCGTCTGCATGCCGCATTCCCTCCCGAAGTTGGCGGATCGTCCGGATAGCATGCCGCTCCGCTGGCGGCCTTATCCTTGTTCCACCTTACCCCGAAACGAAGCGCTTGTCCCGCGGAAAAATCGGCGCGGCCCTGGCCGGACGCGCCGGCAAGCGAAGGAGCGGCGCCGAGCGCAGCGTCCTGGCGTCAAGCTCCCGCAGCGGCCGCCAGCGCCGCCTCGGAGCGCAGCCGCTGCAGCAGCAGCGCGCTCAGCTCCGAGGGGTCCTGCCAGCGGAGCGGCGCCGCGCCGGCCCATGCCGGAGGCGCAGCGGCCCCTTGGCGGGACGTCCAGAGCAGCGGGATGCCCGCACCAAGCGCGTAGCCGCCGGCGAGGCTGGCCGATGCCGCGTCGCCGGACAGCTCGGCGAGGACAAGATCGGCCCGCGCCAGCAGCTCGAGCGGCCGCTCGGCCTCGGCATCGCCTTCGCGGCCGAGCATCCGCGGCGTATAGCCGCATTGCTGCAGCAGCGGCAGCACATGGCCCGTCCATTCGGCGTCGGCCTCGGGATCGCCGCTGCCGGCGACGACGCAGATTTTCTGCATGCCGCCGTCGGCCGCCAGCCCGGCCTGCTCCCAGCCTTTGGCCGTCAGCGAGAAGACCGAGCCGGTCCGCTCGAGCAGCTCTTCGTCGCGCAGCTTCTCGATGACATACACCATCTCCTGCAGGTTTTGCGAATACGTAAGGTTGTAGCTGCGCGCGAGCCGGTGCACGATGACGGGCTCGCCCGGCCCGGCGCACTGGCGGCGCAGATAGGCAAGCAGCTTGGCGCTCTTGGCCTCCACCGTCAGCGGCACATGAGGCGAGGCCGGCAGCGCCTCCACTTCCTCGGCCGTGACGACGATGTCCCGGCCGAGGCCGGTCATCTCGCGGATGTAAGCGGAAGCCAGCGGAAACAGCTCGCGCTGGCGCGGATAGGAAAGCGCTCCGAGCGCCTCGTAGTGCTCCGCCGCGATGCCGTAGTCCGCCGCCGGCGCGCAGTCGCAGCCGATGAAGCGCTCCAGCGTCCCGGCGCCGGCCTTCACGGGCACGGGCGAGTCGCAGAAGAGGCAGCGTTTGGTGATCATGATGTCATTCCTCCTGTCCAGTCGTCGTCCCAGTGTAGCGGAAAAGAGCCGGGAGCAGCGTTAAGCTTCTCTCATCCGGCTCTAAGGATTCTCATCGAATAACCGCCGTCCCGCGCGGCGAAGGCGATTCGACCCGATGCAAAAAGGAGACAGAACCGGAGCTTCCGGTTCTGCCTCCCTCGCCGTTCAGCGCAGCTTCTCCATTTCGTTCGCCGCCTCGGCCTCGGCCTGCGGATCGACCGTCCGGGAGGCGTTGCCGTAATCCTCGACCGCCTGCCACGCTCCCGCGTCGTCGAACCGGCCGGCATGGGACTGCCGGCCTTCGCCGGCGCCCTTCGGAGGCAGCGTCATGACCTGCTCCTCGACCGGCCGCTCCGGCGCCGGAGCGCGATCCGGCACGTTCTGCACCGTATGCCGAGTCGACGGAATCGCTTCGAGCCGCTCGAACGGGATCGGCTCTCCGGACTCGGCGTCGAGGCCGTACGTGCCGTCCTCCATCTGGCTGAGCGCGCGGTTCACCTGAGCGAGCTTCTTGCCCAGCTTCTCGTCCAGCGCCATGTCGCGCTCGCGCTCGAACGTCGTCGTCGCCGCATCCGCGGGATGATTGTCGTAGCTCGACAGCTCCCCGTCGGCTTCCTGCATCGTCGCCGGCCCGCCGTCCTCCGTATGGGCCGCGTTCAGCTCAAAATGCGCTTCCAGCTCGGCCTTCTCCTCCAAGAGAGCGGCTTTCAGCTGTTCGATCTGCGATGGCTTCAAATGGTTCATATCGGCTTCCTCCTCTGCGTTCGTGCGGGATTGAATACCTATACCCTCGGAAGCGAGCCGATGAAGCAGCCTGGCCGCCGGATCGAAGCCGAGAGCGGGCTGGGCAGCCACGAAAAAAAAACCCGTCCTGGCCGCGAGGCGGCAAAGACGGGGCGGATCGCATCAAGGCTTCGCCGGCACGCTGGCTTCCTCCCAGCTTCCGCTCGGATCGATCAGCAGCGCGTTCAGCTGATGCCCGTAGGCGCAGCCGCCGTCGATGCCGATCTTGTCGCCGGCGTTCCAGACGCCGGAGCCGTCCTGCAGCTTGCGCGTCTGCGTGTGGCCGAACACGACCGTCTTGCCGGCGGCCACCGGATGGCGCAGGAACGGCTCGCGGATCGTGTAGAACATCGGCGCGGGCTGCTTTTTCCACCGCTTGCCCCAGACGGGATCGAGGCCCGCGTGCGCGTAGATGAACCGCTCGTCCTCGGCGAACAGCTCCATGCCCTGCAGCAGCCGCACATGCTCGGGATGGCGCCGCCGGATGAGGCGCAGCGCTTCCTCCAGCTCGCCCTGCGGCCAGCTCCGATCCTCCGGCCAGCCCCCGTAGCTCGACAGAGCCGCCTTGCCTCCATGCTCGAGGAAGCTCCGCGCCAGTCCCGGGTGGCCGGTCTTCATCAGCTCCAGAAACCGATGGTCGTGGTTGCCCTTGAGCAGCACGACGCTCGCCCCGCCCTCGGCCTTCAGCCGGATCAGGGCGTCCAGCGCCCCCTTGCTGTCGGGTCCGCGCCCGACATAATCGCCGAGGAGCAGCAGCCGATCGGCCGCAGGGGCGTAGCCGACCTTGTCGAGCAGCCGGCGAAGCGCATCCGGACAGCCGTGGATATCGCTGATCGCGATCGTCCTTTTCATGCCCATCGCCCTCTCTCCTTTTTCGCTCTCGATCTCTCGATAGAGCCGTTTCCATTGCGAACGCCTGCGATCATTGCTAGAATACGAGTCGATGCCAGTCCACCAGCTTCTTACACCAGCGTCTTATCAGAAAGGAAGGATCGATCTTGCTGCAAGCCATCGTAGTGAACACGCCGGATCAGCTGGCCCAGTGCCTCGCCATCCGCAAGGAAGTATTCGTCGTCGAGCAAGGCGTCTCTCCCGAAGAAGAGTGGGACCTCTACGACGCCTCGCCGGACAGCTGCCTGCATCTGCTGCTCCTCGACGAGGAAGGAGCCGCGGTCGGCACCGGAAGAGTCAAGCCGTTCGACGACGGCATGGCCAAGCTGCAGCGCATCGCCGTGCTCGCCGGCCGGCGCGGCCGCGGCACGGGAGCCGCGCTCGTGCGGGCGATGGAGGATGCCGCTCGCGAGCGAGGTTATGCCGGAGCGGTGCTCGACGCGCAGTGCCAGGCGGAGGGCTTTTACGCCAAGCTCGGCTACGAGCCGGTCTCGCCGGACATTTTCCTCGATGCGGGCATTCCCCATGTGCGCATGTCTCGCCGCTGGAGCTGATCAGCCCTCGGCGGCATAGGTGGAGCGGGCGGCCTCGATGAGCGCTTCATACAGCTCGTCGTCCTCCTCCAGCTCCTCCTCCACTTGCTCGATCTCTTCCTCGGGACCGGCCTCGTTCAGGAAGAACAGGCCGTACGCCCAGTCCTTGCCCTTCTTGCTCTGCAGAGCGATCTCATACGGCTTTTTGTGGCCCGGCACCTCGAACTGCACCTTGCCGACGAATCCGTCTTCGTCCGTGCGGGTCATTTCCGCGTGAATCAGCTTCCATTCCATGCCTATTTTCCTCCCAAGCTCGAATAGACCTATCATACTCGATTCCGGGCAAAGGAAAAAGCTTCGCCAATGGCGAAGCCCGCTTAGGGGGGCCTTTTCGCCAACGGCGAAGCCCGACTAGGGGGCCTTTTCGCCAACGGCGAAGCCCGACTAGGGGGCCTTTTCGCCAGCGGCGAAGCCCGACTAGGGAATCTTTTCGCCAACGGCGAAGCCCGCTTAGGGTACGTTATCCGCTGCCTGGACGAGCAGGCAGCGACTGAATCGCGTCAGCGCGATCCCGGCAAGGGCGCGATCCGGCTGGCCAGCCAAGGATAGAGGCGCGCTCCCGTGCTGGAAGCCGCGAGCACGTATTCGACGCTGGAGCTGCGGCTCGTCAGCCGGACCCAGTCCCCCCAGGTCGGCAGCGGCTGATCCCGCAGCGGCGGCAGCGGCGACACGTACAGCTCCGAGTAGCGGAAGCGGAACGTCAGCGAGCGATTGAGCCCGTAGAACTGGAACACCGCCACGCTCGAGAACGTCGGGCGCAGCGCCTCGAACTCAAGCTCCTTTTCGCTCAACGTCAGCTGGCCGAACGCCTCGAACGGAATCGGCACCTTGCGCAGCAGCAGCCGCATGCGCGGAAACAGCGGATCGCGCTGCCGCTCGGACAGCGTGCATTCGCGGATGTAACGGTCGAGCATGCCCGGTCCGGCGACCCAGACGGCGTTGAATCGGATCATCGCGCTCCCTCCATCCCGCGCCGGCGCAGCCGCAGCTAAAGAAGAGGCGCGCAAGATGATCCATCCTATCGGGCCGACACCGGAATTATTCCTGCGGAGCCGCCGTTTCCGAGGAAGGAAATCCGCGGCGGACAGGGAACAAGCTTTGTTAGGAGGCCAGCCAAAAAAATCCTGACCGCAGAGCGGGCAGGATTGAAACGGGATCGCTTCCCGTAGTATAGTAATTAAGTCACGCAAAAACATCCACATAAAAATGGACATTAGATTTCTATCTTATATTACATCGAAACCACCCTCCCTGTCAAGCTTGCTTTTCAGAACGGAGGCGTGCCGATTCCAAGGAAAGGATGTGTCTCTCGATGGATGCAGAGCAATGGAACAAGGAACAGGCTCGGGTCGACGACGTCCGCAGCCAGCTGAAGGCGCGGATCGCAAGGGACGAGCCGCTCGTCTCGGAGCTGAAGTCGCAAGTCGTCGGCATCCGCTCGGAGTTCTGGGACGATGTCACCGTCAACCTCGCCGAGAGCGACGACCGGATCGAGACGGCGGTCAGCATGAAGCAGCAAGCGGAGGTGCTGTCCGAGCGGGAGCGCAGCCATCGCGCGCTGCGCAGCGGGCTGCAAAAGATGCGCCGTCTGCTCCCCGCGCCGTATTTCGGCCGCATCGACCTCGTCGAGGACGGGACGGACGGAACGCCGGAGCCGGTCTACGTCGGCGTCGCTTCCTTCCTTGCGGATGACGGAGAGACGTTCCTCGTCTATGACTGGAGGACGCCGATCGCGAGCCTCTACTACGATTACGGACCCGGCGCGGTCCGTTACGAGACGCCGGGCGGAGAGATCACCGGGGAGATGACGCTCAAGCGCCAGTTCTCCATCCGCGAGGGCCGCATCCGCTCGATGTTCGACACGGGCATGACGATCGGCGACGAGCTGCTGCAGGACGTGCTGAGCCGCACGTCCAGCTCGCAGATGCAGGCGATCGTCGGCACGATCCAGCAGGATCAGAACGCGATCATCCGCAACGACCGCGAGCGGCTTCTGATCGTGCAGGGAGCGGCAGGCAGCGGCAAGACGTCGGCGGCGCTGCAGCGCGTCGCCTACCTGCTCTACAAGCATCGCTCCCGCATCTCCGCCGAGCAGATGGTGCTCTTTTCCCCCAACCCGATGTTCAGCAGCTACATCTCGTCCGTCCTGCCGGAGCTCGGCGAGGAGAACATCAAGCAGACGACGTTCCAGGACTACCTCGAGCTGCGCCTCGGCAAGCGCTGGCGGCTGGAGGACGCCGCCGAGCAGCTCGAAGCGGTGCTGGCCGGGCCGGAGGCGGACGAGGAGATCCGGCTGCGCGCCGCGGCCATCCGCAGCAAGAGCTCCGTGCGCTTCCTGGAGCGGATCGAAGCGTTCGCGAGCGGCCTGCTCCGCTCCGGCATGCGCTTCAAGGGCTTCCGCCTGCGCGGACGGGTCGTCATCGCCCGCGGCCAGCTGGAGGAGCGCTTCTATGGCATGGACGCCTCGATCCGCCTGCCCAACCGGATCGAGCTGCTCAAGGAATGGCTGCTCGAGGAGCTGGAGCGGCTGGAGACGGAGGAGCGCGACGCCGACTGGGTGCGGGAAGAGATCGAGTATCTCGACAACGAGCAGTATCGAAAGATCCACAAGTCGCTGAGCCGCCAGCGGCGGGCCGGAGCGGACGAGGACGAGAGCGTGCTCGAGGAGCGGCTGCTGCGGGCCGAGGTCGCTCGCCGGACGTTCCGTCCGCTGCGCCGCCTCGCGGAAAGCCTCGCCTGGGTCGATGCCGCCGGCCTGTATAAGGATCTGTTCCGCGGCGAGCATGCCGCAGACGCGGAGGAGGAGCGCTGGAGCGAGATCGGCTCCCGCACGCTCTCGGCGCTGGAGGAAGGCCGCCTGCTGCACGAGGACGCCGCCCCGCTCCTGTATTTGACGGAGCTGGTGCAGGGCTTCCGCATGAACACGGCGATCCGCTACGTCATCGTCGACGAGGCGCAGGATTTTTCGGCGTTCCAGTTCCACTTCCTCAAGCGGCTGTTCCCGATGGCGAAAATTACGGCGCTCGGCGACTTCAACCAGGCGATCTTCGCCCACTCCACGGAGCTGGCGGCAAGCGCGTGGCTGCAGCGGCTGTACGGCCCCGAGCAGACGAAGACGATCGTGCTGCGCCGCAGCTACCGCTCGACCCGGCCGATCGTCGAGTTCACCCGCTCGCTGCTGCCGGACGGCAGCGGCATCGAGCCGTTCGACCGGCCGGGCGAGCTGCCCGTGCTCGTCCGCGCCGGCGGCCCCGAGGAGCGCGACCGGCTGCTCGGCGCCGATCTGCTGGAGCTGGAGGCGTCCGCGGCGACGGCGGCGGTCATCTGCCGGACCGAAGCGGAATCGCGGACCGCTTGGGAGCGCTTGCGGCGGATGCCCGGCCTCGAGAAGCTGAAGCTCGTGACGAAGGATACGGTCAAGTTCGAGACCGGCCTGCTCGTCATCCCCGCCTATCTCGCCAAAGGCGTCGAGTTCGACGCCGTGCTGCTCTACGACGCCAGCGCGGACGCCTATGGCGAGGAGCGCCTGCGCAAGCTGTTCTACACCGCCTGCACGCGCGCCATGCATGTGCTGCGCATGTATGCTCCGGGCGAGCCGTCGCCGTTTTTCGCCGACGCCGCTCCCGGCTCTTATCGCGAGGCGAATCCCGCCCGTTCCTAAGCGAACGTCACGTCCCGGTCCGGCATAGGATGCTGTAGCCTATCCGTGAAAGGACCGATCCTATGGACGTCACCGCCGGTTCCATCCACTGGCTTTACCTCGCTTTTGTCGGCGCCATCATCGTCCTGCTCAGCCTCCGCCGCGATACGACGATCGCCTGCCTGCTCGGCATCGGCGCGATCGGCTGGCTCGCCTCCGGCTCGGCGAGCGGCGCCGTCGGCGGCCTGTTCAACAGCTTGATCTACGCGATCAAGGAGCTGTCGGGCACGATCCTCATCATCTCGATCATCGTGGCGATGAGCCGGCTGCTCGTCGCCACCGGCATCAACGAAATCATGGTCTCCCCGTTCGCGCGCCTGCTGCGGTCGCCGGCGATGGCGTATTGGGGCATCGGCCTGATCATGATGACGGTCAGCTTCTTTTTCTGGCCGTCTCCGGCCGTCGCCCTGATCGGCGCCGTGCTGCTGCCGGTGGCGATCCGCGTCGGCCTGCCGGCGCTCGGCGCGGCGATGGCGATGAACCTGTTCGGCCACGGCATCGCCCTCTCCGGCGATTATGTGATCCAGGGCGCCCCCAAGCTGACCGCAGACGCGGCCGGCATCGGCGTCGCCCAAGTGATGGCGGCGAGCGTGCCGCTCGTCATCGTCATGGGCCTCACGACGACGGTCGCCGCCTTTTGGTTCATGCGGCGCGACATGAAGACCGGCGCCTGGCGCGACGGCCTCGTGCAGCCGTCGTCCGGCACGCTGTTCGGAGCGGCGGAGGACGGCGCGAGCGGCCGCTCCGGCGGCGACGGCGACAGGGCGATGCCGCTCCCGCTCGGCGCGAAGCGCGCGGCCGCGGTCGCGATCCCGCTGCTGTTCGCGCTCGACGTCTATCTCCTGTTCCGGCTCAACCTGCAAGGCGGAGACGCCACCGCGCTCATCGGCGGGACTGCCGCCCTCATCGTCGCCGTCCTGTCGCTGCTCGCCCATCGCGGACGCGGCCTCGAGAAGTCGACGACCTATCTGGTGGACGGCTTCACGTTCGGCTTCAAAGTGTTCGGCCCCGTCATCCCGATCGCCGCCTTCTTCTACCTCGGCGACTCGGCGCTGCCGGCCTTGTTCGGCGAGTCCGCCCTTCCGGCCGGCTCGCACGGCATCGTCAACGATCTGGGCGCGCTGCTGGCCCATTCGGTGCCCGTCAGCGGCGCCTTCGCGGCGGGCACGCTCACTGCCGTCGGAGCCATCACCGGACTCGACGGCTCCGGGTTCTCCGGCATCTCGCTCGCCGGCTCGGTCGCCAGCCTGTTCGGCACGGCGCTCGGCCACGGCACCGACGTGCTGACGGCGCTCGGCCAGATCGCGGCCATCTGGGTCGGCGGAGGCACGCTCATCCCGTGGGCGCTCATTCCGGCGGCGGCGATCTGCGGCGTCAGCCCGTTCGAGCTGGCCCGGCGCAACCTGAAGCCGGTCGCGATCGGACTCGTCGTGACGACGGTCGTAGCCGTATTTCTGCTTTGAGCCGATGCAAAAGCCCCATACGAAAGCCAAAAAGACGAAGCGGCCGCCCGGCTGCTTCGTCTTTTTGGCGAGCGGAATCGGTTCACCGCTAAAGTTTCTCCGGCGGCCAAACGGGTAAGAAGGAATCAGAACGAACACGACAAGGGAGGACCCGACGATGAACAAAAAAGTGCTCGGAACGGTGATCGGCGCAGGCGTGACGTATCTCATGCGCAACAAAAGCGCGCGGGACAAGCTGATCTCGACGGTTCGGAACTTCGCCTCGAGCCGCCAAGGCTCCGTGCAGCGCCCGGCCGCGCAGCCGGCTGACCGCAGCGGATCGTCCAAGATCTGAAGCACCGGCAACGGACGTCAAAAAGCATCCGTTCCTTCGGGAACGGATGCTTTTTTTGCCTCAAGTGAGCTCGGTCGCGCCATGGCCTTTCAAGGCGATACTGACCGATACGGTGATGTCCGCCTCCGCGAAATGGCGGTCCCAGTCGGCATGGATGCGGCTCCACGTCTTCGGCATCCGCACCCGCACCGACTCGTACAGTCCGATCGCATCGGCGCCGTACGTCTTCTGCAGCTTTTGGATGAGAAGATCGGCATTGCCCTTCAGCTTCCGTTCCAGCTTCTTTTCGACCTCCGCATAAAACGCTTCCGACACGCCGCCTCTGCCCGCATCCTTGTAGCTCCACGATTCCATCAGATCGCCTTCCGCCTCCAGCTCGATCCGGAAGGCGAATCGCCCGTCGGCCATCGAAGGCACGATCCGGCTGCGGACAGAATTGATCTCCATATCCAGCGGAGCGCCCAGCTCCGGATCGTCCAGCTTGAGCAAGCCTCCCTTGCGTCCGCCGCCTTTGATCCAGAACACCGTTTCCATGTCCTTTTCCGTAAGGAAGCCGATCAGCCTGCCGCTCGTCCCCTGGATGACCGCCGCGCCCGAGTAGACCAGCTCCTCCTTCGTCTTGACGACATTTTGGAGCAGAAAGCTCGTCTTGGCATGGAGCCGGCTCATCAGATTGTACATGCGGATCGGCTCGAGGATCTTGTTGTTGCGATATTGGTTGCGCACCGTCTCGGGAATCTGGAATCCGGGAATATCGCCTTTGTACAAAGGCTCCAGCGTATCGGAAGCCTTGCCTTTGCAGATCAGGACGAGCGGACTGAGCCGAATGTCGTTGTCGCGGAAGAAGAAGTCGAGGAAGGTCATCAGGTCATGCTTTCTTGCCAGGCGGTCTCCGATGACGATCACCTTGAGATGATGGCCCAGCGGGGCCGCATTCGTGCGCAGCGACAGCTGCCTGACGTTCTCCAGCAGCGAGTCGCCCGTCTGCGTCATGTTTTTGAACGGGCTGGACGATGTCTCGTCGCTGGTCGATCCGCCGATATCGCCGATCAGGCTCGGGAGGATGAGCTGGTACGTCGACGTGATGCGGTCCGTGCGGTCGACGCCGGGGCTTTTGCGCTGGAGCTCCCTCTCGCTTGCCGCCGGCTCGGGCACGTCCACCGCCACGGCGATCTCCAGGCTCTGCGTCTCGATCTCCTTGTTGCTCCAGCAGCCGCCCGTCAGCAGCAGCAGCGCGATCTGGCTCGCCGCCAGCATGCGCCGTGGAAAGCTAGACGCGGCCATGGGCGGCTCCCTTCTTCCATCGCTGCAGAACGAGCAGCAGAGCCGGAACGCCGACGGACAGCGCGGCTCCGGCCATCGAAAGATAGTCCCAGACGCGGAAGACATCCTCGATCGTCTTCGGGAGCTCCTGGACGATATAGATGAACGGAAGCTGCGCGAAAACAGCCGTGCGGAACGGAACGCGGAACAGCTGCGAGATGCCGAGGGACGAGGCGAACAGCGCGAGCACGAAGGTCGAGAAGAACTTCATGATCCAAATCGCCAGAATGAGCGATTCGTACCGCTCGAAGATCAGGCCCGGAATTTCGAAGCTGCGGATCAGATCGATCGTCGGCCATGTCCGCAGCGTAACTCCGTCGATGGAGAACGCTCCGATGACGATGACCGTCGTGACGACGTAGAACGCCATGCAGATGGCGATGGCCGCGGCATACGCCTTGCCGGCCGAGCGGGGCCGCTTCATGTAGGCGACGAGCAGCAGCATGAGCTCCGGACCGCTGTAGGCGAATGCGGCTGTCTTCATCGACCGCAGCACCGGCGGCAGGCCCTGGCCGAGCACGGGGAGCAGATGGCTGAACTCGACGACGCGCAGGCTGAGCAGCAGCACGACGAGCAGGATGAATCCGGTCAGCGGAAAGATGAGGTCGCTCGCCTGGACGATCGCTTGGATGCCTCCGAGGACGAGATAAGCCCCCAGCCAGAGGAAAGGCAGCGTGACGGCCCAGGAAGGCGTTCCTTCCAGCAAGTATTTCGTCGTGATTTCCTCCAGCGATCTCGCCTCCAGACCGCAGATGACGAGGAAATAAAGCACGAGGCTCGTTCCGAAAGCGGCTCCGAGCCCTTTGCCGATCAGCTTGCGGCCGTATTGGAAAATGGTCTCTCCGGGAAAGCTCAGGCTGAGCCGGCTGGCGAGCCAGCCCCCGGCGGCGGAAATGACGCCCGCGAGCATGAGGCTGAGCCATACGTCCGGCGTGCCCGCCTTGTCCACCAGCATGCGGGGGAGCACGAGTATGGCCGTAGCCAGCATGTAATTGACGATGAGGATGGAGATCTGCGTGTTCGTCAGCTTGTCGGCGTTCATAGGCCGTCTCCTCTCTTTTTTATTCCGACGGCTTGGCCGGGTCGCGCCGGTCCGCCGCCAGGAACCGCCGCCGCTCCAGCATGGCAGGCAGCGGGAAGCGGACGAGCATGTCCTTGAAGTCGTGGGCGCGGTACGATCCGAGCGGACGCAGGAACGGCGTGCCGAAGCTCTTGAGGCGGGACAGATGGGACAGCAGCAGCAGGAAGAACAGCACGACTCCGTACAAGCCGTAAACGGCGGCGCTGAACATCGCTCCGAAGCGCAGCATCCGGATGGAGATGCCGGCGCTGTAGACGGGAATCACGAACGACGAGATGGCCGTAATCGCCACGACGATGACCAGGATCGGACTGATGATGCCCGCTTGAACGGCGGCCTCCCCGATGATGAGGCCCCCGACGATGCCCATCGCCGGTCCGATCGGCTTGGGCAGTCGCAGCCCCGCCTCGCGCAGAATTTCCAGCGACACCTCCATGATCAGCGCTTCGATCAGCGAAGGGAACGGCACGCCCTGCCGGGCTCCGACCACGGTCAGGGCCAGCTTGGTCGGGATGAGTCCCGGATGGAACGAGGTGAAGGCGATATAAAGAGCGGGGGTGAACATCGCGATCAGGGCGGAGAAGAAGCGCAGCATGCGGATCAGCGAGCCGGGCAGCCAGCGCTCGTAATAATCCTCCGGCGACTGGATGATCATCGGCAGCGTGAACGGCGCGATCAGGGCGAACGGCGTCCCCTCCAGCAGGATCGCCGCCCTCCCCTCCAGCAGGCCCGACATCACCCGGTCCGGCCGCTCGGTATTTTGCAGCTGCTGGAACGGGCTGTAGGAGTTGTCCTCGATCATCTGCTCGATATACCCGGACTCCGGAAAGTCGTCCCCCTCCAAGCCGCGGATCCGCAGCTTCATCTCTTCGATCAGGCCGGCCTGGACTACGTCCCGCATGTAGACGATGAGCAGCGGCTTGCGCACGGCGCTGCCGACTTCGAGGCGCTCCATCGCCAGATCGGGCACGGAGCCGTACGAACGGAGCAGCGCGGCATTTTTCTCGAGCGACTCGCAAAAGCCGATCCGCGGTCCGCGCAGCACCGCCTCGGAGATCGGCTCTTCCAAGCTCCGCGCCTCGATATGCCGGGTATCGACCAGCAGCGCGTCGGGCAATCCTTCCGCGAGCAGCGCCGTGCTCCCTTCTTGGACCTCCTTCAGCAGCTCCTCCAGCCCTCCCGTCCAGCGCTCGGCTCCCGAGGCCTGCAGTCGCAGCTTGAGCCGCTCCGCAGCCGCTTCTCCGTCCTCCGGATGTTCCGGCGCAGGGAACGCGGCCATCTCCGTCCGGATCGCCTCCAGCTTGCTCTCCTGGACCATGCCCGGTATATAAAGCATCAGCGCGCGAGCCGTCCGCCCGAAGCTGATCTCGCGCCGCGCCATGTCGGCGCGGGTCTCCAGCCGATCGAGCAGCTCCTCTCGGAGCTCGCCCACGATGCCGTCCCCATCCCAAGCTTTCTCCGCCCGCCCCACGCCGCTCCCGCTCACCGCTTCCAATCCTTCTTCCTCGCCGGCTCCAGCTTCCGGGCGAGCGCGGACAGCGCCCAGGGCACGACGGCGGCCGTGACGGCGAATCCCCACATCGAGGGGGTCAGCAGCCGCTTCAACAGCTCCTCCATTCGCACACTCTCCTTTGACGGTTTGCTCTGCCTTAATGTGCGCGGGCTCCATCCAGCTTATCCCAAGACATGAAAAAGCCGGCGTCCGCATGGACGCCGGCTTGTACCCGTAAGCGCTGGATGTTGAGTCTACATTACAAAAAGGAAGAATAAGGCCGCCAAGACGAAGCGGTAGTACGCGAACCAGCTGAGCTTGAGCTTTTTGATCAGGTTGATGAAGGTGACGACGGCGATCAGCCCGACGATGAACGATACGACGAGGCCGACGAGCAGCAAGCCGTAATCTTCCCGGACGAGCAGGTCGCGGCTCTTGTACAGGTCGACTCCCGTCGCGCCGAACATCATCGGCACCGACAGGATGAACGTGAAGTCGGCCGCCGCCTTTTGGCTCGTGCCCATGAAGATGCCGCCGGAAATCGTCGAGCCCGAGCGCGAGAAGCCGGACCAGAGCGCGAGGATCTGGAAGACGCCGATGCCGAACGCCTGCTTGTAGGTGATGTCGTCGACCGTCTCCGCCGACGGCACATGCCGCTTCTGATATTGCTCGGCGGCGATCATGAGCAGGCCGCCCGCGATCAGCGCGAGCAGCACCGTCGTCGGTCCGAACAGATGCTCCTTGATGAAGCCGTGCAGCACGACGCCCAGGACGCCGGCCGGAATCATGCCGAGCACGATATGCAGCGCGTTGAGGCCCGAGCCCTTGGAGAAGTCGAACTTCAGGAAGCTGATGAACCGCTTGAAATAAAGGACAAATACGGCCAGCACGGCGCCAAGCTGCACGACGACCTCGAACGTGCCGGCCTTGTCGCCCGTAAAGTTCATCAGATCGCCTGCCAAAATCATATGGCCGGTCGACGAGACCGGCAAAAATTCCGTCAAGCCCTCGATGATGCCGAGGACGACCGCCTTGATGTAATCCACTCGCTCCACTCCTGTCCCTGCATGCTGATTTCGACTTTATCGGTTCCTTGAGAAATAGACGTCGGAAGGACGCCTTACCACGGCACGTCCCCGTCATCCTCCGGCGCGAGATCCGAAGCGGCGGCCGCCTCGGCCTCCGGCTCGGACGTCCCGATGACCTCCATCACCTGCGCGAGCTCCGGCGGATGCAGCAGCTCGACCGGCGACAGTCCCCGCTCGAACTGGAACGCGTCGCCCTCGATGACAGCGACGTATTTGCCGTTGTGGCGAGCGAAATGAAGCGAGCGGCCGAAGTCGGTGAGCAGGCCTTTGACCTGCACGCCGCCGAGCTTGAAGCTGAGCCCGAGATCCTCCTTCTGCTCGACGAGCAGGGCGGAAGCCTCGTACACCTGCTCCGGCGTCCAGCGCTCGAGCAGCTCCCGCTTCTCGGAGGCGGCCCAGATCTCGACGGCCTCCTCCTCTTCCTTGCGAAGCGGGCTCGCGTCGTCGCGCCACTTGTCCTCCATGTACTGCTGCACCATGTCCAGCACCTGCTCGCCCATCACCTCCGGCAGCGGACGCTCGTAGCTGACGAACTTGAGGAAGTCCTCGAAGTAGCGGGCATGCGACGCCTGGTGGATCTTGACCTCCCACGGCTCGAGCATGCCCTCCTCCGGCATGTGCGGGTACTGGATCGACTTGATCGTGCGCGCGCTGATCGCCATCTCGACGTTCGCGACGAGGCTGCGCTCGTCGGCGATGCGGGCGATCTTGGACTCGAAGTCGCACTTGAGCACGAACAGGAACGGCGTGTCGAACAGCTTGCTCAGCGTCGCCTGCACGGCGATGAGCGCTCCGCCCCGCACCGCCGAGGTGTCCATGTAGATCCGCACCAGCTCGTCCGCGATGCCGTGGAACCGCTCCGCCGTATCGGCCGTGCGAAGCCGCTGCAGCAAGTTGTAGTCGGGATTGCTGTCCAGCTCATAGCCGGGCTCGACCCGGAACCGTCCGATCTTGGTCGGAACGGACTCGGAGGGCGGATGCCGCTCTGCCTTGCGCTTCACGATGCGCGCGAACTCGCCGCTCAGGAAATCCTTGAGCGGGCTGTCCTCGTAATCCTCGCCGTCCATCGTCTGGAAGTGACGGAACCGCTTGCCGGAATCCGTTCCTTCCCCATCCGTCTGGATGACAAAAAAGCTTATGTACTGCACGTCAAATTCCATTCCCGCAAGACAGCTCCCTCTACCCTATTCTTCCAGATGGCCGGATATCACTTTCCTAGAATAGCATACTCGGCTTGGCCGCGACATGACTTTCAGCAGGCGGGCGCGATTGTAGCGCTGGACGAGAATGCAGGGAATATTCGCGATAAGCGCATATATCGTCATGATAATCATGCCGATCGCGTTATTCCACAACGCAAAAAGCGGCAGCGGCAGCAGCATCGCCCAGTGGGTCAGCTCTCCCCGACGCGTCTCCGCCGCGAAGCGCTCGAGATACTCGCGGCTGCCTGAGCGCAGGCGCCGCTTCGGAAAGCCCGCCTTCACCCACCCGCCTCCATCCGGCAGTCGGTCCTTCCAGCGCTGGACGAGCAGCCGCCGCTCGTACCAGCGGCCGCCGGCCTCGAAGCCGCGCAGGCGGGTCACCGGCCCGTCGGCGGCGAAGCGCTCCCAGGGGATGCGGATCGCGGCGGCGACGGCTGCTCCATGCAGGAGCAGCCAGACGGCGGCATCAAGCAGGATGACGGCCGCCGGGCCGAGCTCATGCGACATCGAGATCCCTCCCTTTCCAGCTCACGCGGCGGCGAACGAAGGCGCGATAGAAGGACAGCGCGAACACGGCGAAAAAATAGAGCAGCGGCAGCGGGTACAGCAGCGCGGCCAGCCAGCCGAAAGAGCCCGCGTGCTTCCAGGCCCGCCGCGCGCTGAGGACGGCGAGCGCGTAGAGCAGCGCGGCGGCGGACAGCGCCCCGGCGGCTGGAAGGCCGCCCTGCGCGAGCGCCGCCGCTGCCGCGAGCAGCTGCTCGAGCCATGCCGCGGCGGCGCCGGCCAGCCCGCTGACCCAGCCGATCATGAGCAGCAGCGCCGCCGCCGGCGTGCCGCCGGCTCCGAGCGCGATGCTTTTGCTCCAGCCCGCCGTCATCTCGCTCCAGCCGCCCGCATACATGCGGAAGGCCAGCCGCTCTCCGCCCAGCAGCGCCAAGCTCCGCCTGCCGCAGGCGGCGAAGCGGGCGGCCAGGCGGTCGTGGTCGAGAATCTCCCCCTTGACCGCCTCGTGGCCGCCTGCCGCCTCGTAATCGTCGCGCCAGCAGGCGAGGCAAGGCCCGAACGAGCCCGGCCGGGGGCCGCCGACGCGCCGCCAGGCGGCGAACCGTCCCGAGCCGGCGATGACGGCGGCATTCAGCATCGCCGACAGCTGCTCGCGGAGGCTGTCCGCGCGATGCCAGGGCTGCACGGTGACGACGGTGCCGGCCGGGCAGGCGGCGGACAGCGCCTCGAGAAAGTCCGGCCCCGGACGGGCGTCCGCGTCCAAAAAGACGATCCGGCCGCTTGCGGAGGCGGCTGCGCCCCGGCTGCACGCCCAGTTTTTGCCCCGCCAGCCTGCAGGCAGGCTGCCGGCCGGAACGACGCGCACGCCCGCATGCTTGGCCGCGGCGGCGGCGGTTCCGTCCGTCGAGCCGTCGTCGACGACGACGATGTCCGCTTGAACCGTCTGGCCGAGCAGCAGCGGCAGCAGCGCCTCGAGATTGCGAGCCTCGTCGCGCGCCGGAATGACGACGCTCCAGCGCCCGGCCTGCGCTGCCTCCTTGTCCGCAGACGAGCCAGCCTCGCGGAAAGATTCATTTGCCCCCGCCGGCTCGAGCTCGCTCCCGAGCTTTGACGCCGTCAGCCGCCGCTCGGCCAGCAGCAGCCTGCCAAGCGCCAGCAGCCCGAAGGTCAGCCACCATCCTGCATCCATGCCAGTCCCTCCCCGTTTCGTACGATGCTTGATTTTTTGCCCCCCGCCGCGTATTCGCGGAGCGAAAAGCGCCCACAATGGGTAAAAGAGGAAATCGGGAGATTTGCCCGGTCCTAAGCTAGTATGGACGATCCATCGCCCGTCAAAACCGCATGGACTAGAGGAGGAGCTAGAGTTGAAAAAAACGATCATCGTCGTCGGAGGCGGCCTGGCCGGCCTGTCGGCTGCGATCCGCCTGAGCGCGGACGGCCACCAGGTCACCGTGCTCGAAAAGAACGAGCGCGCCGGAGGCAAGCTGAACATCCGTTCCGGCAAAGGCTACCGGTTCGACACCGGTCCGTCGATTCTGACGATGCCCTGGACGCTGGAGCAGCTGTTCCGCTCCGCCGGCCGCGACCTGCATGACTATGTCCAGCTGAAGCGCGTCGAGCCGCAGTGGCGCGGCCTGTACGAGGACGGCGCGACGCTCGATCTCGTCGGCGACCTGCCGCAGATGCTGGAGGCGATCGGAGAGCTGTCGCCGGACGACCGCGAGCGCTTCCTCGGCTATTTGGACTACAGCCGCAAGCAGTACGATCTGAGCCTGAAAAGCTTTTACAGCCGCTCGCTGTCCGGCCTGCCGGACCTGCGCCAGCAGCATACGCTCAAGGAGCTGCTCGCGATGGATCCGATGAAGACGACCGCGCAGCTGACCGCCCAGCATCTGAAGCATCCGCAGCTGCGCCAGATCTTCAATTTCTTCACGATGTATGTCGGCTCCTCCCCGTACGCCGCGCCGGCCGTGCTCTCGCAGCTGACGTACGTGCAGATGGGGCTCGGCATCTACTTCGTCGAAGGCGGGATGTACGAGATCGCCCGCGCCGAGCTGCGGCTGCTCGAGGAGCTCGGCGCCCAGGTGCGCACGGGAGCCGAGGCGGCGGACATCCTCGAAGCCGGCGGCCGGGCCGTCGGCGTGCGTCTGGCGAGCGGCGAGGAGCTGCGCGCCGATGCCGTCGTCTGCAACCTGGAGGCGATCCCGGCCCATCGCTCGCTGCTGCGGGACGTGCCGGGCGCCGATCGCCAGGCGGAGAAGCTCGCCAAGTATGAGCCGGCCGTATCCGGGCATGTGCTGCTGCTCGGCGTGAACCGCAGCTACGAGGCGTTCAAGCATCACAACTTCTTTTTCTCCCGCGATCCGGAGCGCGAGTTCCACGACATGTTCGTCGGCAAGATTCCGACTGACGACCCGACCGTCTACGTCGGCATCTCGTCCAAGACCGACCCGTCGCAGGCGCCGGAAGGCTGCGAGAACTGGTTCGTGCTGACGCATGTGCCGCCGCTGCGCGAGGGCGAGAGCTGGGAAGCCCATCGCTCCCGCTACCGCGAGCTCGTGCTGGACAAGCTCGAGCGGATGGGCGCCGACGGGCTCCGCGGGCATATCGAGTACGAGGAGCAGTTCATTCCGGACGATCTGCAGCAGCTGTACGGAGCGAACGGCGGCTCCATCTACGGCGTCGTCACCGACCGCAAGCTGAACGGCGGCTTCAAGATTCCGAGCCGCAGCCCGCTGCTCGGCGGCCTCTACTTCGTCGGCGGCTCCACGCATCCCGGCGGCGGCGTGCCGATGGTGACGCTGAGCGGCCAGCTGACGGCGGACCTGATCCGCGAGGATCTGTCCGCCTCCGAGGCGATGTAGTCCAGCCGACGCTAGAGCGTGCCGAGGGTGACCGATTCCGCTTGAAAAAGGGCTTTCGCCGGACCGATCCACGGTCGCGGCGAAAGCCCTTTTTTTGACGTCCGTCCACTCAGCGCCTGAACGAAGAAGTCGGCTTGCCCGTCTCGCGACGGCCGGCCTCGGACTTCCGCCGGCTTTTGCGGCGGCGATACGGAAGCGTCCATCGCGGCCGCTCTTCGAGCAGCGACAGCGACAGCCGGGCGAAGCCGAGGAATAGAGCCATGCCGAGCGAATAAATTCCGAACGGCCCTAGAAAAAACAGCACATACAGCAGCAATAAGATTCCAACGCGTCCGCACAAGGCCAGCATGCCGATTCAGCTTCTCCATTCCGAAAAGAAATAAGACCTTCAGGCTTTCTGCATGAATAGGCATATTTTACCACAATATTCTGGAAAGGACAGTGGTTTCTTCTCTTTTTTCCATTTTCCAGGAGAAATTCCGGATCGGCGGGCAGCGGCTCAGCGCAGCTTATCCCGTATTTCCGCTTGCTTCTTGGCCTGCGCCCGTTCCTGCTGCAGCGCCTCCTTGAGATCGTCGCGCGTGCTCCGCTCCCACAGGCGGACGCCGGTCCGGTAAGCGGCGCGGGCATTGAGATGCCCGGCCACCGGGCCGGTCAGGAAGACGAAGACGATGCCGAGCAGCAGCTTGACGCTGACGACGTCGTGGACGAACGTGTAATAAAGGAAAGCGCCGGTCAGGATGAACAGCACGCCGAGCGTAGCGCTTTTGGTCGCCGCATGGGAGCGCAGGTAGACGTCCGGCAGCCGGATCAGGCCGAAGGCGCTGAACAGGCTGAGCACGGAGCCGAACAGGACGATGACGGCCGAGCCGATCGCGAGCGCCTCATTCATCCTCCATCACCGCCCCTCTCTCGATATAGCGCGCGAAGGCGGTCGTGCCGATGAAGCTGACGATGCCGATGACGAGGATGATGTCGAAGTAGACGGTCGTTCCCTGCAGCATGCCAAATACGGCGATCATCGACAGCAGCAGGATGCCGATCGTATCGAGCGCGGCGATCCGGTCGGATACGGAAGGGCCTTTGAGCAGCCGGTACATGCAGCCCGCGATCGAAAGCATGAGCAGGACAAGCGACGCTTGCAGCAGCAGATCGACCATCAGCGCGTCACCTCCATGATCGCCCGCTCGAACGTCGAGCGGATCTGCTGACGCAGCTGCTCGGCGTCGCCGATATCCATCGCGTGGATGTACAGCGTCCGATGGTCGTCCGCCACGTCGAGCGTCAGCGTGCCGGGCGTGAGGCAGATGAGGCAGGCGAGCAGCGTCAGCTCCCCGTCGCTCTTGAGCCGCGTCTCCATCGCCACGATGCCGGGCCGGATCGTCAGCTTCGGCTTCAGGATCTGATAGATGACCGTGAAGCTGGACAGGAACAGCTCGCGGATGAAGATGAGGAGCAGGACGAGCACGGCCTTCACCTTGCGCAGGTAGAAGTCCCGCTTGAGGAAGCGGTTGAGCAGGCCGATGAACAAGAGCCCGAGCCCGAAGCCGGCCGCGAAGCGGGTAAAGCTGAGATCGTCATAGAGAAACATCCAGAGGAACGCGATCAGCAGGTTGATGAGAAACTGGGAAGCCATTCGGGCTCACTCCTTCCACACGGCGTCGATATAGTCGGACGGCGAGACGAGCGTGCGCGCCGCCTCCGCGGATGCCTGGACCATCCACTCCGAGCCAAGGCCCATGAGCACGACGAGCAGGCAGAGCGCCGCGGCGCAAGCGGTATGAGCCCTCGAAACGCGGGCCTCCTCCGCCGGAATCGGCAACGACGCCGGCGCTTCTCCCCAGAAAGCACGCATGAACAGCCGCACGAGCGCATACAGGACGACGAGGCTCGTCGCCAGCGAGATGCCGGCGAGCAGATGCGAGCCGGCCTCCAAGCCGCCTTGCACGAGCAGCAGCTTGCCGCCGAAGCCGCTGAGCGGCGGAATGCCGGCCGCAGCGAGCGAGGCGACGAGGAACATCCAGCCGACGAGCGGCAGCCGCCCGATCAGTCCCCCCATCTCGTCCAGGCGGCCGCTGCCGGCCGCGCGGATCATCATCCCGGCGAGCAGGAACAGCAGCGCCTTGACGGCCATGTCGTGGATCAGGTAAAAGACGGCGCCCTGCAGCGATTTTTCGCCGGAGACCGCCAGCCCGAAGGCGAGGAAGCCGACGCTGATGACGATGTTGTAGTTCAGGATGCGCATGACGTCCTTGCTCGCGAGCGCTCCGGCCGCTCCGAGCAGCATCGTCGCTCCGGCCATCCAGGCGATCCACTCCTGCGCGGCGAATCCGTGCCCGGCGGGGAAGATGAGCGTGAACGTGCGGATGAGCGCGTACAGCCCGACCTTGGTGAGCAGCGCGGCGAACAGCGCGGAAACGGCCGCCGGCGGCGCCTCGTACGCCTCCGGCAGCCAGAAGAACAGGAACAGGCCGGCTTTGAGCGAGAACACGATCAGGAAGAACACCGACAGGACGTCCAGCATGCCGCCGGAGCCGGCCTCGGCGATGCGGGCCGACAGCTGCGCCATGTTGAGCGTGCCGATCATCCCGTACAGGTAGGCGACGCCGGCCACGAACAGCGTCGAGGAGACGATATTGACGAGCATGTAGCCGAGCGTCGCCTTCAGCTGCCGCTTCGTGCCGCCCAGCACGAGCAGCGCGTACGAGGAGATGAGCATCACCTCGAAGCAGACGAACAGGTTGAACAGGTCGCCGGTCAGGAACGAGCCGTTCACCCCGGCGAGCAGGAAATTCAGGAACGGGTAGAAATAGAACTTTTCCCGCTCCGGTCCGACCGTCCCCATCGCATAGGCGAGGCAAAAGCCGGTCGTGACGCTGGCGGCGGTCACGAGCAGCGCGGCAAAAAAATCGGCGGCGAAGACGATGCCGAACGGCGCGGCCCAGCCGCCCATCGCCAGCGTCTGCATGCCGTCCGAGCCCGCCCTCGCGAGCAAGAGCGCGCTGGCCGCCGCTGTCACGGCGATGCCGGCGGCGCTGATCAGGCGCTGCAGGATCACCTTTTCCTTGAAGAAGAGCAGCAGCACGGCCGTGCACAGCGGCAGCAGCAGCGGCAGCACGACAAGATTAGTCATTCGCTTCCCTCCTGAGCTGCTCGGTATCGTCGGTGCCGATGGATTTGTACGCCTTGTAGGCGAGGACGAAGTAGAGCGACGTGACGCCGAAGCTGATGACGATCGACGTCAGGATGAGCGCCTGCGGCAGCGGGTCGACGTAGCGCTCGGCATGCTCGCCGAGCAGCGGCGCCGCTCCGCGCTTGAGGCCGGACATCGTCAGCAGCAGCAGATGGACGCTATGCGTCAGCAGCGACAGGCCGAGGATGACGCGCAGCAGGCTGCGGGCCAGGATCATGTAGACGCCGACGCCGAACAGGGCGCCGACGGCGAGCGCGAGCAGCAGCTCCATTTATTTGTCCCTCCCGATCGCCAGAATGATCGTCATCGTGATGCCGACGACGGTGAAGTAGACGCCCAGATCGAACAGCACGGCGGTCGCCAGCTCGTTCTGGCCGAAAAACGGCAGCTGCGCGTAGCCGAACGCATGGCTCAGGAACGGCTTGCCGAAGGCGAACGAGCCGATGCCGGTCAGCAGCGCGAGCGAGATGCCGCAGGCGCTGACGATGCGGAAGTCGACCGGCAGCGCCTTGCGGATCGTGCGCACGCCGAACGCGATGCTCATGAGCACGAGCGCCGAGGCGGTCATGAGCGCTCCGATGAAGCCGCCGCCCGGCTGATGGTGTCCGGCGAACAGCAGGTAGAGCGAGAACGTCAGGATGAGGAACAGGATGACCTTGGCCAGCGTCTGCAGGATGACGTCGTTGCTGCGCGCGTCCTCGTAGACGAGGCGGAACTCGCTTTCCCGCAAGCCGCTGCCCTCCTCCTCCGCCTCGCCCGGCCATTTGAGCCGGATGATCGCATAGATCGCGTAGGAGGCGATGCCGAGCACGACGATTTCGAGCATCGTATCGAAGCCGCGGAAGTCGACCAAAATGACGTTCACGACATTTTTGCCTCCGGCCAGCTCATAGCTGTTGCGGAGATAAAAGTCGGAGATCGAGCCGAACTTCCGGTCCGAGAGCGCGCCGAGCGCGACCAGCGTCATGGCGAGGCCGGCCGCGCCGGCGATCAGGCCGCTGGCCAGCTTCGTCCGGCGGGCGACGCGCTCCCGCTTGAGCGCCGGCAGATGATAGAAGCAGAGCAGGAACAGCGTGACGGATACCGTCTCGACGATCATCTGCGTCAGCGCCAGGTCCGGCGCGCGGAACAGGACGAAGAACAGCACGACCATATAGCCGACCGTGCCGGTCAGGATGATCGCCATCATCCGCGACTGCGCGAACGGAACGGCGAGCGTGGCCGCGATCAGCGCGAGCACGGCGATGCCCTCGAACAGCGTCACCGGCGCCATGCCGGACAGGACGACCGAAATGTCTCCGGCCAAGGCGGCCGCGATGGCCAGGAACGCGGCCAGCACGACGAAGATGTAGCCGGCGCTGCGGCGCATCCCTCCGTCCATGTATGCGGCTGTCAGCTTTTCCGAGCCGGCGTCGAGTCCGCGCAGCAGGCGCTCGTACATGCCGTTCCAGCTCAGGGGCAGCCGGATGGTCCGGTGCAGCGGCGCCCAGCGCGGCGCGGCGTACAGCAGCAGGCCGCCGACGGCGAATACGGCGGCCGTCAGCAGCAGCTCCGGCGTGACGCCATGCCATAGGGCAAGCTCGCCGTAAGCGTCCGGCGCTGCGGGATGCATCGACAGCAGCGCCGGCTGCAGCAGCCCCGGCGCCACCAGCGCCGGAGCCAGGCCGAGCAGCAGCGCCGCGGCGGCGAGCACGAGCGGCGGCGCCAGCAAGCCCCAGGACGGCTCATGGACGGCGGCCTCCCGCGTCTCGCGCGCCGGTCCGCCGAACGTGCGCCAGGCGAAGATGCCGCTGTAGACGAAGGTGAACGCGCTGGCCGTCCAGGCGACGGCCGGCACGAGCAGCGCGGCCAGGCTCCCCTCGCCCGCCCGATAGGCGTTCAGCGCCGAGCCGAAAAACAGCTCCTTGCTGAGGAAGCCGCCCAGCGGCGGCACGCCGGCCATCGACAGCGACGCCGCGAGCGAGACCGCGAACGTGACGGGCATGAACCGGATCAAGCCGCCGAGCCGCCGCAGGTCGCGCGTGCCGGTCTCGTGGTCGACGATGCCCGCCGTCATGAACAGCGCGCCCTTGAACGCCGCATGGTTGAGCAGATGCAGCAGCCCGGCCGCGGCTGCGGCCGCTCCGTAAGCGGCGTAAGGCGAGGCCGAGCCGGCCGGATAGACCGAGCCGAGCCCGATCAGCGCCGTCACGAGGCCGAGCTGGCTGATCGTCGAATAGGCGAGCAGCGCCTTCAGGTCGGTCTGCTTGATCGCGCGGAAGCTGCCGTAGACGAGCGTGGCGAGGCCGACTGCCGTGAGCGAGCCGTACCAGAGCTGCTGGCCGGCGAACAGCGGCGTCAGCCGCGCGGCCAGGTAGAGGCCGGCCTTGACCATCGTCGCGGAGTGCAGGTAGGCGCTGACCGGCGTCGGCGCTTCCATCGCGTCCGGCAGCCAGATGTGGAACGGGAACTGGGCCGACTTGGTGAATACGCCGAGCAGGATGAGCCCCATCGCCGGCAAGAGCAGCGGGCTGGCGGCGAGCGCCTCCGCCGAGCCGATCAGCTCCGAGACGCGCAGGCTGTCCCCGGCGATGCCGAGCAGCAGGAAGCCGGCCAGCATCGCGAGTCCGCCCATGCCGGTCACGAGCAGCGATTTGAGCGCGCCGTCCAGCGAAGCCTGCCGTCGATGCCAGAAGGCGATGAGCAGGAACGAGCTGACGCTCGTCAGCTCCCAGAACCCGTAGAGGACGATCAGATGATCCGACAGCACGACGCCGAGCATCGCTCCCATGAACAGCAGCAGGCAGGCGTAGAAGCGGCCGACCGCCTCGCGGCGGCGGTCCAGGTAAAAGATCGAATAGAGCACGACAAGCGCTCCGATGCCGCTGATGAGCAAGGCGAACAGCATCGCCAGGCCGTCGAGCCGAAGCTCGAGATTGACGCCGAGGCTCGGCATCCACGGCATGGAGGCGGAAAGCGGCGCGCCATCCCCGGCGGTCCGCAGCCGAAGGAAGCCCGCGAGCAGCAGAAGCGGGCCGGCGAGGGCGATCCAGCCCGCGTGCAGCCTAGGCGCGAGCCGGCTCAGCCAAGGAAGCGCGGCCGCCAGCAGGAAAGGGAGAAGCAAAAGGACATGAAGCAATGGCAAGATAGAGCCTCCTTACGTTCGGAATGACGCTTGGCATTCCTTCCAGTATTTCCTGATGCGCCCGAAAAAACAGGCCGATAGCCCCCTTTACCCGGAAAATGACAAAAAGAGCCCGCTGGTGGCAGGCTCCTCCGATAGAACGTATCGTATTTTCCGGTATAAACAAGTTAGGCAGTAGGAATATTGTATCGAATTCCAGCGCAGCGTGTCAACCGTTTTTGAGCGAGGCCGCTCAGCTGCTCGCCCCGAACGGACAGCGGGCGGCCCCGGAGACGCCCGCGCCCGCTCCCGCGGAAGCGCCGGCATGCGCCGCTCCAGCCGGGCAGCCCGCCGCTCCGGAGGCGGCCGCGGCTCCGAAGCCGCTCCGGCATTGCCGCTCCAGCCGCTCCAGCCGGGCCGGCTTGTCCTGCGGCAGCAGGCGCGGCGACAGCTCCAGCTCGCGCATCCCGGCATCATGCCAGACCGGCGTCAGCGAAGGCGACAGCGGCGGGATCAGCCAGGACCAGCGGGCGCTCGTCTCGCGGCCGCGCTCCGCCTCCTGCCGCTGGAAGCGGACGAACTGGTCGGCAGCCGTATGATGGTCGACGATGCTGACGCCTGCCTTGCGGAACGAATGCAGCACGGCAATGTTGAGCTCTACGATCGCGCGGTCCTTCCAGAGCGTCGTGTTGCTGCTGCGGTCGAGTCCGAGCGCGTCGGCGACGGCGGCGATCCGGTCATAGCGGCCCGGATCCCCGAAGTTGCGCGCGCCGATCTCCGTCTCCATGTACCAGCCGTTGAACGGAGCGGCCGGATAAACGGTCCCTCCGATCTCCAGCGCCATGTCGGAAATGATCGGCACGGCGTACCAGCGCAGGCCGAGCCGCCCGATGCCCTCATGCTCGGGATGCTCGATCGCCACCTCCGGCGTCAGATGCGCCGGGATCGGGAACCAGCGCGGCTCGCCTCCGCCCGCGCTGACGACGAGCGGCAGCAGGTCGAAGTCGCCGCCCGTCCCCCGCCAGCCGAGCTCCAGGCAAAGCGCCGTGAACGCATCCGATGCCGGATCGCCGCGGCGCTGCTCTCCCGGCCCGGCGGCGGGATAGCCGGCGTAGCGAAGCAGCTGGTGGTTCCAGACGCGGATGTCCGCGCCGGAATCCGCGCTTGGGAACACCGTCATGACCGAGCGGATGCGCCCGCCGTTCGCGGCCGTCTCCAGATGCCGCAGCAGCGCCCCCGCCGCTTCTTCCTCGGTCCGTACGCCGCGCGCGTCGATCACGTCGAGCGTCTGCCAGAACAGGCGCCCGATGCAGCGGCTGTTGTTGCGCCAGGCGACGCGCGCTCCCCAGACGAGCTCTTCCGCCGAGGGCTCGTATGCTTCTCCGCGGCCGATCGCCGCCCGGACTGCTTCTATCCGCGCCGCCAGGCGCTCCTCTTCCCATCCGTTCTCCATGCCGAACTGGCGGAGCCAGGCTTCCGCCTGCTCCTCCCTTCGGCTGCTGCCGCCGTTCATGCTGTCATTCCCCGCTTTCTGCCAGCCTTTCGGTAATGCGCCGCTTGCGATAGAGCATGATCGCGGATTCCGTCACGTTCTGGAGCATGCCGCGATTGATGAACGCCCCGAACACGAGTCCGGCGACCGGCACGGCCTGGAGCAGCTTCTTCCAGCCCCAGTTGTCCCGGTAGACGGCGATCACCTCGCGCCAGCCCTGGATGCGGGAGACGGCCTCGCCGGCCGCCTTGCCTCCATCCGCGGCGCTCTGCATCATCTCTTCCAGAATAGCACGTTTCCCGACAATATCCGAGGATGCGAACTGCATGACCTTGACCGTGAAGACGCGCTCCTCCTTGAGCGTCGGGTCGTAGCCGTAGCTGAGCGCGATTTCCTGAATCGCCTTGAGCGACAGGCCGAGCACCGCAGGCACGTCGATCGCCAGCGTGAAGAGGCCGCCGAAGCCGGTCGTCGCGCCCTGCGCAGTCGCGAATCGCGTGCGTTCCTCGGCGAGCTGGGCCGCTGCCGCATTCATCGCGGCCAGCGGGTAAGGTCCGTCGCCGCTTCCGCCCTGGCTGCGGTCCGCGGACCGCAGCAGCTCCCCCACCTTCCGTCCGGCGACGAGATACTTGCCGCCGTTCTGGATGTAGCCGCCCAGCTCGTCGAGCGCCAGGCCGAGCTTCTCGTGCACGATTTTCGGCGTCAGCCGGTCGAGCAGCTTGAACGGCAGCCGCGCCATCCGGTCCCAGATCATCAGGTTCTTCTGATCCTTTTCCCATCGCTCGATTTCCGCCAGCGCCGCCTGCAACTGCTCTCGCGACTCCATCCGGCCCGCCGGCCGCTCCTCCTGTACTTCGCTCGTGTCTCGATCTGTCTCCATGCGTCGTCTTCCTCCTTCGGGATCGCCTGCCGCCGGCCCGGCTGTTCCGCCATGGCCGCGCGGTCCGTGCGCTGCCGTGCAATACGCAGCCGCATCGGGCGCGGTTCCGGACGAGCCGGCTTTACCGCGTATTACCCTGTATGCCCGATTCTGTCCCTTTTTCAGCCGAGCAGGACGGCCGGCTCTCCGCGATGGAGCAGGCCGAGCCGATGCAGCGCCCTCGTGCAGGCGACGTACAGCAGCTTGGCGTCCGCCGCTCCGTAAGCCTCGGCGCTCGCGTCGGCGACGAGCACGGCGTCGAATTCCAGCCCTTTGGACAGATAGGCCGGCACGACCGTCAGGCCGCCGCCGTAAGCGGGCTGGCGAGCATGGACGAGCGCCGCCTCGATGCCCGCCGACTCCAGCGCCGCATGGATGTCCGCGCACTCGCGCTCGGTGCGGCCGATGACGGCGATCGTCTGGAAGCGCCCTTCTCGCTGCCAGTCCGCGACGACCGCGGCCAGCCTAGGCGCCCAGCTGTCGGCGGATACGCGCTCCAGCACGACCGGATCGCCGCTGCGGAACACCGGCACGGCCGGCTTGACCGCGCTGCCCATGCCCGCGAGGACCAGGTTGGCGAAGTCGATGATCTCCGTCGTCGAGCGGTAGCTGCGGTCCAGCTCGAAATAACCGGCGCTGCCCTCGTCGAACCGTCCGCTCAGCTCGCTCCAGTCGGAGATGCCGGCATAGGCATGGATGCCCTGCTGCAGGTCGCCGAGCACCGTCATCGACGGCTGCTGCTGGCAGAGGCGGAGCGCCTCGAGCTGGAACGGCGAGTAGTCCTGCGCCTCGTCGATGACGATATGGTCGTAGAACGGCCGGCCGAGGCCGTGCAGGCGGATATGCAGGTAGACGAGCGGAGCGAGGTCCTCCGCCTCCGCTTCTCCTTGCTTGAGGCGGGCCGCCGTCGCCTTGGCGAGCGGCGCGGGCAGCAGCTGCGCCCCGCTCTTGCCCTCCAGCAGCTTGCGGTACAGCTGCGGAGCGCTGTAGGCGGGGATCCGTTTGGAAAAGGCGTTCAGCTTGGCCATCGCCTTCGAGCGCAGCTTTTTGTCGGCGACGCCCCGCTGCTTGAGCTCCGACTCGAGCCAGCGCTTGACGCGGCTGACGAGCCGCTCCCTGCGGCGCATGATCGACTCCTCGCCGTAGTCCGTCTCATGCCATTCCTTCATCTTGGCGACGGTCAGCTGGAAGCCCGGCAGCGGCTCGAACGGCTCGGCCGGCAGCAGCGAAGCCTCCAGCTCCGCGAGCCGGCCGTCGAGCGCTTCCTTGAATGCCGCGCTGCCCTTGAGCCGCCCGGAGGCGGCGGCGTATTCCTCCTCCGCATGAGGCTGCTCGAACCAATAGGCGAGCGTCTCTACCGGCGAGCGCAGCATCACCTCGCGCTCCAGCAGCTCGATCGCCCAGTCGGCGAACGTCGTCTGCACGATGTCCCCGACGCCGAGCTCCGGCAGCACGCCGCTGATATAGTCGAGGAACATGCGGTTCGGCGCGAAGATGATCATCCGTTCCGAACGGATGCGGCCGGCGTACTGGTACAGCAGGAACGCGAGCCGGTGCAGCGCGACCGTCGTTTTTCCCGAGCCGGCCACGCCCTGGATGAACAGCGCCAGGTTCTTGTCCGCGCGGATGATCTTGTCCTGCTCCTGCTGGATCGTCGAGACGATGTCGCGCAGCTTGTTGTCCTTGCTCTCGCCGAGCCGGTACAGCAGGAACTCGTCGGTGACGGCATCCTCCTCCTGCCCGCGCACGAAGCTGTCGACGAGCCGCAGCAGCTCCTTTTGCCGGACCATCAGGTTGCGCTTGAGATGCACCGTGCCGCCGATCTCGCCGTCCGGCGAGTCGTAGGTTGCCGGAGCTTCCCCACCGCTGAAGGAATAGAACAGGCTCGCGACGGGCGCCCGCCAATCGATGACGAGCAGCTCGTCCGAGCCTGCGCGGGCGACGCCGGCCTTGCCGATGTACAGCGGCAGCGGCGCCGGCTTGCCTTCTTCTTGAAAGTCGATCCTTCCGAAATAAGCTTCCTTGCGGGCGATCTCGAGCCGCTGGCGGCGCTCCTCGCGCTGCAGGTCGAGCATCTGCTCGGTGAAGTCGTCTCCGGTATAGCGCGGGCCGATGCCTCCGAGCTGGCCCTTGATGTCCTCCACGGCTTCCGCGAGCCGCGTTTCTTCCGCTTGATAGGCACTTTGAGCGCTCATGGTCAGTTACCTCCTAAGGGATTCCATTGAAAAGCGAAAGAAAACTATACCATAGCGCCGCTTGCGCCTGCAATAGCGGCATGGAGGGAATCCGGCGGCATGACTTGGTCACGGCGGGCTGGTTCCTGCGTCCTCTTTTTGGAGGGGGAGGCTTGCCCGGGCGGAAACGCGGCTCGTATACTCGAATGGATGAGGCTGGAAAAGCCGACGAAGGCGACGAAGGGGCGGCGGAAGCGATGATCGAGGTGCTGCTGGCGGACGACCAGAAGCTGATGAGGGACGGGCTGAGCACGATTCTGGGGCTGCGGGACGACATGACGGTGACGGGCGCGGCGGCGGACGGCGCCGAGGCGCTGGAGCTGGCCGTGCGGCTGAAGCCGCAGGTCGTGCTGATGGACATCCGCATGCCCGTCATGGACGGCATCGAGTCCGCGCGCCGCATCAAGCAAGCGCTGCCCGGCACGGTCGTGCTCATGCTGACGACGTTCGAGGAGGACGACTACATCATCGAGGCGCTCGCCGCCGGAGCGGCCGGCTTCCTGCTCAAGGACATCCCCGGCGAGCGGCTCGCCGAGGCAATCCGGCAAGCGGCGGACGGCTCCTACATGCTGCCCTCCTCCGTCGCCGGTCGGCTGGCTGCCCGGCTGAAATCGGCCGGAGCGGCCGCCCAGGGGCTGATCGGCGCGAGCCGCGCCCGCGCCGGACGGCTGCAGCTCGGGGCCAAGGAGCGCGAGGTCGCCGCGCTGCTCGCCGCAGGCTGCGCCAACAAGGACATCGCCGCCCGCCTGTTCATGAGCGAGGGCACGGTCAAAAATTACGTCAGCGGCCTGTACGCCAAGCTCGGCACGCGCGACCGCACCGTCGCCGCGATCGCGCTCGGCGAATGGCTCGCGGAGAGCCGCGAATGAAGGCGGCCCGGCTGGCAAGGCGGCTCGCCTCGGCGCTGCTGCTGGCGGCGATGGCCGCTACGGCCGTGCTCTATTTGGTGCCGCTGCAGCCGGGCGTCGCGCGGCCGGCGGAGATGTTCACGCTCAGCTCGCCGGAGCGCTGGGAGCTGCTCGCCGCGGACGGCCGCTGGATTCGGCTGGATCGGGCCGAGCGGCTGCTGGCCGAGGGCGAGATCCAGGCGGCAGGGGGCTTGGCGGAGCGGGGCTTGGCGGACGGCGAGAGTGATCGCGATGGTGCGGCACGAGGCGAGGCGACAACGACAAGAGCCGAGGACCGCAGCGGCGGGGCGGACAGAGATGGCGCCGGGCAGCTCCACGCCGCCTCCGGCGGCTCGGACATGCGCCTGCCCGGCGAGGCGGCGGAGCGGTTCATCGTGCGGAGGACGCTGCCGGACGCGCTGGACCAGCCGCGGAGCTACCGCCTCTTTTTCCGCCAGCCGGGCGCGTTCCGCGTTACGCTGGACGGGCAGCCGCTGGCGGACTACGGCCCGCTGCCGGAGCAGGCGCCGCTCGCCGACCGCTGGCGGGCGGCGGAGCTGCCGCTCCGCCCCCAAGGACGGCTGCTCCAGCTCGAGATCGAGCCCGCCTCTCCCGGCTCGCTCGCCCTCGGCGGCATCGCCGCCGCGCCGGCGGAGCGGCTGCTCGACTACGCGCTGCGCGCGGACTCCGTCCGCTTCGCGATGGCGGCTTGCTACGGGATGCTTGCCGTCTTTTCCGGCATCGCCTGGCTGCTCGTCTCCCGCAGTTCGCTTTACCTGTATTTCGGCGCCATCACGTTTGTCTCCGGCTATTCCGCCTTGTTCGGCTCGTCGCTCTTCTATGTGCTCGCCGCCACGAGCCGCTTCTCGTACTTCAACGGCATCAGCAATCCGCTCATGGCTTGCGCGATCGCAGGCTTGCTCGGCCACCTGGCCGGAGCCGGACGGAGCCGGTTCCGCAAGCTGACGATGCTGTTCGGAGCGCTTGCGATCGCAAGCGCCGTCCTGTCGCTGACGAGTCCGTACCTGTATCGGACGCTGACCGAAGCCACGTTCGCCTTCATCCTGCTGTCCACGCCGTGGTATCTGCATGCGCTGCGCTGGGAATTCGGCCTCAGGAGCGGCGAGCTCGCCTGGCTGCGGACGGGGCTCGTCGCGCTGCTGCTCAGCGTCGCCGCCGACCGGATCGCGGTCGCGATGCCGTCGGTCTCGGTCTGGCTGGAGAACTCCCTCTCCGATATCGCGCTGATCGTGCTGCGCCAGCTCGTGCTGATCGCCGTCTTTGTGCTCATCTGCTGCATCGGGCTCGTCCTGCTGCTGCGCGAGAAGCGGCTGAGGCTCGAGTATCAGCGGGTGCTGGAGCAGCAGAACGAGGAGCTGCTGGAGCGCGACCGCATCAAGGACGGCATCCTGGCAGAGCGCTCCCGCATCTCCCAGGAGCTGCATGATCATGTCGGGCATACGCTGACCGCCTCTATCGTCCAGCTTGAGGCGTCCATCCTGCTGCTGGAGCGGCAGCGCAACGAAGGGCTGGACAAAGCCCGCCTTGCCCAATCGCTCGTGCGCAAAGGCTTGGACGAAATCCGCGCGTCGGTGCGCGCGATGCGCGAGGAGGACGAGGAGCTGCGGCTCGCGCCGGCGCTCGAGCGGCTGTTCGCCGACGCCGAGGCGAATGCCGGCATCGTCGTCAGCCTGGAGCTGCGACCGCTGCCCCCGCTGCCGCGGGAGCTGATCTCGCTGCTCGTCCGAGCGGCTCGGGAGGGGCTGACGAACGGCCTGCGCCATGGCGCCGCGAGCCGCTTCCGCTGCCGCGTCGCGGCGGAGGGCGGCACGCTCTCGTTCGAGCTGCGCAACGACGGACAGCCTCCGCGGCCCGAAGCGGCGGAGGGCTTCGGACTGCGGAGGCTGCGGGAAGAAGCGGAGCGCCTCGGCGGGCGGCTGCGGCTGGAGGCGCAGCCGGGCGAAGCGGCGCTGTCGCTCCGCCTGCCGCTCGACTGCGGAGCGGCAGCAGGCAGCGGCGCCGACGAGGCGGGATGAGGGGCGGCCGTCGCCGCAGCATCAGGCAAAGGAGACCGATGCCTGAGACGCCGACTATGAGGCGGTCAAGGCAGCTCAGTCGGCCGTTTCCGCCGAAGCAGGCGATGAATCCGCGCCGCCTAATAAGCCGACTATGAGGCGGTCAAGGCAGCTCAATCGGCCGTCGCCGCCGAAGCAGGCGACGAATCCGCGCCCCCTGATAAGCCGACTATGAGGCGGTCAAGGCAGCTCAATCGGCCGTTTCCGCAAAACGGGCGGTCACGGCGCTAGGGACGCAGCGGACGTCTAGTCTGGCAAACCCGGTCGGGAATAAGCGCGCCGCAGCCGGCGTTCCGTGCCGGCCAGCCGCGCGATCCAATACAGCATGCGCCAAGGCAGCCGCTTGCCTTTCGGCAGCCTGCCGGCGGGATGGCTCGCTGCCCGGGCATGCCAGACTGCCCGGTCCAGCAGCCGCTTCGGCAAGCCGTTCGGCAGCGCCCGTCCTTCGCAGGCCAAGCCGTAGGCAATGTCGAGCGCCAGCCGCCGATTGTCGCATTGATTCATGGAGGAACCTCCTAGCGGTCATGTTCCTCTCCAGCATCTCACAGCGTCATGCGCCGTCCCAGCGGCGGGGAGCCTATTTCCTTCATGACCCGGTCATCGCTTGCCGGATAGACCGTCATGGCTGGTTGGGTCGTAAGCTCCCGCTGCCTTCCACTTCCGGCAACAGGCAATGCGGAGCCGATTAGTCGCGCAACTCCCCTCGGTCTGCCTCCTCCGAACGCGAGTTACTCGGTTTTTCCGCGCAGCTCCACTCGATCTGCCTTCCCCGTGCGCCAGTTACTCGGTTTTTCCGCGCAACTCCCCTCGGTCTGCCTCCTCCGCACTCCAGTTACTCGGTTTTTCCGCGCAACGCAGCTCCGGCGCATCGGCTCAACCAGAGAGTCGACCTTGCCAGCCCTCACGCAGCGGACTAGAATGCAAGCCTAAAAAGGCATGATCTCTAGCAACGACAAAAGCGAGCCGTCCCGACGGGGCAGCTCGCCTTTTTTTGTTCCTGTATCGTCAATCAGCGGATGAGACAGGCCAACCTTGTTCCTGCATCGTCAATGAGCGGACGAAACGGTCCAACCTTGCTCCTGCACCGTCAAGCTGCGAACGAGACAGGCCATTCTTGCTCCTGCACCGTCAATCAGCGGACGAGCCAGGCCAGCGCGCCAAGCGCTGCAACGCTCCAGACGGCGAGCAGCGGCACGCCGATGCGGAAGGAGGCATGCTTCGTCTTGTGCCGCCATGCGGACATGCCGATCCAAGCCCCGATGCCGCCCCCGAGGAAGCCTGCGGCAAACAGCCTTTTTTCCGGTATGCGCCGCCGGGACTTCCGCGCCGCCTTTTTGTCGATGCCGAACAGCGCGAACGCGTAGACGCTCATGGCCGCCGCATAAAGCAGGACCGCGCCTTGCCATCCATTCATCCGACCATCCCCCTCTCTCCTGCCCCTCGCTCAGCCCGGGCTCCTCGGCCGCACGCGGCTCGTCGCCTGGGCTTCCAGCGGATTCTCCGGCCAGTAATGCTTCGGATAGCGCACCTTGAGCTCCTTGCGCACCTCGAAGTACGTCGTGCTCCAGAAGCTCTCGAGGTCGCGCGTCACCTGCACCGGGCGCTGCGCCGGCGACAGCAGATGCAGCACGACCGGGAGCCGGCCGCCGCCGACGCGCGGCGTCTCCTTCATCCCGAACATCTCCTGCAGCCGCACCGCGAGGAAAGGCGCCTGCGGATCGCTGTAATCGACCGGAACGCGCGAGCCGCTCGGCACCGTCAAATGCGTCGGCGCATACGAGTCGAGCTGCCTGCGCCGCTCCCAGCCGAGCCGCGAGTCGAGCGCCTCGGCCAGCGGCAGCTTTTGCAAGCCGGAGGCGCTGCGGATGCCGGCCGCATGCGGCGCCAGCCAGTCCTCCAGCGTCGCGAGCAGCCCTTCGTCGGACGCGTCCGGCCAGTCGGGCCGCACCGCATGCATGAGCTGCATGCGGGCTTGCAGCTGGCGCGTCTGGCGCGTCCACGGCAGCAGCCGCAAGCCTTCGCTGCGGATGCCCTGAAGCAGCGCCGCCGTCACCCGCTCCGGATCCGGACGGTCCAGCTGCGCCTCGCGCACGACAATCGCGCCGAGCCGGGTCCGTCTGCGGCTGCGCACCGCTTGCGCGGCGGCATCCCATTCGACAGTCTGCTCCGGCTCGAACAGCTCCGGCAGCAGCGCCTCCAGCGCCGCGAGCTCGACCGGAGCGGCCAGATCGATCCGGCTTTCCGTTCCGGCATCGTCGAGATCGGCGGCGACGAGATAGGCGGACGAGGAGATCGGCTGGACATTCGCCAGCGCCGCTCCGCGGCCGATCGCCAGCACATAGCGTCCGTCCGGGCGCCGCTGCGCGATCCGGTCGGGATAGGCGAGCGCGAGCAGCAGTCCGATGTCCGGCTGCTCCGCCCCGCGCGCGGCAGACGGCACGGAGCTGCCGCGCGGCGAAGCCTCGCCTGCCGTCCGCCCGGCTTCGCCGCCCGGCGTCCGCTCCGTTCCGGCCGCCGGAGCGGCCCTTCGCCTGTCCGCGCCCGGCGCCGAAGCAGCCGCTCGCCGCTCCGCCGCCGCCGAGCCGTCCCGGCGCATCGCCTCCAGCGAGCGGCGCCACTGGCGCGCTTCCGCCGCGGTGCGCGCAGCGGCGGCGGCCAGCGCCGGATCGCCGCCGCTCCCGCCGGCGCGGCCGGCGGCGCGCAGCGCTTCGACGCGCAGCCGCAGGTCGGCGCTGCGCTCGCCGCGCAGCAGATCGCGCTCGCCGAGCAGCGCCGCCAGCTCGCAGGCGGCCTCGCTCCAGCCGAGCCGCTCCGCCTCCAGCGCCATATGCGCGAGCCGCGGATGCCCGCCGAGCGCGGCCATGCGCCGGCCGTGCGGCGTAATGCGCCGCTCCGCCGTGAGCGCGCCGAGCCGCTCCAGCAGCGAGCAGGCCTGCTCGTACGCGCCGGACGGCGGCGCGTCCAGCCAGTCCAGCTCCGCCGGATCGGCCGTGCCCCAAGCCGCCAGCTCCAGCGCAAGTGGCGCGAGGTCGGCCTCCAGCAGCTCCGGCGTGCCGTAGGCCGGCAGCAGCCGATGCGCCTCCTCGCTCCACAGCCGCCAGCAGCGGCCCGGCGCGGTGCGCCCCGCGCGTCCGCGCCGCTGGTCGGCGGACGCCTGCGACACCGGCACCGTCTCGAGCCGCGTCATGCCAGTGCGCGGCGAGAAGCGCGGCACCCGCATCAGCCCGGCGTCAACGACGGCCCGCACTCCGGCGACCGTCAGGCTCGACTCCGCGATCGACGTCGCGAGCACGATTTTGCGCCTGCCGGGCGCGCAGGCGGCGACCGCCTCGTCCTGCGCCTGCAGCGGCATGCCGCCGTGCAGCTGGCGCGCGTCGACGCCAGCCGGCAGTCCGACCCGCCGCAGCTCGGACTCCGTCCGCCGGATATCCGCGATGCCCGGCAAAAACACGAGCACGTCGCCTTCCTGCTCGCGCAGAGCCTCGAGCGCCGCCGCGGCCGCCGCCTGCTCCAGCCGCGAGCCCGCGGGCCGAGGCCGATGGCGCGTCTCCACCGGATATTGGCGCCCCTCGCTCGCCAGCACCGGCGCTCCGCCGAGCAGCTCCGCCACGCGGCCGGCGTCCAGCGTCGCCGACATGACGACGAGCCGCAGGTCCTCGCGCAGCAGCGCCGCGGACTGCAGGCAAAGCGCCAGGCCGAGGTCGCTGTGCAGATGCCGCTCGTGGAATTCGTCGAACAGCACCGCTCCGTACGCCTCCAGCGCCGGGTCCTCCTGAAGCAGCCGCGTCAGGATGCCCTCCGTGACGACCTCGACGCGCGTGCGCGGTCCGACCTTGGTGTCGAGCCGCACGCGGTAGCCGACCGTGCCGCCCGGCTCCTCGCCGAGCTGCCGGGCCATGTACGCCGCCGCCGAGCGCGCGGCGAGCCGCCGCGGCTCGAGCATGAGCACCTTGCGCCCGCCGAGCCAGCCCGCGCCGAGCAGCGCGAGCGGCACGCGCGTCGTCTTGCCCGCGCCGGGCTGCGCGACGAGCACGGCACGGCCCTGCGTTTCCAGCGCGTCCAGCAGTCCCGGCAGGATCTCGTCGACCGGCAGCCTGCCTGATCCTTCCATCGTCCCACCTCTTTCCGTAGGCTTGCCCGCTCCGCTCAGTCGAACCACCCCTTGCGCTTGAACCAGGCGAACATGCCCGACGCGATCAGCCCCATGCCCGCCAGCACGCCGAAGTAGCCGTAGCGCCACTCGAGCTCGGGCATATGGATGAAGTTCATGCCGTAGATGCCCGCGAGGAACGTCAGCGGCATGAAGATCGTCGTGATGACGGTGAGCGTCTTCATGATGCCGTTCATCCGGTTGGAGCTGTAGCTCATGTAGCTGTCCCGCATGTCCGCGGTCATGTCCCGGCACGCCTCCAGCGTCTCCGCCTGCTTGAGCAGATGGTCGTAGATGTCGTGGAAAAAGGCCCGGAACTCCTTCAGCCCGGGAATCGCCTCGATCGTCGTCATCCGGTACAGCAGGTCGCGCATCGGCACGATCGTCTTGCGCAGGCGCAGCAGCTTGCTGCGGATCGCGAACACCCCGTCGATGCCGGTCCGGTCGGAATAGCCGCGGCTGCCGGGATCGGCGTCGAGCAGCTGGTCCTCCAGCTCGTAGATCGACGGGAAATACCGGTCCACGAGCCGGTCCATGACCGCGTGCGCGACGGCCAGATGGCCGCTGCGGGGATGCTTGGGATGCACGGCCGCCGCCTGCCAGGCCGCGTCGATCTCGGCGCAGGCGGCGAAGCGGAACGTCACCGCGAAGTTCGGGCCGAGGAACAGGTTCACTTCCTGCACCTGAAGCGTCTCCGCCTCCAGCGCATGCAGGACGAAGAAATGGACGTCCTCGTAATGGTCGACCTTCGGCCGCTGCAGCAGATGCAGGCAGTCCTCGATGGCCAGCGGGTGAAAATGGAAATACTCGTCCAGCAGCCGGATCTCGGCCTCTTCCGGCTGTCCGATATCGGCCCAGTACCAGACCGGGTCCATCGTTTTAAGCTCGTCCAGCCCGACATCCTTGCGGAGTCGGCCGGTTGAATCCATCGCCATGATGCGCAGCATGCTCGCAGCTCCATTCTATTGATTCGCTTCCTAAATCATCGCTTGGGGAGGACGGCCTCCGGTCCGTCATCCCGCCGAGTCCAGCAGGGACGCGCGGCGGGCGCGCAGCGCCGCCAGCTCCCGCTCGGCCTTGCCCGCTTCCGTCTCCAGCCGCCGCCGAAGCTGGCGAGCCTCGCCCAGCAGGCGTTCGTTGCTATCCCTCGCGCCGTTGATCTTGCCCTGGACATGCCAGTCCATGAACAGCCCGTCCAGCAAATAATCGCCGAGCCGGGCTCCGTCGCTGATCGCGATGTCGAACGAGGCGGCCTCGCCGACATCGGCCAGCTCCTTGTGCAGCCGCCGCGCCGCCGAGCGCGCGCCGACCAGCGCCTCCTGCGCCTCGTCGAGCCGGCCATGCTTGGCCGCTGTCGCGATCACGCCGCCGCCGAGCATGTCGTACGTGCCCCAGGCGGCCGCCGACTCCAGCCGGTCCACCGCGCGCTCCAGCTGCGAGACGAGCGCGCCCGCCGCATGGATCGCCTCGCGCAGCTCCGCGAGCAGCGCCTGCCTGGCGCGGAGCTGGCCGTCGACTTCCCGCACGCCGGCGGCGACGGCGGGGAACGCGCTCAAGACGAGCCGCTCCCGCTCGCTGCGGATCGCCTCGCTGCCGCCCGCCGCAGGAGCGAGCTCTCCGAGCCGGACGCTCGTCCGCGCCAGCATCTCGCGCAGCTCCTGCAGCTCCGCCTCGCCCTCCTTGACCTCGGCGGCCGCCCGCTCGGCTTCCAGCTGCTCCAGCTCCAGCTGCTCCTCCAAGCCTCCGGTGAGCCGCAGCCAGATCGAGCTCCAGCTGCGCCGCGACAGGCGCTCGACGTCCGCCGCTTCCTTGCCGTGCCGCTCCAGACGCTCCGCCTGCCGCCGCTCCAGCTGCCAGATCTCGCGATCGAGCCGCTCGCGGCTGCGCTCCAGCACGCGCTGCTCCGATTCCGCCTCCAGCGCCTCGTCCAGCCGCCGTCCAAGCTCGCGGACGCGCTCCGCGACCGTCGCGTCCGACGCGTCCAGCCCGTCCGGCCCGGCGGCTCCATGGCCGCGAACTGTCGTCCTGTCGTCCATCGTCGTCCTCTCCTCTCGAATTGCAGCCCGCAATCTCTCATGCTATCATACCAGTCAGACCGGGCGCGCCCAAGCCCGAAGTTGAATTCGCGGGAGCCGCAGGCTTCCGCCGCGAGGAGGGACAACCGATGACCGCCGGCCGCTTCGCTCCGACTCCGTCGGGGCTCATGCATCTCGGCAACGCCCGCACCGCCTTGCTCGCCTGGCTCCAGATCCGCCGCCTCGGCGGCTCGTTCCTGCTCCGCATGGAGGACATCGACGGCCCGCGCTCGCGGCCCGACTACGCCGAGGCGGCGCTGCGCGACCTGCGCTGGCTCGGACTCGACTGGGACGAGGGGCCAGACAGCGGCGGCCCGCGCGGACCGTACACGCAGAGCGAGCGGCTCCCTCTTTACGAAGAAGCGCTGGAGCGGCTGCGCGCGCAGGGGCTGCTGTACCCGTGCTATTGCAGCCGCGCCGAGCTGGCCGCCGTCGCGAGCGCGCCCCATGGCCTGGCCTCGGAAGGGCCGGCCTATCCCGGCACCTGCCGCTGCCTGAGCGAGGAGGAGCGGCAGGTGCGCGCGCGGCGCAAGCAGCCGTCGCTGCGGTTCGCCGTGCCGCCGGAGCGGATCGTCCGCTTCGATGACGAATGCGCCGGGCCGCAAGAGACGGCGCCCGGAGCCGGAGGCGACTTCGTCGTGCGGCGGGCGGACGGCATCTTCAGCTACCAGCTCGCGGTCGCCGTCGACGATGCCGCCATGGGCGTCACCCATGTGCTGCGCGGCAGCGACCTGCTCGACTCGACGCCGCGCCAGCTGCTGCTGCTCGAGGCGCTCGGCCATGCGGCGCCGCGCTACGCGCATGTGCCGCTGCTCATGGGGCCGGACGGCAAACGGCTTGCCAAGCGCCACGGCGGCATCTCGCTGCAGGCGCTGCGCGAGGCCGGCGTGCGGCCCGAGCGCGTCGTCGGCCTGCTCGCCCGCTGGAGCGGCCTGCTCGAGCGGGCCGAGCCGGTCATGCCGAGCGAGCTGATCGAGGCGGCGCGGGAGCGGCCTCTGCCGCTCGAGCCGGTCGTCGTGCGCGAGGAGGAGCTGCGCGGCATGCTCGGCGAATGAGGCGCATGCGGAGCTTGGGGCGCATGAAGCGTATGAGCCGCATGAAGCGCTTGAGGCGGACCAGCCGCCTCTCTCGATGCTGGCCTAGAGCGTGTTTGACTACTCCGAAAGAAGCCGATAGGGCCGAATTTTTGGTTCCTGCGTGGCAAAGCAGGGGGCAAAAAGGCGGTGATAATGCCCCTTGGCGGGTTTGCAACCACACCCTAGACAAGCCTAACAGGCGTTTTGCGGCGGCGGCCCTCTCGGCCGCCCGCAAAACGCCTGTTTTCGCCATCTAGGCCCCTCTGGCCGCGCTCGACCTGCCCGCAGTCGCGCCGTACAAGCCGAGCCACGTCTAGCCCGAGATCAGGAAAGGCAGTCCGTCCCGCCAGCCGATCTCGGTCATCGACAAGCACCAGGAGCGCCCCATGTCGCCATTCCCCTGATCATACAAGTACGTCCGCCCGTCTTCGTCCGTGAACAGGAACGGATGTCCGGACTCGCTCGAGTTCCAGCTGCCGGGCTCCCCGTTCGGCAGGAACGGCTCGTCGAAAAGCCGCGTCCTAGCGGAGCTCGCGCGCCAGGCGCCCGGACAGCCGCAGCGCGTTGCCCACGACAGTGACCGAGCTGAGCGCCATCGCCGCTCCGGCCATCCACGGCTCCAGCAGGCCGCAGGCGGCGACGGGCACCATGACGACATTGTAGAGGAAAGCAAAGCCGAGATTCTGCTTGATGTTGCGCATCGTCAGCCGGCTCGCCGCGATCGCGCCGTGGATGCCCGTCAGGCTCGGCCGCAGCAGCGCGACATGGCCGGCATCCAGCGCGGCGTCGGTGCCGCCGGCCATCGCGAAGCCGGCATCGGCCGCCGCGAGCGCCGGCGCGTCGTTCCAGCCGTCGCCGGCCATCGCGACGACGCGCCCTTGGCGCTGCAGCGCGCGGATCTGCTGCAGCTTGTCTTCCGGCAGCATGCCGCCCTTCCAGCGGACGATGCCCGCCTCCCGCGCCGCGGCGGCTGCCGGTCCGGCGCTGTCGCCTGTCGCCAGCCAGACGTCCAGCCCGGCCATCCGCAGCGCCTGCACCGCCTCCGGCGACTCCCGCTTGAGCCGGTCGCCGAGCGCGAGCGCGCCGATGCAGTCGCGGCCGAGCGCGACGAACAGCACCGTCTCGCCCTGCGCCTCGCGGATCGCCGCGAAGTCCTCCGCCCGCTTCATGCCGCTCCAGCGCTCCTGCTGGGCCAGCTGCCTGCCGCCGACGGCGATCCGCCCCTCCGCGCAGTCCGCGGCTACGCCGTAGCCCGTCCACTCGATCCGGTTGTCGGCGGCGGGCGGCACGAGCCCGCGGCGCCTCGCCTCCTCGCGGACGGCCGCCGCATACGGATGCGGCGACTCCGCTTCGGCGGCGGCGGCCAGCTTCAGCACGGCGGCAGCGCTCCAGCCCGGCGCAGGCTGCATGCCGGCGACGCAAGGCCTGCCTTCGGTCAGCGTGCCCGTCTTGTCCAGCAGCACGACCTCCACCTTGGCCAAGCTTTCCAGCGCCGAAGCCTCCTTGACGACGACGCCGCGCCGCGCCAGCTTGCCGGAGGCGATGACGAGCGAGATCGGCGTCGCCAAACCGAGCGCGCACGGACAGGCGACGAGCAGCACCGCCAGCGCGCTCAGCGCCGCCTGCGAGCCGTCTCCCGGAGCGAGCCAGAGCGCCCAGGCGGCGTAGGTCAAGGCGGATGCGAGCAGCATGAGCGGCACGAACCGAGCGGATATGCGGTCCACCTTGCGCTGGATGCCGGTCTTGGACGCCTGCGCCTGGCGCAGCAGCGCGTCGATCCGGCTCAGCAGCGTGCCGTCGCCGGTCGTCTCCGTGCGGATGCGCAGCGTATCGCCGCGGTTCGTCGTGCCCGCCCAGACGCGGCTGCCGGGACGCTTGGAGACGGCGCGGCTTTCGCCCGTCAGCAGCGATTCGTCGACCTCCGACTGCCCTCCCGTCACCAGCCCGTCCACCGGCACGAGGCCGCCCGGCGCGACGAGCACGATATCTCCGTCGCGGACGCTCGATGCCGGCACCAGCCGCGCCTCCTCGGCCCGCAGCACGGTGATCTCCTCGGCCTTGAGCTTGGCGTAGCCGTCGCTCTCCCGCAGCGCCCGCGCCGCCGAGCGGGATTCCATGTACTTGCCGAGCAGCACGGCCGTGATGACGACCGCTCCGGTATCGAAGTACAGCGGGAGCATGCCGTCCGGATGCGCGTCCGAGGAGGAGGCATGGGCGAATACGACATAGTGGCTGTACAGATAGGCGGCGGACGTCCCGAGCGCGACGAGCACGTCCATGTTGGCGCTGCCGGCCCGCAGCGCGCTCCAGGCATTCTGGTAGAAAGGCAGGCCGACGCCGAACTGGATCGCCGTCGCCAGCCCGAGCTGCACCCAGCCGCTGCGGATGAAATCCGGCAGCGGGAGGAAGGAAAGGGCCGCGTAATGCCCGGCCATCGCCCACAGCAGCGGCAGCGTCAGCAGCGCCGAGACGAGCAGCCGCAAGCGCAGCGTCCGCATCGCGGCGTACTCGGCGCTCCGGTCGCCCGGATCCGAGACGCCGAAGCCGAGCCGGCGGATCCGCTCCTTGATCGCCTCCGCCTCGAGCTCGTCCGGAACATAGCGGATCCAGGCCCGGCGGGAGGCATAGCTGACCGCAGCCTCCTGCACGCCGCCGAGCTTGCCGAGCGATTTCTCGATGCGGACCGCGCATGCCGAGCAGCTCATCCCCTGGATGCCCAGATCGAGAGCCGTTCCCTTGTTTCCTTCCATCTCCAGCCTCTCCCTTCGCCGCACGGCCTGGCCTCAGACTCTCGCAGCCTTCCCTAGATTCATAGAATCGCTTATCCTACTCTATGGCGCCTTCGGACCGAATTATGCGGATGCAGCGCAAAAGTTGCCCGCGGCCTTTCCCGAAGGCGGACGAAGGCACGGGAAGTTCCTCCTTCGCTTGAAGCCATGGAAGCCGCCGCGCAGCGCGGCATAAAAACGTAAAGGGACGCAGGCGGAAAATTCCGCCTGCGTCCCTTTTTCACTTCAACGATCCCCATCCTAGCGCCCGGTCACGATCTCCCCCGGCCAGGACAGCATGCCGCCCTCGACGTTGACCGCGTCGTAGCCGATCGCGTTCAGATAGTCGCAGGCGCGTCCGCTGCGCGCGCCGCTGCGGCAGATGAGCCAGATCGTGCCGTCCTCCGGACGGAGCTCGTCCATGCTCTCCTGCAGGCGCGAAAGCGCGACATGGCGCGCCTCGGCGATATGCCCGTCCTCCCATTCCTCGTCCTCGCGCACGTCCACGAGATTGATCGCTTCGCCTTGCTCGAGCCGCTTCAGCAGCTCCTCTGTCGTCTGCACCTTGCTCACTGCTCCGATTCCCCTTCCAGCTTCTCCCTGATTTTAGCTCCATACTCCGCATGCGCGGCCAAGTGGTCCCAGCCGCGGGAGCCGGACAGCGCCTGCAGCCGCATCCGCTTGAGCGACAGCTGCTGGCCGAGGCTGCGGCGCTCCTCCTCGTCGCGGCATAGCGCCAGCAAGCCGTTCAGGCTGGCGATGTCGCGCGAGAGCTGCACCTCCTCGGGCACCATGCCCGCATTTTTGAGCATGCGGTAGCCGGCTCGCAGCTCCTCCGGCACATGCGCCAGATCGTCGAGCTCGAGCGGCCTGCCTTTGCCTGCCAGCCCTTCGAATTCCCCTCTCTCCATCGCCTCGCGAATCTTCTCTTCGGCGATCCGGTAGAGGAAGTCCATCAGAGGCGGACCGCCGTGCCGCTGCAGGTGACCATCAGCATGCCGTCGCGCACGACCTCGTAGTCGAGATCGACGCCGACGATCGCGTTGGCGCCGAGGCTCGACGCCTGCTGGCGCATCTCCTCGATGGCGATGTCGCGCGCCTGCTTCAGCTTGCCCTCGTAAGCGCCGGAGCGGCCGCCTACCACATCCGTGATCGAAGCGAGGAAGTCCCTCACCACGTTCGCTCCCATGATCGCCTCTCCGTTCACGATGCCCACATACTCGCGGATCGGCCGGCCCTCTACGGACGGCGTCGTCGTAATCAGCATATCGCTTCCTCCTCATTGGATATCGGCTGCCCGGCGCTCCTCACGGAGCGCTCTCCGTCCATTCTACCTCCAGCAGCCGGCCCTCTTCAACCCGCACGCGGCAGACGACCGCCGCCGGCACGCCGGACTTCGGCTCGAGCACGAGCTTGAAGCGATGCTCCACCGAGCCGCTTTGGCCTGGAAAGGCTCCTTCGTAGCGGTAGTCCCGGATGCCGGCTCCATACTTCTTCATCGTCTGCTCGACCGCGAGCCTGCCCCATCTCGCGTAGGCAGGAGCCGCATGCGAAGGCGCCGCTGCGACAAGCGCCGGGACCGCTCCCCCTGCCGGCCCCTCCGCTGACGCCCCCGCCGCGCAGGCGCTGCCCGCAACGGCGGCCAGCAGCCCCGTTCCGACCGCCAGTCCTGTCAGGATCGCTTTCATGCGCCCGCCTCCTTTCGTTTTCCCTAGCTTTTCCCGTGAAAAGAAAAAGCATCCTGCCCGATGAGGGCAGGATGCTCGCTGTCGCGGCGGATCCGCGCATCCTGCCCAAGAGGGCGGGATGCGGGAGCCGTCATTCCGCAGCCGGAGAGGCGGCGACGCCATCGCGCTGCCGCTTGGCGCGGCGGCGGTTCAGGAACTCGTACACGACCGGCACGATGATGAGCGTCAGCAGCGTCGAGCTGATGAGGCCGCCGATGACGGTCACGCCGAGTCCTTTGGAGATGAGCGCTCCCGACTCGAAGCCGAACGCCAGCGGCAGCAGCGCGCCGACCGTGGCGAGCGCGGTCATCAGGATCGGACGCAGGCGCGTGCCTGCCGCCTCGAGCAGCGCCTCGCGCACGCTCAGCCCGTCACGCTCCATGTGGATGACGCGGTCGATGAGCACGATCGCGTTCGTGACGACGATCCCGATCAGCATGAGCATGCCGATGAGCGCGGTGACGCTGACCGTCTCGCCGGCGATCAGCAGGCCGACCAGCGCGCCGATGACGGTGAACGGCAGCGAGAACAGGATCGTGAGCGGCGTCAGCGCGCCGCCGAACGTGATGACGAGCACGAGGTAGACGACCGCGACCGCGACGAGGATCGCCAGGCCGAGCTGGCGGAACGATTCGTTGATGTCCTCGGTCACGCCGCCCATCTCGACGTCGACGCTCGCCGGCAGCTGCAGGCCGTCGATGACCGCCTGCACGTCGCGCGACGCCTTGCTGATGTCGCTCGACGTCACGTCGGCCGTCACGTCGGCGTAGACGCGGTCGCCTTTGCGGGTGATCGTGTTCGGCGACGTGCCTTCCTCGATCGTCGCGACGTCGGACAGCTTGACCGTCGTGCCGAGCGGCGTGACGATCGGCGTGTTCTCCAGCGCGGCCTTGTCCGCGTACGTCCGCTCCTCGGTCTTGAGGTAGACGTTCAGATTGCTGCCGTCTTTCTCGATCGTCGTCACGAGCGGACGCTCGCGGACCGGGCTGAGCGCCATCGCCAGCTGGCCGGCGCTGAGCGCGTTCTCGCTGAGCTTTTTCTTATCGGCGACGATGCGGTACTGCTCATATGTCTCCGACAGGCTCGTATCGAGGTTGGTCAGATGCTCGATGCCGTCCAGCTTTTGCTTGAGGTCGGATACGACCGGCTCCAGCGCCGCCATGTCCGGCCCGAAGGCGGTGACGGTCAGGCTGCTGCCGCCGAGGCCGCCGCCGGTGAAGTCCTGCTGCTTCCATTCGCCCTTGCTGCCGCTTTCCTGCAGCAGCTCGACGACGCGCTCCTTCTCGGCGTCGAACTCCTTGTAGTCGGAGCTGTACCGGAGGTTGAACAGCGCCTGCTTGGAAGCGCCCGGATTCAGCGGGTTGCCGCCGCCGATGGAGTATTGCACGATCTCCACGCCTTCGCGCTCCAGCAGCTTTTTCTCCGCGTCCAGCGCGTATTTCTCCACGTCCTCCAGCTTCTCGCCCGGCGCCGGGTTGTACGTGACGATCATGGAGTTGTCGCCCGTATTCGGGATGAAGCTGACGCCGATGAGCGGGAACAGGAACAGGCTGCCGACGAGCAGCAGCGTCGCCGCTCCGAAGCTGATGCCCTTGTGGTCGAGCGTCCAGTTCAGCAGACGCTTGTAGCTGTTCGCCAAGCGGCTCGGCTTGTCCTCATGCTTCGTGCCCTTGAGTCCCTTGCGGAACATCATGTGGGCGAGCATCGGCACGATCGTGATCGCGACGAGCAGCGAGGCGAGCAGCGCGAAGACGATCGTCAGCGCGAACGGCAGGAAGATCTCGCCGATCGGGCCCGTGACGAGGCCGAGCGGCAGGAACACCGCGATCGTCACGACGGTCGAGGCGAGGATCGGCACGAACATCTCGCGCGTCGACTCGAGGATGAGCGATTTGCCCGTCAGCTTCTCGCCGGACATCGCCATGCGCCGGTAGATGTTCTCGATGACGACGATCGAGTCGTCGACGACCCGCCCGATCGCGACGGTCATCGCGCCGAGCGTCATGATGTTGAGCGTGATGTCCATCTCCTGCAGGACGAGCACCGCGATCAGCAGCGACAGCGGGATCGAGACGACCGCGATGATCGTCGAGCGCAGGTCGCGCAGGAAGATGAGGATGATGAGCACCGCGAACGCCGCGCCGAGCACCGCCTTGGACAGCATCGTCTCGACGGACTCCTTGATCGGCTTGCCCTGGTCGAGCGTCACCGTGGAGCTGAGCCCCTCATGGCTGCCGGCCAGCTCGGCCATGCGCTCCGATACGGCGTCGGAGACGTCGACCGTGTTGGCGTCGGCCGCCTTGACGATCGAGACGCCGATCGCGTCCTTGCCGTTCGTGCGGGAAATGGATTCCGCCTTGTCGAGCACGGTCACGTCGGCGACCTGGCTCAGCTTGACGGTCGGCAGCTTGACGCCGCCTGCCGCCGCTCCGCCAGCGGCTCCGGCTGCGCCGCCTTGGCCTGCGCCAGCCTCTGCGCCGGCACCGCCTGGCGCTGCGCCGCCTTGGCCCGCGCCGGCACCCGCGCCGGCAGCTCCGGCTCCGCCTGCGGCGGACGGCATCAGCGGGATCTCGACGTTCAGCAGATCCTGCTCGGTCAGCACGCGGCCGTCGACGACGACCGATTTCTCGGCGTCGCCGAACGGGAAGATGCCGAGCGGCACGCTGACGGCGGCCGCCTTGATCGCATTTTGCACCGATTCCGGGGTCAGGCCGTACTTGGCCAGCTCCTCGGCCTTATAGCTGAGCTCCGCCTCGGTCACGTTCTGGCCGGAAATCTGCACGGACGCGACGCCCTCCACGGACTTCAGCTCCGGCAGGATCTCGTCCTCGACCGTCTTGGTCAGCGCGACCAGATCCTGCGAGTCGCTGGAGATGCTGAGCGACAGCACCGGGAAGGCGTTCAGGCTGATCCGCGACACGCCCGGATCCTGGATGCCCTCCTTGAAGTCGAGCCCGTCCAGCGCCTTGCGCACCTCGTCCTGGGCTTTGTCCATATCCTTGCTGTAGTCGTACTCGATGATGATCGACGAGGCGTTTTCCATCGAGGTGGACATGACGTCCTTGACGCCGTCCAGATTGCGGGTCGCCTGCTCGATCGGCAAGGTGACCTCGTTCATGATCTCCTCGGGCGAAGCCCCCGGATAGACGGTCGTCACGCTGACGATCGGCACCGTAATGTCCGGCAGCGTCTCCATCTTCATGTTCGTGCCGGCGTAGACGCCTCCGAACAGGACGATGATCGTCATGATCCATAGCGCGAACTTGTTGTTCAAGGAAAAATTGATGATGCTCTTCAAGCCGACATCCACTCCTTTTCTCTATCAAGCGAAAAATATCGTTGCTCTATGGTCAACGCGGCCGCAGCCGCGATGCTCCCCCTACCCGCGCAGCCGATAGCCGACTCCCCAGACGGTCTCGACATACTTCGGCTCGGACGGCGACTCCTCCAGCTTCTCGCGCAGGCGGCGGATGTGCACCGTCACCGTCGCGATGTCGCCGAGCGAGTCGTAGCCCCAGATGCGCTCGAACAGCTCCTCTTTGCTGTATACCTTGCCCGGATGGGAGGCGAGCAGCTGAATCAGCTCGAACTCCTTGTTCGTGAGGCCCTTCTCCTCGCCGTTGACGAATACGCGATGCGACGCCTTGTCGATGAGCAGCCCGCGCACGCGGATCTGCTCCTGGACGGTGCCGGACTGTCCGGTCAGACGGTCGTAGCGGCTCAAGTGCGCCTTCACGCGCGCGACCATCTCCCCCGGACTGAACGGCTTGGTCATGTAGTCGTCCGCGCCGAGCCCGAGGCCCCGGATCTTGTCGATATCCTCCTTGCGGGCGGTGATCATCAGGATCGGGACCTCCTTGTCCTGACGGATCCGCCGGCAGATCTCGAAGCCGTCGAGCATCGGCAGCATGACATCCAGCACGATGAGGTCGAACCGCTCGTTGAGCGCCCGCTCCAGCCCGCTGTCGCCCCGATGCTCGATGCTGACGGCGAACCCGTAGCTTTCGAGATAATCGCGCTGAAGCTCCGCGATGGAGCTCTCGTCTTCGATGATGAGGATCTTCTTCACGGCTGAGCCTCCTTTTCCCGGTCCGCGGCGAGCGGCAGCTCGATGACGAACGCCGCTCCGCCATGCGGACGATTGGCCGCCTCGATCTTGCCGCCGTGCTCCTCCACAATCTGGCGGACGATCGCGAGGCCGAGGCCGCTGCCGCCGGTTTCCGAGCTGCGGGACAGCTCGGCCCGATAGAAGCGGTCGAACAGATGCGGCAGCGCGGCAGCCTCGATGCCCGGCCCGTTGTCCTCGACCGTCAGGCGGGCGAAGCTGCCGCGCGCCTCCAGCGTCGCCGATACGGCAGGCGGATCGCTCCGATCCGGCCCTCGCATCGACATGTACTTCGCGCTGTTGTCGAGCATGTTGCCGAGCGCTCGGCTGAGCTTTTCCGCATCCGCCCGCACAGGCAGCGGCGACTCGCCGGCCTTCACGGCCAGCGCGATGCCCCGCTTCTCCATCTCGAAGTGCTGGTCCTCCATATAGTGGACTACGAATGCCCGCAGGTCCATCCGCGCGAAGTGGAACTCTTCCTTGTGCAGGTCGAGCTTGGAATAGAGGAACAGCTCGTCGATCAGCCGGTCCATCCCGTCCGCCTTGGCGTAGACGGTGCGGATGTACTTCTCCTGCTTCTCCGGGGTGTTGGCGACGCCGTCCATGATGCCCTCGATGTAGCCTTTGATCGCGGTGATCGGCGTCTTGAGGTCATGCGAGATGTGCGACAGCAGCATCTTGCGGTTCTCCTCGTACTGCTGCATCTGCTGGATCGTATCCTTGAGGCGCTGCCGCATCTCCTCGAACGCCGTCCCGACCTCGCCGAGCTCGTTGCGCGAGCGGGGCAGCGGCACCGGCTCGAGGTTGCCCTCCTTGAGCGACAGCGCGGCGTCCCGCAGCGTCGACAGCGGCCGCACGATGCTGCGAGAGACGACGACCGTCATGAACACGCTGACGAGCCCGACGAGCAGCAGCAGGCCGAGGCCGCTCACCGGCCGCCAGATGACCGGGATGTCGTCCTTGCGGAAAATGAGCGCCGCCTCGGAGGCGGTTCCGTCGCCGAAGCGGAAATCGGTTGTGAACACGCTGAACGAGAAGCCGCCGACCGTCATGTCGACGGAATGGCCCTTGCGGTCCGAAAACCAGGCTTGCGGATCCTTGCTCGCCTCCGCCAGTCCCGAGACGTACAGTCCGCGGCCCGGAATCGTCAGCACGAAGCCGCTGCCGACCGTCTCGAGCCGCTCGTCGATGTCGGCGACGTAGGACGCGTCGAGCAGCTTGTCCGCATCGTGGTTCAGCACGTACCACATCTCGCCGAGCTGCACCGACTGGCGGTACGTCTTGTCGCGGTTCTTCTCGAAGAAGTCGCGCATGTCCTCGTAGCCGAGCAGATAGATGACGAACATCATCAAAATGCCGAGCAGCACGACCGGAATGGCCGCCATCGCGATGTAGGACAGCAGCAGCCTGATGCGGATCGACAACGGATCACCCCCTGAAGCTTTCGGTCCTGCTGCGCCATATCCAGTGTAACCGACAGATCTAAACGATTGCGGACGCAATTCTTACAAAAGTATAAACCATTTCCATCCGTTTCATCATGGATGCCGGAGGAACAGGCTTGGACGGCTGCGGAGCCAAAAACATCCCTGACCTGACCGCGCGGTCCCGATCCAACTGCCGATAACGATTGGCGCTAGGGAGCCCCTCAGACGCGAAAAGGCTCCCTCACGGGTGAATTTGGCGCTAGGGAGCCCCGCGCCCGGCCGCCGAGGGACGCCCCGAAGAAGTCCCTTTTCGCTAAAAAAGGACCCTCGGAGGGTCCTTCAAACGGCGGGGCCGGACCGGCTCTCCGAGCGTCTACGGGCACCGCCCGCGCCGGCGGCGGCAGCGCGCCCGGACGGCACCGCGGAAAGCGCGACGAAGGCGATCGAGAGCAGCCACACGTAGCCGATCCAGAGCGGCAGGTCGGATGCGGCCATCGGCCCGCCGATGTCCCGCGCCATCGCCGCCGCCTTGTAGCCCGCCGCGAGCAGCGGCACGAGCGCGGCACCGGCCAGCTTGCGCAGGATGCGGCCCGGACGGAGCAGCAGCCCGGCGGCGAACAGTCCGAACAGCAGCGAGCTGCAGGCGGCGACCAGCCAGAGCACGGGATTGTCCGGCGACGGGGCGAGCAGCAGCTTGGGCGCGAACAGCAGCAAGCCGCACGTTCCGGCGAGCGTCCAGCCGCCGAGCTTGGCGAGCGGCCGGACAGCCGGACGTCCCGGGCGCGCCGAGCGGGAGGCGCGTCGCCAGCGCGCGTAGTCCGCCGCGAGCCAGCACGCTCCGGCGAGCAGGCCGAGCAGCGAGAACAGGTACTGGAGCCAGCGATACAGCGGCAGCCCGGCATGACGCGCGTGCATCAGGTCGGACTGCCACAGCACGAACCAGCCATGCGTATGCGTCATCCCGTCGACGAGCAGATGGCTGAGGAAGCCGATATAAAGCGACAGCAGGAACCAGCCGGCCGCGCGCGGCGTCAGCAGCGGCTCGCGCCGTTCGGCGAGCCGGTCGGCCGCGTAGCGGTCGAGCCGCAGCGCGGCCGGCAGCAGCCTCGGCAGCAGCGGCGCGAGCACGAAGCGCCAGGCGGCAGCGGCGGCGATGCTGAGCGGCACGCCGAGCAGCAGGAAGCCTTGCCACGAGTGGCCGATCGAGCGGAACGGCTCCATGGCGACGAAATATTCCATGTCCGGCGTCATGCTGCCGAGCAGCAGGCCGGAGAGGCTGAGGCTCGGCGCGAGCCGGCGCAGCGGCACGGCGAACAGCGGATGCGAGAATGTGAACGGCATGGCGGCCTCCTTTCCCTCTGGAACGAGCGCCGCCTCCTCGCTTTCTCGGGATGCCGGCGGCCTCTTTTCCGCTACGACGAGCGGGGGCTGGAAAAAGCTTCTTCCGAACAGAGGCCGGCCGCTCTAATCATCGGATTCAGCCAGCGCTCTCCGGCTCGCCTCGTCCACGGCGCAGCATGCCTCCGGCGAACAGCAGCGTGCCGATCCAGCCGCAAGCCGAGGCGAACAGCAGCATCCAGCTCAGCGTCAGATGGCCGGAAAGGCCGGTGCTGAGCAGCGGCCCGACCGTGCCCCGGATGCCGAACAGCATGAGGTGGATCGAGAAGACGGCTCCCTCGCGCCCAGGCGCGAGGCGGAAAATGAACGCCAGGATGCCGATGTCCCAGATCGCCTCGCCCATGCCCTGGATGAAGTTGCCGAGCATGACGGCCTCGTACGTGCCCCAAAGGCCGTACAGCATCGGTACGACCGCGTACGCGCCGATGCCGGCGAGCAGCGTGTAGCGGATGTCGAATCGGTCCAGCATGCGCCCGGCCACCAGATAGGTCAGCAGCAGCGCCGTAAAGTAGGCGACGCGCGTCAGGCCGATCTCGGCATTGGACAGGCCGAGGTAGGAGACCTGGAAAATCTGGTAGAGCGGATAGGCGAGCATGTTGCCGAAGCCGGCGAACATCGTCGCGCCGAGAAACGCCGCCAGCGGCCGGTTGCTCTTGACGAGCTCCCATTGGGACCGGGGGCTGAAGCGCGGCGGCGCCGTCCGGCGCGGCGGCTCCTTGCGCAGCTTCATCGTCTGGAACAGCAGGATCGACGCGACGCCCATGAGCGATGCCGCCGCGAGCGGGCCGGACGGACCGGACGCCTCGGCCCAGATGCCGACCAGATACGACATCGGAATCATGAGCACGCCGGAGGCCATCCGTACATAGCCCATGAGGCGTCCCCGCAGGTCGGGCGGATAGACCTTGGGCAGGAAGGCGGCGTAGGCCGGCGCCTGGATGCCCATCAGCAGCTGGAAGGCGAACGCCGTCGCCACGTACACCTGCGGATCCGGGAACAGGGCCGGGAGCAGGATGAGCAGCCGTCCGACCAGATTGGGCAGGACGACATAGGGCTTCGGCTTGCCGCTGCGCTCGATCAGCGCCGCCCACAGCGGGGAGAAGATGAGCCCGACAGCGGGCGCGGCGGCGAGCAGGCCTGCCTCCGCGTTGCTCGCTCCCTGCTTGAGCGCGAACGTGATGAAAAACTGGTTCATGACGACGTTGAACAAGCTGAACAGGCAGGTCGCCGCAAGGTCGATCCTCGCGTTGAGCCAGACTCGCGGGCTCATGACCATGCCGAATTTCAGCAGACGGGCCCTTCCTGGCCGTCCTTCTGCTTGCACTTGATGCACCTTCGCTTCTTCGGTTGATCTCGCCGGACTGGCTCACGTCGCCTCGCCCGGCCGCATCCACATTATCTTCCAACAGAACCGGCGTGTACATCTTTTTTTAGCGCATCGCCAGCAGCAGCAGCCACGCCGCCGCCGCGGCCAGCAGCAGCGCGTCCTTGCGGGCGAGCCGCAGCCGGAACGCCGACGTCTTGACTGCGGCGCCGTGCCCGAAGCCTCGCGCCTCGAGCGCGTCGGCCACCGCGTCGCCGAGCCGGATGAGCGACAGCAGGAACGGTAGCACGATGCGGGAAAGCATCGCCGCCGGGACCTTGCCTGGACGAGCGGCGAGCTTGCCTCGGGCGGCGGCGATGCGGCTGTAGCGGCGCCACTCGCCGGCGAGCAGAGGCAGGAAGCGGAACAGCAGCGAGATGGACAGCGTCAGCCGCGATACCGGCACGCCGAACCGGACGAGCGGCCGCAGCAGCTGGTCCGCCGCCCGCTGCAGCCGGAAAGGCGGCAGCAGCGAGAGCAGCGGCAGGCCGAGCAGCAGGACGGCGAACAGGCGAGACAGCTTGAACAGCGTCTGCGCCGCGGCCGCGGCATCGAACGCTGGCGGCGACAGCTCCATGCCCGCGACGGCCGCCAGCGTCAGCGCGAAGACGGCATAGCCGCGCGCCAGCGGCAAATAAAGGCCGATGCGCTCGCGCTGGAGGACCGCCAGCAGCGCCGCCCCAGCCAGCGCGAGCAGCAGGCCGGGCCAGCGGTCTTGCGCCATGATGCCGGCGCCGACCAGCAGATACGACGCGATCAGCGCGCGCGGATCGGGCAAGCCGCTGTCCGGCAGGCGCGTCGCCGCGGAGGCGGCGACAGGAGCAGGCCCGGACTGGCGCTGCGCGGACGGTTCGCCGGCCGGGACGGCGGCCGTCGTCTTCGCGGCGGCGATGCCGGGCGCGGCGGCAAGCTCCGTCCGGACAGGGCCGGCCGCCGCCAGCCGCTCCGCCAGCTCCTCCGGCTCGAGCCAGAGCCTGCCGTCCGCAGCCGCGCCGAAGCGCGCCGCCGCCAGCAGCGGCGGCGGGGCGGCGCGGTCCCCGCGCTCCGCCAGCCGGCGAGCATATTCCGGCGCGGGCAGCAGCTCCTTGAGCCTGCCGTCTTCCATGACGGCGACGCTGTCGGCTATCGGCAGCAGCGCGGCGAGGCTGTGGGCCGACACGATCGCCGAGCCTCCGCTCGCCCGGTGCCGCTGCAGCAGCTCCGTCAGCCGTTCGAGTCCTTCGGCGTCAAGTCCGGCCGCCGGCTCGTCGAGCAGCAGCCATTCCGGCCCGCCGACGAGCGCGCAGGCTAGGGCGAGACGGCGCTGCTGGCCGCCGCTCAGCGTCAGCGGATCCTGCTCCAGCAGACGTTCCGGCAAGCCGGCCCGCCGCAGCGAGTCCGCGATAGCGGCGGCGCGCCGGGACGGCGGCAGCCGGAACGGCCGCGCGGAGTAGTCGAGCTCCTCGCGAACCGTCCGCGCGAACCATTGCGTCTCGGACTGCTGCAGCGTCGCTCCGAGCTGGAGCAGCGCCGCCCGGTTCGGCCTCTTGCCGAGCCAGAGCGGCTCGGAGCCGTACCGGATCGACCCTGACGAAGGCTCGCGCAAGCCGGCCAGCGACTCCAGCAGCGTCGACTTGCCGGAGCCGTTGCTGCCGGCGAGCAGCAGGATGCGTCCCGGCGGCAGCCGCAGCTCCGTCGGCTCCCCTTTTCCGGGAGCGGCCGCGTCGGGACGGAACCCCTCCACAAACAGCTCCTCTGCGGCGAAGCGCAAAGGGTCGGCGACTCCCCGCTCCGCGCCGCCTGCCTCGTGCCGCTGCATCCCGGCGGATGCGGCCAGCGACTCCGCCGCGGCATTCCCCCGACTGCCGGCCGCCGCTTCCGCGCGGCTATCCGCGGACGGCTCGAACGCCGGCGCCAGCTCCTCCAGCCGCAGCGGCAGCCGGTCGAGGCGCACGCTCCGCTCCTGCAGCGCCCATGCCGCGCGTACGGGATAAGGAGCGGCCAATCCGACTCGTTCGCAGGCCGAAGCCTCTCCACCCGTCCGTTTGAAAAACGCCTCGGCAGAACCGGAATATTCGATGCTGCCTTCCGCCAGCGCCAGCACCCGATCCTCGCTCTCCAGCTCCTCCAGCCGCTGGGTGCACCAGACGACCGTCGCCCCGGCCCGATGGAGCTGCCGCACCTGACGAAGGACGAGCCGCGCCGATTCCGCGTCCAGCATCGACGTCGCCTCGTCGAACAGCAGCGCCGGCGAGCCGGCCGCGACGGCGCCGGCGATCGCGACGAGCTGCTTCTGGCCGCCGGATAGCTTCTCTGCGGGCGTATCCGCCAGCGCCGTCAGGCCGAAGCGCTCCAGCGCCTCCTCAGCCGCGTCGAGAATTCGGCTCCCCTTCATGCCAGAGTATTCGAGCGTGAGGATGAGATCCTCCCTCGCCGTCGAGCCGACAAGCGCCGCGTCGGGCTGCTGCAGCACGACGGCGAACGGACGAACGTCATAAGGAAATGCAGCCGTCCGCTGATGCCGGATTCCGTCAGGCGGCGCCCCGAGGCCGGCCAGCTCGCGGAGCAGCGTGGATTTTCCCGATCCGTTGCTCCCGCATAGAGCAAGCCAGTCTCCCTGCCGCAGCTCCAGGCTGGCCGATCCGATGATCGTCCGCAGCTGTCCCCCGGCGGCCGCCTGCACGGCATGCTCGTTCCAATAGACGAGCCGTTCCCCTTTTTCGCTTGCGCTCCGCATCGAGCCGCACCTTCCTTCTGCCCTATATTTCGCCCGATCCGCAAAAAAAACGCCTGAACCGGCTTCTCAAACCGGAACGGCTATGCTACAATCCGTTCTGTTAACCAAATCTACCAGATTCAAGTTAACCTATCAATCCGAATGTTATATCCTCAAAGGAGCGAATTTCCGAATGCCAACTGTATCTCCGCTTCGCCGCATCGTATTCATCGCCCTGTTCGCCGCGCTCTTCGTCGTCTTCAGCGCCGTCCAGATCCAAATCGGCATCTCCCCGGTTCCGTTCACGCTGCAGACGATGGCCGTCGCGATCGCCGGCACGTTCCTCGGCGCCAGAGACAGCTTCCTCAGCATCGCGCTCGTGTACGGACTTGCCGCGACCGGCTTGCCGCTCATCCGTTTCCAAGGCGGGCTCTCGCTGTTTGTCGGACCGACGGCGGGCTTCCTGTGGGTGTTTCCGATCTGCGCGCTGCTGATCGGCCTGATCGTGCCGCGCCTGCTGGTCCGCCTCTCCGGCCGCAGCCCCGTGCTGACGTTCCTCGCCGTGTTCGCCGTCCTCGAGCTGCTCGGCTCCCTGCTCGCCTACGTTGTCGGCATCCCTTGGCTGATGCAGGCGACCGGCATGAGTTTCGCTAAAGCGATGGCCGCCGGCTGCTACCCGTTCCTGCTGCCCGACCTGCTCAAAAACGTCGTCGCCGCCGGAGCCGCCGTCGCGCTGAGCGCCTATCTGCCGTCGCTGCGGCTGCTCCGTGCAGCCGATCGTCCCGACCGCCCGACTGCAGCCGCTTGAGCGCCTGCTGCCGCAACACAAAAAACAGCCGCGCAGACTGCGCGGCTGTTTTTGGCTTCCGCCGATGCTCTCAAAGGGACATGCGGTAGATGTTCCGAACGTCCTGCTCATCCAGCTTGCGGAAGTTGCCGATCTTGCGGCCCGGGGCCGCCTTGCCGGCCATCTCTTCCAGCCGGCTCTCGTCGATGCCGTAGTCGGCGAGCCGCGACGGCGCTCCGAGCGAGCTCCAGAACGCGCGCAGGCGGCGGATGCCTTCCTCCGCGATCTCGCGGTCGCTGCGTCCGTCCGTGTCGACGTCGAAGACGTTGACCGCGAACTGCTTGAAGCGGCCGACGTTGTCGTCCAGCACATACGTCATCCAGTTCGGGAACAGGATCGCCAGGCCGCCGCCATGCGGGATGTCGTAGACGGCGGACAGCGCATGCTCCATGTCATGGTTGGCCCAGTCGCCAAGCGTGCCCATCGCCAGCACGCCGTTCAGCGCCATCGTGCCGGCGTAGAGGATCGTGCCGCGATGCTCCAGGCTGGTCAGATCGTCGACCAGCTTCGGCGCGGTGTCCACGACGGCGCGCAGCACCGACTCGCAAAATCCGTCCTGCACCGGCGTCAGCGCGTCATGATGGAAGTATTGCTCGAACACATGGGACATCATGTCGACGATGCCGTACACCGTATGGTCCTTGGGCGCGGTCGCGGTGAACGCCGGGTCGAGGATCGAGAAGCGCGGAAACACATGCGGGCTGCCCCAGCCGTGCTTTTCCTGCGTCTCCTCGTTGGTGATGACCGAGCCGCTGTTCATCTCGCTGCCGGTCGCGGCCAGCGTCAGGATCGTGCCGAGCGGCAGCGCCTCCTGCACGGCTGCCTTGCGGCTGACGATGTCCCAGAAGCTGCCCTCGTAGCGCGCCGCCGCGGCGATCGCCTTGCCGCAATCGAGCGTGCTGCCGCCGCCGACGGCAAGCACCCAGTCGACGCCGTGCTCGCGGCATAGCTCCGCTCCGCGGTGGACGGTGGACAGGCGCGGATTCGGCTCGACGCCGGCGAGCTCGACGACGCTGCAGCCGGCATCGGCCAGCACGCCAAGCACCTGGTCATACAAGCCGCTGCGCTTGATGCTGCCGCCGCCGTAGACGAGCAGCACCTTGCGCCCGAGCTTGTCCGCTTCTTTGGTCAGCTGCTGCAGCTGGCCTTCGCCGAAGATGAGCTTCGTCGGGTTGTGGAATACGAATGGTCTCATGCGCTCCCGCCTCCTTTTATTCGTCGCAGCTTTCGGGATCTTCCGGACGGGCGCCGTCGAGCGTGATCTTCTCCGCCACCGTATCCTGAATGATCGAGACGACCATCTGCAGCAGGTAGTTGATGTCCGCCTGGCTCTGCTGGAACTGGCTGACGATCGGGATGCCGTCGAGCTCGTTCTGGAGGGAGTCCATCTCGCCCTCGATCTTCTGCACCATCGTCGGATTTTTGAACGTCTGCTCGAAGGCGACAAGCTCCTTCTGCTTCTTTTTCAGTCCGGCCATCAGGCTCTGCACCCGCTCGTTGCCCTTGATCTGATCCTCGGCCTTGCGGAACTGCTGCACCTCGTCGGAGGAGAAGATCAGTCCGGCGAGCTCGCGCGCCTTTTGCATGATGTCCTCGCGCACAAGAAGGTCCCGCGTATCGTACACTTCGACGGGGCAGTTCGGTCCGTGGTCATGCACTTGTCCCGGCTTGAGCGCCGATGTATGCTGTTCTGCCATTGTCTATCGCTCCTGTCTGCTGACGTGTATGTAGAGCCATGCGGCGCCTGGGCCGCTAGATCTGGTTGTCCAAGTCCACATTATACCACTCCGCGGACATAAAAACGACTGCCCGGTCCGGGCAGCCGCATCGGCCGAAGATGGCGCGCGGCTCCGGCTTCCCGCGTGGAAGGCGCCGCTTCCTCAGCCGACGATCTCGGCCGTGTCGCCGTTCTTGACGCCGGCCGCGTTGGCCTCGTCGGTATCGATGTGCATGTCCAGCGCGAAGCTGTCCGACACGCGGGCGATGACGTTCTCGAAGACGAGGCCGCGCTCGCCGCCTACGCGCACCTTCAGCAGCTGCTGGTCCGCGATGCCCCAGGCCGCCGCGTCATCCGTATGGAAATGGATATGGCGCGCAGCTACGATGACGCCTTCCTCGATCGTGACCTCTCCGGCCGGTCCCGTGATCGTGATGCCGGCCGAGCCGGCGATGTTGCCGGATTCGCGCACCGGCGCGGGCACGCCGATCGCGAACGCGTCCGTGCGGGAAATTTCGAGCTGGGTCGCCTTGCGCGCCGGGCCGAGGATGCGCACTTTCGGGAAAGCGCCCTTGGGCCCTTTGACGGCGACCGTCTCGTTGGCGGCGAACTGCCCCGGCTGCGACAGCGGCTTGAACTCGGTCAGCTCATAGCCCGCTCCGAACAGCGCTTCGACATGGGCTTGCGATAAATGGATATGGCGCGCGGAGACGCCTACAGGTACCGTTTTGGTTTCAGTCATGATGCTCTTCCTTTCTCCACTCGTCGATCTTGTCGGAGCTCTTCGTTGGCACGAAGCGTCCTGCTCTCAATTATAGACCGGGCAGACCATGATGTCGAATCAAGGGACAGGCGCCGGGACGACTCTAGCAACAGCGGCATAAGCTAGGATATATCTGCTAGAGAGGAGAGATTTCATGCCAACTTTCGACAGCGTGCAGGTCACCGGCTCGACGACGCTCCAAGGGCCGGTCCAGGTCCAGTCCAATTGCAGCTTCCAGTCCAACCTTCAGGTCAACGGCAACGAGACGGTCGTCGGCGACCTTCAGGTCAACGGCAACGAGACGGTCGTCGGCGACCTTCAGGTCAACGGCAACCAAAGCATTCTCAACTTCTTTGCCGTCGGTTCCTCGGCTGCTTTCGGCGATTCCATCGTGGCGGCGAACCGGGTAAACCTGACGACCCTTCCGATTCAGAATCCGCTTGGCCTCAGCATCCTGCGGCGTCCGCTTTTACGCGACCGGATCCGAGACGCAGCCCGGGCTTGTGCTGCCGGGAACCGACGGCTTCCGCTATGTCTTGTATATCGACACGCAAGGCACGACGCCGACGCTAGCCATTCAGCGCCTTTCGCTTTAAGCATCCAGCCGATCTACATTTCATGGGAAAAAGGCGCAAGCCATCAGTCCGTCCCTTGCGCCGCTTTTTTCAATTCCTCCAGATACCGGAATCCATGCCGCCGATCCGGCTCCAGATACGTCCCCTCCGCCCATTCGTTCCAGGCATTGATGAAGAGGAACTCGCTCCGATACAGCTCCTTCGCCCTGCGGATCTGCCGGCTCAGGTACCAGCCGAATTTCTCCGGCGTTGCGCCGAGACAGCTCTGGCCTCGGCTGCCGATGCGCGGCGTATTGTCCCAGCCGACAAACGCACCCGGGAGGATCGCTTCTCCCTCGCGGCGGATCGACCGATTCAAGATCTCCATCCAAAGCGGATCGTAGTCCACGACGAGATGCGGGCCATCCGCCGTCTTGAGCCTGCGCCAGGTAGGACTGCCGGTCGCGAACGTGTAATGCGGTTCGAACTCCACGCTGGCATCGAAGCCTTTTTGGCTCCCTGCCTGGAAGCCGCCCAGCGTCCGTACCCAATAGATCCCGTCAAGCCCGTTCTTGACCGCAAGCTTCTCCCATAGGCTCCTCATTTCGTTCCAGCAGCCGATGTCGCCCGGACGATAGATGACGAATAGGGGCTTGCCTCCGACGCGTACATACCGGCTGTCCTGAAAAAAAGGAAGCACATACTCGAAATGCTCCTTCCAGTCCTTTTCCGTTCCGTACGTCTGCTTCTGGATAATCTCATGGCTGCCTCCGTCCCATTTCCGCGTCCAGGATTCGTTCGCCCACGAAAGGCAGAAAGGCAGCGTGCTGAGAGGGTCGCGAAGCTTCAGCTCCAGCGGCTTCTCCAGCAGCTTTTTCCCTTTGAACCAGTAATGGTAATAACAGAACCCATGCAGCCCGTAGGCTGCCGCCAGCGTTTCCTGGCGCCGCCTCGCGCGATCCTCCAGCAAGCAGTAATAATCGTCCGCCCACGGCTCGTTCGGCTGATGATGGCCTTTGTAGAGCGGCTTCGCTTTTTTTGTATTTGTCCACTCCGTGAATCCCTTGCCCCAGTGAAGGTCGTTTTCCGGGATCGCATGGAATTGCGGCAGCAAGTAGGCGATGAGCTTCATGGGCGGATCTCCTCACTTAAAGGCGGTTGTGAGCAATTGGAGCAGCACCGGGACATGGCTGTAATCAAACCGGCTCGCCTTGAGCATTCTGCTGGAGGCAGCCCGCTTCTCGTCCGCAGACAGGCGTTCGAAGGCGTCCAGCCTCCGAGCCAGGCCGGTCAGCGTCCGGAATCGGACGCAGCTGTCGCTTTCGTTCGAAGGAACAGGCTCCGCGGCCAGCGTCTTGAGAAAGGGAACGGTTCCGCAAGCGGCCGCTTCATACAGCAGCGTTCCGCTCCAGCTCCAGCGGATGACCGCGCGCGCGCGGTTGAGCAGCCTTGCGCGGCTCTGCGGATCAGCCGCCGCCGGTACTGATTCCAGGGGCCATCCCTTTCCGCCAGCGAGCCACTTGGCACGGGGATGCTTCCGCCGCATGGCTTGCAGCCAGCGAAGCCGGGCCGGAGTCGCGTCGTCCAGCAGCAGATAGTCGGCCCGTTCCTCTTCTTTCATCGGAAGGGGCTGGTAGATGTCGGGATCCACCGGATAGACGATCATCTCCGAGCTCGCTGCGCCGAGCTCCTCGTAGGCGGAGCAGAACTCCAGCCGCTGCGTCGCCGCCAGCTTCGCATCGCCTCCTGCCGGATGCGGACGTTCCAGCCCGTCGTCATCCAGCCACCAAACCGAGCGCGGCCACTCGCGCAGCGCCAGGACGTCGGCATGCGAGATGCCGCTGCCGTTGCCCAGCAGCAGGACCAGATCCGGATGGTACAGCGCGAGAAGCTCTTTGAGGTCCTCCCGGTAGTCGACGGCGATGACTTCCTGGACGAGCAGCCTCAGCTGCTCCGACAGGGCCATCCCGGTTTTCCATTTCGTCGCATCGAGCAACTGGACGAGCAGCACGCGCTGCTGCTTGAATCCGACTTCCGTACGGAACGGCGCGGCATGCCGAACTCCCGAAAGGGATCGACCCGATGAGGAGCCTCTAGGCCGGACCCGCATCGGCTTCGGCTTCAGTTTGCTTCGCGCCTGTCTATGGAGCGGGATCTTTCCGGTTCGGACGCCCTCCGCCTTCCTGGTCCTCCTCATCCGTTCCCAGCCCCCATCGTTTTTGCTATCCTATGCATCCGGAGCACGGGAGAACAAGGCGTTTGTGCAATGGCTGCGCAAAAAAGCCGCATCGGCCCATGAAGGGCGATGCGGCGATACACGGAGGAAGCTTCGGCGAGCACGGCTTAAACGAAGTCAGCGGCCAGCTTCGCGAAGTCCTCGCGGGAGATTTTGATGTCCTGGTTCGCGAGTCCCTCTTGCTTGAACCCGGTGATGAGGTTCTCGTAGGAGCGGCGCTTCGTATCCTGGTAGATCAGGCCGGTAACGAGTCCGTTCGTCTCCATGATCTTCGTCATGGCCGCGAGGCGGTTCGACGGGTCATAGCCTTCGCCTGCCTCGCCGTCGAGGTTGACGATGTTCTCCTTGAACCAGTCGTACGTGTTGACCTTGTTGAACGTGACGCACGGGCTGAAGACGTTGATGAGCGAGAAGCCTTCATGCTTGATGCCGGCCTCGATCAGCGCGGTCAGCTGCTTGAGGTCGCTCGAGAACGACTGGGCCACGAACGTCGCGCCCGCCGACAGGGCGATCTCCAGCGGCGAGAGGACCGACTCGATCGAGCCCTCCGGCGTGGACTTCGTCTTGAAGCCCTCCGCGCTGCGCGGGGAAGTCTGTCCCTTGGTCAGGCCGTAGATCTGGTTGTCCATGACGATATAGGTCAGGTTGACGTTGCGGCGGATCGCATGCACCGTATGGCCCATGCCGATCGCGAAGCCGTCTCCGTCGCCGCCGGAGGCAATGACGGTCAGCTCGCGGTTCGCCAGCTTGACGCCTTGGGCGATCGGCAGCGCGCGGCCATGGATGCCGTGCAGGCCATAGGCGTTGATGTAGCCGGAAATCCGGCCCGAGCAGCCGATGCCCGAGATGACGGCGAGCTGCTCAGGCTCGAGTCCGACGTTCGCCGAAGCCCGCTGGATGGCGGCCTGGATGGAGAAGTCTCCGCAGCCCGGGCACCAGTTCGGCTTGACGTTGTTGCGGAATTCCTTAAATGTGGCCAATTTGGCTCATCTCCTTCGACGCTTCATAAACCTCGGACGGCAGGAACGGATTGCCGTCGTATTTGAGCAGGCTGCGGATCTTGTCCGCGCGGCCGCAATGGAGCTTGATCTGCGCCGCCAGCTGGGCGGTCGCGTTGTTCTCCAGGACGATGACGGTGCCGGCCGCCTCCAGATACGGAGCCAGCTGCTCCGCCGGGAACGGATGGATCTGGCGGATCTGGATCTGGCCGGTCGAAGCTCCGTCCCGCTCGAGACGGGTGCGCGCTTCCTCGATCGTGCCGCCGGTCGAGCCCATGCCGACGATCAGGATGTCCGGGCGCTCCTGCGGCACGTCGACGCGGATCGCCTCGGGGATGAGCAGGTTGGCCAGCTTGCCGAGACGCTTATCCATCATCCGCTTGCGGTTGAGCGCATTCTCGGACGGACGTCCGGTCTCGTCGTGCTCGACGCCGGTCACATGATGCAGGCCGCCCTTGTCGCCCGGCAGCGAGCGCGGCGATACGCCGTCCTCGGTGAGCTCGTAGCGCTTGAACAGCACGTTCGGCTCGAGCTCAGGCAGCTCGCGCTGCAGCTTGCCGCGGCGGATCTCGATGCGGTCGTAGTCGAGCGGCTCGCAGCTCTGCTTGCCGAGCGACAGCTGCAGGTCCGTCATGAGGATGACCGGTACCTGGTACTCCTCGGCGATGTTGAACGCCTCGACCGTATCGTAGAAGCAGTCCTCGATGCTCGCCGGGGCGATGACGACCTTGGGAATCTCGCCGTGCGTGCCGTAGACCATCGCATTGAGGTCGGACTGCTCCTGCTTGGTCGGGAGTCCGGTGGAAGGACCGCCGCGCTGCGTGTCGACGATGACGAGCGGCTGCTCTGTCATGCCGGCGAGGCCGATCGCCTCCATCATGAGGGACAAGCCGGGGCCGGCGGATGCGGTCATCGTCCGCACGCCGGCGTAGTTCGCGCCGATCGCCATCGTGACGGCCGCGATCTCGTCCTCCGTCTGCACGACCGTGCCGCCGAACTTCGGCAACTTCTTGATGAGGTATTCCATGATCTCGGACGCCGGCGTGATCGGATAGGCGCTCATGAGGCGGCAGCCCGCGGCTACGGTGCCGAGGCCGATCGCCTCGTTGCCGATCATGAACAGCTTCTGCTTGCCGTCGGCCGGCTCCAGCGCGAACGCCTCCAGCGGTCCCCCTGCCTGCCCGAGGACGAATTCGGCGCCGCGCTTGACGGCTTCGACGTTCTTTTCGACGATCGCCGGACCTTTGCGTCCGAACTCTTCCTCGACCGCCTGGTTGAACACCTCAAGCGGCAGGCCGAGCAGCGCCCAGGAAGCGCCGGAGGCGACCATGTTCTTCATGAGGGACGTTCCGAGCTCTTCGGCGATCGCCGTGATCGGCACGGCGAACAGGCGGGCGTCGATGCCCTCCGGCAGCTCCGGCTTGAATTTCGCGTCGGCGACGACGACTCCGCCGGGGCGCAGCTCCGGCGCGTTGAGGTCGATGCTCTCCTGATCGAATGCGACAAGAATATCGAGATCGTCCGAGATCGCTCGGATCGGCTGCGTGCTGATGCGAATCTTGTTATTGGTATGGCCGCCCTTGATTCTCGAAGAAAAGTGGCGGTACCCGTACAGATAGTACCCGAGACGGTTGAGGGCGGTGGAGAAGATCCGGTCCGTGCTTTCCACGCCTTCTCCCTGCTGGCCCCCGATCTTCCAAGACAGCTGACTAATCACGATAAGTCCAACTCCTCATCTGCTGTGAGAACTGCTTTCAATCCTTCTAAATTTTATGCCTCGCTATTGAAAAATGCAAGGAAATATCGGAACTTGCCGCATTCGGCATTCCAATGAAAGCGATAAAGATTCCTGATAAAGCAGTCATATCCGTTTAATCCGGGAGGTTTTTCAATAAAAAGCGGACCGCGTTGCCGCCCAGGAGCTTTTCGGCGAACGTCGCGCCGTAAGCCCGCTCGACTTCCTGCCGCACATGGACCGCTTCGCCGGCATGGCGCAAGCCTTTCGCATATTGCTCGATGCCGTCGAAATCCGATCCCAGCATCAATTGGTTTTCCCCTCCGAGGGAGCAGATATGTTCGATATGAGGCAGCAGGTCGCGCGCCTCGGCCTGCCCGCGATCCGTCATGAAATAAGGCACGTAGGTCAGTCCGATGCGGCCGTCCATGGCGATCAGAGCGCGCAGTTGGTCGTCGGTCAGGTTGCGCGGATGCGGGCAGATGCGCCGCGAGTTGGAATGGGAAGCGATCAGCGGCCGTTCGGTCCGCTCGACGAGCTCCCAGAAGCCGGTGTCGGTCAGATGGGAGACATCCAGCATCAGGCCGAGTTCGCGCGCCTCATCGACCAGCTTCCGGCCTTTGACGGTCAGCCCACCTTGCCTCGGCTCCAGCACGCCGTCCGCGGCCCAGTTGGCGTAGTTCCACGTCAGCCCGAGCACGCGCACCCCGAGGGCGAATGCCGTCCGGAGCAGCGCCCCGTCTCCTTGCAGCGCATCCGCTCCCTCCAGCGTCAGCAGCGCGGCGATCTTGCCCTCCTGCAGCGCCCGCTCCAGATCGCGACGTCCGCGAATCTTCCGGTACCCGGCATGAGCGGCGATCTTCCGCTCGAACAGATCAATCGACCGGAGCACCGCATCCATCGTCTTCGGCTTCGATTCCGTCAAATAGATCGCATAAGCCTGAAGCATGTAGCCGCCCGCCCGCTGACGGTCGAGCGTCGCGTCGACCGTGACCGGCCCGTGATTGTTGGCCGAGTCGATCGGATCTAGATCGGGATCCGCCAGCAGCTTGCTCAGCACGTCGCAGTGGAAATCTGCGATGAGGCCCTCTTGGCCCAATTCCTTCACGTTCAATTCGTCCGCCTCCTGTCCGTTCGCGGCCCCCGATGCCGGCCTTTCCTCTACGTTATGCCGCCGGCTCGACGAAAACGCAAAAAAACCTGCTTACGCCGTAAACAGGTCGTTGCCTATGAGACTTATGCTCCGCTCAGCGAGGCTCTACGATCAGCTTGATTGCGGTTCGGTCCTCGCCGTCGATGACGATATCGGTGAAAGCCGGGATGCAGATCAGGTCAACGCCGCTCGGCGCGACGAATCCCCTTGCGATCGCGACCGCTTTGACGGCTTGATTCAAGGCGCCTGCTCCGATCGCTTGAAGCTCGGCCGCACCACGCTCCCGGAGAACTCCTGCCAGCGCCCCTGCTACGGAATTAGGATTGGACTTTGCGGAAACTTTTAAGACGTCCATGTCGAGTACCTCCTCAGGAATAGTGGCGTATCCCTATATCCCTAAACCTATTCGAGAGAGGACAAAAAATTCCTTCTTCCGCAGCGCATTACCCCTGCCATGCGATGTCAGGTCAAGAGGCAGCTTAAAACATCGCGAGCGACGTTTCCGTCAGCCGAATCTTCTCGAACCGCTGCGCCCGTCCTGTCGCTTCATCCAGCACAGCCAGCACGCCGTGCAGATGCCAGTCTCCCTCCGCCACGACGAAGCGCGACGGCAAGCCGGTCAAGAACTTGTGCAGCACCGCATCGCGCTCCATCCCGAGGATGCCGTCCATCGGCCCCGTCATGCCGACATCGGTCAGAAACGCCGTGCCCTCCGGCAGAATCCGGTCATCGTTCGTCTGGACATGCGTATGGGTGCCGACGACGATGGAAGCCCGGCCATCCAGATACCAGCCCATCGCGATCTTCTCCGATGTCGCCTCGGCATGGAAATCGACGAGCACGCAGCTCGTCTCGCGCTTCAGCCGCTCCAAATGCGCGTCGGCCGTCTTGAACGGGCAGTCGTTCGGAGGCAGGAACGTGCGTCCCTGGACGTTGAGGATGCCCAGCTTTTTGCTGCCGGCCTTGATGACCGTGGAGCCGATGCCAGGAGCTTCGCTCGAGAAGTTCGCCGGACGGACGAGCCGCGATTCGTCGTCGATCCAATCGAACAAATCCTTGTTGTCCCACGTGTGGTTGCCCATCGTGATGCCATTCACGCCCCAGTCGAAGAACTCTTTGGCGATCGCGGCGGTGATGCCGCGGCCGGCGGCGGCGTTCTCGCCGTTGACGATGACGATGTCCGGGTTGTGCTTGGCTCGGAGCGCGGGCAACGCCTTGCGCAGCGCCGCTCGGCCGACGTTGCCGACGATGTCGCCGATAAACAGAACTTTCATTCTTGTTGCCTCCTGTCATGACAAAATCCCGCTCCGGCAGGAGCGGGATGGTCTGGGTCGCCTACTTGGCGTATTCGACCGCACGGGTTTCGCGGATGACCGTGACCTTGATATGTCCCGGATAATCCAGCTCCCCTTCGATCTTTTTGGTGATGTCGCGCGCCAGGCGGAACGCTTCCGTATCGTCGATCTTCTCGGGCTGAACCATGACGCGAACCTCGCGCCCAGCCTGGATGGCGTACGATTTCTCGACGCCGTCGAACGATTCGGAGATCGCCTCGAGCTTCTCCAGACGCTTGATGTACGTCTCGAGCGTCTCGCGGCGCGCTCCCGGACGGGCAGCGGACAGCGCGTCCGCAGCTCCGACGAGCATCGCAATGACCGAGGTCGCCTCGCAGTCGCCATGATGGGACGCGATGCTGTTGATGACGACCGGATGCTCCTTGTACTTGCGGGCCAGCTCGACGCCGATCTCGACATGGGAGCCCTCGACTTCATGGTCGAGCGCCTTGCCGATATCATGCAGCAAGCCGGCACGCTTGGCCAAGGTGACATCCTCGCCCAGCTCGGCAGCCATCAGGCCGGTCAAATAAGCGACCTCCATCGAGTGCTTCAGCACGTTCTGGCCATAGCTTGTCCGGTACTTCAGGCGGCCGAGAATTTTGATGAGATCCGGATGGATCGCATGCACGCCGACCTCGAAGGTCGCTTGCTCGCCGTATTCGCGGATCCGCTCGTCCACCTCGCGGCGGGACTTCTCGACCATCTCCTCGATCCGGGCGGGATGGATCCTGCCGTCGGCGACCAGCTTCTCCAGCGCCGTGCGGGCAATCTCCCGACGAATCGGATCGAATCCGGACAAGATGACCGCTTCCGGCGTATCGTCGATAATCAGGTCGATGCCGGTAAGCGTCTCGAGCGCGCGGATGTTGCGGCCCTCGCGGCCGATGATACGGCCCTTCATCTCCTCGTTCGGCAGCGTCACGACGGATACCGTCGTCTCCGCGACATGATCGGCGGCACAGCGCTGGATGGCCAGGGAAATGATGTCGCGGGCTTTTTTGTCCGCTTCTTCCTTGGCTTGCTGCTCCAGCTCCTTGATCATCTGCGCCGTCTCATGACGGACCTCCTGCTCCACGTTGTTGAAGATGATCGTCTTCGCATCCTCTGTGGTCAGGCCGGAAATCCGCTCCAGCTCGCTCTGCTGCTGACGGTAGATGGAGTCAATCTGCTCTTGCGTTTCCTCGATTCGTTTCTCCTTGTTGGCTACCAATTCTTCTTTGCGTTCGAGTGCCTCAATTTTCTTATCCAACGACTCCTCTTTTTGCAGCAAGCGCCTTTCAAGACGCTGATTCTCATTGCGTCTCTCCCGAATGTCCTTGTCCGCTTCCGAACGGAGTTTATGGATTTCGTCTTTCGCTTCCAGCACCGTTTCTTTTTTCACCGCATCCGCTTCCTTTTTCGCCTGTTCGACGATTTGGAGGGCGGCCTGCTCGGCACTGGAAATCTTAGCCTCGGCAAACGACTTTCGGACGAAGTAACCAATCCCAAAGGTAATCGCGCCAACAACGAGAACGATCAAGATCCACCAGATGGTGTCCATCTTGTTCACCTCCTCGTTGCATTCACCAAGGCATCAGCCGGGAATGATATTCAATTGTTGCCATTCGGATCCATACTGTGCTTTACGACTGTAGAAATGGAGACAAAAAACCTGAACCCATTTACGGAAGGAAAGGCATCCCATACCAGATGGATGCTTTATTATTGTAGCTTTCCATAAAATCAATTGTCAAGCCAGCCCCCGTCGGCATCGTCCTCGCCTCCGGCAGCGCCTTGAATATGCCGCACGGTCTCCCGCACGAGATCGCTCGAAAAGCCCCTTCGCAGCAGAAAGCCGGTCAGCTTCATGCGCTTGTCGCGCTCGTCTCCCTTCAGGCTTCGCCATTTCTTCTCTCCGGCCTTGAGCGCGGTCCGCCGTTCCTCCTCGTCGTCGAGAGCTTCGACCGCGCGGCCTGCCGTCTCCTTGGGGATGCCGCGCTGCTCCAGCTCCATCCGGATGAGCCGCCTGCCCTTCTGGCTGCCTCGCAGCCGCTGGGAAGCGAACATGCGGGCATAGTCGCGGTCGTCGATAACGCGCTCCTGCTGCAGCCGCTCGATCGCGTGGCGGATGTCCTCCTCCTCGAATTCCTTTCGCTTCAGATAAGAGGTCATTTCCTTTGTCGTCCGCATCTTGAAGCCGGCGTAGAAGACGGCGGCCGCATACGCCCGGTATCGGGCGTTCTCCTCCGCGATGCGCGCCATCAGCTTCGGCTCGATCCGCGCACCCTTGAGCAGGCGGTATTTGACGAGGATGTCCTCATGCACGGACAGCTCGGGCTCCTCGCTGCCTTCGATATAGATCCAATAGATCGATGCCTTTTTCTCATCCTGCTCGACGCGCGTAATCCGTTTTTCCTGTTCCTCCATCCCAGCCGCCGCCTCCCTCGTCCTTTAATGAAGAAAAAGCATCCCTGACTCCATCAGGGATGCTTGCCATGCCGGTATTTCCGCAGAGCGGAAAGGAAATCAGACGTCGAGCTCCAGCTCCTCGAACTCGTCCTCCTCGTCCTTGGAGACTTCGGCGCCGGCGGCGCGGTCCGCAGCCGCGTTGAGGTTGTGCGCTTCGCGAATCTTGCCTTCAATCACACCCGCGACCGCCTCGTTGTCCTTGAGGAACTGCTTGGCATTCTCTCGTCCTTGGCCCAGACGGTCGCCATTATAGCTGAACCAGGCGCCGCTCTTCTGCACGATGTCCATCTCCACGCCGATGTCGATGATGCTGCCGACGCGGGAAATGCCTTCGCCGTACATGATGTCCAGCTCGGCCTGACGGAACGGAGGCGCGACCTTGTTCTTGACGACCTTGATGCGGGTCCGGTTGCCCACGACGTCCGTGCCTTGCTTGATGCTCTCGATGCGGCGCACGTCCAGACGCACGCTGCTGTAGAACTTCAGGGCGCGTCCGCCTGGAGTCGTCTCCGGGTTGCCGAACATGACGCCGACCTTCTCGCGAAGCTGGTTGATGAAGATGGCGATCGTCTTGGACTTGCTGATCGCTCCGGACAGCTTGCGCAGCGCCTGCGACATGAGGCGCGCCTGCAGGCCGACGTGGGTGTCGCCCATCTCGCCCTCGATCTCGGCCTTCGGCACGAGCGCCGCGACGGAGTCGATGACGATGATGTCGACGGCCCCGCTGCGCACGAGCGCCTCGGCGATCTCCAACGCCTGCTCGCCCGTATCCGGCTGGGACAGCAGCAGCTCGTCGATGTTGACGCCGAGCTTGCTGGCATAGAGAGGATCCAGCGCATGCTCCGCGTCGATGAAGGCGGCTTGTCCGCCCGTGCGCTGCACTTCGGCGATCGCGTGCAGGGCGACGGTCGTCTTGCCGGACGATTCCGGTCCATAGACTTCAATAATGCGGCCGCGAGGGAAGCCCCCGATGCCGAGCGCGATATCCAATGCGAGCGCGCCGCTGGAGACCGTCTCTACGGCCAGCTGGGCGGATTCGCCTAGTTTCATGATGGAGCCTTTTCCGAACTGTTTCTCAATCTGGCGAAGCGCCATATCTAAAGCTGCGCGGCGATCTGACAAGAGATCCACATCCTTCATTCGTCGATTTATAGTTCTATTTTAGTCTACTTGAAGCGGTTTGCCAAGACTTTTTTCGAACATACATTCGCTTTTTTTGAAGCGCGCTCCGTCCCTCCCCGAGTCCCGCCGCAGCCCTGAGAAAGACAAAGAACCGCAGCTGGTCCGACTCGCTGCGGTTCTTCCGTCAACTGCTTCTATTGTACGCCATCGGCGCCGGCCCGCGCAAGCGCCCGCACGGCGCGGCAGCTACTCCGCAAGCGCCAGCCAGAGCCGGTACAGGGCGTGCTTGGCGGCGCGGATGCGCACCATGTCGCGGTTGCCGCCCGCATTCAGCTCATGCGTCTGGACCTCCCCGCCCTTGCGGGCGATGCCGATATAGACGAGCCCCACCGGCTTGCCCTCCGAAGAGCCCGGTCCCGCCACGCCGGTGACCGACACGCCCCAGTCGCTGCCGGTCGTCTCCGCCACCCGCTGCGCCATCAGCGCCGCGGTGGACGCGCTCACGGCACCGGGGGCGTCCGGACCGTCCAGCTGGGCAAGCGGAATGCCGAGCAGCTTGTGCTTCATCGTATTCGTATACGTGACGATACCGCCGAGGAACTCGCCGCTGCTGCCGGGGATGCCGGTAATCAGCTCGGCCAGCAGGCCGCCCGTGCAGCTTTCCGCCACGCTGACCCGCATCCGCCTCGTCCGCAGCCTTCGCAGCACCGCCTCCTCGAGCGAGATGTCCTCCTCCGCGTAGATATGCGCGCCGAGGCGCTCGCGGATCCGCTGCGCCATGCGCTCGATGCGGTCGAGCGCCTGCGCTTCGTCGGCAGACTTGCTGGAGAGGCGGATCGCGACCTCTCCCTCCTTGGCATAGGGGGCGATCGTCGGATCGCTCTGGCTCTCGATCAGATCGATCAGCTCATGCTCGAGCCGCGACTCGCCGATGCCGGCGAAGCGCAGGATGCGGGAGTGGAGCGGCGCCCCCGCGCCGATCTCGGCCAGCAGCCAGCGCGTCGCCGGTCCTTCGAACATCGGGACCATCTCCTTGGGCGGGCCGGGCAGCAGGATGTAGCGGGTGCCGTCCTGCTCCAGCGCATTGCCGACGGCAAGCCCCGCCTCGTTCTCCAACGGCTCGCTGCCCTCGATCCAATTGGCCTGCCGGCGATTGCTCTCCACCATATGGCTGCCCCGGGAGGCAAAAAACCGCTCCATCGCTTCCATCGTCGGCTCGTGGACGAGGATGCGGCGGCCGAGATAGCCGGCAAGCACGTCTTTGGTCAGGTCGTCCATCGTCGGGCCGAGCCCGCCGGTGAACAGCAGCAGGTCGGCACGGGAGCGCGCCGTATCGATCGCCTGACGGATGCGGGCGGCGTTGTCGCCGACGACCGTCTGGAAAAAGACGTCGATGCCGAGGGCGGCGAGTCCTTGGGAAAGATAGCGTGCGTTCGTATTGACGATCTGTCCAAGCAGCAGTTCCGTTCCAACAGCGATGATTTCGGCTTTCACAGCGCTTCACTCCTGTCGTGGATTGGGCTGTCGGTAACGGACAAGGTCCCTTTCCCGAAAAGGAAAGAGACCTTGTAAGCTACTCGACGGGAATCAGGTTGCGGTTCTTGACGAAGTAGTCGATGCCGGACCAGATCGTGATCAGCGCAGCCGCCCAGCTGAGGATGATATCCATGCGGATGTCCACCAGCGCGAACGGGAAGTTGTTGAGCAGCAGCGCGATGATCATCGCGATCTGGATGCCGGTCTTCCACTTGCCCCAGGTGCTTGCCGCAAGCACGGCGCCCTCCAGCAGGGCGACCTGGCGCAGGCCCGTCACGGCGAACTCGCGGCTGATGATGACGATGGCGATGAACGCGGAAAGCTTGTCCATCTGCACGAGCGAGATGAGGACGGCCGCGACGAGCAGCTTGTCCGCCAGCGGATCAAGCAGCTTGCCGAGATTGGTGACCATCTTGTTCTTGCGGGCCAGATAGCCGTCGAGCCCGTCGGTGCTCGCCGCGATGATGAAGATCAGGGCGGCGATGATTTGCGTGTATGTAAGCTCGAAATCTTCGAACCGGACCGTTCCCAGATCGAACCGGATCAATAGAAAAAACAGGATGACAGGCACTAAGAAGATGCGCGCGAGCGTGATCTTGTTGGCCAGGTTCAAGCCCTTCCCCTCCCTGACGTTTCAAACTTCACAAGTATAATCGAAGCGGAAGCGGCCTGTCAAAACGAGGATCGACGGCCGTCAGCGATAGTTGGTGAACTGCAGCTCGAGCTCGAGGTTGGCGCCGCGCAGCAGCGAGATGACCGCTTGCAGATCGTCCCGGCTCTTGCCCGTCACGCGCAATTGATCGCCTTGAATCTGGCTTTTCACCTTCAGCTTGGAATCGCGGATGAGCACGTTGATCTTCTTGGCGTCGTCCTGGCCGATGCCTTGCTTGAGCTTGATCCGCTGGCGCACCGTGCCGAGCGTGGCCGCCTCGATCTTGCCGAAGTCCATGTTCTTGATCGGCACTCCGCGCTTGATCATTTTCGTCTGGAGGATGTCGATGACGCTTTTCAGCTTGTACTCGTCGTCGGAAGCGACGACCAGCTCCTCCTTCTCCAGCTTGATGCTGCTCTTGCTCCCCTTGAAGTCGAAGCGGTTCTCGATTTCCTTTTCCGCCTGGACGATGGCGTTGTTCAGCTCCTGCAGGTCTACCTTCGATACGATATCGAACGAACTTTCCGAACTCATGGATCCAGTCCTCCTTGCGTTTTCATCGTCCTCTATTATAAATCATCCGAAAGCGAAAGTATAACGCGCCGCCGCGGCGCAGAAAGGCGCTTCTTCCCGCAGGAAGAAAGCGCCCTTCAACCTTCTATCGCCCGTGCCTGCCGACCCTCGCGGCAAGCGGGCGGCCGCGCTTCAAGCGCCGAATTACTCGCCCGCCTCGTCCTGCGATGCCGCATCGCCCGAGGACGGATCGAACTGGAAGCGCTTCGGACCGGGACGGTCGCCGTCCTCGAGAAGCGTGCCGTCGATGTAGAATTCGGTGTTGTCCGCGCGTCCCGTGTTCACGTAGATGACCGCATCAAGCGGAATTTCGATCGTGTCTTCAGCCGTAACGTTCTGGTTGTAGAGGCGCTCGCCGGATTTTCCGCCTTTGCGGACCTCCAGCCAGGCTCCGCCGGAAAACTTGAGCTGAAGCATCGGCTGGCCGGTGACTTGATAATAGTCCACTCCGCCCGACTTGCGGTCGAACGTGACCGCGCCTGCCGGAGGCGTCGGAGTCGGCGTAGCCGTCGGGCTCGGGGATGCGAGCTCGCCGCTGCCCGGGGACGCCGTCGGCCGGCTGTCGTTCGGTCCCGGAGTCGCCGTCGTCATCGGCGTCCGGTCCGTGGAGTCGGCGCTCTTGGCGCCGTCGTCCCGAATGACGAACATCCAGAGCAGGAACACGATCAGCCCGAGGAACGCCCACATCAGCACGGAAAAGCCGAGCTTGCCGAAGCGCTCCGACATCGTCCGCGACGTCGACGCCTTGCGCGGCGGCTGAGGAGAAGCCGACGGCTCGGCGGCGGAAGTCTGCGGAGCGGAGGGCAGCTCGTTCTTGTAGTAGCTGAGCACTTCCTCCGCGTTCAGCCCTACCGCCTCGGCATAGTTTTTGACGAACGCGCGGGCGTAGAAGCTGCCGGGCAGCGCGCTGTAGTTGCCTTCCTCGATCGCGATCAAATAATGCTTGCGGATCTTGGTCATCTCCTGCAGCTCGTCGAGGGACAAGCCGGATTCTTCCCTTGCGGTCCGCAGGGTTTGGCCCAGTTCAGACATGGCTGGCATAGCCTCCTTTCCGATTAGAAGTCATTGTAGTTGACCGTGAAGGAGTCGTAGGAGATCTCCTCGTCCGGGGTGTTGCGAAGCTCGATGATCGTCGTAAAAGTGCTGTAATCGAAATTGGATTCGCGGATGAAGATGTCCGGATGCTCGATGACTTTGGTCGACGGCATCTCCATGATTTCCTGCAGCAGCGAATGATGCCGCTCGTTGGAGCGGATCGTGCTGACGATGCCATCGATGATGAAGATGTTGTCGGGGTTCATCTCCTCGCTCGAAAGCTGGCTGCGCACGGTTTGCCGGAGCAGCGTGGAGCTGACGAACGTCCAGCGCTTGTTCGAGCAGACGCTGCCCGCGATGATCGACTCCGTCTTGCCGACCCGCGGCATGCCGCGCAGCCCGATGACCTGGTTGCCGTCGCGCTTGAAGATCTCGCCGAGAAAATCGACGAGCAGGCCGAGCTCGTCGCGCGTGAAGCGGAACGTCTTGCGGTCGTCGGAGTCGCGCTCGATATAGCGTCCGTGGCGCACGGCCAGGCGGTCGACCAGGCTTGGCGGACGGAGCTTGTTGACGGTGATGTTCTCGACCTTCTGCAGCATCTTGCCGAGAATCTCTATCTTCTCGTCGTCGTTGGTCTGCAGCAGCATGCCGCGGGTGCGGTCCTCCACCCCGTTGATCGTAATGATGTTGACGTTGAGCATGCCCAGCAGCGAGGCGATGTCGCCGAGCAGGCCTGGCCGATTCTTATGTATTTTGTATTCCATATACCACTGTTTCGATTCCATCAATCACACCGTCCCAAGGTTGCAGGCGCTTCGAACCGCCTTCATTATAAGCCTACATTCTACAGGATTCGCCACGTTTCCGCAATGAGCACGCTCGTTCTACATGACAGAAAAGCTCCCGTTAGACCGGGAGCTCTCTGCCGTGACGCCGATGACTAGCGATGTCCGACCAGCTTCACCATCAGCCGGGCGATCGTCTTGCGCTCATTTTCGTCGCCGACATCCCAGATTTCCTTCAGCATGCGCTGCTCTTCGTTTTTCGGGTCGACCTTCTCGTCGAGGAAAGAGCCGATTTCGTAAGCGAGGTTGCCGATCGCCTCTTCGCTCAAGCCGAGCTTCTTGCCTTGTTCCAGTCGCTCTGCAAGAAATTCCTTCCAGGAATCGAAGTTCGAAAGTACGGTAGACATGCTCGGTTCGCCTCCTTAAAGTCGTTGAGGAATAGCACCATCAACGGCATTAGTGTGCGCGGCGGCCGGGTCAGCTATACGACGATCAGGGCTGGCAAAAGGTTTCAATCTTCAGGTGATCCAGCCGCCGTTCGGGCTGATCACCTGTCCGGTGATGTAGGACGACTCCGGCAGCGACAGGAAATAGACGAGCGAGGCGATCTCGTCGGGCTGGCCGAGCCGCCCCGCGGGAATGTCCTGCTCGAGCTGCTTCAGCTCCTGGGAATCGAAGCCGCCGAGCATTTCCGTGTCGATCGCGCCGGGAGCGACGGCGTTCACCGTCACGCCCGAGGGGGCGAGCTCTTTGGCGAGCGCTTTGGTGAAGGCGTTGACGCCGCCCTTGGTGGCGGAATAAAGCACCTCGCACGAGGCTCCCGCGACGCCCCATACGGACGAGATGTTGATGATGCGTCCCCAGCGGGCGCGGATCATCTCGGGCATGAACAGCTGGGTGCAGAGGAAAACGCCCCGCAGATTGACCGCGGTGACGTCGTCCCACTCGGCGTCGGTCAGATCGGAAAGCAGCCCGTAATGGGAAATGCCGGCGTTGTTGACGAGGATGTCCGGCAGCAGATCCGCTCCGGCCAGCTTCTCGCGCATCCGCTCCAGGCTCTCCCGCGAGCGCAGGTCGGCCGACGCCGTCATGACGCGCCCGCTTCCGAGCGCGAGGCATTCGCGCGCCGTCTCGTTGGCCTGCTCATGCGAGTGAAGGTAATGAAGCGCGACATTCATGCCCTCGCGGGCGAAGCGCCGCGCGATCGCGGCGCCGATGCCGCGGCTGCCTCCGGTGACGAGCACGTTCATTTCATGCAAGGGCTTCAGCTCGGCTCCGCCTCCTGCTCGGCTGTCGGCAGCACGAGCGAGACGGCGAGCTGTCCGAAGTCGAAATGCTCGCGCAGCCGCGCGTTCGCCTGCTCGAGCGTCAGGCTCTCGTAAGCCGGCAGCAGCTCGAACAGATCCTGGCCGCGGAATTTATAGCGGGTGAATTCCCCGGCGATCGATTCCGGCGAATTGAGCATGCGCAGGTAGCTGCCGATCCGCTTTTTCTTCGTGCGCTCGAACGCGGCGGCGTCGAGCCCGGACTGCAGCGCCTCGCCGATCGCCTCCTTGATCCGCTCGACGAGCCGATCCGGATCGTTCGTATCGCCGCCGATGATGCTGAAGCCGTAGTCCGTGCTGCAGTTGTACTCATAACCGAACGAGTCGGAGATGAGATTGTCGTCGTACAGGCTCTGGTACAGCGGCGAGCTCGAGCCGAGCAGCGTCTCGAGCATCAGCTTCGTCGTCACGTCGCGGCGCAGCAGCTCGGCGCTGCCGAGGCCGTTCGTCTTTTCTTTGAAGCCGAACAGGCACTTGGGCAGCGACACCTGCAGCGAGAGCGACTTCAGCGGCTCGCGCACGCCCTGCGGCTCCGGATCGAAGAAGCGCTCGATCTCGCCGATGTCCTCGAAGGACTTGGCCGCCTGGTTGCTCCGGATCAGCTCCATGATCCGCTCGGCATCAATGCCGCCGACGACAAACAGCAGCATGTTGGACGGATGGTAAAACGTGTTGTAGCACAGGTAAAGCAGCTCCTTGTCGATCTGGTAGATCGACTCCACGGTGCCGGCGATGTCGATGTGCACCGGATGCTTCTGGTACATCGCCTCGATCAGGCCGTAGTACACGCGCCAGTCCGGATTGTCGCTGTACATGTTGATTTCCTGCGCGATGATGCCCTTTTCCTTGTCGACGTTCTGATCCGTGAAGTACGGATGCTGCACGAAGTCGATGAGGGTCGTCAGGTTGGCCTCGATCTGCTCCGTCGCCGAGAACAGGTAGACGGTGCGGTCGAAGCTCGTGAACGCGTTGGCCGAAGCCCCCTGCGAAGCGAAGGTGGCGAAGATGTCGCCCTGCGGCTCCTCGAACATCTTGTGCTCCAGGAAATGGGCGATGCCGTCCGGCACGCGCGTCAGCGGCTGGCTGCCGCTGCGGAAATGGTTGTCGACGGAGCCGTAGCGGGTCGAGAACGTCGCGTACGTCTTTTGGAAGCCTGCCTTCGGAAGCAGATAGACGCTCAGCCCGTTCGGCAGCTGCTCGTAGTACAGCGTCTCCTCGACGCCGGGGTAATGTAGCTTCTGCATGTCGGCTAGCCCTCCTTTCGGTCGCGCAAAAAGTACACCGTATCCAGCTCGACGCCCTCGGCTACGGATACGATCTGCTCCGGCGTCACCGCCTGCACCGCATCGAGCAGCTCCTGCGCCGTGCGCCGGCGTCCGGACAGGACGCTGTTGAAGTCGAAGGCGATCATCTCGTAAGCCGAATCCTGCAGCTCGCGCAAGGAGTTGACGAGCATCGCCTTGGTCTGGCCGAGCTCCAGCTCCGACAGCTGCCCTTGGCGCATGCTCTCAAGCTGCTCCTTGATGATGGCGACCGCTTTTTCGTAATTGGCGATCTCGATGCCGGACTGGATCGTCAGCAGCCCCTTGTGTCCGTCCATGCGCGAGGAGGCATAGTATGCGAGGCTCTCCTTCTCGCGCACGTTCATGAACAGCTTGGAGTGCGGGAATCCGCCGAGAATGCCGTTGTACAGAAGCGCCGCCGCGTAGGCGTCGTCGCCGTAGGCGATGCCGGTCCTGAGGCCGAGGTTCAGCTTGCCCTGGGCGACGTTGAGCTTCTCGACGACCGTCTTGACCTCGCCGCTGCGGCGGCGGATGTCCGGCGGCCCGTACTCCGACGGACCCGTCGACGGCAGGCGGAACGAAGCCTCCGCCAGCTCGCGCACCTCGTCCAGCGTCGTATCGCCGACGACGTACAGGTCGAGCACCGCCCCGGCCAGCCAGGCGGCATACGCCTCATGCAGGCTCGCCGGATCGATGCCGGGCAGATCCTGCAGCCGGCCGAGCGAGTGCAGCCGGTACGGATCGCCTTCGCACATGATTTCCAGGCAGCGCTCGCCCGCGTAGCGGATCTTGTCGTTGATGATGCTCTCCAGCTTGCGCGCGAGGGTGCGCTTCTCGCTGTCGACATATTTGGATCGGAACGCTCCGTCCTCCAGCGCCGGCGAGGTCACGGCCTCGCCGAGAAATTTCATCGAGCGCGCCAGCAGGGAGCTGTCCGAGCGGACGAACCGATCGTTGATGACGTCCATGCGGAACTGCACGATCTGCGAGCTGCCGCGCTTGTAGACGTCGAAGCCGAATCCGGCTCCGTACATCTCGTCGAGCTGCTCGCGGAACGCGATCGTCTCCGGAGCGCTCTGCGTGCCGCGGCGAAGCACGAAGGGCGTCAGCGCCGTCTTGGTGACGGTATCCTCCTGCAGAGGAATGCCTGCGAACAGGGAGATTGCAAAAGTCTTGAACCGCTTCGTCGGCAGCACATGCAGCCGGATCCGGCCGGTTGTCGCTTGCTGAAAAGACATGGATGGAAACGCCTCCCGCCATCGCTTATTGGTCGAACTTGCACTTCCGCTTGCTGTCCTTCCATTCTATCCCAAGGCGGCCTTGGCCCGCAAACAGAGAAGGCAACCGGAAGGAATGCCCTCCCGGCTGCCCGTGAGCCGGCGCAGCCGGCTGATGCTACATGCAGAAAATATGCTTGCCGATCGTCTTCACCTGCGGACGGCTCCAGATCCATTTGGAGGTGGCCGTAACCGGATTGAAGTAGTACAGGCAGCCGTCCGAAGGATCCCAGCCGTTGATCGCGTCCTGCACGGCCTGCTTCGCCCGTTCGTTCGGGGTCAGCCAGATCTGGCCGTCCGCGACCGCGGTGAAGGCGAGGTTCTGGAAAATGACGCCGGTGATCGAGTTCGGGAACTCCGGCGACCGCAGCCGGTTCAGGATGACCGCCGCGACCGCGACCTGGCCTTCGTACGGCTCTCCGCGCGCCTCGCCGTAGACGGCGTTGGCCATGATCTTGATGTCGTTGGCGGACAGCCCGAGCTTGTTGGACTTGTCCATCGAGCTGTTGGAAGCGCCGGCCGATCCGGCGGATCCGCCTCCGGAGGCGCCGCTGCCGCCGCCGCTCGAGCCGCTTTCGCCGCCGGGAAGGTCCGCTGCAGTCGGCTTCCAGCTCTTGGTCGCTTCCCACAGCTTCAGCTTCGTTTTCGGCCCGACGACGCCGTCGGACTTCATGCCGAACTTCCATTGGAACCAGGTCACCGAGTTTTTCGTCTTCGGTCCGAACTGCCCGTCGATCTTGCCTTCGTAGTAGCCGAGGAAGCGCAGGCGTCCCTGCAGCTCTACGACGTCCTTGCCGGACGCGCCCATCTGGAACGTCGCGTTGCTGAATGTCTCGGCCGCGCGCGGAGGCCAGCCTTCCTTGAGCGTATACAGGCTGAGCAAAAGCAGCGTGGCTGCGACCGTCATGACGATCAAACGCATTTTTTTCATGGGGATCTGCCTTTCTGCTACGGGATGTTTAACCGTCCCTAGTATGAGAAAGGCAAGTCCCTTCTATGCATGTTTCTGGTTCGCCTGGAACTGGTCGAGCGTCATCATGACCTCGCGCGGCTTGCTGCCTTCGTAAGCGCCGACGATGCCCTTGGCCTCCAGCTGGTCGATCAGCCGGGCCGCGCGCGTATAGCCGACGCGCATCCGGCGCTGCAGCAGCGAGACGGATGCCTGCTGCGCCTCGACGACGATTTGCATCGCCTGGTCGAACAGCTCGTCCAGATCTTCGCCGTCCCCGCTCTCCCCCGCCTCGTCCAGCTCCGGCACGAGGTCCTCCTTGTACTCCGCTTCGGCCTGCGAGCGGGCGTACTCGACGACGGCCTCCACCTCGCCGTCCGACAGGAACGCTCCCTGGACGCGGATCGGCTTGGACATGCCGACCGGCAGGAACAGCATGTCGCCGCGGCCGAGCAGCTTTTCCGCTCCGACCATGTCGAGGATCGTCCGCGAATCGACCTGGGACGAGACGCCGAACGCGATCCGCGACGGAATGTTGGCCTTGATGACGCCCGTAATGACGTCGACGGAAGGCCGCTGCGTGGCGATGATCAGGTGGATGCCGGCCGCCCGCGCCATCTGCGCGAGCCGCGTGATGCTGTCCTCGACGTCCTTGGCGGCGACCATCATCAGATCGGCGAGCTCGTCGACGATGACGACGATGTACGGCAGCACGGCGTTCGGATTGTCCTGCATCAGGCTGTTGTAGCCCTCGATGTTGCGCGTGCCGGACTTGGAGAACAGCTCGTAGCGCTTTTCCATCTCGACGACGATCTTCTTGAGCGCGAGCGACGCCCGCCGCGGATCGGTGACGACCGGCGCGAGCAGATGCGGGATGCCGTTGTACATGTTGAGCTCGACCATCTTCGGGTCGATCATCATGAACTTGACCTCGTCCGGAGCCGCCTTGTACAAAATGCTCGTGATGATGCCGTTGATGCACACCGACTTGCCGGAGCCGGTCGCCCCGGCGACGAGCAGATGGGGCATCTTGGCGAGATTGCCGACGATCGACTGGCCGGCGATGTCGCGCCCGAACGCGATCGACAGCTTGGACGAGGCGCTGGCGAAAGTCGGCGTCTCCATCACCTCGCGCATCGTCACGACCGCCACCTCGGCGTTCGGCACCTCGATGCCGATCGCCGACTTGCCCGGGATTGGAGCCTCCATGCGGATATCCTTGGCCGCGAGCGCGAGCGCGATGTCGTCGGTCAGCCCGACGATGCGGCTGACCTTGACGCCGGTCGCGGGTTGCACCTCATAACGGGTCACGGCCGGTCCAGGCACGACATCAAGCACCTTCGCGCGGACGCCGAAGCTCTCGAGCGTCGCCTCGAGCTTGCGGCGGGAGTCGTTGTTGATGTCGGTCATGTCCCCCGCCCGCCCGGTCGAGGCGGGCTTGGCGAGCAGCGACAGCGGCGGCAGGCGGTATGGCTTGGCCGTCCGCGCCTGGGCCGGAGCGCCCTCGCCGTCGCCCTCCGGGCCGGCGAGCGCTTCCGACTGCTCCGCCGGATGGACCGCCGGCGGCGGAATCGGAAAGTCGGCCGCATCGTCCAGCAAGCCCGCCGACCGATCGGCAGCTGCCGGCTCCGGCAGCGGTTCCGATTCGGGACGGACGGCGGAGACGGCAGGCGGCAGCGCGGCCGGAAACGGCTGCGCGTCCTCCCAGTCGTCTCCATCGTCGTCTTCCCACGGAGCGGCGTCGCGAGGCGGCTCCGCTTGCCGCCCGCGCAAGGAGATGGACGGCTTGACGGCTGCCTTGGCCTGGCTCAGCGCGGACTCCTCCATCAGCCACTCCTTGTCCGCTTCGCCGGCAGAACCTTCCTGCTCGCCCTCGTCCTTGCGGCTGCCCCAGGAAAAGAAGAGCGAGCGGCTCTTGGCCGCCGGCGCGGCGACCGTGCTGCCGAAGTCGTCGTCCTCTCCGTCGGCGTTGAGCCCGTAGCCCAGATGATCCGGCCCGGCGGAGGCCGCGGCTGCCGCCCCGGCGCCGGTTCCGGCGGCCTTTTTCGGAGCCTTCGGCTTGCGCGGCCGGCCGGCGGCCTTGGCCTGCAGCAGCTTGGCCAGCCGGCCCAGCCGGTCCCGCACGACCCGCCCGAGCTCGACGTACGAGCGGCCCGTGATGAGCATCGCCGAGATGGCGAACATGACGATCAGCAGCAGCTTGGAGCCGAAGTAGCCGAACAGCGTGTAGAGCAGCGAGTATTGGAGCGCTCCGAGATAGCCGCCGCTGACCGAGGCTCCGATCGGTCCTCCCGGATCGGCCTCGGTGCCGTCCGTGAGCAGGCCGTCGCGGATGTCTTGTCCAAGCTGGGCAAAGATGGCCGAGCCGCTGACCAGGTCCGCAGGCGCGAGCTTGCGGTCGATCTCCCCGATCGAGCTCATGAGCGTCAGCGCCATGAGCAGCAGCAGGAAGCCGGTCCTGCGGTACGTCCACCCCTTCGGCCACCTCCTCGTCACCATGACATATAGGCCGGCCGCGATGCCGACGAGCGCGAGCGCAAAATGAAACTTGCCCAAAACGAGCGCGAACAGCTTCGTCAGCGACCTGCCGACCGTAGCCTCGCCTGACAAGGCGATTACCGACACCGTTATGAGCAAGATTCCGTAAACCTCGTATTTTAAGTTTTCTCCGAACGTGCGTCTTTTGCGCCGCCTTTTCTTGGCCAATCCTCTCACCTCTGGTTCAGTATTATACCATAGGTGGTGGAATGTTCCTATCGGACGGGCAGCACCGAGCCCGGCTGGAACCTCGGGTCCAGGTAGCATTCCAGCGGGCCGTCGACGATGCGGACGACCTTTCCCCAGCCCGGCTCGAGCGGCTCGAGCTGCAGCAGCACGCCGTCCAGGCGCGCCTCGAGCCAGGGCTCCCGCTCGGCATCCGCTCCGTTCAGGACGAGCTCCAGCGGCATGATCGTGTAGAGGGTCATTGAGGCAGTCCGCCTTCCGCTGCGGGCGCCGCAGCCGTCAGCGGCGCGGCAGGCGCGAACGGCGCCGCAGCCGCGCTTGCCTTCGGCCTGCGCTCCTGGATGAGCCCGTTGAGCGCCGCGAGCGCCTTGCCGAGTCCGCCGACCTCGTCGATCAGCCCATGCCGCACGGCATCCTCGCCGATGACGGTCGTGCCGATGTCCCGCGTCAGCTCGCCCATCTTGAACATGAGCTCCTTGAACGTCTTCTCCTGCACCCGCGAATGCGACGTGACGAAGCGCACGACCCGCTCCTGCATTTTTTCCAAGTATTCGAACGTTTGCGGCACGCCGATGACGAGGCCGTTCATCCGGATCGGATGGATCGTCATCGTCGCCGACTCGGCGATGAACGAACGGTCGCCCGCCACCGCGATCGGCACGCCGATCGAATGGCCGCCGCCGAGCACGAGCGTAACGGCAGGCTTGCTCAGCGAGCTGATCATCTCGGCGATCGCGAGGCCCGCCTCGACGTCGCCGCCGACCGTGTTGAGCACGATCAGGATGCCCTCGATCTTGCTGCTTTGCTCCGCCGCCACGAGCTGCGGGATCAGATGCTCGTACTTCGTCGTTTTGTTTTGCGGCGGCAGCACCATATGGCCCTCGATCTGGCCGATGATCGACATGCAGAACACATTGGACGGGTCCGCGGCCGGCACCGCCATCTGCCCCAGCTGCTGGATCGCGTCGAGCTTCGCCTTGTCGATCGCCGCCGCAGGCTCCGCTTCCATGCGCGCGCCGGTGGATTGCTCGTTCAAGCGTCATCTCCTCCTTTTTCTCCCTTGGATTGCCTGTCTAGTATGAGGCGGGAGGCATCGCCCCATACGCGGCCTTGGGAGCACGAAAAAGCCTGCCTCCGGAATGGAGGCAGGCGGATCGCATTTCAATTATACTTCCATGATGATCGGCAGGATCATCGGGCGGCGGCGGGTCTGCTCATAAAGGAAGCGGCCGAGCGCATCCTTGACGTTGGTCTTGAGCGAAGCCCACTCGTTGACCTTGTCGTTCATGAGCTTGTGCAGCGTCGTCGTGACGATGCGGTTGGCCTCGTCGAGCAGGCCCTCCGACTCGCGGACGTACACGAAGCCGCGGGAGATGATGTCCGGACCGGACTTGATCGTGCCGTCCTGCTTGCTGAGCGTGACGACGACGACGAGGATGCCGTCCTGGGACAGCAGCTTGCGGTCGCGCAGGACGATGTTGCCGACGTCGCCGACGCCGAGGCCGTCGATGAGCACGTTGCCGGAAGGCACCTTGGAGCCTTTGCGGCCGACGCCGCCTTGGAACTCGACCGTATCGCCGATGTCGCAGATGAAGATCTTGTCTGGATCGACGCCGACCGCCTCGCCCAGCTTGGCGTGCTGGCGGAGCATGCGGTACTCGCCGTGGATCGGCATGAAGTACTCCGGCTTGATGAGGTTGAGCATCAGCTTGAGCTCTTCCTGGCTGCCGTGGCCGGATACGTGGACGCCGGAGACGGAGCCCGGACCGTAGATGACGTTGGCGCCGAGGCGGAACAGCTCGTCCACCGTGCGGCCTACGTCGCGCTCGTTGCCCGGGATCGGCGTCGCCGCAATGATGACGGTGTCGCCCGGCAGGATGTCGATCTTGCGGTGCGTCGAGCGGGCCATGCGCGTCAGCGCCGACATCGGCTCGCCTTGGCTGCCCGTGCAGAGGACGACGACGCGGTCGGCCGCCATCTTGTTCACTTCCTCCGGCTCGATGATCATGCCTTCAGGAATGTTGAGATAGCCGAGCTCGCCGGCGATCGTCACGACGTTGACCATGCTGCGGCCGACGATCGCGACTTTGCGCTTGGTCGCCATCGCCGCGTTGAACACCTGCTGGATGCGGTGGACGTTGGACGCGAACGTCGCGACGACGACGCGCTGCTGCGACTTGCGGAAGATCTCCGTCAGCTCGACGCCGACGTTGCTTTCCGAAGGAGTCATGCCCGGACGCTCCGCGTTGGTGCTGTCCGACAGCAGCGCCAGCACGCCGCGCTTGCCGATCTCGGCGATGCGCTGCAGGTCGGCGTACTGGTCGTTGACCGGCGTGAAGTCGAACTTGAAGTCGCCGGTATGGACGATCGTGCCCTCCGGCGTGTCGAGGCAGACGCCGACGGAGTCCGGAATGCTGTGGTTCGTCTTGAAAAAGCTCGCCGTGATCGAGCCGAGTTCTAGCACGGAGTCGGCGTTGATGAGGATGCGCTTCGTCTCGCCGAGCAGGCCGGCTTCCTTGAGCTTGCCCTCGATGAGGCCGAGCGTCAGCTTGGTCGCGTAGACCGGCACGTTCAGGTGGCGCAGCACGTACGGCAAGCCGCCGATATGGTCCTCATGGCCGTGGGTGATGATGATGCCGCGCACTTTGTCGCGATTGTCGGTCAGGTACGTGATGTCAGGAATGACGATGTCGATGCCGAGCATGTCCTCCTCGGGAAACTTCAGGCCGGAGTCGACGACGACGATGTCATTGCCGTATTGGATGACATACATGTTTTTGCCGATCTCGCCTACGCCGCCTAGGGCGAAGACGAGCAGCTTGTCTTGGGGATTCTTTTTGGACAAGGGAAATCTTACCTCCTAATATATGTGAAATAGTTAACGATCGAACGAATCGTGTAAGCCGCGAAACGGCTCGCCCCCCCTCGAGGACGGTCTCCGCAAAGAAGACGGAAGCCGGAGCTCGTGCCGCTCCTGTCGATCCCAAAGCGCCGAACCGCGGCCGGAAAACCGCTTCCATGCGGGGTACGACCAAATACATGCAACGTTATGCACGGATCCACCCATCCGCCGCGCGAATGGGGTCGAAGCCATATTCACTTTGCCGCACCAGTCATTTAGGAATATTATACATGATGCAAAAGATGGAACACAAGCCGAAGCTCAACCCCTTCCGTCCAAGCGCCGGAATTCCGTCCGGAAACGCGCAAAAAAGCCAGCCCCGGCGGGGCTGGCGATGGATAAGTCCGGAATAAATTCAGTGCCGCTGGCAAAGCGAAGGGCTCAGTACCGCTCCAGCAGCCGCTTCAGCGTCTCGGTCTCGGCCTCGTCCGCTTCAATCAATGGCAGGCGCACGCCTCCGACGGGCAGCCCTTTGAGCTCCAGCGCCTTTTTGACCAGCGTCGGGCTCGGAGCCGCGAACAAGCCCTGATACAGCGGAAGCAGGCTCCGGTGCAGCTCGGCCGCTTCGGCCGTGCGGCCGGCGAGGAACGCGTCGATCATCGCTTTCATCCGGCTGCCCGCGATATGCGAGGCTACGCTCACGACGCCGTGAGCGCCGACCGCCAGCGCCGGCAACGCCGCGCTGTCGTCGCCCGTGTAGACGCGGAAGCTGTCCGAGACGCCGCTGATGATCGCGGCCACATACTCCAGCGAATGGCATTCCTTGGTCGCGATGATGTTGGCGACGTCGCGCGCGAGCCGGATCGTCGTCTCCGGACTCATGCTGACGATCGTGCGTCCGGGAACGTTGTACAGCATGACCGGGAGCGAGGTCGATTCGGCGATCGCCTTGAAGTGGCGGTAGAGGCCTTCCTGGCTCGGCTTGTTGTAATAAGGGACGACCAGCAGCGCTCCGTCGACGCCGGCCTGTTCGGCCGCCGCCGTAAGATGGATGCTATGGGCGGTGTCGTTGCTGCCCGTGCCTGCGATGATGCGCGCGCGCCCGGCGCTGCGGGCGACGGCGAAGCGGAACAGCTCGAGCTTCTCCTCGTCGGTCAGCGTCGGCGATTCGCCCGTCGTGCCGCTGATGACGATGCTGTCGCTCTTTTGGACGTCGATCAGCTCGTCGATGAGCTTGCCGGCCGTCTCCCAATCGACCGCGCCCTCCGGAGTGAACGGAGTCGCCATTGCTGTAATCAGTCTGCCATAATCCATGAAGGTACCCTCCTCGGCATAGGCGGCTTCCCGCTCCCGCACCCAGCCCCAATGAATGATAAGTATGCCTGATGGCGATGATTGCTGTCAAAGATGCAGCTCGAACTTGGCGTGCAGCGCCCGCAAGGCGTTGCCCATATGCTCCTCGCGGACGAGCACCCAGATCGTCGTGTTGGAGTCGGCGGACTGCAGAATCGGTATGCTTTGCTCCGCAAGCGCCTCCACGATCTTCGCCATGACGCCGGGCACGCGGTGCATGCCGCCGCCGATGACCGACACCTTGGCGCAGCCGCTCACCGTCTCCGGCTCGAAGCCGAGCTCCTGCAGCACGCGCGTCGCTTTGGGCGCGTCGTCGTCCATGACCGTATACAGCGCTCCGGCCGGCGTGACGTTGATGAAGTCGACGCTGATATGATGCCGCGCCATCGACTGGAACACCTGCAGCTGCGTGTCGGCGATGCCGTCGACGGTGCGGACGGAAATCTGCGTCACGCCCTGCACATGGGCGATGCCCGTCACATGGCGGTCCTTGAGCGGCGACGCGAGGCTGAGCGCGGTCGGCAGGTCGGTGACCAGCGTGCCCTCGTCCTCGGAGAAGGTCGAGCGGACGCGCAGCGGAATGCGCGCCTGCTGGGCGATCTCGACCGCGCGCGGATGGATCACCTTGGCGCCGAGACGGGCCATGTTGCAGATTTCGGCGTAGCCGACGACCGTGAGCGGCTTCGCATCCTTGACGATGCGCGGATCGGCTGTCAGGATGCCGTTGACATCCGTATAGATGTCGACCATCTCCGCCTGCAGCGCCGCGCCGAGCGCGGTCGCGGACGTATCGCTGCCGCCCCGTCCGAGCGTCGTCAGGTCGCCCTGCGCGTCCTGGCCCTGGAAGCCGGTGACGACGACGACCTCGCCCTGCTCCATATGCCGCTGCATCCGCTCCGTGCGGATCTCCTCGATGCGAGCTTCCCCGAACTGGCTGCCGGTCAGGATGCCGGCGCATCCGCCCGTGAGCGCCACGGCGGGAATCGAGCGGGCCGCCAGCGCGCTGCAAAGGACGACGGCCGAAATGATCTCGCCGCAGCCCATCAGCAGGTCGCGCTCCCGCGCGCCGAGCTCGCCCCCCTCTTCCTTGGCGAGCGACAGCAGCGTATCCGTCGCATAGGGATCGCCGGTGCGCCCCATCGCCGAGACGACGACGACGAGCTTATGCCCGGCGGCGCGCTCCCGCTCGATATGGTTCACGACAAGCTCCCTCGTCTGGCGGGTCGCCACCGACGTCCCGCCGAACTTCAATACCCGTACCCCCATTGATGTCATCCCTTCTCTGCCCTTGATGCAAGCAGAACAAACCCGCTTGAAGGCGAGGACCGCGGCCCCCGCCTGTAAAAAAAGCCGCCAGCGTAAAGCTCGCTGCCGGCTGTCTATCGTTGGTGCTTGCAGCGGATCCGGCCGGTCAGGCCGCTCCGCTCACGCCCTCTCGACGAGGACCGGCTGCATCTGCCTGCCCTGCAGGGCATGCTCGCAAGCCTCCATCACCAGGTCCATGCGGGCGACGAGCGAGTTCGGCTTGTTCACCGGATCGTCCTGGCCGAACGGCACGAAGTAGATGTTCTTCGCGACCATGAGCTTGGCGATGTTGGCCATGTTGAGGCCGAGCCCGTCGTTGGTGGAGATGGCCAGCACGACCGGACGGCCGTTGCGCATCTGGGCCTTGGCCGCCATGAGCACCGCTCCGTCGGTCAGCGCGTTGGCGAGCTTGCTCGTCGTATTGCCGGTGCACGGCGCGATGAGCATGACGTCCAGCCGCTTGGACGGGCCGAGCGGCTCCGCCTGCACGACGGTCGAGATGATCTCGTTGCCGGTGATCTCCGTCAGCTGCCGCCTCCACTCCGCCGCCGTGCCGAACCGGGTATCCGTCGTCATCAGGCTCTGCGTGACGATCGGCACCACGTCCGCGCCTGCGTCGACGAACCGCTGAATCTGCGGCATCACTTCGGCGAAGGTGCAGTGGGAGCCCGAAAGCGCGTAGCCGACCGTAAGTCCGTTCCAGTTCATTGTGCATTCCCCCGCGCGCTGATCTCTTCCAAAATCAGCTGAGTGACACAATCCGCTATGATGCGACCAGCGGTCACGGGGGCGACGATGCCGGGCAGTCCCGGTGCCAGAATGGCCTTGAGGCCGCGCTTCTCCGCGAAGCGGAAATCAGTGCCGCCCGGCTTGGAGGCCAGGTCGATGATGACCGCGCGGGAAGGCATTCTGGCTATCATTTGCGCTGTGACTATCATAGTGGGAATTGTGTTAAAAAGCAAGTCGATGTTGCCCGCATGATCCTGCAGATCCCGCGTGTAGAAAGGCTTCGCGCCCATCTCCGCCGCCCTCGCGAACGGCTCGGGACGGTTCACGCCGGCCAGCACGGTCGCCCCCAGCCCCTGCAGCGTGCGCACGAGCGTCAGTCCGGTGCGGCCGAGGCCGAGAACCATGCAGGTCGATCCGTGGATCGTGATGTCCGTATGCTCGATCGCCATCTTGACGGCTCCTTCGGCCGTCGGAATCGAATTCAGGATGGCGACGTCGTCCCGCTCGAACAGCTCGACGAGGCCGAGGCCGTGCTCGCGGCACAGCTCCTTCAGATACGGTCTGGCCATGCCCGCATAGATCGTGGCGTGCTTCGGCAGCCGGGCGAGCATCGCGCCCGTGAGCCGCAGCTCGCTGTCGCTGAAGGCCGCCGGAATGAGGCCGGCGTCGTCGGTGCCTACTGCCGGCAGGATCACCGCATCCGTCTTGTCAAACAGCTCTTCCCGCAGCTCGGAGTCCGAGCTGTCTCCGGGAAGGGTACGAAGCCCGTCGAATCCGGACACCGTAAGCGAAGCATCCAGCTCGGACAGCCTGCGGATGACCTCAAGCTGTCTTGCATCGCCGCCGATCAGCAGCACCTGAACGCCGGTCAGCATGCTGGCGTCACATCCTCTCCCCATAATCGCGTCGTACGGCTTCCTTACGATTCCATCGCAAACGACCGCCCGCCGAAGCCTGCAGCCGTTTTGCCTGGTATAGGGCAGTTTATGCCGCAGGGCGGGCGGGGGTTACTGTCGGGCCGCCGCGGATCACGCCGCAGCCGAGCCCGAAAAAGCCGCAGCCGCGGCCATCCCGTAAAAGGACGGCCGCGGCTGCGGCTAAGCTATAGGCTATGGAAGAGGCGTCGCTCGGCTCACTTGCCCGTATGGCCGAAGCCTCCGGCTCCGCGAGCCGTATCGGGAAGCTCGTCCGCCTCCTCGATCGCCACGGGAGGCACGGACTGGAACACCATCTGGGCGATCCGCTCGCCCCGCGCGATGAGGAACGGCTCCTCGCCGTGGTTGATCAGCAGCACCTTGACCTCGCCGCGATAGTCGGCGTCGATCGTGCCGGGCGAATTGAGGCAGGTGACGCCGTGCTTGTAGGCGAGCCCGCTGCGGGGGCGGATCTGCGCCTCGAGCTCCGGCGGCATCGCCATCGCGAAGCCCGTCGGGACGAGGATGCGCGCTCCCGGCTGGAGCACGACCGGCTCCGCGACGGCGGCGTGCAGGTCGAAGCCCGCCGCAGCGGCGGACATGCGCGCCGGAAGCGGCACGTCCTCGTTGCCCGGAAGCCGCTTAAATTGGACTTGATGCAAAGCGGTCCCTCCTCAGAGCCGCGGCCGGCCCTTCTTCCGTTCCGACCATCGCGACGGCGAAAGGCTTCTCCAGCATGCGCGCGGTGACGGTACGGATGTCCCCCATCGTCACGGCCTCGATGCGCTCGATGATCTCGTCCATCGTGAAGTGGCGGCCGAGCATGAGCTCGTTTTTGCCGTTGCGGTTCATGCGGCTGCTCGTGCTCTCCAGGCTGAGGATGAGGCTCCCCTTGAGCTGCTCCTTGCCCCGGCGCAGCTCCGCCTCGCTCAGGCCCGATGCGGAGACGTCGGCGAGCAGCTCCATCGTCAGGTCCAGCACGTCGGCCGTCTGCTTGGGCGCCGTGCCCGCATAGACGGTGAACAGGCCGGAGTCCGCATAGGAGGTATGGTAGGAGTAGACGGAGTAGGCCAGGCCGCGCTTCTCGCGGATCTCCTGGAACAGGCGCGAGCTCATCCCGCCGCCGAGGGCGTTGTTGAGGAGCACCATCGCATACAGCTTGTCGTCGTCGATCGAGCAGCCGGGGAACGTGAGGCAGATATGGTTCTGCTCCGTCTGCTTCGGATGGAACAGATACTGCCCGTTGAACGCCGCAGGCGTCAGGCTGCGGCCGGCGCCGCGCGCGCTCATGCCCGAGAATTTCTCCTCCAGCAGCGCGAGCAGCGCCTTCTCCTCAATGTTGCCCGCCACGCTGATGACGGTATTCTCGATCGTATATTGATCCTGCATATAACGGCGCAGGTCGTCCGGTCCCATCGCCTCCAGCCGCTCCTCCAGGCCGAGGATCGAATAGGCGAGCGGATGGTCCCCGTACGACGCGCGCGAAGCCTCGTCATGGACCTTGTCGTCCGGCGTATCCTCGTACATCGAGATTTCCTCGAGGATGACGTTTTTCTCCTTGGCCAGCTCCTCCTCGTCGAAGCGGGAGTTGAAGAACATGTCCGCCAGCGCGTCGATCGCGAGCGGCAGATGCAGGTCAAGCACCTTCGCGAAGTAGCATGTATATTCTTTGGCTGTGAATGCGTTCACGTTGCCCCCGATGCCGTCGAACAGATCCGCGATGTCCTTGGCGCTGCGCGTATCGGTGCCTTTGAACAGCATGTGCTCGATGAAATGGGAGATGCCGTTGTTGGCCGGGGTTTCGCTGCGCGAGCCCGTCTTCACCCAAATCCCGAAGGAAACGGAGCGGCAGGTCGGGATCGGTTCCGCGACGACGCGAAGCCCGTTGCTTAGTCGATATAGATTCACCGGTTCTCCTCCTCGAAGTTTAACTATCATCATATCAAAATCAGCGGCCGCTCTCAACCGCGCCGTCCAGCCGCTCCTCGGAAAGCGTCTCGCTCACCGGGACGAGGCTCAGCCCTTTTTGCTTGGCCGAATCGATGATGCCCTGAAGCGCGCGGCTCGACGCATAGGTCGGATGCATCAGCACCAGCGAGCCCGGCTTCAGGCCGCGGGATATTTTGGCGAGCACCGCATGCGGCTGCGGCTTCATCCAATCGACCGTGTCGAGCGTCCACAGCACCGTCGTCATGCCCTGCTCCCGCGCGGCCTTCACCGTGAGCGCGTTGAAGCTGCCTGACGGAGGCGCGAAATAAAGGCTTTTCACGCCGAGCGTCTGCTCGATCAGCGAGCTCGTGCGCTCGATCTGGCTTCGCTGCTGCGCCGGGCCGAGCCGGCTCATGTCGGGATGGGTGTAGGCATGGTTGCCGATCTCATGGCCGCCCTCCTTGATCTTGAGCGCCAGCTCCGGGTATCGCTTCAGCCAGCTGCCGTCCAGGAAAAACGTCGCCTTCACCTCGTTGCGCCGCAGCGTCTCGAGCATCGGCTCCAAATATTCGTTGCCCCAGGCCACATTGATCATGAGCGAGGCGGCAGGCTTGGCCGGATTGCCCTTGTAGACCGGCTCCAGCGGAAAGTCCGCCAGCCTTTTGGCCGGCGCGACCGGCTTGTAGCGGAACGTCAATCCATCCTCCGGCCGCTGCAGCGTCGCCCGGTAGGACGCCTCCACGTCGACCTCCCGGCCCTCGTAGCCTGGAATGGCGCGGAACCAGCGGTCGACCGACGCGTCGACCGGCGGCACGTAGCGGCTCGCCGCCTCCTCCCGGATCTGATCCAGCAGCGAGCGGTCCGCGTCCCTCGCCGCCATCGCCGCGCGCAGCTCGCCGTCTCCCAGCGAGCGGACATACGTTCCGGCCGGGCTCCAGGCCGCAGCCGCGAGCACCAGCACGGCCCCGCATGCGGCCGACGCGCACCATGCACGGAGATTCATCTGCCTCACCCTCCACCTGTTCTCCCCCCAATGTATGAGGAGATCAAGGCGATTATGCGGCTTGGCCCATTTCTCCGGGACAGGTCCGGATTCGGCGGCGGGACGCGGCGGCGCCAAGGCAATAAAAAAGAATCAGAGGCGACGCTCTGATTCTTGGTTCGTGCTGCTCGGCGGCTCTAGGAGCCGGCTGGCGTCTCAGCGGTGAGGACCGCTTTGCGGGACAGATTGATGCGTCCCTGTCCGTCGATCTCGGTCACCTTGACGGTAATGACGTCGCCGATGCTGACCGCGTCCTCGGTCTTCGCGACGCGCTCGGTCGACAGCTGCGAGATGTGGACGAGGCCGTCCTTGTTCGGCAGGATCTCGACGAACGCGCCGAACTTCTCGATGCGCTTGACCGTGCCGGTGTAGATCTCGCCGACGACGACTTCCTTGACGATGCCCTCGATGATCGAGCGCGCGCGCTTGTTCATCTCTTCGTTGGACGAAGCGATGTACACCATGCCGTCCTGCTCGATGTCGATCTTGACGCCGGTCTCTTCGATGATCTTGTTGATGATCTTGCCGCCGGCGCCGATGACGTCGCGGATCTTGTCCGGGTTGATGCGGAGCGTCATGATCTTCGGCGCGTACTGCGACAGGCTCGCGCGCGGCTTGTCCATGACCTCGTTCATCTTGCCGAGGATATGCATCCGGCCGACGCGCGCCTGCTCGAGCGCCTGCGTCAGGATGCTGCGGTCGATGCCGTCGATCTTGATGTCCATCTGGATCGCGGTGACGCCTTCCGCCGTGCCGGCTACTTTAAAGTCCATGTCGCCGAGATGGTCTTCCATCCCCTGGATGTCCGACAGGATGGAGAAATGGTCTCCGTCCTTGATGAGGCCCATCGCCACGCCGGCTACCGGAGCCTTGATCGGCACGCCGGCATCCATCATCGCCAGCGAGCTGGCGCAGATGCTTGCCTGGGACGTGGAGCCGTTGGACTCCAGCACCTCGGAGACGAGGCGGATCGTGTACGGGAAGTCCGCTTCGGACGGCAGCACCTTGGAGAGCGCGCGCTCTCCGAGAGCGCCGTGGCCGATCTCGCGGCGGCCCGGAGCGCGCAGCGGACGGGCTTCGCCGACGCTGAACGGAGGGAAATTGTAATGGTGCATGAACCGCTTGGTCGTTTCCGGGCTGATTCCGTCGAGAATCTGCACATCGCCGAGAGCGCCGAGGGTGCAGATGCTGAGCGCTTGCGTCTGGCCGCGCGTGAACAGGCCCGTGCCGTGCGTGCGAGGCAGCAGGTTGACATCGCATTCGATCGGACGGATCTCGTCCAGTCCGCGTCCGTCCGGACGGATCTTGTCATGCGTGATCAGGCGGCGCACTTCTTCCTTGACGATGTCGTACAGCGTTTCCTTCACGTCGCCCATGCGCTCCGGCTGGTCGGCGTACAGCTCCTCGAAATGCGCCACCGTCTCGCGGTTGATGGCGTCGATCGCTTCCTGGCGAGCATGCTTCTCCTCGATCCGGATCGCTTCCACGAGGCGAGCGGACGCGAAGCCGCGCACCTCGGCGCTCGTCTCGGCGTCGACGGCATGGAGCACGACGTCCATCTTCGGCTTGCCGCTCAGAGCGGTCAGCTCGTCGATCGTCGCGCAGATCTTCTTGATTTCGTCATGGCCGAACATGATCGCTTCGAGCATGACTTCCTCGGACACCTCGTTCGCCTCGGCCTCGACCATCATGATCGCGTCGCGGGTTCCGGATACGACGACATGGATGTCGCTCTTCTCTTCCTGCTCGACGGTCGGGTTGATGACGAACTCGCCGTCCACGCGGCCGACGATGACGCCGCCGATCGGGCCGTTGAACGGAACGTCGGACACGCTCAGCGCGGCGCCCGTGCCGATCATCGCCGCGATTTCCGGTGGGCAGTCCTGATCGACGCTCATGACGAGGTTGAGCACCTGCACGTCGTTGCGGAAGCCTTCCGGGAACAGCGGGCGGATCGGACGGTCCGTCAGGCGGCTCGACAGGATCGCCTTTTCGCTCGGGCGTCCCTCGCGCTTGATGAAGCCGCCCGGGATTTTGCCGACGGCATAAAGACGCTCTTCGTAGTTGACCGTCAACGGGAAGAAGTCCAGATCCTTCGGACCCGAGGACGCGGTCACCGTGCAGAGAATGACGGTATCGCCGTAGCGCACCGTAACCGCCGCGTTGGCCTGCTTCGCCAGGCGTCCGGTCTCGAGTACGAGCTCGCGGCCGCCGAGTGTCATTTGAACCTGGTGCATGATATCCCTCCTATTTGTTGAATCCATTCGACAGGCAGCTTCCGAATCCTCTGCCCTCCAGCTGCGCGAGCGGCAGGGAACGAATTATGTATGGGTGCAGGTAAGGTTTCCTTCATGATAAAAAGCAACCCGGCTGCGCCTCGTCCGGAATCCCGGACAGCTTGCAAACCAGGTTGCTTCTTTTACAGCGGCATTCCTAGCGGCGAAGGCCAAGCTTCTCGATCAGAGCGCTGTAACGGCGTACATCGTTGTTTTTCAGGTAAGCCAGCAGCTTGCGGCGCTGACCGACCATTTTCAGAAGACCGCGGCGCGAGTGGTGATCCTTCTTGTGCGTCCGCAGGTGGTCTGTCAGGTTGACGATGTTCTGAGTCAGGATAGCGACCTGAACCTCGGGGGAACCCGTGTCAGTTGCATGCGTCTTGTGCTCTTCGATGAGCTCTTGCTTGCGTTCTTGCGTAAGTGCCATCCATGTTCACCTCCAAATTCGTTATCGTTGCCTAAGTCGCCGTCAGCCTCGCCGCCGCCGGTGAGAGCGGCCGGCCAAGCCGGGGCCAGCGTATCCAGAGGAAGCCTCTTGGACAACATGACACAGTATAGCATCAACGGAGCCTAAAGTAAACCGGAATGCTCCGTCAGCCCCGAAGCAGCTCGGCGGACCGGTCCCGGTCCTTGCCCAGCTGCTCCACGAGCTCCGCCACGCCGGAGAACTTGCGCTCGGGCCGCAGGAAATGAAGGAACTCGATGCGCACGCGCAGGCCGTACAGATCCCCCTCGAAGTCCAGCAGATGGGCTTCGAGGACAGGCACGATGCTCTCCTTGTTGAAGGTCGGCTTCATGCCGTGGTTCAGCACGGCGGGCAGCGTTTCCGCCGGATGGCCGTCCCGCTCCGGCAAATGGACGCGGACCGCGTAGACGCCGAGGCGCGGCACGACATAAGCGGCGTCCTGCAGGACATTCGCGGTCGGAAAGCCGATCGTGCGCCCCCTCGCGTCTCCGTGGACGACGACGCCGCTCACGGCGTACGGGCGGCCGAGCAGCTCGGCGGCCAGCTCGACCTGCCCGTTTTCCAGCGCTTCGCGCACATAGGTGCTGCTCACCTTTTGCCCGTCGCGGCTGTAGGCCGGCATGATCTCGACTCCGAAGCGGCCCGCTCCGAGCTCGCCGAGGCTGGTCGCGCTGCCTTCGCCGAAATGGCCGAAGCGGAAGTCGAAGCCGACGACCGCATGGCGGACGCCGAGACGCAGCAGCACCTCGTCGACGAATACGCGCGGACTGATTTCGGCGAAGGCGGGCTCGAAGCGCATGACGTATGCCGCATCGACGCCGGCCTGCCGGAACAGCTCGAGCTTGTCCTCCAGCGGCGTCAGGCTGGCGGCATAGCCGCTGCCTCGCCCGAGCACCTCGCGAGGATGGGGATCGAACGTCATGACGGCCGCTCGGATGCCGGCGGCGGAAGCATGGGCTACGGCCCGCTCGATGACCGAGAGATGGCCGAGATGCACGCCGTCGAAATGGCCGATCGCAAGCGCGCAAGGCTCATGGACCGCGACCTCCAGCGGATAGCTTACAACATGGATCTCCATTTGCTCTCCCACCTGCATTTCTCTTTAGGTTCAGACCTCTTCCGGACGGGCGAACACCTTGACCGCCTTCAGCATGCCGTCCTCCGGCTCCGCTTCGAACAGGCCGGCGAACAGGCCGCTATGGCTGTAGAGCCGGATCATGCCGCCGGCTGGAGCCGTCCCGTCCAGCCAGTCGAGCGGAATCCGCCGGCCCTGCAGCGCCTGGCGCACGGCGGGAGTGGCCGCCGTGAGGGCGGGGATATGCGAGAGCGTGCGGTCGGCCGCCAGCAGCGGGCTGCCTTCCGCTCCATCCCGCTGCAGCGCCTCCAGCTGCTCCAGCGTGACGCAGTCCTCGCGGCGGAAGCCCGCGGACTCGGTCCGCGTCAGCTCCGCCATCGCCGCGGGCACGCCCAGCTTCTCGCCGATGTCGACGCAGAGCGTGCGGATATAGGTGCCTTTGGAGCAGAGCACGCGGAACCGGATGCGGGGATGGTCGAGGCTCAGGTCCGCCTCCAGCAGCTCCAGCTCGTGGATCGTCGCCTGGCGAGGCTTGCGCTCGACCGTCTTGCCCTCGCGGGCCAGCTCGTACAGCCGCTTGCCGTCGACCTTGACGGCGGAGTACATGGGCGGCAGCTGCCAGATGTCCCCGACGAACGAGAGGAGCGTCTCCAGGAGACGCTCCTCTCCGATTTCGACCGAATCGACCTGCGCGATCGTCTCGCCGGTCAGATCCTGCGTATCGGTCGCCACGCCGAATTGCAGCACCGCCTCGTATTCCTTGGGCAGCTCCTGCAAGTACTCGACGAAGCGCGTCGCCGGTCCGATGCAAAGCGGCAGCACGCCGGTCACCATCGGATCGAGGGTGCCGGCATGGCCGATGCGCTTCGTGCGAAGCAGCCGGCGGCATTTGGCTACGACGTCATGGGACGTCCAGCCGGCCGGCTTCCAGATCGGGAGGATTCCATTCATCTCGGCTCCAGCGCCTCCCCGATGGCGGACAGAAGCGCCTCGATCTGAACGTCGTCCTCGAGACGGCAGCCGGCCGCGCGGATATGGCCGCCGCCGCCGAACGCCGAGGCGATCGCGGCGACGTCGAGCGTTCCGCCGGAGCGGAGGCTCGCCTTGACGCTGCCGTCGCGCAAGCCCTTCAACAGGACGCCTGCCTCCACGCCTTCGACGTTGCGGGCGTAGTTCACGAGCCCTTCGAGATCCTCGGGCGCGGCGCCGATCTCCGCCATGTCCTCCGGCGTGATGAGCATCGAGCAGACCCGGTCGTCGAACCGGAACTCCATCCGGTTGAGGCCCAGACGCAGCAGCTTGAGCTGCGGCAGCGTCATCGTCTCCAGCAGCCGATCCGCGATGCGGTAGCCGTCCGCGCCCGCCTCAAGCAGCCGCGCAGCGGTCTGCATGACGCGGGTATCGGTGTTGGAATAACGGAAGCCGCCCGTGTCGGTCAGCAAGCCCGTGTACAGCAGCTCCGCCGCGGCCGCATCGAGCGCATGGCCGGATGCCGCGATCAGCTCGAACAGGATCTGCGCCGTCGCCGCCGCCTCCGGCACGATCAGATTGCAGACGCCGTAGGCGTCGTTCGTCGGATGATGGTCGATATTGAGCAGCTCGGCGCCTTCCGCGAACCGCTCGGACAGCTGGCCGATCCGCTTGAAATCGGCGCAGTCGACCGCTACGATCCGCTTGAAGCGGAGGTCGGGAGCGAGCGAGTCCAGGCTCAGGATCCGCTCGCTGCCGCTCAAAAAGCGAAGGCGATCCGGCACCGGATCCTGGTTCGCCAGCACGACGCGCTTGCCGAGCCGGTCTAGCAGCCAGGCGGCGGCGAGCGTCGAGCTGATCGCATCCCCGTCAGGCTGAACATGGGAGACGACTAAATAGTCGTCTCCCTCGTTCAGAAAACTCATTGCGGCTTCGAAGTCGCGGTGCATGCCGCCGCTCATTCGCCGCCGTTCTCCCGGTTGATCTTCGTCAGAAGCGATTCGATCCGGCTGCCGTACTCGATGCTGCCGTCGAACTTGAACAGCAGCTCCGGCGTATGGCGAAGGCGGATCCGCTTGCCGAGCTCGGAGCGGATGAAGCCGGTTCCCCGCGCCAGAGCCTTGAGCGTCTCTTCCTTCTGATCGTCGTTCCCGAGCACGCTCAAGTAGACGCGCGCCTGGGACATATCGTTCGTGACGTCCACTCCGGTTACCGTAATGAAGCCGATGCGGGGATCTTTGAGCTCGGTCTGGATGATCTGGCTGAGCTCCTTCTTGATCTGCTCCCCGACGCGGCCGACACGGATTTTAGCCATGATGGACCACCTCTTCTTAGCGTTCTACCTTTTCCTGGACGAAGCCTTCGATGATGTCGCCTTCCTGGATGTCGTTGAACTTCTCCAGCGTGATGCCGCACTCGTAGCCTTGCGACACTTCCTTGACGTCATCCTTGAAGCGCTTGAGCGTATCGATCTTGCCTTGATGCACGACGATGCCGCCTCGAATGACGCGGGCTTCGGCCGAGCGCGAGATCTTGCCGTCCGTGATCATGCAGCCGGCGATCGTGCCGACCTTGCTGACCTTGAACAGGTTGCGCACTTCGGCATGGCCGGTGACGACTTCCTTGAAGATCGGGTCGAGCATGCCCTTCATCGCCTGCTCGATCTCCTCGATGACGTTGTAGATGATGTTGTGCAGGCGTACGTCGACCTTCTCCTGCTCGGCCGCTACCGCCGCCTGGGATTCCGGACGGACGTTGAAGCCGATGACGATCGCGTTGGAAGCCGAAGCAAGCGCGATGTCGGATTCGGTGATGGCGCCTACGCCGTTGTGGATCGACTTGACGCGCACGCCTTCGACCTCGATCTTCTCGAGGGAGCCGCGCAGCGCTTCGAGAGAGCCCTGCACGTCGGCCTTGATGATGACGTTGAGGTCCTTGATCTCGCCTTCCTTGATGTGCTTGTAGAGATCGTCCAGCGTGACGCGGGAGTTCGCGCCCATCTCGGACTGGCGCTGCTTGATCGAGCGGCGCTCGGAGATCGCGCGGGCTTTGCGCTCGTCCTCGAACACCATGAACGGATCGCCGGCTTGAGGCACTTCCGTCAAGCCTGTGATCTCGACTGGAGTCGACGGATCGGCTTCCTTGAGACGGCGTCCCTTGTCGTTGATCATCGCGCGTACGCGGCCGAACGTATTGCCGGCGACGAACGCATCGCCGATCTTGAGCGTGCCGTGCTGCACGAGCACGCGGGCGACCGGACCTTTGCCCTTGTCGAGCTCGGCCTCGAGCACGGTGCCGCGAGCGCGCTTGTTCGGATTCGCTTTATAGTCGTTGACCTCGGCCACGAGCAGGATCATTTCGAGCAGCTCCTCGAGGTTGGTGCGCTGCTTGGCGGAGACGTTCACGAAGATCGTATCGCCGCCCCACTCTTCCGGCACGAGCTCATATTTGGTCAGCTCTTGCTTGATCGTATCCGGGTTGGCATCCGGCTTGTCGATCTTGTTGACCGCCACGATGATCGGCACCTTGGCCGCCTTGGCGTGGTTGATCGCTTCGACCGTCTGCGGCATGACGCCGTCGTCGGCCGCCACCACGATGATCGTGATGTCCGTCACCTCGGCGCCGCGAGCGCGCATCATCGTGAACGCTTCGTGGCCCGGGGTATCGAGGAACGTGATCTTCTTCTGGTTGATCTCGACCTGGTACGCGCCGATATGCTGGGTGATGCCGCCGGCCTCGCCGCTCGTCACGTTGGTGGAGCGGATGGCGTCAAGCAGCGTCGTCTTGCCATGGTCGACGTGGCCCATGATCGTGACGACCGGAGCGCGGGACACGAGGCTCTCCTCTTCGTCCTTCTCCTCGACCGTCTCGAAATCGTCCTCTTCGACCGGAATCTTGACTTCGACTTCCTCGACCTTGAACTCGGAGGCGACCAGCTGGATCGTCTCGATGTCGAGCTCCTGGTTGATCGTCGCCATGACGCCGAGGAAGATCAGCTTCTTGATGACCTCGGAAGCGTCCTTGTGGAGCAGCTTCGCGAGCTCGCCGACGGTCATGCTGCCGCGGACGATGATCTTTTTCGGCGTGTTGTCGATCTTGTCCCGCTGCGGCTGGCTGCTCTTGCCGCCGCGGCCGTTTTTGCCGCGGCTGCGGAAGTTTCCGCCGCGATCGTCGAAGCGGCCGCCTTGGCCGCCCGGCTTGCCGCCGCCGCGGCGGTTGCCGCCTTGGCCGCCCGGTCCGCCGCTGCGTCCCGCGCCGCCGCCCGTGCCGCTGCGGCTGAAGTCGCGCTGGCCGCCGCCCGCCGGCTTGTTGTCGCCGAACGTACGCGGAGCAGGAGCCGTGCTGCGGCTCTCGCCGCGGGAAGCCGTGCCTGCGCCTGCGGCTTGGCCGGCTGGCCGGCTGCCGCCGTAGCCGCCGCCTTGACCTGCCGGACGGCCTGGGCCGCCGCCCTGGCCGCCTGGACGATTGCCGCCGTAGCCGCCGCCTTGGCCTGCCGGACGGCCTTGGCCGCCGCCTTGGCCGCCGGGACGATTGCCGCCGTAGCCGCCGCCTTGACCTGCCGGACGGCCTTGACCGCCGCCTTGGCCTGCCGGGCGTCCTTGACCGCCGCCCTGTCCTGCCGGACGGCCTTGACCGCCGCCTTGGCCTGCCGGACGACCTTGGCCGCCGCCTTGGCCTTGCGGACGGCCTTGGCCGCCGCCTTGGCCTGCCGGACGTCCTTGGCCGCCGCCTTGTCCGCCGCGGCTTCCGCCTTGGGAAGTACGCTGAGTGCCGTTGCTGCTTGAGTTGTTCGATGTCGTATTCATAGTCACCTGTCGATCCTGTTGGTTTGGTTGTTGGGTTTGCTCTTGACGTGGAATAGTATGCACTCCTTGTTGCTCCGGCCGCTTTTCGGTCTGACGGGCGGAGGACGTGCCGGCCTGCTGGCCGCCCTGCGCCCGCTTCGCCGCGGCGTTCGCTTTGATGTCGCGGAAGAATCCTTCCACCTTGCTGACCATGCCGCTCTCCATGACGCTCATGTGGTTGTTGACCGGCGTATCCAGCCGCTTAAGAATCGTGATGATTTCCTTGCTGCTCATGTTAAGGGACTTCGCGTATTCATACACGCGAAGCTTCTCTTTGCCTTCTTTACCGTCTTGTGGTTTAGTCAATATTCTCCACCTCCGTATTCTGGCTCAAATGACCCCGAATCATGTCGGCAAATCCCCGATCCGTTATGGCGACGACCACCCTCTCTTCCTTGCCGAGGGCATGCCCGAGCGTCTCGCGGGAAAAAGCTTCGGCCATAAATACGCCGTAGGACGAGCATTTGTCACGGTATTTCTTGCGGGTGTTGCCCGAAGCGTCGGCAGCCACAAGCACGAGCGCCGCCTTTCCCTGGCGCACGGTCCGCAGCACCGTATCGTCGCCGGTCACGACTTTGCCGGCGCGCATCGCCATGCCCAGGCTGGAGAGAGCCTTATTCGCCATCCTCGTCATCCTCCTGCGCCTTGGCGGCGAGGAACTGCTCCTCGACGGAGATGAACTCGCGCTCCAGCTGGTCATAGATTTCCGGCGGCACCGCCTGCTTGAGCGCGCGGTCGAGCGCCTTGCTCTTCTTGGCGAGGCGGAAGTTCTCCGCCGTGCCCTTCAAATAGGCGCCGCGGCCGGATTTCTTGCCGGTCAGGTCGATGCTGATCTGGCCGTCCGGCGTGCGGACGACCCGAATCAGCTCTTTTTTCGGAAGCATCTCCTGGCTTGCGACGCATCGGCGCAGAGGGATCTTTCTCGGTCTCATCGGCGAATTCCCTCCTTCCCGCTCAGTCGATCGTGACGGAGTCCTGGTGCATCGCGGCGCCTTGGGTCCGCTCGCGGCCGAACTCCTGCTCCGCCTGCGTCTCGCTCTTGATGTCGATCTTCCAGCCGGTCAGCTTCGCCGCGAGGCGCGCGTTCTGGCCTTTGATGCCGATCGCCAGCGACAGCTGGTAGTCCGGCACGATGACGCGGGCCATCTTCTCCTGCTCGAAGACGATGACCTCCAGCACCTTGGACGGACTGAGCGCGTTGGCGACGTACTCCTCGACGCTGTCCGACCAGCGCACGATGTCGATCTTCTCCCCTTTGAGCTCGGAGACGATCGTCTGCACGCGCATGCCCTTCTGGCCGACGCAAGAGCCGACGGGATCGACCTCGTCGTTGCGGGAGTGGACCGCGATCTTGGAGCGGAAGCCGGCCTCGCGCGCGACCGAGCGGATCTCGACGACGCCGTCGTAGATCTCCGGCACCTCGAGCTCGAACAGGCGCTTCAGCAGCCCCGGATGCGTACGCGATAGGATGATCTGCGGACCTTTTGTCGTGTTCTCCACCTTGGTGATGAACGACTTGACGCGATCGCCGTGCTTGAACTTGTCGGTCGGCATCAGCTCGGTCAGCGGCAGCACCGCCTCCACCTTGCCGAGATCGACGAACAAGTGGCGCGTATCTTGGCGCTGCACGATTCCGTTGACGATATCTTCTTCTTTATCGATATAAGCGTTATAAATCAGGCCGCGCTCGGCTTCGCGGATGCGCTGCGTAACGACCTGCTTGGCCGTCTGGGCGGCGATCCGTCCGAAGTCGCGGGGCGTAACCTCGATCTCGGCCACGTCGTCGAGCTGATAATGCGGATTGATTTCGCGCGAAGCCTCGACGCTGATTTCCAGGCGCGGATCGAGCACTTCTTCCACGACGTTCTTGCGCGCATAGACCTTGATCACGCCGGTATGGCGGTTGATGTCCACGCGCACGTTCTGAGCGGTGTTGAAGTTGCGCTTGTAGCTGGAGATGAGCGCCGCTTCGATCGCTTCCAGAAGCACGTCCTTGGCGATTCCCTTCTCGCGCTCGATCTCGTTCAGCGCTTCAATAAAATCCATACTCATGAAACTGTCAATCCCCCTTTCGCGAATTAGAAAACGATAGCCAGCCGGGCGCTGGCCACCTTGGCATATGGAATCGAGTAGCTCTTGCGTCCGACCTGGACGGAGACGGTCTCTCCGTCGAAGGCGAGCAGCGGACCCTCGAATTCTTTCAATCCGTCGACCGGCTCGTACGTCGTGACGCACACCTGCTTGCCGACCGCCTTGCTGATATCCTCAGGCTTCTTGAGCGGACGCTCCGCTCCCGGAGAAGAGACCTCCAGAAAATAAGCGTCTGTGACGGGATCGTTCTCGTCCAGGCGCTCGCTCAGGTATTCGCTGATTCGGCCGCATTCGTCGATGTCGATTCCGCCGTCCTTGTCGACGAATACGCGGAGGAACCAATGGCTGCCTTCCTTGACATAGTCAATGTCGACAAGCTCGAAGCCGTTTTCGGTAAGAAAGGGCGTGATCATCTCTTCGACGACCGCCTTGATTCGGGATGTGCTCAACTCCGATAGACCCCCTGATCCAAACGTAAAAAGTAGTGGACAAAACGTGAAGAGTGGGTTTCCCCACTCTTCAGAAAGTACATCTATCCTCATGATTACCAAAAAAATTATACCATAACCCCAGATGACTGACAAGAATTGTTTTCCTCTAAAGCGATGGAGACAACCGGCGCCAGCGCTAGAAAAGCGACAGCTGGTTGGACTCCGGAAGGCCGCGGAAGCAGCCCATTCCGCCCAGCACCTCGACGATCGTCTTGGTCGCCTTGGAGCGCTGCTGGAAGTCTTCGACCGAGAGGAACTCTCCGCCGTCGCGAGAGGCGGCGATGTTGCGCGCGGCATTTTCGCCGATGCCGGCGATCGCCGCGAACGGCGGAATGAGGCTGTCGCCTTCGATCGTCCAGCGCGTCGCCTCCGAGCGGTACAGGTCGATCGGCTTGAACGAGAAGCCGCGCGCCGTCATTTCGAGCGCCATCTCCAGGATGGAGATCGACGCCTTCTCCTTCGGCGAGGCGGCGAAGGCCTTCTGCTCGATTTCCACGAGCCGCTTCAAGATCGCGTCGTAGCCTTGGCAGAGCAGCTCCAGGTCGAAGTCCTCCGCCCGCACGGTGAAGTAGGTCGCATAGTAGGCGATCGGATGGTAGAGCTTGAAGAACGCGGTGCGCACGGCCGAGATGACGTAGGCGGCGGCATGGGCTTTCGGGAACATGTACTCGATGCGGAGGCAGGAGTCGATGTACCACTGAGGCACCTTGCAGCGCTTCATCTCCTCGATCCATTCCGGCGTAAGTCCCTTGCCCTTCCGCACGCTCTCGGTGATCTTGAACGCGAGGCCCGCGTCCATGCCGGCCTTGTAGATCAGATAAAGCATGATCTCGTCGCGGCAGCCGATGACGGTCTTGATCGTGCAGGTGCCTTTTTTAATGAGCTCCTGCGCGTTGCCGAGCCAGACGCCCGTTCCGTGCGACAGCCCCGATATTTGCAGCAGGTCGGCGAACGAGCTCGGCTGCGTCTCCTCGAGCATCTGGCGGACGAACTTCGTGCCCATCTCCGGCACGCCGTACGTCGCGACGCTCGAGCGGATCTGCTGCGGCGTCACGCCGAGCGCCGTCGTCGAATTGAAGAGGCTCATCACCTTCGGATCGTTCATCGGGATCGTCGTCGGGTCGATGCCGGTCAGATCCTGGAGCATGCGCATCATCGTCGGATCGTCGTGGCCGAGAATGTCGAGCTTGAGCAGGTTGGCGTCGAAGGCGTGGTAGTCGAAGTGGGTCGTCATCCAATCCGCGCTCGTATCGTCGGCCGGATACTGCACCGGCGTGATGTCCTCGACTTCGATGTAGTCGGGCACGACGACGATGCCGCCGGGATGCTGGCCCGTGCTCCGCTTGACGCCGGTGCAGCCCGATGCGAGGCGGCTGAGCTCCGCTCCCCGCCATTTGCGCCCCTTCTCTTCTTCATATTTCTTGGCGAAGCCGAACGCCGTCTTTTCCGCGACCGTGCCGATCGTGCCCGCACGGAACACCGCCTTCTCGCCGAACAGCACCTTCGTATAGTTATGGGCGATCGGCTGGTATTCGCCCGAGAAGTTGAGGTCGATATCGGGAACCTTGTCGCCCTTGAAGCCGAGGAACGTCTCGAACGGGATGTCCTGGCCTTCGCCGCGCATCATCGCTCCGCACTTGGGACAGGCCTTGTCCGGCAGGTTGAAGCCCGAGGAGACGCTGCCGTCGAGAATCCAGTCGCTGTGGCAGCAGCCGTCCGTCTTGCACAAATAATGCGGCGGCAGCGGATTGACCTCGGAAATGCCGAGGAAGGTCGCCACGACGGAGCTGCCGACCGAGCCGCGGGATCCGACCAGGTAGCCGTCCTCGTTGGATTTCTTGACGAGACGCTCCGAGATGAGATAGTTCGCCGAGAAGCCGTACTTGATGATCGGCACGAGCTCCTTCTCCAGCCGGTCGATGACGACCTGCGGCAGCTCCTCGCCGTACATGCGCCGAGCCGTCGCGTAGCAGGTGTCGCGGATCTCGTCGTCGGCCCCCTCGATGATCGGCGTATACAGCTTGTCCGGGAACATCTCGTACGTCTCGAAGCGCTCGGCGAGCTCCACCGTATTCGTCACGACGACGCGATAGGCGAGCTCTTCGCCGAGGAAGCGGAATTCCTGGAGCATCTCGTCCGTCGTGCGGAAATGCGCGTCCGGCTTGCGCTGGTCCTTGAGCGGGCTGAAGCCGGTAATGCCCATGATCGTGATCTCGCGGTACATCTTGTCGCGCGGATGCAGGTAATGCACGTTGCCGGTGGCGATGACCGGCTTGCCGAGCTTGTCGCCGATGCGGCAGATCTTGCGCATCGCCTCCTCGATCTCGGCGCGGCTGCCGACGAGTCCCTTGTCGACGAGATGCATGTAGAAGTCGACCGGCTGGATTTCCAGCACGTCGTAGAATTCGGCGACATCTTCCGCTTCTTCGACCGTCTTGTTGAGCACAGCCTCGAAAAACTCGCCCTTCTCGCAGCCGGAGATGACGAGCAGCCCTTCCCGCATCTCCTTGAGCTTGCTCTTGGGAATGCAGGCGACCCGCTTGAAATGCTTCGTATGCGAGAGCGAGATCAGCTTGAACAGGTTCTTCTTGCCGACCGCGTTCAGCGCGTAGATGTTGCAGTGGAACGGCCGCGAGTTGGACAGGTCCATGCCGACATAATCGTTGAGCTGATGCAGCCCCGTAATGCTGCGCTCGGCCGCGTCGCCGATCAGGCCGTACAGCACGCCGGCGAGCGCCACCGAGTCGTCGACGGCGCGGTGATGGCTTTCGAGCGAGACCTTGTATTTGTCCGACAGCGTGTTCAGCCGGTGGTTCTTCATCGTCGGGTGAAGGAAGCGCGCCAGCTCCAGCGTATCGAGCACCGGATTGGACAGCTCCGGGATGCCGATCTCCTTGCAGGCCGCCTGGATGAAGCCCATGTCGAAGCGGGCGTTGTGCGCGACGAGCACGCTGTCGCCTACGAACTCGGCGAATTCCTTGAGTTTTGGAGCGAGCTCCGGCGCGCCGCGCACCATGTCGTCCGTAATGTTCGTCAGCTGCTGGATGTGGTACGGAATCTTTTCGTGCGGATCGATGAACGTGGCGAAGCGGCCGATCTCATGCCCGTCCTTGTATTTGACGCCGGCGAGCTCGATGATTTTGCAGGCCGTGATCGAAAGTCCCGTCGTCTCGATGTCGAACACGACATACGTCGCATCCTTGAGCGATTCCTCGCGCGGATTCAGCACCATCGGCACGGCGTCGTTGACGACGTTCGCCTCGACGCCGAACAGCACCTTCACGCCGTTCTTCTTGCCGTGCTTGAACGCGTCGGGAAAACATTGCACGTTGCCGTGGTCGGTGACGGCGATCGCGCCGTGGCCCCATTTGGCGGCAGTCTTGATATACGCGTCGACCGGCGTGACGGCGTCCATCGTGCTCATCGTCGTGTGCAGATGAAACTCGACCCGCTTGACCTCCGCCGTATCGGTCCGCTCCTTGGGCGGCAGCACCTCGTGCAGGTCGTTCGGCATCATGACCAGCTCCGGCTCCTGCATGAACCGGTCGTATTCGACGCGGCCGCGAGCCTTGATCCACTTGCCGTTGGCCAGCTTGGACAGCACCTTGACGTCTTCCTTCGTCTTGGCGAACATCTTCATCGCCATCGAGTCGGTGAAGTCGGTGACGTTGAACGTGAACAGCGTGCTGCCGTTGCGCAGCTCCTTGACGTCGAGCCCGAACACCGTGCCTTGCACGGCGATCTTCTTTTCTTCCTCGACGATGTTCATCATCGGCACCGGCTCGTCGCGGATGTCGTAGCCGACCGCGAGCTTGACGTCGCCGTCCTCCGGCTCCGGCACCGCCTCGGAGGCGACGCTCGTCATGATCTGCTGCACCTGCTCGCTGTTTTCCTGGACGACGCGCTTCTCGAACTGCTCGTACAGCTCGCGCGAGCTTTCGCCTGCGGCGAGCTTCACCCGCAGCGTGCGGCGGAAGCGCTCTTCGTAGAAGGCTACGATCGCCTCGTCGATCTTCTTGCGCTTCGCCAGCTCGAGACCGGCCCGGTCCATCAGCATGATCTGCAGCACGCCGCCGCTTGCCGAAGGCGCGGCCTTGGCCAGCCAGCCGTTGACCGACGCCATTTCCCGCTGCGCCCACTCGACGAACAGCGGCCAATATTCCAGAGCCAGCTCGTCCGTGGAGATCGAATCATCATAAGTAAAGCAAAAGGTGACGTCCGCCAGATGGCTGAACTTCTGCTTGATCGTCTGGCAGAACACCTTGTAATAGTCCCGTTTCACGAGCAGACTTTTGGCGATGCAGAACGTCCACTCGCGGTTGCTCGGGCTGACCAGCACCTTCTCGATATGGCCATCCTGAAAATGGGCTCCGATCAGGTCCGGCGCCAGCTCCGCCTGCTTCATCAACAGCTCGAAGCGCTGTCGCTTTGCCTCGCTCATATGTTCCCTCCCTGCTTGAAGACCGTCCGATTCCAGCAATCAGACTCTATTATACCGTCGAAAAATGGAGAAAGACATAGAAAGTTGCCGCCCTCGCCGCGGCAGCCGCTCTCCAAAAAAACAAAGCCAAGCCCCTGGCGGGACTTGGCCTTGAACAAGCCTGGATATCAGTACGCCCGGGCGAATACGACCGTATGGGCGGCTTTCTCGCCGCAGCACAGGCAGGACGCCTTGCGTTCGGAAGGCTCGAACGGAATGTTCCGGCTCGTCGCGCCCGTCTCTTCCTTGACCTGCTTCTCGCACGCCTCGGAGCCGCACCAGCCGGCCGTGACGAAGCCGCGCTTCTGCTCGAACAGCGCCTTCATCTCGTCAAGCGTATCAACCGCGAACGTGTTCTCCGTGCGGAAAGCGGCCGCCTTCTCGTACATCTCGCGATGCACCTGCTCCAGCATGCTCTCGATCTCGGCGAGCAGGTCGCTCTGGTTAACGATGCGCTTTTCGCCGCTGACGCGGGAGACGAGCACGCAGACGCCGTTGTCCATGTCGCGAGGGCCGAGCTCGAGACGGATCGGCACGCCGCGCATCTCGTACTCGTTGAACTTCCAGCCCGGGCTGACGTCCGAGCGGTCGTCGACGCGCACGCGCACGCCGGCCTGCTTGAGCTGGCCGAACAGCTCGTCCACCCGCGCGAGCACCGCGTCGCGGGTTTTCGGCGGTCCGATCGGAATCATGATGACCTGCGTCGGGGCGATCTTCGGCGGCAGCACGAGGCCGCGGTCGTCGCCGTGCACCATGATGAGCGAGCCGATCAAGCGCGTGCTGACGCCCCAGGACGTCGTATGCGCGAACTGCAGCTGGTTCTCGCGATCGAGATACTTGATGTCGAACGCGACCGCGAACTTGCTGCCAAGGTAATGCGAGGTCCCCGCCTGCACGGCGCGCCCGTCCTTCATCATCGCTTCGATCGAATAGGTGTCGACGGCGCCTGCGAACCGCTCGGACGGCGTCTTCTCGCCGCTGATGACCGGAATCGCGAGATAATCCTCGACGAAGCTGCGGTACACCTCGAGCATGCGCATCGTCTCCTCGCGCGCCTCCGTCTCGGTCTCATGCGCCGTATGTCCCTCCTGCCAGAGGAACTCGCTCGTGCGCAGAAACGGCAGCGTGCGCTTCTCCCAGCGGACGACGTTCGCCCACTGGTTGATGAGCACCGGCAGGTCGCGGTACGACTGGATCCATTTGCTGTACATATGGCCGATCATCGTCTCGGACGTCGGACGGATCGCCAGCCGCTCCTCAAGCGGCTCGCCACCGGCCTCGGTCACCCACGGCAGCTCGGGGTTGAAGCCCTCGACATGCTCCTTCTCCTTTTGGAAGAAGCTCTCGGGGATGAACAGCGGGAAGTAGGCGTTGCGGTGGCCGGTCGCCTTGAAGCGGCGGTCCAGCTCTTCCTTGATATGCTCCCAGATCTCATAGCCCTCGGGACGGAACACGATGCAGCCGCGCACCGGCGAGTAATCCATGAGCTCGGCTTTTTTGATGACGTCGATATACCAGCGCGAGAAATCCTCCGCTTGAGGCGTTATTTCCGTTACGAACTGCTTTTCCTTCGACATGGCTGAACCGCCAGCTCCCCTCTACCCTTTGACAAGTCGCAATATATCGTTGTAGGTCACGGCCAGCATCAGCAGCATGAGCATCATGAAGCCGATGACGTGGACCATGCTCTCCCGCGCCGGATCGATCGGCCGTCCGCGCAGCGCCTCGATACCGATGAACACGAGGCGGCTGCCGTCAAGCGCCGGGATCGGCAGCAGGTTGAAGATGCCAAGATACAGACTGAGCAGCGCCGCCCAGCTCGTCAGCTGCGTCAGGCCCTGGCGGGCGATCTGGCCCGTCACCTCGGCCGTGCGCACCGGACCGCCGAGGTCGTCCAGCTTGAAGTCGCCGGTGATCAGCTTGCCGAAGCCCTGGAAGATGCTTACCGTCATGTCCTTCATGAGCGTGAACGTGCCGGTGATCGTCTCGCTGAACGTGGCCGCCCGGCGCGGATAGCCGGCCGTGATGCCGACCTTGCCCATCTTGGTGTCGGCGTCGAGCTTGGGCGTCATCGTGAACGTCATCGTCTCGCCGCCCCGCTCGACGACGATGTCGAGCGGCTTGCCGGCCGACTCGCCGATCACCTGGATCATGCGGTCGTAGTCCGCTTGGATGTCCTCGCCGGCGACCGTCTGGATGACGTCGCCTTTGTGCAGGCCGGCCTGCTCCGCCGGCATGCCGCCGACGATGCTGTTGATGACCAGATGCCGCGGGTTGTCGACGGCGACGCCGGCCATCTGGATGTACGCGGCGAACAGCACGATCGCGAGGATGAAGTTCATGAACGGTCCGGCGGCGATCGCGAGCGCCCGCTGGCCGACCGTCTTGCTGCCGAACTGCCGGTCCAGCGGAGCGATCTGCGTCTCCCTGCCCTTGGCGATCATGAGCGCTTCGGGATGCACCTCGTAGCGCTCGGAGTCGCCCTCGACGAGCAGCTGCACGAACAGCCGGCGCTCCAGGTCGATCGCCTCGACCTCGCCGCGGACGACGCCGCTGCGCTCATCCAGCTTGTCGAGGTAGAGGCGCGTCGCCTGGCCGTTCTTGACGCGGATCGCGATCGTCTGGCCCGCCTGGATCTCGACGAGCTCCGGATCCTCTCCCGCCATGCGGACGAATCCGCCTGCCGGCACGAGCCGAAGCGTGAAGCGGGTCTCGCCCCGCTTGATCGAGAACAGCTTCGGGCCGAAGCCGATGGCGAACTCGCGGACGAGGATGCCGGCGCGCTTCGCAAAAAAATAATGTCCCCATTCGTGAATGGTGACAATGACGAAAAACACGAGAACGGTCATGAAGATGACCTGCAATGTACCCATCGATGTCGGTGCCTCCTGTCGCTTTAGGCCTGTACCTTAGATTATCATTATTCTCCAGCCTGGCACAAGAGAACCGACTTAGAGGGAGGCGGCCAGCCGGCGGGCCCACTGGTCCGCCTCGGCGATCGTTCCGAGATCGGGATCGGATGCAGGAACATGCTTCTCCATCGCTTGCTGCAGGATGGCCTCGATCGCGAGGAATTCGATCTCTCCGCGCAGAAAGCGCTCGACCGCGACCTCGTTGGCCGCGTTGAAGACGGTCGTCGCCGTCCCTCCGATGCGGCCGCACTCGTAGGCGAGCGCGAGGCAGCGGTAGCGGTCGAAGTCCATCTCCCGGAACGTAAGCTTGCCCAGCTCGGCCAGGCTCAGCCGTTCCGTCGGCGACGGATGCCGCTCGGGATGCGACAGCGCGTACTGGATCGGCACGCGCATGTCCGGCAGTCCGAGCTGCGCGATGACGCTGCGGTCGTTGAACTCCACATAGGAGTGGATGATGCTCTCGGGATGGATGAGCACGCCGATGTCGTCATAGCCGAGGCCGAACAGCCAGCGGGCTTCGATGACCTCCAGTCCCTTGTTGACCATCGTCGCGGAGTCGATCGTGATCTTGGCTCCCATCGACCAGTTCGGGTGGCTGAGCGCCTCCTGCACGGTGACGCCGCGCAGCTGGTCGCGCGTGCGGTCGCGGAACGATCCGCCCGAAGCCGTCAGCGTGATGCCCCGCACATCCTCGCGCCGCTCGCCGTTCAGGCACTGGAAGATCGCCGAATGCTCGCTGTCCACCGGCAAAATCGAAACGCCCCTGCGCCGAGCCGCCTCCATGACGAGATGGCCGGCCGTCACGAGCGTCTCCTTGTTGGCGAGCGCGATGTCGCGGCCCGCTTCGATCGCGGCCAGCGTCGCCGGCAGGCCGCGGCTGCCGACGAGCGCGGTGACGACCGTATCGGCGTCGCCGCCGCCGGCAAGCTCGACCAGCCCCTGCTCGCCCTGCAGCACCTCGATCTCCTGCGGCAGCGCCGCGCGCGCGGCGCGAGCCGCCTCCTCGGTCGCCAGGCAGACCCGCTTCGGCCGGAAGCGGAGCGCCTGCTCGATCAGCAGCGCGGAGTTGGCTCCCGCCGCCAGGCCGTCGAGCGCATAGCGCTCCGGATGGTGCGCGACAATGTCCAGCGTCTGCGTGCCGATCGAGCCGGTCGATCCGAGCACCGTAATTTTTTTCACTGCGATCGACTCCTTGTCTTGCAGTATGTACCGGCCCGGAGCGGGACCGTTCCTAGAGCGGGAGCAGTCCCGTCAGCACGAGCAGCGGAAAAACGACGATCCAGCTGTCGCAGCGGTCGAGCACTCCGCCGTGGCCGGGCAGCAGCTTGCCGCTGTCCTTGACGCCGCGATGGCGCTTGTACGCCGACTGGATCAGATCGCCGAACTGTCCGGCGACCGCCGCGACGGCGCCGATCGCGACCGCGCGGCCAAAGCCGATCGTCTCCGGAGCTGCGAGCTGGAAGGCGATCGCAGCGGCGATCGCGCAGGCGATGCCGCCGAGCGAGCCTTCGATCGTCTTGTTCGGGCTGATCGCCGGCCACAGCTTGCGCTTGCCGATCGCCTTGCCGATGAAGTAGGCTCCGATATCCGAAGCCCAGATGGCGGCGAAGCTAAGGAAGCTCAGGTACAGGCCATGCGGCTCGATGCCTCTGACATCGCCCATGGCGGCGAAGCCGAAGCCGACATAAACGGCCCCCAGCAGCAGCAGCGCGGCTCCATCGACCGCGATCCGGTTTTTGGTGACGACCGTCACCGACAAGAGCAGAAGCAGCAGCAGCCATATCGCTGCGCTGTCCGACGGAACGTCGAGGCCCATCTCTTCCCATGGGAGCATAAAAAAAAGCACCCCGGCGAAGCCGAGCAGCCCAGCCGGGTGGAAAGGAGAAATGCCGTTCAGGCGCGCGAATTCAAAAAAGCCGATCAGGGCGAGCAGCAGCAGCAGCAGCTCGTATGGCGTCCCGCCGATGACGAGCAGCAGCAAGAAGAGAGCGCCTGCCCCGAGGCCGGTTAGGATCCGTTGTTTCATCGCTATTTTCCTCGCTTGGAAGCGGGCTAGGACAATCCTCCGAACCGTCTGCCCCGCCGCTGATATTCGATGATGGCTTCCTGGAACTGCTCCTCCGTGAACGAAGGCCAGTAGACATCGGTAAAGTACAGCTCGCTGTAGGCCAGCTGCCAGAGCATAAAGTTGCTCAGCCTCAGCTCGCCGCTCGTGCGGATCAGCAGATCGGGATCCGGCAGGTCGCTGCTGAGCAGCCGGCTTTCGAACAGCGCCTCGTCGATCGACTCCGGATCAAGCTTGCCTTCGGCCGCTTCGCGGGCGATGGAGCGGACGGCGTCCGCCATCTCCGCCCTGCTGCCGTAGTTGAGCGCGAAGTTGAGCACGAGGCCGGTGTTCTCCTTCGTCTTTTCGATCGCTTCCTCGAGGGCTTCGATCGTAAAGGACGGAAGATGCTCCCGGTAGCCCATCATCCGCACCTGCACGTTGTTCTCGATCAGCTCTTCCAGCTCCAGAGCGAGAAACTCCTGCGGAAGACGCATCAGAAAATCGACTTCCGGCTTGGGGCGCTTCCAGTTCTCGGTGGAAAAAGCGTACAAGGTCAAATATTTCACGCCGGCTCTGTCGGCAGCCATCGTAACCTTCTTGACCGCCTTCATTCCGGTATGATGGCCGGCGATTCGCGGCAGGCCGCGATTCTGGGCCCATCGCCCGTTGCCGTCCATTATAATGGCGACATGCTGCGGCACATTTTCCCCGGACGGAAGCTCCGCTTCCTGCGGAGATGCCTTGCCCCGTTTTGACCACAGTCTGTCGATCATCTTCCTTCCTCCCCGCAGGCGTTGAATCCCGTTGTCCAGTCCCAATCAGACTTCCATGATTTCCTTCTCTTTGGCGGACAGCACCTTGTCGACCTCGGCGACGAACTTGTCGGTCGTCTTTTGGATGTCGTCCTGGTGGCGCTTGGACTCATCCTCGGAGATGTCCGTCTTCTCGAGCTTTTTAATGGACTCGTTGGCGTCGCGGCGGATGTTGCGGATCGCTACCTTCGCCTCTTCGCCGAATTTTTTCGTCATCTTGACGAGCTCCGAACGGCGCTCCTCGGTCAGCATCGGCACCTGGATGCGGATCGAGGCGCCATCGTTCGAAGGCGTCAGGCCGAGATCCGACTTCATGATGGCGCGCTCGATATCCGCGAGCGACGATTTGTCCCATGGCTGGATGAACAGCGTGCGGGAGTCCGGCGTATTGATGTTCGCCAGCTGGTTGAGCGGCGTCAGCGCGCCGTAATAGTCGACCGAGATGCGGTCGAGCAGAGCCGGAGTCGCGCGGCCGGCGCGAAGCGTCGCGAGATCGCGCTTAAGCGCTCCGATCGCTTTTTCCATGCGCTCGGCAGCATCGGATTTGATGGTTTGCGGCATGTCAGTTGGCACTTCCTTTCACGATGGTTCCGATCTTCTCTCCGAGCACGACCCGCTTAATATTGCCTGGGATCGTAATCGCGAATACGACGAGCGGAATGTTGTTGTCCATGCAGAGCGAGGTGGACGTGGAGTCCATGACGCCCAAATTGCGGTTGAGCACGTCCAGATAAGTCAGCGTTTCGAACTTCTCGGCCGTGGAGTCCTTGAACGGATCGGCGGAGTAGACGCCGTCCACCTTGTTCTTGGCCATGAGGATGACCTCGGCTTCGATCTCGGCTGCGCGAAGCGCGGCTGTCGTATCCGTCGAGAAGAAGGGATTGCCGGTTCCGGCTGCGAAAATGACGACCCGCCCCTTTTCCAGATGGCGGATCGCGCGGCGGCGGATATAAGGCTCGGCGATCTGCTGCATGGCGATGGAGGTCTGAACGCGCGTCGGAACGTCGATCGATTCCAGAGCGTCCTGAAGGGCGAGCGAGTTCATGACCGTTGCGAGCATGCCCATGTAGTCGGCCGTGGCCCGGTCGATGCCTTTCGCCGTGCCGGCGATGCCGCGCCAGATGTTGCCTCCGCCTACGACGATGGCCACTTCGACGCCCAGCTCCACGACCTCCTTGATTTGCTGCGCAATGGACGAGATGATTTCAGCCTCGATGCCGTAGCCAGCCTGGCCGGACAGCGATTCTCCGCTCACCTTCAGTACGATGCGTTTGTAGACGGGATTCTCCAACGTCAATACCCCCATGTTCAAGACAGATTTCGGTGCTTAAAAAGTTTCAACAATGCGGCGTCGAACGAAAGCTTCCTAAAAAAAACAGGCGGGGCGGAAGCCCCGCCCCGCCTGTCCTCGCGTTCGGTATCGGTTAGAAAGACGCCGGCCGACCGGATGGCCGGCAGCGTCTGGCAATGGAACGCGGCTTACAGCTTCGCTTGCGACATGACTTCTTCGACGAAGTTGTCGACTTTTTTCTCCAGGCCTTCGCCAAGCTCGAAGCGAGCGAAGCGACGGATGGAGATGTTCTCGCCGATCGTGCTGATCTTTTCGTTCAGCAGCGTCGAGATCGTCTTGTCCGGATCCTTGATGAACGGCTGCTCCAGCAGGCAGAACTCTTCATAGTACTTGCTCAGGCGGCCTTCGACCATCTTTTCGACGATATGGGCCGGCTTGCCTTCGTTGAGCGCTTGCGCCTTCAGGATCTCGCGCTCTTTTTCCAGCTCTTCCGCTGCCACTTCCTCGCGGCGGACATATTTCGGACCTACGGCTGCGATCTGCATCGCGATGTCCTTGCAGAACTCGCGGAACTGGTCCGTCTTGGCGACGAAGTCGGTCTCGCAGTTGATCTCCACGAGCACGCCGATGCGTCCGCCAGCGTGGATGTAGGATTCTACGACGCCTTCCGTCGCGACACGGCCGGCTTTGTTCGCCGCAGCGGCAAGGCCTTTCTCGCGAAGCAGCTCGGCTGCTTTCGTCAGATCGCCGTTCGCTTCTTCCAGCGCTTTTTTGCAATCGAGCATGCCTGCTCCCGTTTTTTCACGCAATTCCTTGACTGCACTCGCATTGACTGCCATCTGATTTTCCTCCCGATGCCTTCATTCAGGCCAAGTTGTCCGCTTCGAGCGGATTGTTTCCTCTATGCACCCTCAAAAAAAGGGCGGCGAGGAGGCTTTCACCTTCTGACCACCCTTATCGTTCACAGCTGTAGGAATTTCCTGGCGAATCCAGCTTAGGCGGTCGTTTGCTCGCCTTGGTTGGCTTCGACGATGGCGTCAGCCATCTTGCCCGTCAGCAGCTTCACGGCGCGGATCGCGTCGTCGTTGCCCGGGATGACATAATCGATCTCGTCCGGATCGCAGTTCGTATCGACGATGCCGACGATCGGGATGCCCAGCTTGCGAGCTTCGGCGACCGCGATGCGCTCTTTGCGCGGGTCGATGATGAAGAGGGCGCTAGGCAGCTTGCGCATGCCTTTGATGCCGCCGAGGAATTTCTCGAGGCGATCCTTCTCCTTGCGGAGGATGATGACTTCTTTTTTAGGCAGGACATCGAACGTGCCGTCCCCTTCCCATTTTTCCAGCTGGCGCAGACGATCGATGCGCTTTTGGATCGTGGAGAAGTTGGTCAGCGTACCGCCGAGCCAGCGTTGGTTGATGTAGAAGTTGCCGCAGCGCTCCGCTTCTTCCTTCACGGAGTCTTGAGCTTGCTTTTTCGTGCCGACGAAGAGGATGGAGCCGCCGTCTTCCGCGATGGAGCGGACGAAGTTGTACGCCTCTTCTACTTTTTTGACCGTCTTTTGCAGGTCGATGATGTAAATGCCGTTACGTTCGGTGAAGATATAGCGATCCATTTTAGGGTTCCAGCGGCGAGTTTGGTGACCGAAGTGAACACCAGCCTCGAGCAGCTGTTTCATGGAAATCACTGCCATCTTCAACACCTCCTAGTTGGTTTTTATTTGTGTCCTCCGCCGATGTCATCTTCCGGCAAGACTTCCGCTCGCGGAAGCACCCTTGACAGAATTAACCGGCGTGTGTTTTTAACACCGTCAATTACTATAGCATACCGGGCTTGTCAGCGCAACTGTCCCCTCAAGCGAAAAAAACGAGACGCCATCCGCTTGGAACGGGCGGCCCCTCATCGGTTTTGCTTGTCCAGCCACGCCTTGCCCTCTGCCGGGTCCATCGGCTGGCTGGCTAGAATCTTCTTCAGCTTCTCGAGGCCGGGCTTGCCCTCGATCTTGAAATAGCCGGCTCGGACAAGCGGGACCGGCCGCTGCTTCTCCATGTAATCGAGAAAGCCTTTCTCGCTCGCGATGAGATTGCGTTCCTTCAATAAAGAGGCGGTCTCCGTCAGGCTGCTCCCCGGCTCGATCCGGATGACGACGACCGGGAGGCTCTCCGCCGGCTTGCCGGACGGCTTGGCGGATTCCGATTTCGTTCCGCCTTTGGGAGCCGCCGCTGGAGACGGACGCGCCGACGGCGAAGCGGCCGGAGAGCCCGAAGGCTGCGGACTGGCAGCAGGCTCGATGGAAGGCGCAGGCTGCGCTCTAGGACTCGGGTCGCCGCCCGCCTCCGCCTCCTCGGCTTCGGCCATCTCCGCTCTCGTCCGCTCGACGGCCGCCTGGACGAGCAGCTCCGCTTCTTCCGCCGTATAGACCGCCGCCTCGTCCGGCGGATCCGGCAGCGCGGCTCCGCCCTGGCCGGCCAGCAGCAGCTGCAGCAGCAGGGCGCCGGCCATGATGCCGACGCCGAGGCCGGTCCAGAACATGCGGTTAGGAGGCTTCATGGCGAGCCCCCTCCTGCTTGGCCAGCTGCTGGATGAGCAGCACCTCGCCTTTGTTCATGCCGAGCCGCTTGGCGATCTGCTCCACGGAGAGGCCTTGCTCATGCAGGTCGAAAAGCATCTTGAACCGCTGCCTGATGCCCGACTTGGACGCTGGCGCCTGCGCCGAGGCGGCGGACTCGGCAAGCCCTTCCTGCGGCGCTTCGGCCGGCTGCGAGGCAGCGGCAGCCGGAGCGGCGGGACGTTGCCCGGCGGGTCCGCCGGCAGCGGAAGCCGCCGCCACCGACGCGGCCTGCAGCTCCATCTCGCGCTGCAGCCGCGTGCAGCGCTCCTCGAGCTCGGCGATCCGTTCCTCGCGCCGCCTCGCCTCTTCCTTCTCTTGTTCTTTTGACGACAGCACAAGGCCGGTCAGATCCCGCTGGCTCTGCTCCATGTTTTCCATGAACTGTTCCAGCGCGAGCTCCATTTGCTGAAGTCCGGCGTCCGAAGAGCCTTCGCTCTTCGTCTTGTTCGCGCCGCGTCCCCGCGCCAGCAGATTGGACCAGACGAGCACCACCGCTCCGACGAGGACAATATAGTGCCAGGGCTGCATGTTCATCGTCCGTCCTCCTTCTCCTGTAATCTCTGCGATCCCAAGCGGCTTACAAGCGGATGTCGATCCGGCGGCCTTTATACGGATGCGCCGTCCGCTCTTCCGGGAGCTCTCCGCTTTCCGCCTTGCCTCGCCTGTCGCCGGCTTTCGCGCCGCCGCTCCCGCTTTCTTCTTGCCGGTAGCCGATCTTGGCGTCGGCCCGGCTTTCCAGCTCGGTGCTGCGGCTTCGATCCTGCTCCGTTTTTTTGGCCGCCTGCTCCGCCTGCTGCCGCGCCTCTGCGGCCAATCGGCTTTGCAGCTGGCTTTGCTGCATTCCGGTTTCCTGGGTCTTCGGCACGGACACCTGCAGATCGACCGGTCGATAAGGCATCGCATCCTCCTCCTTGCAGCTGCCTTCCGCATGCCGCAAAAGGCTTGCTCGGCAGCGCCGCTAGACGATCTGGCCCATGTGGATCTCGCCTTCGATGAAGCGGAACTGCACGCGGGACGTCGGCTCCTTGATGAACCGGGTATAGCGTCCGATGACGATTTTCGTTCCCCCGAATACGGTGCCCCGCACCTCGACCTTGGCCGTGCTCGAATCCTCGAGCGAGCGCTCGATGTCCAGGATCCGGTCCCGGGCCTCCTCGATCTCCTGCACCGCCTGCTTTTTCGTCGCCGCCAGCTTGATCCGAAGGGCCAGCTTGTCGGAAGCGATCGTGCCAGCCGCCGCCATCTGATCGAGAATGGCCAGCGCCTTTTCCGTCTTGTCGAGCGCTTCGCTTTTCGACCTTACGGCGATGCGCAGCTCCTTCAGCTCCTCGCGCAGCTCGGGCTTGACGCCGACCTCGATCGACGTGGCCGTCGACATCGTATTGCCCGCGGTGCGCACCTGCACCGTCTCGCCGGCCTGCACGACGCCGCCGACGAGCAGCCCCTTGGCGCCGCCGCAGACGACGTTCCGGCCGGCGCGCACCTGCGAATGCATGATGCTCTGGCTGACGAGCACATCCTCGCCGGCGAATACCGTGCCGTCCTGGATGAACGAGCAGCGGACCGAGTGTCCCGCCTTCACCGAGCCTTTGCCGCCGCCCATGATGCCGCCGGTGATCTCGATCGATCCGTCCGTCTCCAGCTCGGCCCCCTCGACGCCGCCGACGACGCGGATGTCTCCGGCCGCCCTCACGCGGAAGCCTGTCAGCACATTGCCGCGCACGACGACGGTCCCGACGAAATCGATATGGCCGGTATGATAGTCCACGTCTCCGTTGACCTCATAAACGGGGAACACATTGATCGAGTCGCCGCCGGTAATCGTAAACAAGCCGTCTATCGCCGCATAGACCAGCGTCCGATCGGCATTGCAGACGACGTTTTTGCCCGCTTTCAGGCGCGCTTCCTTGCCTTTGCGGCCCGGGACCGCGATTCCGGTCACCGTTTTTCCCGGTTCGCCTTCCGTCGCGGGCAGCTTGCGGGCGATAAGCTGGCCTTTCTGGACGTTCAGAATCTTTGACGTTTCCTTGAAGTCGACCTTGCCGTCCTCCGACTCCTCCGGCCGCTGGTCGGCATTCATCTCGACGACGTAAGCGATCCTCCCGTCCTTGCCCGTTTTTGGCGGGAGGCCATGGGCGATCGGAGTCTGCTGCAAGGAATAGGAGGCCGGATCGTTCGAGATCGCATGGAGCAGATCGTACTGAATTCCATATGTAATGCCGCTAGCCCTCAGGAATTGCTCGAGCTCGGCGGCCGTGCAGGCAAAATCGTCGTCGCAGCGGATGAACTGCAGCAGCGCCGTCATCTGATCGGGAGCCACGTTTACGCTTAGCCGCTGCTGCAAGCCTAGCTGTTCCTTCATCGTTCCGACCTCCTTCTAGGAGTTCTGCATCAATTGTTCCTTTTGCTTGGACAACGCGCCTCTCAGCCGAAGGATCGCCTTGGAGTGCAGCTGCGAGATTCGGGAGGGCGAGAGCGACATGACCTCGGCGATCTCGCTCAGCGACAATTCTTCGTAATAGAAGAGGGAGACGACGATCCGCTCCTTCTCCGTCAGCTTCTCGATGCCTTTCACCAGCGATTCCTTCAAGTAGAACTCATGGACCTTATGGTCCGGATTTTTGGCCTTTTCGTCGACGAGCAGCGACATGCGAGTCTCGCTCTCTTCCTCTCGGATCGGATCCTCGAGCGAGCAGACGGTCGTGACGGCGATTTCCTGCAGCATGACCGTGAATTCCTTTTCCGACACCTGCAAATAAGAGCTGATCTCGAAGTCGCTCACCGAACGCAGGTATTGCTGCTCCAAGTGCTGGTAGGCTTCCTCGATCCGCTTCGCTTTCTCGCGCACCGATCTCGGCACCCAGTCTCCCTGCCGCAGGCCGTCGATGATCGCTCCGCGAATTCTCCAGGATGCGTAGGTCTCGAACTGCAGGCCGCGCTTGTAATCGAATTTATCGATCGCGTCGATGAGACCCATGACTCCGTTGCTCGCCAAATCATCCTTCGATACGTTTTTGGGAAGGCCGATCGCCATCCGGTTCGTGACATAGTCCACAAGCGGCAAATATTGCTCGATCAGCGCCTTTTTCGCGTCCAGATCCTGCTCCTCTTTCCACTTTTCCCACATTGGCATGTTGGATAAATGAGGCGCCTTGGGCTCAGTCATCGTCCTCAAGCCTCCTTAAGCTTTCGCCATCCAGTTCCTCGTCGGTCCGACCGGACCTTGCCTGGCTTCGTCGGCCCGGGTTGCAGCCGAGCTTCATTTGTCTTCCGAATTCCACTGCCGCACCGCCTGCAGCAGCTCCTGCTCGCTCGGCTCCTCCCGCGTCGCGCGCAGCTGGGGAGGGGACAGCGGCTGGAAGGCCGCCGCGTCCCGGGCTGGGGCGGGCGCTCCGCGATCCTCGCGGGCCCGCTCTCCCTCAGGCGCCCTCCACCCCTCGCGCAGCAGCTCTTCCAAATCCTCGCTGCCCGCAGCCTCGAGGTCCAACGCCGACCCGGCCGCTGGCGTCCCCGCTTCCGCGGCCGCAGCGGACGCCGGGTCCGGCAGCGTGAACGTGAGCAGGAACCGCAGCGCGTAAGCGAGCAGCCAGAATGCCGCCGCCGCGGCGAGAGCGCGCGTCCCGCCAACTTCCCAAGGATTGCGGCCGGCATTGAGCAGAAGCGTCAGCAGCGCGCCTCCTGCGGCGATCCAGCCGTTGATGCGCCATGAACCTACCATCTTCGCTACAGCTCCTTTGTGCCATTCTGGGCGGAACGGATCGTAAGGATGCCCGTTTCCGAATCCAGCTCGATGGTGCGTCCGTAATTTCCGCCGGTATCCTCGGCCACGACCGGAATGCCGATGCGCGAGAGCAGCAGCGCGCAGCTTTCCACGTTTCTCGGGCCGATGCGCAGCGAGTCGCTCTGCGCGAGAGAGGCGAACATCTGGGCTCCGCCCGCCATCTTTGCGTTCATCCGCTCCACTCTCGCCCCCGCCTTTTCCAGCTCCTCGATCAGCAGAGGAACAGCCGTGTCGGCATACTTGGCGCGATTGAACGGAAACTCGCGGGCGATGGAGGAGTCCGGCAGCATGACATGGGCCATGCCACCGATCTTCCGTACGGCATCGTACAGCGTCAGTCCGACGCAGGAGCCGAGACCGGTCGTCCGGATGCATTCCCCGCGCACAGCGACGCCCAGATCGGCCATGGCGACCTTGACGATCGGCTGCTGGATCATGGCACGTCCACTCCGAGCGAACGGAACAGCGTCGGGAACGAATCGGGGTCCGGAATCAGGAAAAACTGGCCCTCGATCTCCTCCCCGTCGCCCTGGAAGCGCGTCTCGACCAGCAGCGCCGCATCGCCCATCTCTCCGTATTGCATGAGCCCGTAAGCGAGCACGGCGCCAGCCATGTCGAGGGCCACGGCTGGCACGCTCGGCGATAAGGCGAGGCGCGTCAGATCGGCGAGAGAGGACAAGTAGGAGCCGGCCAGGATGTTGCCGATCTCGCTCAAGGCGGACAGCTCCATTTCCGAGTACTCCAGATCCTCCTCGACTTCCATCGCCGCCAGCCTTCGCAGCAAGCGCTTGGCGGCGACCGGGTTCATGATGTAGAACAGATTGCCCGGAGCATCGCCGTCCACCCTCAGGAACACGGCCACGACAAGCTGTTCGGCTCCGCCCGCGCGTTCGGCGACTTCCTCGAACGGCACGAGGCTCACCTTGGGCACCGCCATGTCGACCGGACGATTCAGCAGCGTGGACAGCGCGGTCGCCGCATGGCCGGAGCCGATATTGCCGACTTCCTTCAGCACGTCGAGCTCGAATTCGGCAAGCTTGCCGTATGACCTCACGCCGATCAAGCCTCCATCTGTTCCAGCTGCACAAGCTCCGATTTATTGAGCACCTCGGACAGGTTGAGCATGACGAGCAGCCGTCCGCCGTCGGTCTTGGCGACTCCGCGCAAATACTTGGCCTGGATGCCGCCGACGACTTCCGGCGGCAGCTCGATCTGGTCGCTGCTGATATCCGTCACATCGTTCGCTCGGTCGACGATGAAGCCGACCTCCATCTCGCCGGAGCTCACGACGATGATCCGGGTCGCTTCCGTCTGCTCCGTCTCCGCCAGTCCGAATCGGCCGCGCAGGTCGATGACCGGCACGACGACGCCGCGCAGATTGACGACGCCCTTGACGAACGCCGGCGTTTTCGGCACGCGCGTAATCGGCATGAGCCGCTCGACCGTCTTCACCTTGTCGACCTCGATGCCGTACTCCTCTTCTCCGAGCGAAAACACGATCACCTTGATGTCTTCAGCCATAATTCCCATCCTCCTTCGCTTATTTGAAAAGCGCGTTCGGGTCGATGATCAGGGCAACCTGGCCGTCTCCCAATATCGTCGCGCCGGATACCGCAGGCGTCTGTCCAAGGTAAGCTCCCATCGACTTGAGCACAATGTCGCTCTGCCCGATGAAGTCGTCGACGATGACGGCGGCCCACTTGTCGCCCTTGCGGATGACGATGTACTCGCTCTCCTCCTCGTCATCCTCGCGATAGTCGGGAGCGCCCAGCACGCGGCTGAGGGAAACGACCGGAATGACTGCATTGCGGTAGGAGAGCATCCGATTGCCGTGAACGGTCAGGATCGCTTCCCGCTTCACGATGCCGGTCTCGACGATCGACGTGAGCGGCACGGCGTACTTCTCGGAGCCGAGCTTGACGAGCATCGCCGTAATGATCGACAGCGTGAGCGGCAGCTGGATGCTGAATTTGGAGCCGACGCCCGCCTTGCTCTCGACGGAGACGTTGCCTCCGAGCGAAAGGATCTTCGAGCGGACGACGTCGAGCCCGACGCCGCGGCCTGAAATGTCCGAAATCTGGTCGGCCGTGCTGAAGCCCGGCGCGAAGATGAGGTTGTTCATCTCGTCGACGGTCAGCCTGGCGGCCTCCTCGGGCGAGAGCACTCCGTTCTCCACCGCTTTGGCCTTCACCTTGTCCGAGTTGATGCCGCGGCCGTCCTCCTCCACCTCGATGAACACATGGTTGCCGCTATGATAGGCGCGCAGCCAGATCGTGCCCGTCTCCGGCTTGCCGGCCTGCAGGCGGCCTTCCGTCGTCTCGAGGCCGTGATCGAGAGAGTTGCGGAGCAGATGCACGAGCGGGTCGCCGATCTCGTCGATGACGGTGCGGTCGAGCTCGGTGTCCGCTCCGGTCACGATCAGCTCGACCTTCTTGTCGAGCGAGCGGGCGAGGTCGCGGATCATCCGCGGGAAGCGGTTGAACACGGTATCCACCGGCACCATCCTCAGCTTGAGGACGATGTTCTGCAGGTCTCCGCTGATGCGGGACAGATGCTCGACCGTCTCCGTCAGCTCTCCCCGTCCGATCTCCGACGACAGCTGCTCGAGCCGCGAGCGGTCGATGAGCAGCTCGCTGAACAGGTTCATCAGCGCGTCCAGCCGCTCGATGTCGACGCGAATCGTGCGGGAAGCGGCGGGAGCTCCGCCAGCCGGCTTGCGAGCTTCCCCGGCTGCGGACGGCTCGGCCGGCTTGGCGGCAGGCGCGCTCGGCGCCGCTGCGCCGGCAGCCGGCTTGGCGGCAGGCTCCGGGCGCGCCAAGCGCTCGAGCGTGCCGGCATCCAGCTCCTCGGCGCGAGCGGCCGCGACCTCGGAGATGCCGCCGACGGCTTCCTCCAGTCCCTTGGCGTCATGCTCCGTGACGAAGATGACGGTGAACGAACGGTCGAACTGCTCCTGCTCGAGCTCGGTGACGGAAGGAATCGACTTGACGACTTCTCCTTTTTCCTCCAGCAGGTTGAACACCATGTAGGCTCTCGCCGCCTTGAGCACGCAGCTCTCTTCGAGCGAGACGTCGATGCGCAGAGCCTTGAGGCCGCTGTCCATCGACTGCTTCAGCACGGACAGCTGGAATTCGTCGATCGCCGCCGAAGGACCGGCCGGCGCTGCGACCGCGGCCGCCGCCGTCTCGGTCCGGGTCAAGTAGCTGCCGTCGACGATCGACTTCAGCGCGCCGACGATGCTTCCGACGTCCGCCTTGCCCTGGCCTCCGGCCGTAATGTCGGCGACCATGCTCTCCAGCGCGTCCAGTCCCTTGAACAGCACGTCGAAGATGAACGCGTCCATCGCCAGCTTTCCATTGCGGACCAGATCGAGCACGTTTTCCATCTCGTGGGTGAGCGAGGCGAGATCCTCGAATCCCATCGTGGCGGACATCCCCTTGAGCGTATGCGCCGATCGGAAAATGACCTGGACGATGCTCAGATCGTTCGGATCGCCTTCGAGCTTCAGCAAATTCTCGTTGAGGGCTTGCAGATGATCCTGGGATTCATCGATAAACATGGAAAGATAAGCGTTCATATCCATAATCGAGTCCACACCTCCTGTAAGTTGACCGTTCGGTTAGCCGAGGCAGCGGACGGAAAGCTCCTTGGCGATCGACGAGAGCGGAAGCACCGTGACGCAGCTTCCATTCTCGACGCAGCTGCGAGGCATGCCGTAGACGACGCAGCTTTCCTCGGATTCGGCGATCGTGCTGGCGGCCCCGCTTTCCTTCAGCTCCAGCATGCCCTTGGCCCCGTCGCTCCCCATGCCGGTCAGGATGACGCCGTGCCGCTTGAGGCCGCCATGCGGCACGAGCGAGCGGTACAGCACGTCGACCGAGGGGCGATGCCCGCTTACCGGCTCGTCCTGCGACAGCCGGATGAAATACCCTCGCTCATCCCGGTCGAGACGCATATGATTGCCTCCGGGAGCCAGATACACATGGCCCGTCATGACCGGCTGGCCGTCCACGGCTTCATGTACGGTCAGCGGCCCGGCTCCGTCGAGCCGCTTTGCGAGCGAGGCGGTGAAGCGCGGCGGCATATGCTGCACGATCAGCACCGGAGCCGGCAAGTCCTCCGGCAATCCGGCGATCAGCTCCTGCAGCGCGCGCGGTCCGCCTGTCGACGTGCCCACGGCGATCAGATGCTCGAAATTGCGGCTGCCTGCCGCCGCTCCGGCCGTGGCGGCGGGACGGAGCGGCTTGGAAGCGGCGGGGCGTCCAGCCTTCGGCTCGGCCCCCGCTTCCGGCCGCGGCCGAGCCGAAGGTAATCCGGCCGGCTTTTCAGGCTTGGCGGTCGGCAGCTTCGGCGCCGCCGAAGGCGATCCAGCCGTTCGGCCTGCCGGCTTGGCCGCAGCGGCCGGCAGCTCCGTTCCGCCTTTGCCGGCACCGGCCGCCGGAACCGAAGAGCGGCGATCCGGCTGGCGAGGCTTCGCCGTCTTCGCCCGCTCTGCGGCCAGCGCCGCCTCTTCGTGCTGACGCCTGATCCGCTCGCGGATGAGGACGGCCGTGTGGAGCTTTTCCCTCAGCAGCCGGCCGATCGTTGAGATCTCGCCCGGCGGAGAGCTTGCCGCCGGCTTGCGGATGAAGTCAAACGCGCCTTGCTGCAGCGCGGCGATCGTCAGCGAGGTGTGCTCCTCGCTGATTCCGGAGAACATGATGACCGGCAGCGGATTCGAGGCCATGATCGCCTCCAGCGCGTCGATTCCGTTCATCTCCGGCATTTCCAAGTCCAGCGTCATGGCATCCGGGTCGAGGCGGGAAGCCGCCTCGATCGCTTCGACGCCGTTGCGGGCCATGCCCGCCACCTCGAACGCCGGATCCTCCTCGATCAGATCCTTGATGACGGCTCTCATGAAGGCCGAATCGTCTACGACGAGCACTCGATATGGGGACATCCGCCGATCTCTCCTTGTCATGAAGTCAAAGGTTGCGTTTGCGATTGAACCATTGATGAAAGAAGCCTTTGACTGTGCGGGAGGCATCTCCGCGAGGAAGATCCAGGTAGCCTCTGGCCGCCGCCAGCACGTCGCGCGACGCCTTGCAGTCCGGGTACGCGAGCGTGAACGGCGTCTGCCGCCGGACCGCCTTGCCGACATGCGGATCATCCGCGACGCTGCCTAAGAATGGAAGGCGGATGTCCAGGAAGCGCTGCGCCGCGAGATCCATCTTTTCGGCGGTCTGGCGTCCTTCCCGTTCGTCCGCCGCCCGGTTCACGAGCAGCCGGAAGCTTGCGTCCGGCCGGCTGTGCGACACCATCTTGACGAGCGCATAGGCGTCGGTGATCGAGGTCGGCTCCGGCGTCGTGACGACGATGCTCTCGTGGGAGGCGCCGATGAAGCGCTCCGCTTCCTTGCTGAGTCCCGCCCCGGTATCGAACAGGATGAAGTCGTACTCTCCCTGCAGCCGCTCGATCTCCCGATCCGCCTGCTGCAGCTGCTCCTCGCTGAGATGGAGCAGCTCGCGGAATCCGGAGCCGCCGGCGATGAAGTGGATCCCTCCCGGACCGAGCTGGATGATGTCCCGAATCGGCCGCTCGCCCCGGAAGAGATGATAGAGCGAATACGGAGCCGACACCCCCATCAGCACGTCGAGATTGGCCATGCCGATGTCGGCGTCGAACACGAGCACCTTTTGGCCGAGCTTCTGCAGCGACAGCGCGAAGTTCAGGCTGAAGTTCGACTTGCCGACGCCTCCCTTCCCGCTTGCTACCGTCAAGATGCGCGTCGACCTCGGCGGCTCTGCCGCCGAGGAGGCGTGCTGCCGTCGGATCAGATCGCGAAGCGCCTGCGCCTGATCAGACATCCGCCCCGTCTCCGATCAGCAAGGCGGCGTAGCGGCGGCTGCTGAAGCGCTCGAGATCGTCCGGCACCGTCTGGCCCGAGGCGATGTAGAGCGGCTGGAGCCGATGCGACAGCGACAGGTTCAGCAAAGCTCCGTACACTCGCGTCTCGTCAAGCTTCGTGAAGATCGCTTTCGTTACGCCGTGCTCGATGAACGGAAGCGCCACCGATTCCATATCCGCTGTCCTTGCCGTAAGGCTGAGCACGAGGCAAGTCTCGCTCGCCGATCCCGTCCGCAGCATGCTGCTCACCTCGTTGATCTGCAGCTCGCTGCGGTAATTGCGTCCCGCCGTGTCCATCAGCACGATATCCTTGTCCGCCAGCTGCTGGAACGCCCGCGCCGCCTCGGCCGGCGAAAAGACGACCTCGAGCGGAACGCCGAGGATGTCGGCGTACGTGCGCAGCTGGTCGACCGCCGCGATCCGGTACGTGTCGGCCGTGATCAGGCCGACCGACCGCTGGCGCTGCAGCGTCTCGCATGCGGCCAGCTTGGCGATCGTCGTCGTTTTGCCGACGCCGGTCGGTCCGACGAAATGGATCGTCCTCGCCTGGTCGAGGATGTCTCCCCCGACTTCGAACGGCGACAGCCATCGCTCGATTACAGCTCGAGCCGCTTCCCGCAGCGCCTCGGGCTGCAGGGACAACGACTCGAAGTCCGGCTCCGTCCGCAGCTCCTCGAGAAGCCTGTCGCGCCATTCGGCAGCGACCTCCTGCCGCTCCAGCCGCTCCATGAGCTGGCGCAGCGGCTCGCTGCGGCCGTCCGCTTCCTGCTGGAGGCCGAGCTGGCGGATCCACGTCTTGAGGCCGCGAACCTCCTGCAGCAGCTCGTCCTGCAATGCGTCCGCCGACGGACGACCGTCCGTCGGCATCCGATCCCGCCGAGGCGGAGGCGATGGCGCCTCCGGCAGAGGTTCCGGCGGCGGCTCCGGACGACGCCAGCTCTCCGCAGGAGGCTCCGCCGGACGTCCAAGCGTTGTCGCGGGCTCTGCCTGGGCTTCTTCCGCCATCCCCAGCCCGCTCGGCGAAGCCGCAAGGGCTGCAGCCGGCCTCGCCGCCGGCTGGCGCGCCGGAGCAGGCTTCGGAACGGGCTTCGTCTCCGCTGCCGCGATGACTTCCATGCGGCGCTTGCCGAACAGGCCGAGCACGCCTCCGGTCTTGATTTCCTTGGTGCTGAGAATGACCGCATCGCTGCCGAGATCGCCGCGGATGAGCGGCAGCGCCTCCGGCACGGATGCGACGACATATCGCTTTACCTTCACAAGCTCACCGTCCCTACGCTCTGGACTTCAACCGACGGCTCAAGCTCGCTGTAGGACAGCACCGGCACGTCGCCCATCACCCGCTCGATCAATTGCCGCAAATACATGCGGATCGTAGGCGACGCCAGCACGACCGGCTGATGGCCGGACTGGATCTGGCGGGAAACCTGCTCGCTGATGCGGCTGCAGATCTGCTGGGAAGCGACCGGATCCATCGCCAGATAGCTGCCCTGCTCCGTCTGCTGCACCGATTCGGCGATGCGCTTCTCGAGCGCCGGGCTGACCGTGATGACCTTCATCGAACCGCCGCCCGCGCTGAACTGCTGCGTGATCTGGCGCGAAAGCGCCTGTCTCGCGTATTCGGTCAGGATGTCGGGGTCCTTGGTGTACAGGCCGTGATCGGCCAGCGTCTCGAAGATCGTCACCAGATCGCGGATCGAGATCTTTTCCTTCAGCAGCTTGGCCAGCACCTTCTGGACGTCTCCGACCGTCATGATCGACGGGATGAGCTCGTCGACGAGCGCCGGATACGCCTCGCGCACATTGTCGACGAGCGCCTTGGCCTCCTGCCTGCCGAGCAGCTCATGCGCATGCCGCTTGATGATCTCGGTCAGATGCGTGGCGACGACCGACGGCGGATCGACAACCGTATAGCCGGACATCTCCGCCCGCTCCTTCGTCGCTTCGTCGATCCACAGCGCTGGAAGTCCGAACGCCGGCTCCGTCGTCTCGATGCCGATGATCGACTCGTCCTCGAAGCCCGGGCTCATCGCCAGATAGTGGTTCAGCAGCAGATCGCCGCGAGCGACCTGATTGCCCTTGAGCTTGATGACGTATTCGTTCGGGCGCAGCTGGATGTTGTCGCGGATCCGGATGACCGGCACGACGAGCCCGAGCTCAAGCGCGCATTGCCTGCGGATCATGATGATCCGGTCCAGCAGGTCGCCGCCTTGCTGCGTGTCGGCGAGCGGGATGAGCCCGTAGCCGAACTCGAATTCGATCGGATCGACCTGCAGCAGGCTGACGACGCTTTCCGGACTCCGCACCTCCTCGATCTGCTGTTCCTCGACGAGCTGCTCCTGCTCCTGCAGCTGCTTGCTCTGCGCCCCCTGCATCTTCCAGCCGAGGAAGGCGATCAGGATGGCGATCGGGAACGTGCGGACGACGCCGATCGGCGTAAACAGTCCGAGCAGCGCGATCGTGCCGGCGACGACGTACAGCAGATGCGGATAGCGCATCATCTGCAAGCTGAGATCGTGGGCCAGGTTGCCCTCGGATGCCGCTCTCGTCACGATCAGGCCTGCGGCCGTGGAGATGAGCAGCGCCGGGATCTGGCTGACGAGACCGTCGCCGATCGTCAGGATCGAATAGGTCTGCAGCGCTTCGCCGAAGCCCATGCCCTTGACGGTCATGCCGATGATGAAGCCGCCGAGCAGATTGATGATGAGGATGATGATCGAGGCAATCGCATCGCCCTTGACGAACTTGCTCGCGCCGTCCATCGATCCGTAGAAGTCCGCTTCCCGCTCGATCTTGGAGCGCCGCGCGCGCGCTTGCTGCTCGTTGATCAGACCGGCGTTCAGATCGGCGTCGATGCTCATCTGCTTGCCGGGCATCGCGTCGAGAGTGAACCTTGCGGCGACCTCGGCGACGCGTTCGGAGCCTTTCGTGATGACGATGAACTGGACGACGACGAGGATGAGGAAGACGACGAAGCCGATGGCGACCTGACCGCCGGCGACCCAGTTCCCGAAGGTCATGACCACTTCGCCCGCATGGGCATGCACGAGAATGTTGCGCGTGGTCGATACGTTCAGGGCAAGCCTGAACAGCGTCGTAATCAGCAGCAGCGCCGGAAAGATCGAGAAGTCCAGCGCCTCTTTCGTGTTCATCGCTATTAAGAGAATGATGAGCGCGACCGATATGTTGATTACGAGCAGGACGTCCATCAGGAAAGTAGGCACAGGGATGACCATCATCATGACGATGCCGATAACCCCCACCAAAACTGCCAGGTCCCTCAGTTTCATGACGAATGCCTCCGGTTCACTCAAGTTAAGATGATTTGCTGCGGCCCTTCAGCTTGTATACATAGGCCAGAACTTCGGCGACCGCTTGGAACAGGTCCGCGGGGATCGTATCCCCGATCTCGGCCCGGTCGTACAGCGCTCTCGCCAGCGGCCGGTTCTCCATGGTCATGACCCCGTTCTCCTTGGCGATTTCCTTGATCCTCAGAGCGACGTAATCCATTCCCTTCGCGAGAATGACCGGAGCCTCCATCTTCCCGCCCTCGTACTTGATCGCGATCGCGAAGTGCGTCGGGTTGGTGATGACGACATCGGCTTTCGGCACTTCCTGCATCATCCGCTGCAGCGCCATCCGGCGCTGGCGTTCCTTGATCTTGCCTTTGATGAGCGGATTGCCTTCCGTCTTGACATATTCGTCCTTGATGTCCTGCTTGGACATCCGCAAGCTCTTCTCATGCTCGTAGCGCTGATAAAAATAATCGAGCACGCCGATGACGATGAGCAGCGCGCCGAACTGCAGGCCCAGCTTGAGCACGAGCCCCGCGGTGAAACGGAAGATCTGCTCCACCGGCACATGCGCGAGCAGCAGGATCCGGTCCCATTCTCCCCAGATCGCCGAGAAGACGAGGAAGCCGACGACCGTAAGCTTGAGGATGCTCTTGAGAAACTCGACCAGCGATCGGGCTGAGAAGATGTTCTTGAGCCCTTTGATCGGATCGAGCTTCTTGAAGTCCGGCTTGAGCGGCTCGCCCGTGAACAGGAATCCGATCTGCGCGTAGTTGACGATCAGGCCGGCGATGAACACGAGCAGCAGGATCGGCGCGATCAGGATAAGGATCTGGACCATGACGTCATAGAACAGCGACATCGTGTTGCCGTCGGACAGCGTCATCTGCAGCCAGTCGTTGAACAGGCTGCCGAACAGCCGGTAGATCCTTTCTTTATAGAAGCCGCCCAGCATATAGAAGCTTCCGAAAACGAACAGGATGATGAAGGCTCCGCCAAGCTCCTGCGTCTTGGCTACCTGCCCTTTGTTCCGAGCCTCCTGCTTTTTCTTCGGCGTGGCGTCTTCCGTCTTCTCCCCGTTGAACAGCTGGAGATCGACCCGGAAGCGCAGCCTGCGGTCCATAAGCTCCCTCCTTCCGGCGATCATGGCGTTCCGCCCTGGATGTCTCCGAACAGCTCGCCGAGAAAATCGAAGACGATGGAGAAGATGTGGCCGAACAGCACGCCGAGCGAAGGCATGAGCAGCACGAGCAGCAGCACGCCGAGCAGGATCTTGAGCGGCGCTCCGATGACGAACACATTGTACTGAGGAGCCGTCTTCGCCAGAAATCCGAGCCCGACGTCGGTCAGGAACATCGCGACGATGATCGGAGCGGCGATCTGCAGCGCCAGCAGGAACGATTGGGAGAATCCTTTGATCAGAAACTCGCTGATCGTCCCGTCCGCGATGAACGCGTACAGATGCAGGTCGAGCGGCATCCAGCGATAGCTGTTCATCAGCGCCTGCAGCAAATGCAGATGGCCGTTCATCGTCAGGAACAGCAGCAGCAGCACCATGTACTTGAAGTTGCCGGTAATCGGAGCCGAGATGCCCGTCAGCGGATCGACGACGTTCGCCATCGCGAATCCGACCTGCAGGTCGATGAACGCTCCCGCTGTCTGGACGAGCGTGAAGAATAGGTAGACGATGAAGCCGAGCAGAAGTCCGACGAGAATTTCCTGCAGGACGGTCAGCACGTAGACGGCATTCGGCACCGCTTGCTGTCCCGTGCCGTACGTCAGGTAGACCAGGTAGGAGACAAAGCCGCCGAGCCCGATCTTGATTCTCGCCGGCACGGTGCGGGAGGCGAAGACGGGTGCGACGACAAAAAAAGAAGTGATTCGACAAAAAATCAACAGAAAGACGGGAAACCCCTGGATGAATGCGTCCATCTCTCGCCTACCCGATGTAATGGTGCAAGTTGTTCAGCAGATTGTACGTGAAGTCGACCAGCGTGCTGAGAATCCAAGGTCCGAACAGCAGCAGCGCTGCGAACACCGCCACGATCTTCGGCACGAAGGCCAGCGTCTGCTCCTGGATCTGCGTCGTCGCCTGGAAGATGCTGATGACGAGGCCGACGACGAGGCCGAGGATGAGCATCGGCGCGCTGGCTTTCAAGACGACGAGCACGGCTTGTCCGGCCAAGCCGATGATAAAGTCCGAATTCATGCCTGATCCCCTCCCGCTGGACTCATGAAGTCCCGAAACTGAGCAGCAGCGACTTCACGATCAGATACCAGCCGTCGACGAGCACGAACAAGAGGATCTTGAACGGAAGCGAGATCATGACGGGAGGCAGCATCATCATGCCCATCGCCATCAGCGTGCTGGAGACGACCATATCGATGATCAGAAACGGGATGAAGATCATGAAGCCCATCTGGAACGCCGTCTTCAGCTCGCTGATGGCGTAGGCCGGCACAAGCACCGTGATCGGGATGTCCTCGTACGTTTCCGGCTTCTCCGCTTGGGAGTAGTCCAGGAACAGCAGCAGATCCTTTTCTCTCGTATGCTGGAACATGAACTTCTTCATCGGGACCGACGCCTCTTGCAGCGCTTCGGTCTGCGTCAGCTCGCCTTTCAGGTAGGGCTGCAGCGCCGTTTCGTTCACCTGCGACAGCGTCGGCGACATGATGAACAGCGTCAGGAACAACGCCAGTCCGATCAGCACCTGGTTGGGCGGCATCTGCTGCGTTCCGAGCGAGGTACGCACGAACCCGAGCACGATGACGATGCGCGTGAAGCTCGTCATCAGAATCAGGAACGACGGGGCCAGCGTCAGGACCGTGATCATCAGCAGCAGCGAGATCGCGCTCGATCCTCCCGATTCCCCTCCGCCGATGCTGATATCGATGCCCGGCAAAGGCTCCGCATAAGCGGCCGCCGCCGCAGAGGCCGATAGGGCAAGCATGGCGGGCAGCGCCAGCATCCATTTCCTTTTCATTCTTCTCTCAACCGTTCCCTGTCCGTGGTTTCCTGCAGCAGCCGCTCCATTTGCTCCTGCTTCTTGGACTGCTGCTCCAGCTTTTGTTGAAGCATCCGTTCAAACCGTTTTGCCTCGTCGGCCCGATCCGGCATTTGCCCGTCCTTCCGGACGGCCTTGCGCTCCTGCACGGCCTTCAGCCAATCCCCGATCGGACTTTTTCCCATTCCTTGCTCGACGAGCTTCCCTTTCAGCTCCGCCACCTGCTCCGGATCGGCAATGACATCCAGAACCGCTACGTCGTCCCCGACGCCGAGCACGTAGATCTTGCCCCCGGCCTCGACCAGCTGCATCGACTTGTTCGGGGCGAGCGTCAGACCGCCGAGCGACTGCAGCGTGCGAGCGCCGTTCCAGAGCTGATTGCGTCTGGACAGGAAACGGATGAGCAGCATGATCAGGCCGATGACGAGCGCCAGCGCGACGATCATCCAGATCAAACTGCCCGTCATGCTTCCGGCCGTGAACTGAGGCGCGCCGTCGAGCTCGGCGGCGGGAGAAGGGAATAGCAGGCTTCCCGGGTCGGGCGAAGCGCTTGCCGCCCCGGCTGCAGCAGGAGCGGTTTGCAGGAAAGCGATGATTCCGACGCTCACGATCAGCCCAGCGTTTTCTTGATCGCCTCGATGACCCGATCGGCTTGGAAAGGCTTCACGATGAAGTCTTTGGCGCCGGCCTGGATCGCATCGATGACCATCGCCTGCTGTCCCATCGCCGAGCACATGATGACCTTGACGTTGGCATCCATCTTTTTGATTTCCTTAAGCGCGGCAATGCCGTCCATCTCGGGCATCGTGATGTCCATCGTGATGAGATCCGGCTTGAGCTCCTTGTACTTTTCGATCGCCTGCGAGCCGTCCTGCGCCTCTCCTACGACCTCGTAGCCGTTTTTGGTCAGGATATCGCGAATCATCATTCGCATGAAGGCTGCATCATCCACGATAAGAATACGGTTTGCCATTGTCATTTCCTCCCAGGATGTAAGTTACTGTATTTTCGCGATGCGGTCCCACTGGCTGACGATATCCGTCACGCGGACGCCGAAATTCTCGTCGATGACAACGACTTCGCCTTTTGCGATCAGCTTGTTGTTGACCAGGATGTCGACCGGCTCGCCGGCGAGCTTGTCCAGCTCGATGATCGAGCCTTGGGACAGCTCAAGGATGTCCTTGATCTGCTTTTGGGTGCGTCCGAGCTCGACCGTCACCTTGAGCGGGATGTCGAGCAGCAGGCCGAGGTTCGTCTCGTCCGGATTGGCGAAGCCTCCAGGCTGGAAGCCGCCGAACTGGACCGGCTGCACGCTCACGTTCCGTCCGGCTGGCGTGCCGAGCGTCTGCGGTGCTGCCGCTGCGGCCGGCATCATCGGATCGGGGTACGGAGCCGAGTACGCCTGCTGCGGGACCGCCGCCTGTGGCGGCGCGGCTGGCGCAGCCTGCTGCTGCGGCTCCGCGGCCGGCGAAGGCGCTGGCGTCGGGGCCGGCGCAGGAGCCGGCGCTGCGGCTGGCGCCGCTTCCTGAGAGCTGGATCCGCCCATCAGCGAGTCGACCATCTGCTTGGCGAAATTGACCGGCAGCAGCTGCATGATCGTCGAGTCGATGAGATCGCCGATCATGAGGCGGAAGCTGATCTTGATGAACACGTCGTCCGGAGGCAGCTGCTGCATTCCCCCGCCCTGCTCCACGTCCAGGATGTCGATGCCTGGCGGCGAGATGTTCACCATGCGGTTGAAGATCGTCGACATCGAGGTCGCGGACGAGCCCATCATCTGGTTCATCGCTTCCTGCACGGCGCTGATGTGGATGTCGTTCAGCTCCTGCTGCCCGACGATGCCTTCGCCTCCGAGCATCAGATCGGCGATGACGCCGGCGTCCTTCGTCTTGATGACGAGGGAGTTGATGCCCTCGAAGCCTTCCACATAGCTGACCGACACGGCGACATGCGGCTTAGGAAACGCGTCGCCGAGCTCCGAGCGGCGGATCAGCGCGACTTGCGGAGTCGTAATGTCGACCTTGCGGCCGAGCAGCGTAGACAGCGCCGTAGCGGCGCTTCCGAAGGTGATGTTGCCGATCTCGCCGAGCGCGTCCTGCTCGATGCCGCTCAGGTAATCCTCGATCCGGTCGCTGCCGCTGGACGGCGCCGCTTCGGCTTCGCCGGAGCTCTGCCGGAGCAGCGCGTCGATTTCTTCCTGGGACAGGTAATCCTTACTCGTCATAATCTTCTTCCGCTCCTTCACGTACGATCTCCTCGACCTGGACCGCGAGCCGGTCGCGGACCGACCCCGGGCTGCCGATGAACTTCAGCTTCTCTCCAACTTTGATATGCAGCCCTTCGCCGGCCGTTTTGTTGAGGGAGATCACGTCTCCGACAGCCAGGCTCATGAACTCGCTGACCGTGATCGAGGACTCGCCCAGCTCCGCGATGATCGGAAGCTTTGCTTTATGTACCCTCTGCTCCAGCATTTCGACTTCTTCCGGAGCTCTGGATTTCTTCTGCGAGACGAACCAGTGGTGCACGGACAGTCTCGGCATGATCGGCTCGATGACGACATGCGGGATGCACAGGTTGATCATGCCGGTCGTATCGCCGATTTTCGTGCTGAGCGAGATGAGAGCGATCGTCTCGTTGGGCGAGACGATCTGCATGAACTGCGGATTCGTCTCGAGCGAGTCCAGGCGAGGCGAAATATCGATGACCGTTTTCCACGCCTCCTGGAGGCTTTCGAACGCGCGGCTGAAAATTTTCTCCATGATCATCGTCTCGATTTCGGTGAGCGCTCCGATTTTGGACGGAGCGGTCCCGGCCCCGCCCAGCAGCCGGTCCACCATCGCGAACGCGACGTTCGGATGGACCTCGAGCACCATCCGGCCCTCGAGAGGCTCCGCTTCGAATATGTTCAGGATCGTCATTTTCGGGATCGACCGGATGAACTCGTCGTACGGCAGCTGCTCGACCTGCACGACGTTGATCTGCACGAACGTGCGTAGCTGCGCGGAGAAGTACGTCGTCAGGAAACGCGCGAAGTTTTCATGGATTCGCGTCAGGCTGCGGATGTGGTCCTTGGAAAACCGCACCGCGCGCTTGAAGTCGTACGAGCGGATCTTGCGCTGGCTCTCTTCCTTCTTGAGCTCTTCCGCATCCATCTCGCCGGATGAAAGAGCCGCCAGCAGCGCGTCAATTTCATTTTGGGACAGAACATCTACCACTCTCTCACCTCCTTGCCTGATGCTCCGGCCTCAAATATCCGTGAGAAGATAGTCGGTTATCGAAACCTTGACCAGCTTACCCTCCGGCAAAATCTTGTTTACTTCGTTGAGCAGCTTCGCTTCGAGCGCATCTTGTCCGGCGGAGCCTTGCAGGTCGGCTGCCGCCGTGTCCGCGAGGATGCGGTTGATGATCGGCTTGACCGCGATGTCCTTGATCTGGTCGAGCTCCTCTTTCGCCGCTTTTTTGTCCAGCTGGAAAGCGAAGCTGATGATGACGAGCTTGTCCTCGTCCTTCAGGTTCCGCTTGATGTCCTTCAGTTCGAGCGTGACGCCGAGCCGCTCTTCCGCGGACATCGGCTTCGCCGCCGCTGCGACGGCAGGCTTGCCCTCGCCTTCAGCCGTCTTCGGGTCGCCGAGGACCGAATTCCAGAGGAACACGGCCACGACGGCGATCAAAGATATGGCCAGCAAGGTCGTGATCAACCAGGGAAGCATTTTTTTCATCGCGGTTATTCCTCCGTCACTGCGCCCTTCACGGAAGCGGCCAGCAAGCCGATGGACCGTTGATACTCGACGATCCGGCCTGTCAGCACTTCGGCCGATTCCTGAATGACCATTTTTTTGCCGGTGGTCAGCGTAAGGAGCGTATCCGGCGTTTCTTCGATCAGCTCGATCAGCAGCGCGTTGATCATGAGGCGGCTGCCGTTCAGCCTCGTTACTTGGACCATGGGACTCCCTTCTCGACGAGCGGCCCCGCGGCATCGACTGCGGCGCCGGCGGAGAGGCCGGCGCCGCGGGAGCAAGGCCCGGAGCGTCATCGGTTAGCGCTTGAGATTGACCAGCTCCTGCAGAATCTCATCGGAAGTCGTAATGATGCGGGAGTTCGACTGGAAGCCGCGCTGAGCGACGATCATTTCCGTAAACTCGCTCGTCAGGTCCACGTTGGACATCTCCAGCTGCCCGGCCACGATCGTGCCGGTGCCGGTCTCGGCGTCGCCGGGCACGCCGATCGCCAGCTCCTCGACGTTGGAGTTCACGCTGGAGCGGTACAGGTTGGCGCCCATCTTCTCGAGTCCGTTCGGGTTCTGCACCTGCACGACGCCGATCGTCGCGATCTCGTCGCCGGTCGTGCCGTCGGCGTTGATGCCGACGATCGTGCCGTTCTTGCCGATCGAATACGCGTTCACTCCCGCCAGGGAGATCGGCTCGCCGTCGGAGCTGAGCACGAGCCCGCCGTCCGCCGTCACGAGCTGTCCCGCCGCGTCGACGGAGAAGTTGCCCGCGCGCGTCAGATAGAAGCCGTCTTCCATGCCGGCCGGACGAACGGCGAAAAATCCGTCGCCGTCGATGCGCAGGTCGGTCGGAACGTTCGTCGTCATCGCGCTGCCCGCCGTATGGAGCGTGTCGACCGAAGCGACCGTGACGCCGAGACCGATCTGCTGCGCGTTCTTGCCCCCGCGCACGCCGTCTTCCGCTTGGCTGGCCCCGGATACGGTCTGGCTGAGGATGTCCTGGAACATGACGCGCCCGGCTTTGAACCCGACCGTATTGACGTTGGCGATATTGTTGCCGATGACATCAAGCTTCGTCTGGAAGCCGCGCATGCCGGATACGCCGGAGTACATGGATCTAAGCATTTGAATAACCTCCTGAATAGGTGATGTTCTGGACCTCGTTGCATTCGTTCCGCATGTTCCCTTTGGACTGTCCGATCAAGCGTCGGCCGTATCGGCCTCCGGAGCCGTTCCGGATTCGTCCGGCTCGGCCGCCCCGCCGTCGACCTGCTTGACGGCGTCCAGCGGAATGCTCTGGCCGGCGGAGATGACATATTGCATGCCGTCCTTCAAGATGATCGACTCCACGATGCCGCTCTCCGTCGTCAGCCTGCCGGCCGCGTCATAGACATCCCATTGGACCGTTCGTCCGATGAGATCCGACGTCAGGCCGAGGTTCTGTCCCTGCAGGTTGAGCTGGCCGGAGATGTTGGACAGCTGCTCGACCGACGAGAACTGGGCGAGCTGGGCGATGTAGGTCGTATTGTCCGCCGGCTTGAGCGGATCCTGATATTTCAGCTGCGCGACGAGCAGCTGCAGGAAGGCGTCCTTGCCCATCGTCGAGTTGTCCATGCTCGTCGCCGAGGCGGAAGCATTCTTTTGGCTGATATAGGGATAGATCGCGTTTACTTGAGCCATGCCGTCCCTCCTTCGTTCGGCTTAAGCCGTCTCATTGACCGAGCGCCCGAATCCGAGCTCGCGGATCGCCGTCTGCGTGGCCGCGTCGGCTTCGCGCAGCGCCGCCGCTTCCTCCGTCGCGCGCCCGCCGCCGGTGAAGCTCTGTCCCCGTCCGCCGCCGCCTTGCTGCTGGCCGAAGGAGAGGCTCGTCTGCAGCTCGCCGCTTCCGACCTCCATCCGATCGACCTGGATTCCTTGGAGCTGCAGCGACTGGCGGAGCTGGGCGAGCTGGTTCTCGATCGCCTCGCGAGCCGCCGGCGAGTCGGCGAGGAAGAGAGCGGTCAGCTGGCCGTTGTGCAGATGAAGCTTGATGTCGACTTGGCCCAAATGCTCGGGGTTGAGCAAAATCCGCGCTTCGCTCGACTGTCCGCTTGCCGTGATATCGAGCTTTTGCAGCATGATGCCCGCCATCTCCTCGGCGAAGCGCCGCATCGCCACGACCGGCAGCGCGGCCGTCTGCGCAGCTCCCGGCTGCGGAGCCGGAGCGGCCGGTGCCGACAGCTGCGGTGCCGCCTCCGACGAAGCGGAGCCCGGCAGCGCTCCCGGCGCCGCGTCGATTGCCGCGGCCGGTGCCGCTTCCGCCGCTCGAGCCGCGGACGGCTTCGCCTCGAGAGCCGCCCTCACTTGGGCGGACGCGGCGTTCAGCCGCTCCAAGAAGGCGGCGGGAGCCGCTTTGACGGCGATCGCCGCCTGCCCGTCCGCGGCACCGCCTGCGCGGCCTCCGGCGGTGGAGCGCTCCGTGCCGGCGAGCAGCTCGCCGAGCTTGGCGAGCTGCCGGCTCACGAGCGCGGAGGCGTCGGACGCGCCAAGCTTGAGCGGCTTGCCGTCCTGCAGCGCTTGATGCAGGACGAGCAGCGATTCCAGCACGAGCGGCTTGCCTGCCGCCGCTCCTTGCAGCGAGTCCGGCGAAGCGGCCTGATCTGCGCCGACGGCGGCCGGTTGAGCTTGCGGAGCCGGCAGTCCGAGCAGCGCCAGCAGCGCTCCGAGCTCGGAAGCGGCTGCGTCCATCGCCTCGTCGGACAGCGCGGCGTCCGCGTCCTGCAGATCCGTCAGCAGGTCGAGCAGCTCGTCCAGCTGGCCGAGCAGCGTTCCTTCCGCCGATTCGCCGGATGCACCCGCCTTTTCGGCCTCCGCCGCTTCGGCTCCGTCTTCCTTCTCTGCGCCGGAGACCGCATCCGCCGCGCTTGCCGGCGTGCCGGGAGCGAGGCCCGCCAGCTGCGCGATCGCCGCCTGCAGCAGCGTTGCCGCTTCCCCTTGCGGAGAAGCTGCCGCCGAGCCGGCTGCGCCTGCTTGTCCCGCTGCGGAGGTCGATCCTCCAGCGGCGTTCATCGAGCCGATCAGCTGCTGGAACGCCGTTCCGGCGGACGAGCTTGCGCTGATCTTCGCTGCCGCCGTTCCTACCGGCGATGAGCCGGCAGTCGGAACTGTCGATTGCGTTATCGCCATTTCCATCCGTTATCCCTCCTCGATCATTTCCCGGCCATCAGCTTGGAGACCAGCTGGGAGGTCATTTTTTTGTCTGTCTTGGACATCTCCGCCACGAGCGAGGAGCGGGTCGCGTCGCTTACCGAGCTGAGGATGCGCAGCACCTTGCTGGCGCTCATATCGGCCATCTGGAGCAGCAGCGGCGCAGCCTGGGCGGCGTTCATGCTCTCGAACGTCTTGGTGAGCTGCTCCTGGTTCAGGATGGCCGAAGCCGTCTCCGTCGAGGTCGCCTCGAGCCGCAGCCGCGATTGCAGCGCGGCGATCTGCTGATCCTTGACCGGCTCGCTGTCCTTCATGCGGGCCGCCGTCTGAGCCGCCCGCTTCGGATCCATTTTGGCCAGGATCGCTCCCTGAGCCCGGCTGTCCATCGAGCCGAGCACGAGAATCGATTCCTCCAGCGTCATGTTCTCCAGAATCGGAGCCGCCTTGCTCGCCGTCATCGAGGCGAACATGCCGGCGAGCTCGGCAATCTTGCCTTGATACTGCTCGGCGCTCAGCTTTTCCGCATCGCTCGTTTTGATCAAGCCGTCGATCTGCTCCTGCAGCGACTTCACCTGAGCTTCCAGCCCGGATTTTTCGGAATCCGCCGCTTCGAGCTTAGCCTTGGCCGCGGACAGCTCCGCCTGCAGGCTCGCCAGCCTCTTGTCGTCCTGCTCCTTCAGCACGGCAGAGCCTTCCGGCTCGGAGGCGTCGCCGGGCAGCAACGCTCCGACGACCGGCACGCCTCTACCGGCATCGATCAGCCTTTCCCTCAGCGACGGGTTGAAGACGACGAACAGCACCATTACAAGCACTACCGTGAACAGCAGCGGCGTCACGAAAAACAGCATTCGTTCGATTCCGCTGTAGCCTTGCTTTTCCATTTCTTCTTTTGCCACTTGTCATCCCCCCCGGGGGCGCTGCGCTTCCCCGTCTTCCTGCGCCCGAGCGCGCCCTGGCGATTGTCAGGACTGAGCCATGCGGGCATGCCGCTGGACCGCGATCTCGTCCAGCTCGGCCTGCTCTCCGGCCAGCAGGGCGCTTCTGAACTTCTGCCAGGCCTTTTCCTTGGACTTCATCCAGATCTTCTCCTGAACCTTCCGCTCCGACAGGATCGAGCGGGACTGACTCACTTCCTGCTCCGCCTCCTGGACCTTTTTTTCCTTGAGGCAGATCGTCTTGTCCAGATGCCGGATGAAATGCTGGATCTGCTGAATCTCGTCCAGCGTGCTGCCTCGCTCGCCCTGCCGGATCAGCTTCTCTTCCCAGCGCCTGCGCTCGCTTCTCAGCTCCTCCAGCGACATTTCTTCCGCCTTCAGCAGGCCGAGAGCGGCGCTGAGCCCCCATTCGGCTTGAGTCGTCTCGCTTTGCTTGAGGTTGACGATGCTTTGATAGGCATACCGGAATGACGCCATAGGTTCGTTCAGCTCCTACTTATTGAAGTGATCGGTCAGCTGCCGGACGGTTTCGTGGAACTCGTCCTTTTCGCTCGTCCGCTGCCGGGTGAAGCTCTGGATGAAGTCCATCTGCGCGACCGCCTCGTCGATATCGGCGTTGGAGCCGCTTTGATACGCCCCGATATGGATGAGGTCCTCCGAATCCCTATAAACGGCGAGCAAGCGCTTGAGCGCCGTGGCCGCCTGCCGATGGTCCTCATCCGCGATCTCGTTCATGACGCGGCTCACCGAGCTCAGCACGTCGATCGCCGGAAAATGTCCCTTATGGGCAAGGTCCCGGCTCAACACGATATGCCCGTCCAAAATGCCTCGAACCGCATCCGCGACCGGCTCGTTCATGTCGTCCCCGTCGACGAGCACCGTGTAGAAGGCGGTGATCGACCCGCTCGGTCCTGTGCCGGCTCGCTCCAGCAGCTTCGGCAGGCCGGCAAAGACGGAAGGCGTGTAGCCTCGCGTCGCCGGCGGCTCGCCGATAGCCAGGCCGACTTCCCGCTGCGCCATCGCATAGCGCGTCACGGAATCCATCATGAGCATGACGTTCAAGCCCCGGTCCCGGAAATATTCGGCGATCGTCGTTGCGATGACCGCTCCTTTGATCCGGATGAGCGCCGGCTGATCCGACGTCGCGACGATCACGACCGAGCGGGCCAGTCCTTCCGGACCGAGATCCTTCTCGATGAACTCGAGCACCTCGCGTCCGCGCTCGCCGATGAGGGCGATGACATTCACGTCGGCGGCCGTATTGCGGGCGATCATGCCGAGCAGCGTGCTCTTGCCGACACCGGAGCCGGCGAAGATGCCGACCCGCTGGCCTTGTCCGACGGTGAGCAGTCCGTCGATCGCCCGGATGCCGATGCCGAGCGGTTCGGTGACGCGCGGACGGAACAGAGGATTGCTCGGAGGAGCTGTCGTCGGGTAACGCACCATCCGGCTCGGGATGAAGCTGCCGTCCAGCGGCCGCCCCAAGCCGTCGAGCACCTTGCCGAGCAGCTCCGAGCCGACTTGCACGGTGAGCGGCTTGCCCGTCCCGACGACGTCGCAGCCGGGGCCGATCGCGTTCAGCTCGCCGAGCGGCATGAGCACGAGGCGGTTGTCGCGGAAGCCGACGACCTCGGCCAGCAGCGGAGGAGCGCCTTTGCCGGGATAGATCTGGCAGACGTCTCCGATGCTCGCGTCCGGTCCTTCGCTCTCGATCGTCAGCCCGATGACTTGCGTCACCTTTCCGTTTACGCGCACCGGGTCGATTCCGCCCAGATGCTCGATGTAGCGTGCAGCCGAGAGCTCTTTCATGAAGCCGCCTCCTGGCCTTCCCGCTGCTGCGCGAGCTGCACGAGCTCGCGCTTGATCTCGGCGAGCTGCGTATCGATCCGGGCATCGATGCTGCCGAAGGCGGACCGGATGACGCAGCCGTGATCCTTCACGGTGGCGTCCGGCAAAATCTGCAGCTCGGCCTGCGAGTCGATCGACAGCTCAAGCTCGTCCCGCGCCGCCTGGACAGCAGCCAGCTGCGCCGGCGCGACGCAAAGCACGATGACGCCATGCTCCTTTCGCCGGGACAGCGCCTTTTTGACCAGCTCGGCCGCCCAGTCTGGCTCCAGCGTCAGCTGCCTGCCGACGAGCTTTTCTGCGATCGCGCAGCTCAGCTCGATAAGGAACGGCTCCGCTTCCTGGATGATCTGCTCCCGCATCGCGTAGGACGAGGCCAGGATGCCCGACGCTTCCTGGATGCGCTGCTCCCACTCTTCCCGGAGCCGTGCCTCCGCATCGTCGCGGCCGGACTGGAATCCGGCTTCATAGGCCGCAGACCGGACCTCCTCGACGAGGCGGTCGTCATCGGCGCGCCGCGCATGCCACCACTCGTCCATCTCGCGCTGCGCCTGCTCGAGCATCTCGTCCGATCTTCGAGCCGCATCGGCGAGCATGTCGTCCGCGACGCTCCGAGCGTCATCGAGCACTTGCCGCCGCAGCCGGTCCGTCGCTTCGTCGAGAGTCGGCTGCGGCGGCAGCGCCTCGCCGTCACCCGTCGTGATCGGCGCCTGCATGCCGCCTCCGGCCCGGGCATAAAAGCGTTCGAGCGGCTGAGAGCCGCTCTTGGGCCGTACATAGGAAGATTTGATGAGATTAGACAATGATGTCATCTCCTCCGCCGCGGGCGATGATGATGTCTCCCGCTTCCTCGAGCCTGCGGATCGTCGCTACGATGCGGGTCTGAGCTTCCTCCACGTCACGCAGCCGCACCGGCCCCATGAATTCCATCTCTTCCTTGAACGTCTCGGCCATCCGTTTGGACATGTTGCGGAAGATCGCTTCCCTGACCTCCTCGCTCGCGACCTTGAGCGCCAGCTGCAGGTCCGCGTTCTCGATGTCGCGGATGATGCGCTGGATCGAGCGGTTGTCGATGCTGACGATGTCTTCGAAGACGAACATCCGCTTCTTGATCTCTTCGGCAAGCTCCGGATCCTGAATCTCGAGCGAGTCGAGGATCGTCCGCTCGGTGCCGCGGTCGACGCCGTTCAAGATCTGGACGATCGAATCGATGCCGCCTGCATTCGTATAATCCTGGGTGACGGTCGCCGAGAGCTTCTGCTCGAGCACGCGCTCGACCTGCGAGATGACATCCGGGGAGGTGCTGTCCATAAGGGCCACCCTGCGCGCGACATCCGCCTGCTTCTCCTGGGGCAGCGAGGAAAGGATATGGGACGCTTGCTCCGGCTGCAGATAGGACAGCACGAGCGCGATCGTCTGCGGATTCTCGTTTTGGATGAAGTTGAGGATCTGCGTCGGCTCCGCCTTGCGGGCGAAGTCGAACGGCCGCACCTGCAGCGTCGCCGTCAGGCGGCTCAGCACTTCCTGGGCCTTCTGCGCGCCGAGCGCTTTTTCGAGGATGTCCTTCGCGTAGGCGATGCCGCCTTGCGAGATGTATTCCTGCGCCAGGCAGATCTGATAGAACTCGCTCATGATCAGGTCCCGCTCCGAGCTGTCGACCTTGCGGACGTTCGCGATCTCGAGCGTCAGCTGCTCGATCTCTTCCTCCCTCAGGTTTTTGAAGATCTGGGCGGATACTTCCGGGCCGAGCGTAATGAGGAGAATCGCTGCCTTCTGTCGCCCTGTCAGGGCTTGCATCGCTTTGGACATGGCGAGAGCCCTCCTATTCTTCTACAAGCCAGGTGCGGAGCAGATTGACGAACTCATCCGGCTTGCGCTTGGCGAGAGTTTCGAGATTTTTGCGTACCTGGCTGTCGTTGCTGACGCTGTCGAGATTGATGGAAGGATATTCGACCCGCGGAGACAGCTCTTCGATCGTCTCTTCGACCGCATTCTGCCGTCTTCTGCGGATGGCGAAGATGATGCCCGCCACGAGCGCCGCAGCCGCGACTCCGATCGCCGCCCACCAGATGCCGGACAGCCCTGCCGTGCCGGATGCCGAAGCCGCCTGGGCGAAGTTCTGCCCGATGACCGAAACTTTTTTGGCGATCAGCTCGTCATTGGTTACATCCTGGCCGGAATCGATCAGTTGCGACCGGACGAAGGAAGTCAGATATTGGGTGATTTGATCTTGCGTTTCCTGGTTTAATAGATTGATAGGAAGTCCTACGCTGATGCTGAGGTCCTTCACCGCGTACGGCCCCCCGACGACCGTATTTTTGATCCGGTTCACGTCGTAGTTGGTCGTACGGTCGCTTTTTTCGGAAGTGCTGGACCCCGTCGCGGAGGAAGAGTAGTTCGGCACGTCCGTCTCGCCCGTGCCCGCAACGCCGCCCGGATCTCCCGAGGACCCCTCGGTGCTTTCGGTCGACTCCTGCTGGCTGATGATGATGCCGTTGTTTCCATTGTCGTCCAGCGGCCTGACGAGATCCTCGACCCGGTTCGTCTGATCGAAATTCAGGCTGCTGGTGACGCTGACGACGAGATTCTCGCTCCCTAGCATCGGCCCGAGGAACTGCTCGATGTTCCGCTTCAGCTCCGCCTCGTATTTCTTCTTGATCTGGAAGAGCGAATCCGCGCTGCCCGTGCTGCCTGGCGCGCCGCCCGCCTTCTCGGAAGGATTGAGCTCGCCTTGCGGGCTCGTGATGGTGATGTCCTCCACTCTCAGATTCGGCACCGAGGTCTTCACCAGATTGAAGTAGCCGTCGATCTCGTCCTGGCTCGGACGGAAGCCCGGCTTGAACTTCATCACAACGGACGCGCTCGCGCCGGACTCTTCTTGCGTCTGGGCGAATACGCTCTCCTTCGGCAGATTGACGACGACCTTCGTCGAGGATACGCCTTGCATCGCATTGAGCAGCTGCTGGATTTCTCCGTTCAGCGCGTTTTTGTAGCGGACGTTGAATTCATTGTCCGTCATGCCGAACTGCGACGAGCTCGCGCTGAACGCCTCAAAGCCGATCGAGCCGTTCTGCACGAGGCCTTGGGACCCCGCTCCTACGCGGATCCGGTCCGCCTCGCTGCTTGGCACCGCGATCGAGCTGCCGCCGTTTTCGAGCTTGTAGGCGACCTTGCTGCTGTCCAGATAGTTGATGATGGCCTGAGCGTCGGTCGTATCCAGCTCGTTGAATACCGTTTCATACTGCGTCTTGCTCAAGATCGACGTCAGCAGGATGATGGTGAGCAGCAGCACGCCCAGCGTGGCTCCCAGCCAGATTTTCTGCCTTTTCCCCATCGCGCCCCAATAATTTTTCACCGACGCGCTATATCGGGCTATCGTTTCATTCACGTTTTCACCCCGCAGATTGCTGTTCCCTCAGGCAAGATCCTAGATTTGCATGCGCATGATGTCCTGATAAGCCTCGACCGCTTTGTTCCGGACCTGCGTCACGAGCTGCAGGGTCAGCTGCGCTTGCTGCGAGACGATCATGACCTGCGAGATGTCCGCCTGGCCGATCAAATACTCGTTGTTTACTTTATGTACGGCTTGTTCCTGCGCGCTTGCGCTGTCAATCGCGTTTTTCAGCACGTTGGCGAAGCTTTCGCTGAGCTCGCTCGGGCTCCCGGCCGCAGGCGCGGCCTTTTGAGCGATCGAAGCCGGCTGCTGCAGCTGCGAGAGGGCGATCGGCTGAATCATCATTCATCTCCTCCACGTTCCATTGATTTTATCTACGGCTTATTTGCCGATTTCAAGCGCCTTGACGAACATGGCCTTCGTCGCGTTCAGCGCCGTCACGTTCGCTTCATAGGCTCGCGAAGCCGAGATCATGTCGACCATCTCTTTGGCCACATCGACGTTCGGCATCCTTACATAACCGCTAGCGTCCGCATCCGGGTGGTTTGGATTGTAGACGAGCTTTTCCGGAGACTGGTCCTCCACGATCCGGGTCGCCTTCACGCCCTTGCTCGCCTCTCCCATCTCGCTCCGCAGCATCGAGTCGAAGCTTCCCGCCTTCATCGGCTCCAGCACGACCATCTTCCGCTTGTAGGGCTGGAACTGCCCATCGACAAACGAACCGCGCGTCGTCTCCGCGTTGGCGATATTGGACGAGACGACGTCCATCCTCAGCCGTTGGGCCGTCAGCGCCGAAGCGCTGATATCGAAACCGTTGCTCAGCTTCATCCGTTACCCTCTCCCGTCGATCGCAGTCCGCAGCATCGTAATTTCATGGTTGATCTGCTGAACATAGGAATTGTATTTCAGCTGGTTTTTGGCCAGCAGCGCCATTTCCCGCTCCACATCGACATTGCTGCCGTTGTTGTTCATGACGGAAGTCTCGTCCGTCACGAGTTTTGGCGCTGGAACTGAGGCCCCTGGACCTATTGGAAGATGTCTTTCATTGGTTCTTATTAGTTCCAATGTCCCACTACCTGACGTCCCAAGCTGCTCCGCCAGCAACTCTTCGAACACGAGCTCCGAGCGTTTGAAAAACGGAGTTTCCGCATTGGAGATGTTGTCTGAAATAATCTGCTGTCTGGATTCAGCAGCCCTCATCGCGCCGACGAGTCTTCCGAAATCCGCGCCTCCCAAGACATTCAACGCCTCTTCACCACTTTCCCGACGTTATCTATAACATGATATTCCACATTTCTTTCGACAATCCTTCTTTCTTCGACATCGAAAATTAAAAAAATGAGAATTCAATGTCGAGATTTGCCGACACGCTTATCTTCCTAAATTTCCATATTTATTACAATGAGAAATAAGCCCTATCTCTATATGAAGATAGGGCCTTTTCGGGACTTTAGTCTCATATTCAGTTCTTCATTTTGCTCAATTCTTCCAGAAGTTGATGATTCAGGATGCGGATATAGGTCCCTTTCATCCCTAAGGATCGCGTTTCGATAACTCCCGCACTTTCAAGTTTGCGTAGCGCGTTTACGATAACGGACCTAGTAATTCCGACCCGGTCCGCGATCTTCGATGCGACGAGCAGCCCTTCCTTCGCCTCGAGCTCGTCGAAGATATGCTCGACCGCCTCCAGCTCGCTGAACGACAGCGAGCCCATCGCCACGGCGACGACGGCGCGGCTCCTCGCCTCGAGGGCGAGCTCTTCCGCGCGTTCGCGCAAAATCTCCATCCCGACGATCGTCGAGCCGTATTCGGCAAGGATAAGGTCATCGTCATCGAACGCGCCGCTCGGCCGGGACAGGACGACGGTGCCCAGCCGGTCCCCGCCGCCCGTTACCGGAACGACGCTCATGATCTCCTGCGTGCCCATGAACGGAAAGACGGCCGCGATGCCGGGATCAGGCTCGACATTGGTCGCCGGCTCGCTCATGACCAGAAACCGGCTGTTGCTGTCCGCCGGAAAGCGCGGCTCGTCGGCGGCCATGCTGCGGAACTGCTCATGATCGAATCGGTCGACCGCCGCGCAGCCGAGAATCTTGCCTCTGCGGCTGACGACGAATACGTTCGCCTGGATGACCGTGCTGAGCACCTCGGCCATTTCCCTGAAATTCAACGCCTTGCCTGCCGCTCGCTGCAGCAGGCGATTGAGCGTCCTTGTCTTGGTCAATAAAGTCATTGGTATGGTTGCCCCCCGAACCCCTCTGCTTCTCTACAGAATATATTGGCTCAGATCGCGGTTCTGGGCGATCGAGCCGAGCTTCTCCCTAACGTACTCCGGCGTGATGTTCAAGCTCTCGAGCGTCAAATCAGGCGCTTCGAAGCTCAGATCCTCCAGCAGCTTCTCCAGAATCGTATGGAGACGGCGAGCTCCGATGTTCTCCGTGTTGCGGTTCACTTCCGCGGCGATGGACGCCAGCTCCGCGATCGCCTCGTCGGAGAACGTGATCTCGATGCCCTCCGTCGACAGCAGCGCCGCATATTGCTTCGTCAGCGCGTTTTTCGGCTCCTTGAGAATCTGGATGAAGTCCTCGAGGCTGAGCGAGGTCAGCTCCACGCGGATCGGAAAGCGGCCTTGGAGCTCCGGGATGAGATCCGACGGCTTGGACACATGGAACGCTCCGGCCGCGATGAACAGCATATAGTCCGTCTTGACGGCGCCGTACTTGGTCATGATCGTCGAGCCCTCGACGATCGGCAGGATGTCCCGCTGTACGCCTTCTCTCGATACGTCCGGACCGGAACCTTTGGACGGACTGGCGATCTTGTCGATCTCGTCCAGGAACACGATGCCGGACTGCTCCGCGCGGCTCACCGATTCGGCGATCACATCGTCCATGTCGATCAGCTTCGCCGCTTCCTCTTGCGTCAGCACCTTGCGCGCGTCCTTCACGGACAGCTTGCGGCGCTTCGTCCGCTTCGGCATGAACTGCCCCATGATCTCCTGCATGTTCATGCCCATCATCTCGTTGCCTTGGCCGCCCAGCATATCCAGCATGTTCGGCGACGTGTCCTCCACGTCCAGCTCCAGCATTTCCTTCTCGAGCTCGCCGGCCAGCAGCTTGACGCGGACCGCCTGCCGCTTCGCCGCCAGCTCCGGCTCGGACGAGCGGTCCTCCGGCTCAGGCTCGCGAGCGCCGCCGAACAGCATCTCGAGCGGGTTCTTGCCGCCCTTCGGCTTGGAGCGGGACGGCTCGAGCAGCTCCACGAGCCGCTCGTTCGCCAGCTCCTCCGCCTTGTCCTTGACCTTTTCCATCCGCTCCGCCTTCACCATGCGGATGGCGACCTCGACCAGATCGCGGATCATCGCCTCGACGTCGCGGCCGACATAGCCGACTTCCGTAAACTTCGTCGCTTCGACCTTTACGAACGGGGCTCCGACCAGCTTGGCCAGCCGACGCGCGATCTCCGTCTTGCCGACGCCGGTCGGCCCGATCATGAGAATGTTCTTCGGCACGATCTCGTCCCTCAGGCTTTCCTCGAGGCGGCTGCGGCGATAGCGGTTGCGCAGCGCTACGGCGACGGAGCGCTTGGCCTGCTTCTGTCCGACGATATATTTGTCCAGCTCGGCGACGATCTGACGCGGGGTCATGGCTTCCTTCACCCGAAATCACTCCTTTTCGTGTAGGGGACGGCTGCTCCGGCACGACCGATCAACCTTATACTTCCTCGACGATAATGCTATGGTTCGTGAAAACGCAAATTTCCGCGGCGGTCTCGAGCGCCGCTTGCGCCATCTCGCGCGCGCTCAGGTTCGGCGCATGCTTCTTGAGGGCTCTGGCCGCGGCCAAGGCGAAGCTGCCGCCCGAGCCGATCGCCAGGATGCCGTCATCCGGCTCGATGACCTCGCCGTTGCCGGAGATGAGCAGCAGGCCGGTCTCGTCCATGACGAGCAGCATCGCCTCCAGGCGACGCAGCACGCGGTCCGAACGCCATTCCTTGGCCAGCTCGACCGCCGCCCGCTGCAAATTCCCGTGATGCTCCTCCAGCTTGCCTTCGAACTTCTCGAACAGCGTGATCGCGTCCGCGACCGATCCGGCGAAGCCAGCCGCCACCTTGCCCCGGTACAGGCGCCTTACTTTTTTGGCCGAGCCCTTCATGATCATGCTGTTGCCGAAAGTGACCTGTCCGTCGCCCGCGATCGCGCCTTTGCCGTCATGCCGCACCGCGCAGATCGTCGTTGCATGAAATTGCATTTCCACGTCCATTCCTCCTTTGGCCTTGCGGTCTAGCGGCCCCCGCCGAGCCGCTCCAGCTTGAATTGCTCCAGCGAGGACAAAGCCCGGTTCGCGATATGCTCGTTCTTTTCCTTTTTATTGCGGATGCGCTGCTCCGGCGGCGGGAACAGCCCGAAGTTCGCATTCATCGGCTGAAAATGGCGGAAGTCCGCCGTCGTGATGTAATGGGCCATGCTGCCGAGCGCCGTCTCCTTCGGCAGCACGAGCGGCTCGAGGCCGCGCGCGAGGCGGCCGGCGTTGAGGCCGGCCAGCATGCCCGAAGCGGCCGATTCGACGTATCCTTCGACTCCGGTCATCTGGCCGGCGAAGAACAGGTTATCCCGTCCCTTGAACTGATAGGTCGCCTCGAGCAGCTTGGGCGAGTTGATGAACGTATTGCGGTGCATGACGCCATAGCGCACGAACTCGGCGTTTTCCAGGCCCGGGATGAGCGAGAACACCCGCTTCTGCTCGCCCCATTTGAGATGCGTCTGGAAGCCGACCAGATTGTAGAGCGTGCCCGCGGCGTTGTCCTGGCGCAGCTGGATGACCGCATGCGGCTGCTTGCCCGTACGGGGATCGACGAGCCCGACCGGCTTCATCGGACCGAACAGCACGGTCTGCTTGCCGCGCTGGGCCATCACCTCGATCGGCATGCAGCCTTCGAAGTACACTTCCTTCTCGAAGTCCTTGAGCGCGGCCGTCTCCGCCGTGACGAGCGCTTCGTGGAAGCGTTCGAATTCCTCTTCGTTCATCGGGCAGTTCAGGTAGGCCGCTTCGCCCTTGTCGTAGCGGGAAGCGAGGAACACCTTCTCCATATCTATGGAATCCTTCTCGACGATAGGAGCGGCAGCGTCATAAAAATAAAAATATTCTTCGCCCATGAGCTCCTTGATCTCGGCCGAAAGGCTCGGCGCGGTCAGCGGGCCCGTCGCGATGACGGTAATGCCGTCCTGCGGAATCTCGGCGATCTCTTCATTGTGGACCGTGACGAGCGGATGCTCGCGCAGCGTGCCGGTGATGTCGCCGGAAAATCCGTCGCGGTCGACCGCAAGCGCGCCGCCGGCCGGCACGGCATTGCGGTCGGCCGCCGCCAGGACGAGCGAGTCCATGCGGCGCATTTCTTCTTTGAGGACGCCGACGGCGTTGGCCAGGCCGTTCGCCCGCAAGCTGTTGCTGCAGACGAGCTCGGCGAATTTATCGGTATGATGGGCCGGCGTCTGCTTCACCGGCCGCATTTCGTAGAGCTTGACCTCGACGCCTTGGGAAGCGATCTGCCAGGCGGCCTCGCTGCCTGCGAGCCCGGCTCCGATGACGGTTACTGGGGGAATGGATGACAAGTGCGATTCCTCTCTTTCTTTAAGTCCAAAACGGCCCGAACAACCGCAGGGAAGCGGAAGGCGGGTGTCCGCTTTCCGCTTCCCGCTGATGGGTTATCCGAGCTCCTGATCCTCCGGCAGCTCCTCGTTGAAGTCGCAGGAAGGACACTGATACCTGGCTCCGCTCTTATTGCGCTTGATGACGAGCATGCTGCCGCATTCCGGGCACGGCTTGCCGGCCGGACGGTCCCAGGAAACGTAGTCGCAGCCCGGATACTGGTCGCAGCCGTAGAAGATGCGGCCCTTCTTGCTGCGGCGCTCGATGATCTGGCCTTCCGCGCATTTCGGGCAGGCCACGCCGATGTTCTTGACGATCGGCTTCGTATTGCGGCAGTCCGGGAATCCGGAGCAGGCGAGGAATTTGCCGAAGCGGCCCATCTTGTACACCATCGGGCTGCCGCATTTCTCGCATACCTCGTCCGACACCTCGTCTTGAAGCTCGACTTCCTTCATTTCTTCCTCGGCAACCTCAAGCCGCTTTTCGAACGACTCGTAGAATTGGGCAAGCACCCGGACCCAGTCCTCCTTGCCCTCCTCGACATGGTCGAGATCGCCTTCCATATGGGCGGTGAATTCCGCATCGAGAATCTCGGGGAAAAACTCCTCCATCAGCTGGATGACCAGCTCGCCGAGCTCGGTCGGGAAAAACTTCTTCTCCTCGATCGCGACATAGCCGCGTTTCTGGATCGTTTCCAGCGTCGGCGCATACGTGCTCGGACGGCCGATGCCGAGTTCCTCGAGCGTGCGCACGAGCCGCGCTTCGGTGAAGCGGGGCGGCGGCTGGGTGAAGTGCTGCTTCGGCTCGATCGACTCGGCCTTGAGGCTCTCCCCCTCGGCCAATGCGGGCAGGAATTTGTCCTCGTCCGCGGCGGTGCCGTCGTCATTGCCTTCGACATAAACCTTCATGAAGCCGGCAAACTTGACCTTGGAGCCGGACGCGCGGAACACCGCCTCGCCTGCGTTCAGATCGACCGTCATCGTATCGAGCACCGCCGAGCTCATCTGGCTGGCGACGAAGCGCTCCCAGACGAGCTTATACAGCCGGTACTGATCGCGGCTCAGGTATTCCTTGACCGCATCCGGCTCCCATTCCATCGACGTCGGGCGAATCGCCTCATGCGCGTCCTGGGCGTTGGCGTTTTTCTTCAGGTAGACGCGCGGCTGCTCCGGATAGAACTCCGGTCCGTACTTCTCGACGATGTAGCCCTTCGCTTCTTCTTGAGCGACCGGCGAGATCCGCGTCGAATCCGTACGCATGTAGGTGATGAGGCCGGCCGTGCCCTGCTTGCCGAGGTCGACGCCCTCATACAGCTGCTGGGCAACGGACATCGTCTTGGAAGCGCGGAAGCTCAGCTTGCGCGCCGCTTCCTGCTGCAGCGAGCTCGTAATGAACGGCGGAGCGGGATTGCGCAGCCGCTCCTTTTCCTTCACCTCGGCGACCGTGAAGTCGCGGCCCTTGATCGCTGCGAGCACGACGTCGACCTCCGCCTGGCTGCCGAGCTCCGACTTGTCGCCTTGATAGGAATGGAACTTGGCTTCGAACGCCGACTTGCCCTTATGCAGCCCAGCGGTGATGGACCAGTATTCCACCGGCTCGAACGCCTCGATCTCGTTCTCGCGGTCGCTGATCAGCTTGACCGCGACCGACTGGACGCGGCCTGCAGACAGGCCCTTCTTGACCTTCTTCCATAACAGCGGGCTGATCTTGTAGCCGACGAGGCGATCCAGGATGCGCCGCGCCTGCTGCGCGTTGACAAGATCCATGTCGATCTTGCGCGGCGTCTTGAACGCGTCCTTGACGGCCTGCTTCGTAATTTCGTTGAAGACGACGCGGCAATCGTCGGTCTCGTCCAAGTCCAGATAATGCGCCAAATGCCAGGCGATCGCCTCGCCTTCGCGATCCGGGTCAGCCGCGAGATAAACGCGCTTGACCTTTTTGCTGGCGTCCTTCAATTCCTTGAGGACGGAGCCTTTGCCGCGGATCGTAATGTATTTGGGATTGAAATCGTTCTCGACTTCGACGCCGATCTGGCTTTTCGGCAAATCGCGGATATGGCCCATCGAGGCTTTCACGATAAATTTGCTTCCCAGATATTTGCCAATCGTCTTCGCTTTTGCCGGTGATTCGACAATGACAAGTGAATCGGCCATGTTGGCGTCCTCCTTTCGCAAGCTGCTTACAATGCCATATATATGGAACCGTTATGCAGTTCAATCTTACGTTTTAAACATAAATTTATCAGAACTGTTTGCAAAAGTCCAAAAGCGAGCCCCGAAGCCTCAAACAGCTCGTCCGCCGAGCGCGGCTCGTTCTGCAGCAGCCCGTACACAAGCCGCTCATTCTCGTCGAGCCGAGGCTCCTCCAAAAGAGAAGGCGCGCTCGGCTGCGACGGCCGCAAAAAGTGAAAATCGCGGATGATCGTCTCCGAGCCGTCCGCCAGCTTCGCCCTGCCGTCTCGGATCAAAGCGTTGCAGCCGACGCTCTTGGGCGAATGGATCGGCCCCGGCACCGCATACACCTCGCGGTTCATGTCCAGCGCCTGGTCGGCCGTAATGAGCGAGCCGCTCGCCGCGGCAGCCTCGATCACGATCGTACCGTGAGACAAGCCGGCGATGATCCGGTTGCGCTGCGGGAACATGCCCGGCTTGACGGGAGTGCCGATCGGAAACTCGGACAGCACGAGCCCCTCTCGGCACAGCCGTCGGTACAACGCCCGGTTGTCGGGCGGGTAAGCGGTGTCGACCGGAGTGCCGAGCACGGCGATCGTCGCCCCTCCCGCTTCGAGCGCGGCTTCATGAGACAAGCCGTCGATCCCGCGGGCCATGCCGCTGACGATGCCGAAGCCCGCTGCTGCCAGCTCCTTGCTCAGCCTGGATGCCGCCTGCTTGCCATAGGCGGTCGGCCCTCGCGTCCCTACGATCGCCAGGCATGGCCGCTCCAGCAGCTCCAGACGCCCGACCGCGTACAGCAGCCAGGGCGGCTGCGGAATCCGCCGGAGCAGCTCGGGATACCCGTCATCGAAGATCGCCAGCCTGCGCCCGGCCAGCGCCAGAAATGCCCCTTCCCAAGCGGGTTCCTGACGCTCCCTCCAGCGCCGCGCCGCTTCCACGGCCGGCGCCTGCCGGATGCCCAGCCTTTCCAGCCGGGCGGCGTCCAGCTCCGGATCCCGCCACAGCTCCGCCTTCATCGCGCGATACAGCGATTGCCATCCGATTCCCGGCGTTTCATGCATGGCGATTATAAATTCGCGCACGCGTGCACGCTCCGGCGCAGTCCATTGCTGTTCCAACCATTCATCCATCATCGGCTACCGTCCTTTTCTTCTATTATAAAGGACGGCACCTGCGCCAATCCCTATTGTGGGGCACAAGAATCCAGATTGCAAGCGCGCAGGCGCCGCCAATGCCGCAGGAGCTTGACGAGCGGCAATAAAAAAAGGCAGCCTTCTTCCCCGAAACGGGAGAAGAAGGCTGCCTGCCTTCCAAGATCAAGCGATTGAAATCAGTGAGTCTTGCATTTCTCGAGCAGGCCCTGCTCTTCCAGCACGCTCACGAGCGTGGAGCCCATGTCGGATGGAGTCGGAGCGACCTTGATGCCGCAAGCCTCAAGCGTAGAGATTTTTTCCTTCGCCGTGCCTTTGCCTCCGGAAATGATGGCGCCGGCATGGCCCATGCGCTTTCCTGGAGGAGCCGTAGCGCCGCCGATGAAGCCGACAACCGGCTTCTTCATGTTCGCCTTGACCCACTCGGCCGCTTCTTCCTCAGCCGTGCCGCCGATCTCGCCGATCATGATGACCGCGTACGTATCCGGATCCTCGTTGAAGAGATTCAGGATATCGATGAACTCGGAGCCTTTGACCGGGTCGCCGCCGATGCCGACCGCAGTCGATTGGCCGATGCCGCGAGTCGTCAGCTGGTGGACCGCCTCGTACGTGAGCGTTCCCGAGCGGGAAACGACGCCGACATGGCCTTTGCGATGGATGTAGCCCGGCATGATGCCGATCTTGATCTCGTCCGGCGTAATGACGCCCGGGCAGTTCGGTCCGATCAGGCGGGTCTTCTTGCCTTCCATGTAGCGCTTCACGCGCACCATGTCGAGCACCGGAATGCCTTCCGTAATGCAGATGACCAGCTCCAGCTCCGCTTCCACCGCTTCCAGGATGGAGTCGGCCGCGAAGGCCGGCGGAACGTAGATGACGGATACGGTCGCGCCGGTTTCGGCGACCGCTTCGCGCACGGAGTTGAATACCGGCAGCGACTTCGTCTCGCCGTTCTCCAGCTCGATGTCGACCGTCGTGCCGCCTTTGCCCGGCGTCACGCCGCCGACCATCTGGGTTCCGTACTCAAGGGCGCCCTTCGTATGGAAGAGGCCGGTCTGGCCGGTAATGCCCTGGGTGATCACTTTGGTATCTTTGTTGATCAAAATGCTCATCGCACATTCACATCCCCTAACAGAATTCGTCTCTGCAGCCCCAAGGGCGTTATTTTACGAGCGCAACGATTTTTTGAGCGCCGTCGGACATGCTGTCCGCCGCGACCAGGTTCAGGCCCGATTCATTCAGGATCTTCTTGCCAAGCTCGACGTTCGTGCCTTCGAGGCGCACGACGAGCGGACGCTCCAGGCCAAGCTCGCGAGCAGCCGCGACAACGCCTTCCGCGATGACGTCGCAGCGCATGATGCCGCCGAAGATGTTGACGAAGATGCCCTTGACGTTGGCGTCCGACAGCAGGATCTTGAAGGCTTCCGTCACCTTCTCCTTCGTCGCGCCGCCCCCTACGTCGAGGAAGTTGGCCGGGTCGCCGCCGTAATGCTTGATGATGTCCATCGTCGCCATCGCGAGGCCGGCGCCGTTGACCATGCAGCCGATGTTGCCGTCGAGCGCGATGTAGCTGAGGTCATACTTGGAGGCTTCGATTTCCTTGGCGTCCTCTTCCTCGAGGTCGCGCAGCGCCAGGATGTCCTTGTGGCGGAACAGGGCGTTGGAGTCGAAGTTCAGCTTGGCGTCGAGCGCCATGACATTGCCGTCGCCGGTGACGACGAGCGGGTTGATCTCGGCGATCGAGCAGTCCTTGTCCACGAACGCCGCATAAAGGGCCGTCATGAACTGGACCGCCTTGCGGACGAGCTCTTTCGGGATATTGATAGCGTATGCAAGACGCTGGGCTTGGAACGGCAGCAGGCCGACCGCCGGATCGATGACTTCCTTGATGATCTTCTCCGGGGAATGCTCCGCGACTTCTTCAATCTCCGTGCCGCCCTCTTCGGACGCCATCATGACGACGCGGCCGGTCGCGCGGTCGACGACGACGCCGACATAGTATTCCTTCTTGATGTCGCAGCCTTGCTCGATCAGCAGGCGCTTGACTTCCTTGCCCTCCGGACCCGTCTGATGCGTGACGAGCGTCTTGCCCAGAATTTCGGATGCGTACTGGCGCACCTCGTCCAGGCTCTTCGCTACCTTGACGCCGCCGGCCTTGCCGCGGCCGCCCGCATGGATCTGCGCCTTGACCACAACGACGGAAGTTCCCAGTTCCTTGGCTGCCTCAACAGCCTCGTCCACCGTGAAGGCGACCTTGCCTTCCGGGACTGCGACCCCGTATTGTTTCAAGACTTCTTTGCCTTGATACTCATGAATGTTCATTCACGACATCCTCCAATCCTCTGACTCGGGTGGAAACAGCTAGATCAAATCAAACAAACATCTGTCATTATATCACAACCCGCGACTCGCTTCGCGCAAAATCACGCTCCGACCGTAAAAATTTTTTTGCGTTTCGGTAAAAGTGGAACGGAATGGAAGCGCGGTTGACACCGCGGCTGGGCTGGTCTAATCTTAACGTATCCATATACTTTTCAGGGAAGTAAGGAAGCACCTTCGCCCGTTATTCGGGGAGGGTGCTTTTTGTCATGTCCTACAGTTCGTTCTCCAGCGCCAGCGTGCAGGGCGTCGACGGACGGCTCGTCGCCGTCGAGGTCGATCTCGCCAGCGGCTTGCCGCAAATCGCCGTCGTCGGCCTGCCCGATCCGGCCGTGCGCGAGTCGGTCGAGCGCGTCCGCGCCGCCCTGCGCAACTGCGGCTTTCAATTTCCGATGCAGCGCATCACCGTCAATCTCGCGCCTGCCGACATGCGCAAGGAAGGCACCGCCTACGATCTGGCGATCGCGGCCGCGATCCTGTCGGCAAGCGGCCAGCTGGAGGGGCGGATGTTCGAGCATACCCTCGTCATCGGCGAGCTCGCGCTCAGCGGCGAGCTGCGCTCCGTGCCCGGCGTGCTGCCGATGGCGGCGGAGGCGCGGCGGCTCGGCCTGCGGCGCGTGCTCGTCCCCGCCGCCAACGCAGCCGAGGCGGCGCTGGTCGGCGATCTCGACGTCTATTCGGCACGCAGCCTGACCGAGCTTGCCGCCGCCTGCCGCAGCGGAGAGGAGTGGCGCTCGCTGCTGTGGGAGGCAGGCGCGGATGCGGCGGCGCCTTCCTGCGCGGCGGGCGGCCCGAGCGCCGGGCTCGATTACGCGGATGTGATCGGCCAGCACGGCGCCAAGCGCGCGCTGGCGATCGCGGCCGCCGGCAGGCATAATTTGCTGCTGTCGGGACCGCCCGGCACGGGCAAGACGATGCTCATCCGCCGGCTGCCCGGCATCCTGCCGGCGATGAGCCGCGAGGAAGCGCTCGAGGTGACGAAAATATGCAGCGTCGCCGGCAAGCTGCCTCGGCAAGGGTCGCTGATCGAGGAGCGTCCGTTCCGCGCGCCGCATCATACGATTTCGGCCGCCGGCCTGATCGGCGGCGGCTCGATTCCGCGTCCCGGCGAGGCGACGCTCGCGCATCGCGGCGTGCTTTTTCTCGACGAGCTGCCGGAATTCCCGCGCAGCGCGCTGGAGGCGCTGCGCCAGCCGCTCGAGGATCGCGAGGTGACGCTGGCCAGAGCCAGAGCCGTCTTTCGCTTTCCGGCCTCTTTCCAGCTCGCGGCCTCGATGAATCCATGTCCATGCGGCTACCTCGGCGCTACGGCCGCTGCTCCCGGCCAGCCGGAGTGCAGCTGCTCGGAGACGGCGATCGACCGATACCGCTCCCGCATCTCCGGTCCTTTGCTCGATCGTCTTGACCTGCTCGTCGAAGTGCAGCGGCCGCCGGCTTTGGACAGCAGCCAGACCGGCATGGACAGCGCGCAGATGAGAGAGCTCGTCGCACGCGCGGTCGCGGCGCAGGAAGCCCGCTCGTCCTCCGCCGGCACCGCCTGGAACGGCGAGCTGGCCGGATCGGCCTTGCGCCGGGCCGCATCGCTTCGGCCCGAGGCCGCCCGCCTGCTGCAGCAGGCGTTCGACCAGCTCGGCATCAGCGTCCGCGCTCACGACCGGATCCTCAAGCTGGCGCGGACGATCGCCGACATGGAAGGCTTCGAGCGGATCGAGGCCGCTCATGTCGCCGAGGCGATCCAATACCGCCGCCTGCCCGGCTGGAGCTGAAGCGGGCCGGATTTTCGAAAAAACGCCTTTTGGAGAAGCGGCGACCGCTTCTTCAAAAGGCGTTTTTGACATGCAGCACCTCCAGCGCCCGAAGGCCGGACGCATCCAGCGTCACGGCCGCCGCATCGAAGCGGATCGGCCTGCCGTCCCATCCCTTCTGCTGCAGGTAGACGCCGGCGACTTGACGCACCTTGAGCTGCTTGCGTCCATGCAGCGCTTCGGCGGCGGAACCGAACCGGCTTCCGGTCCTGGCGGAGCGGACCTCGATAAATACGAGCGTGCCGCCGTCCTCCGCGATCAAGTCGAGCTCGCCCAGCCGGCAGCGCCAGTTCCGCTCCAACAGCCGCAAGCCGCCTCGTTCCAGCCAAGCGGCGGCCGCGTCCTCGCCGATCCGTCCGGACTCTTTGCGGCGGTCGCTTCGGGGCGACCGCACCGGCTGGCCCGCGCCGGAGCCGGCTGCATGCGCTGCGCCTCGGCTTTCCTTGCCGATCGGCCGCTTTTTCACCCGCGCCCGCCTCCTTCTTGCCCGCCAGGAGCGTCCAGCGCTCCCGAAAGAGCGCCGGCCTTGCGGTCCGTCTGATAGATGAAGCTCAGCAGCTCCGCGACGAGCTCGTACAGCTCGGCCGGAATCTGCTGGTTCAAATCAAGCTTTGAAAGCACCTCGACCAGCGAGCGGTCCTCCTGGACAGGCACTCCGTTCTCTCGTGCCCGCTGGACGATCTCGTCGGCGAGCTGCCCCTTTCCCTTGGCGACGACCGAAGGCGCTCCTTCTGCCGGGTCGTAGCGGAGCGCGACTGCCGCGCGCGGCGCTTCTTCGGCGCTGCGTCGCCCCTTGCCTTCGCCTTCCTGCCGCATGCGCCCCGTCTCGGACGCTGCTTCTGTCCCCGGCTGTGCATTCCCGCTCATACTTTGATATCCACTCCCCGATAGCGCTCCTGCCCGAATTCCGGCTTGGCCGCTGCGGCTCCCGAGTCTGCTCCCCCGCCCTCGGACGACGGACGGCTATCCGCCGCCCGCAGCCCGAGCAGCCGGTAGCCCGCTTGACGAACCTGGTCGGCCAGGCTTTGACGTCCCGCTTCCAGCAGCGCCGGCACGGCGGGATGATCGGCGAATACCGTCAACGAGACGACCTTGTCGACAATCGCCGCGTCAATGAGCGTCGTGCCGAGCTTGTCGAGCTCGAGGTCGAACAACAGGCGGCAGTTCGACGCGTCCACTTCGCCCCGCGCTCCGCGACGCGTCTGCACATGGACGGAGGCGGTCGTCGTGCCGTCCGGCGTGCGCACCGGCAGCTGCAGCGTCAGCTGGGAAAAGAACGCGCCGCTGCGCTCCGGCGTCAGCAGCAGCTGCTGGCCGGTGATCTGCTGCAGCAGCTGGGTCGCCGCGTCGCGCGCGCTCGGCGGCACGTCCGTCGCCGCAAGCAGCTGCAGCAGCGCCGGCTTGAGCGCCGCCGCATCCGCCTGATCCGGCGCCGCGAACGCCGGCAGCGGCAAGCCGGACCGTATCGTCGCGGACGCAGGCGCCTCCGGTCGGAGGCCGCGCGAGGCGGCGCCATCCATTTCCTCCGAGCGAGGCGGCGCCGCCTGGGCCGCCGCTGCCGCTTCCGGACCGCTCCGAGCGGCAGCGGCAGGCGCGTTCATGGCCGCCGAGGCGTCGCCGCGTCCAGCCGCAGCGGTTCGCCCCGCTTCCCCCGATCCCGCCGCCGCTCCCGGCTCGGCCGACGACATGCCGCCCGGGCGAGCGCCTCCGGCCGCCGCATCATGGGGGCCGGCCTCCTGCTGCGGCGCTGCGACGACGGCTGCGGAAGGAACCGTGGAGGCGGCACGGGCCAATTGATGCTCGTGGCCGGCTCCCAGCCATTGCAGCCATGCTTTGACCGCCCCTTGCGGCGGCAGCTTCGCTCCCTCGCCCTCCGCTCCGGCCGCGGAGGCGGCCGCTGCGGCTTCTGCCGCTGCTCGCGCGGCCGGAGGCTCGCCCCCCTGCGGCGCAGGCACGGCCGCGGCCGCAGCTTGCGCCGCAGCGGCGCTGAGCGCCGCGCCGCCCTTCGCTGCGCCGGCTGCATGCCTGCCGTCGGCGCCGGCCAGGACGCCTTTGCCGGAGGCGCCGCCGCCATCCGCCGGAACGCCGCGCCCCGGCAGCGATTCCGCCGCCGCGTCCGCTGCCGGCTCCAGCCATGGCCCGCCCTGCAGCAGCGAAAGCAGCCTCGCCGCAGCATCGGCCGCCTTCAGCGGCGCAGGACCGGCCTTCGCCGCCTCTGCCGCCCCGTCCAGCGGAGCCGCTTCGCCGGCCCCCGCTCCGAGCGAGGCGGTCGGCCCAGCCGGCCGCTGCTTCGCGTCTTGTCCGACCGCCGCGGCCGGAGCGGCCGGAGCCGCCGCTTCGCCGACCCCCGCAGCCCGCTTCGCCAAAGAGCCGTCTCCTTCGGCGGCATCGCTGGGCCGAGCCGAGCCCATCGCCGCCAGCTCCTGCTCGAGCCGCGCCAGCAGCTCATGCACCGGCGGACCGGACAGCGCTTGCCGCAGCCCGAGCAGCGTCTCGCTCGTCAGCGGCATGCCTCGCTGCATGGCGCTCGCCGCCGCTCGCAGCCACTCCCCGGCATCGACGCCGGCCGGCTTCAGCGCCGCAGCCGTCCGCAATCCCTCTGCCGTCTCTGCGGAGAGCGGCAGGCCGGCCGCGCGGATCGCCTTGACGAGCTCGGCCGCGCCTTTGTCGCCTGCGCCGAATCCGAGCTGGCCCGCGAGCTCCTTCCATTTTGGCGCTTCCGCCTCCGCCGCCGGCTTCGCCCCTCTCGCCGCCAGCTGCAGCACGATCACGCCCTCGTCCGTCTCGCCCTTCACTTGAAGCACGGCCGTCTGTCCCGTCTCGAGCGGCGTCTCCAGCTTGGCGAGCAGCTGGCTGTCGCCGATCTGCAGCAGCGCTCCGTCCTTCCCATGCGCTTCCAGCACCGTCGCCCGCACGGTCTGTCCCGGCCGCAGCTCCAGCGCCCGGCTTGCGGCAGGCTGGAGGTCGCCGATCGCTTTCAGAAACGATCCGATATTCATCCGCTGCCTCCTCGCTGCTCTAAGCTTCACTGCCGCCTCGTCCGCTTGCCTGCGCCGATGAGGCGGCTAACTCTATCCCGTTATATCGACCGCGCCGCTCCCGTTTGTGAGCCGCTGCCCTTTTGCCGTCCAAAAAAAGTCCCGCCTGCATGGGATGCGGGCGGGACTTCGAAGCTTTTTTTAGAAAAGCTGCAGCTGCTCTTCCGGCAATATCTTGCCGAGAAAGGAGCGGCGATGCAGCGTTGTCGGTCCGTAACGCGCCAGCGCTTCGCGATGGCGGGCTGTGGCGTAGCCTTTATGTACCGCGATGCCGTACTCGGGGTAGTGCAGGTCCCAGATCTCCTTGCAAAGCCGGTCCCGCGTCACCTTGGCCATGATCGAGGCGGCCCCGATCGACTGGCTGAGCGCATCGCCGTGGATGATCCGCGTCTGCGGCAGATCGATCTCAACCGTCTCCGCATCGACGAGCAGATGGTCCGGCGTGACTCCCAGCGCTTCGACCGCTTTTTTCATCGCGAGGCGCGAGGCCTGGCGAATGTTGATCCGGTCGATCTCCGCCGCGTCGATGCGGGCGACCGCCCAGGCGACGGCCGACTCCGCGATGACGTCGTACAGCTGCTCGCGCTTTTTCTCGCTCAGCTTTTTGGAGTCGTGGACGCCGTCCAGCACAAGGCCGGCCGGCAGCACGACTGCAGCGGCGACCACATCGCCGAACAAGCAGCCGCGGCCGACCTCATCGACGCCGCAGACGAGTCCGGCCCCTTGCCCCCATAGCGCCTTTTCAAAAGCGAGCCGATCGTCCGCCTCCGCGAGCTGCTGCTGCGGCAGCCGATCCGCTTGCCCGTCGAGAACGGCCTCCGGCCTGGCATTCGCCATCGGCTCAAACGGCAGCTGCGCTTCTCGCGCCTCTCCGCCGCGAGGCTTGCGGCGGCTCATGCGCGGCCGGCCGGCGGAGCCGCCTCCAGCGTGAGCCGGCCGAGCTTGCCGGCGCGCAGCTCGCGCAGGATGATGCCCGACGCCTTTTCGAGATCGACGCGCCCGCCGCTGACGAGACAGCCGCGGCTGCGTCCGATCTGCTCCATGACCGCCACGATCTGCATGTTGTCGTCGAGATCGGTCGGCGGCTCATCGAGGCCGAACCGCTCGCGCATCTCCGGCCAATAGCGTTCCGCGAGCACCCGAACGGCGAAGTAAGCGACATCCTCGATGTTGAGCACCTGCTCCTTGATCGCTCCGGTCATCGCCAGCTTGTAGCCGACGAGCTGATCCTCGAACTTGGGCCAAAGGATGCCCGGCGTATCGAGCAACTCCATCTCGCTGCCGACCTTGATCCATTGCTGGCCCTTGGTCACGCCCGGACGGTCGCCCGTCGCGGCGATGTACCGCCCGGCGAGCCGGTTCGTCAGCGTCGACTTGCCGACGTTCGGGATGCCGACGATGAGCGCCCTCATGGCGCGCGGATTCATGCCGCGGTCAAGCATGCGCTGGATCTTTTCGTGCAGGATCTCCCTCACCCGATGAGGGATCTCGTTCACCCTCGAGCCCGTGGACGAATCGACGGCGATGCTGGCAAAACCGCGCGAGGCGAAGTAGGCCATCCAGCGCTCGGTCTCCTTCGGATCCGCCAGATCCGCCTTGTTCAGCAGGATGAGCCGCGGCTTTCCTTTCAGGATGTCGTCGACCATCGGGTTGCGGCTGGACATCGGCACGCGCGCGTCCAGCAGCTCGATCGCGATGTCGATCAGCTTGAGCTTGTCCTCGATCTGCCTGCGCGCTCTTGTCATATGTCCCGGGAACCACTGAATCGTCATACAGACACCTCTTTATAAAATAATGTAGGGCAGGCTTTCGCCTACCCATGCTTGATGATCTGGATATCGGTCAGCGGCCAGAAAATGACGTCGGCCCGTCCGATCAGCTGATCGTACGGAATGTAGCCGATCCGGCGGCTGTCCTCGCTATTGCTGCGGTTGTCGCCCATCGCCAGGAACGAGTCGGCCGGCACCGTGCCTTCCGTGACGAGCTCGTTCGGGAAGTTCGGTCCGGTCTGGTTCCATAGCTCGCCTCTAGCTTGCGCCTCGGCGATCGCTTGCTTCAGATAGGGCTCGTCCTGCTTCTCGTCATTGACGTACACCTCGTCGCCTTCGACCCTGACCGTGTCGCCCGGCAGCGCGATGACACGCTTGATGAAGTCGCGATTCTCCTGCGGGACGTGGAACACGACCACCTCGCCGCGCTTCGGCTCGCGAATTTCGTACAGGATCTTGTTGACGATAAGCCTTTCTCCCGTGTGGAAGTTCGGCTGCATGGACGGACCGTCCACCGCGAACGGCGCGAACAGGAACCAGCGGATGATCCACACGAGCAGGGCCGCGATCGCAAGCGCCTTGACCCACTCAAATATCTCTTTCCGAGCTTTGTTGCCGCCGGATTCCGGCTGCTGCTCCTGGAGCTGCTCGTCCACCATCTGTGCTCCGCCTTCTTTCTCGGACCCGCGAGGGGTGCGTTCTCTATCTGCGCTCTCGGCTCCCGCCGCAAGCAGAGCGGGCTTCATCTGTACACGAAAAGGGGCTTGTTTGCGGCAAGCCCCTCTTTGCATTTCATCATGTGGCGGACTAGCGGCGGATCTCTTTGATCCGTGCTGCCTTGCCGCGCAGTTCACGCAGGTAGTACAGTTTCGCGCGGCGCACTTTACCGCGGCGGGTAACCTCGATGCGATCGATCTTCGGCGAGTTGATCGGGAACGTACGCTCCACGCCAACACCGTAAGAAATCTTGCGGACGGTGAACGTCTCGCTGATTCCGCCGCCGCGACGTTTGATGACAACGCCTTCGAACAGCTGAACCCGCTCGCGGGATCCCTCGATAACCTTTACGTACACTTTAAGCGTGTCGCCTGGACGGAAGCTCGGGATGTCCTTGCGCAGCTGCTCTTGCGTAATCGCTTGTACAATGTTCATGAGTAGTGCCTCCTTCCACCATAGACGTTCATATAAGCTACCCGGGCTCGCCTTATGAGCCGGATCGTCGCCGATAGAGGACCGTCCGAGTCTGCAAACAACATTTCAAATCGTACCATACTCTAGGCCGATTGACAAGCGCCTCGGCGCAGATCGGCTATTTTTTTCCGGCATCCTCGGCGCTTGCCTGCTCCTCAAGCCGCCGCTGCTCCAGCCAGCGGCGCTCCTTGTCGCTCAGCGGCGCCTCCTCCAGCAGATCCGGACGCCGCTGCAGCGTGCGCAGCATCGACTGCTCGCGGCGCCACTGCTCGATCCGGCTGTGATGGCCGGACAGCAGCACCTCCGGCACTTCCCAGCCCCGGAAGCTGGCCGGACGCGTGTAGTGCGGATGCTCCAGCAGCCCGGTGCTGTAGGAGTCCGTCACCGCCGACGACTCGTTGCCGAGCACGCCCGGCAGCAGGCGGACGATGCTGTCGATCATGACCATCGCAGGCAGCTCTCCGCCGGTCAGGACATAATCGCCGATCGACAGCTCGTCCGTGACGAGATGCTCGCGGATGCGCTCGTCATAGCCTTCGTAATGGCCGCAGATGAAGACGAGGCGCTTTTCCTGCGACAGCTCCTCCGCCTTGGCCTGGGTGAAGGGCTGTCCCTGCGGGCACATCAGGATGACGCGGGGGGAACCGGCTTCCTCGCCGCTCCCAAGCAGGTCCTCGACCGCCGCGAACACCGGCTCGGCCTTGAGCACCATGCCGCCCCCGCCGCCGTACGGATAGTCGTCCACCGTATTATGCTTGTTGCCCGAGTAGGCCCGGAAGTTCACCGCCTGCAGCGAGACGATGCCCTTGTCCCTCGCCTTGCCGAGGATGCTCGCGCCGAAGACGCCGTCGAACATCTCGGGAAACAGCGTCAGCACGTCGATCCGCATGGCGCTACAACAGCCCTTCCAGCAGCCGTACCGTAATCTGCTTGGCGCGGACGTTCACCTTGCGCACGACATCGTCGATATACGGCAGCAGCAGCTCCTTGCCGCTCTCGAGCTCGACGACCCAGACGTCGTTCGCTCCGGGACGCAAAATCTCGGTCACGACGCCGAGCCGCTCGCCGTCCTCGGTGACGACCTCGCTGCCGATGATGTCCGAGTAGTAGAACTCGCCCTCGTCCAGCGCGTCGCGCTGCTCCGCCGAGATCTTGAGCAGGCTGCCCTTGAACTTCTCGACGTCATTGATGTTCTCGTAGCCCTTCAGCTTGACGATATACACGTTTTTATGGGATCGCGCATTCTGCACCTCGACCAGCACGGCGCCTTGCTGCCCGTCCTTTTGGATCGAGAGCTTGCTGCCGGGAGCGAACCGGCGCTCCGCGAAGTCCGTATGCGGCACGATCTTCAGCTCGCCGCGAATGCCGTGCGTGTTGGCGATCTCGCCGACCGTGAACCATTGATCCGCCATCCATCTCACCTCGCCTTGGATGCAAAAGGGGCTAGGATATCATCCTAACCCTTTTGCGATGCTTATATTCGGGTCGTCCCGAACGGGAGAACCTTACTTCTGGTGCTTTTGCTCGTGGAACTTCGTGAGCACGCCTGCTTTGGAAAGCAGGTTGCGGACGGTGTCGGAAGCTTGCGCTCCCGTTTGCAGCCACTTGAGGGCTTTTTCTTCGTCGATATTCACTTGAGCCGGTTGAGCAACCGGGTTATAAGTACCGATTTCTTCGATGAAACGGCCATCGCGCGGGGAACGGGAATCCGATACTACGACGCGGTAGAACGGAGCCTTGTGCGCACCGATGCGTTTCAGACGGATACGTACTGCCATTATACTTCACCTCCTTGAAAGAATCAGGGCCGTGCCCGCGGCGCTCAGCCGAACGGGAACTTGCCTTTCTTGCCGCCGCCTCCGCCGAACATGCCCTTCAGGCTGTTCATGTTGAGGCCGCCCTTGGGCATCTTCGGCCCTTTGCCGCCGGGACCGCCCATCATCGAGCTGAACTGCTTCATCATCTTGCGCATGTCGTCGAACTGCTTGACCAGACGGTTGACCTCTGCGACCGACGTGCCGCTGCCGGCCGCGATGCGCCTCCGGCGGCTGTGGTTGAGCAGCTCCGGCTTGCGCTTCTCCTCGGTCGTCATCGACTTCACGATCGCCTCGATCCGGCCGACCTGCTTGTCGTCGACCTTCATGTCCTTCAAGCCCTTCATCTTGTTCATGCCGGGCATCATCTCCAGGATCTGATCGAGCGGCCCCATGTTCCGGACCTGCTCCATCTGCTCCAGGAAATCCTCGAACGTGAACTCAGCGTTGCGCATCTTGCGCTCCATCTCGGCCGCTTTGTCGGCGTCGATGCCGGCCTGCGCCTTTTCGATGAGCGACAGCATGTCGCCCATGCCGAGAATCCGCGATGCCATCCGCTCCGGATGGAACGGCTCGAGCGGCTCGATCTTCTCGCCGGTCGCGGCGAACTTGATCGGACAGCCGGTGACCGCCTTGACGGACAGCGCCGCGCCGCCGCGCGTATCGCCGTCGAGCTTGGTGAGCACGACGCCGGTCAGCGCCAGCTGGTCGTGGAAGCTCTGGGCGACGTTGACCGCTTCCTGGCCGGTCATCGCATCGACGACGAGCAGCACCTCGTCCGGCCGCGTCACTTCATGGATCTGCTTGAGCTCCTCCATGAGCGCCTCGTCGATATGCAGCCGTCCGGCCGTATCGATGATGACGTAGTCGAGGCCGTTGTCCTTGGCATGCTGCACGCCTTGGCGGGCGATCTCGACCGGCGACGTCTGGTCGCCCAGCGTGAATACCGGCACGTCGATGCCGCTGCCGACGACCTGCAGCTGCTTGATCGCGGCAGGACGATAGATGTCGCCCGCGACGAGCAGCGGCTTGTGGCTCGACTTCTTGAGCATGAGGGCGAGCTTGCCCGACGTCGTCGTCTTGCCCGCGCCTTGCAGGCCGGCCATCATGATGACGGTCGGAGGCTTGCCGGCCTTGGCCAGCTTGCTCTGCGTCCCGCCCATCAGCTCCGTCAGCTCTTTGTTGACGATGTCGATGATGACCATGCCCGGCGTGAAGCTCTTCTGCAGCTCCTGGCCGAGCGCCTTTTCCTTGACCTTGGCGATGAACTCCTTGACGACCTTGAAGTTGACGTCCGCTTCGAGCAGGGCCAGCCTGACCTCGCGCATGGCGTCGTTCAGATCGTCCTCGGTCACCTTGCCTTTGCCGCGCAGCTTGCCGAACACGTTCTGCAGCCGGCTCGACAATCCTTCAAATGCCATATGCCGCCACCTCCCGTCCTCATGTCTATCGCTTGTCTATGTCCAGCAGCGTCTCCCGCAGCTCCCGCCCCAGAGAGCGGATGCGCTCCCCGGGTCCGGACGGATCGTCCAGGCCGGACGCTGCGGCGTCCAGCTCATCCAGAAGGCGTCCCGCGGACGCCAGCCGGGCGAGCAGGCCGAGCTTGCTCTCGTAATCCTCCAGCAGCAGGCCGCCGCGCTTCACATGCTCGTACACGGCCTGCCGGCTGACGCCGAGCTCCGCCGCGATCTCTCCGAGCGAAAAGTCCTCCCGAAAGTAAAACGTCAGGATCTCGACCTGCTTGTCCGTGAGCAGCGCTCCGTACAGGTCGAACAGCAGGTTGATCCGCGTCGTCTTCTCCAGCGCGTCGCGGCTTTCCGTCGCCATCCGAGCAGCTCCTTCATCCGAGGCTTTTCTTCGCGAGACCTATCATAACCCAGGGGCGCGGCAGGTGTCAAGGGATGAACCTTGTCACCTGGACGAATCGGATCCGTCCTGCGCATCCTGATCGCGGATCAAGCCGGCGAACAGAGCATGCACGAACTGCTCGCTGTCGAACTGCTGCAGATCTTCCATCTTCTCGCCGAGGCCGACGAACTTGACCGGCAGGCTCAGCTCGTGGCGGATCGCGATGACGATGCCGCCCTTGGCCGTGCTGTCGAGCTTCGTCAGCACGAGCCCGGTCACGCCGCTCTTCTCGCCGAACAGCTTCGCCTGGCTGAGCGCGTTCTGGCCGGTATTGGCGTCGAGCACGAGCAGCACCTCATGCGGCGCGCCCGGAATCTCCCGCTGGATGACGCGGAAGATCTTGTTCAGCTCCTCCATCAGATTGTTCTTGTTCTGCAGCCGGCCCGCCGTATCGCACAGCAGCACGTCGACCTTGCGCTGCTTGGCCGCCTGCACCGCGTCGAACATGACGGCCGCCGGATCGGAGCCGGACTGCTGGCGGATGACGTCGACGCCGACGCGCTGCCCCCATACCTCGAGCTGCTCGATCGCGCCTGCGCGGAACGTATCCCCCGCCGCCATCAGCACCGTCTTGCCCTCGCTCTTGAAGCGGTGGGCCAGCTTGCCGATCGTCGTCGTCTTGCCGACGCCGTTGACGCCGACGAACAGGATGACCGTGATGCCCTCCTCCGCCATGCGCAGTCCGTTGTCCTGATCGCCGCCGAGCAGCCCGACGAGCTTCTCCGACAGCACCGGCTGCAGCTGCCCTGCGTCCTCGATCTTCCGCTTCTTCACCTCGGCGCGCAGGTCGTCGATCAGGTCCATGACCGTATTGACGCCGACATCGGCGCTGATGAGGATCTCCTCGAGCTCCTCATAGAACTCCTCGTCGATCTTCTTGCGCCGCGTGATCAGCTCCTCGACGCGCTCGACGAGCGCGGTGCGCGTCTTGGCGAGTCCTTCCTTGAAGACGTTCGTCACCGATTCCGTCTTGCTCGCGATGCTTTCCTTCAGCTTTTTGAAAAAGCCCATGGCTATCCCTCCGAAGCTAGCTTATCCCTTCATTCCTCTATCAAGCCGACGCCGACTCGCCGCCGAACTCGTCCTCGAGGCGGACGGAGACGAGCTTGGACACGCCGCCTTCCTCCATCGTGACGCCGTACAGCACGTCGGCTTCTTCCATCGTTCCTTTGCGGTGAGTGACGACGATGAACTGCGTCAGCTCCGAAAACTCGCGCAAATACTGTGCGAAGCGGGAGACGTTGGCCTCGTCGAGCGCCGCCTCGACCTCGTCGAGCACGCAGAACGGCACCGGCTTGACCTGCAGGATCGCGAACAGCAGCGCGATCGCCGTCAGCGCCCGCTCGCCGCCCGAGAGCAGCTGCAGGTTCTGCAGCTTCTTGCCCGGCGGCTGGGCGAGGATGTCGATGCCCGTATCGAGGATCCGCTCGGGATCGGCCAGCGTCAGATCGGCGCGGCCGCCGCCGAACAGCTTGGCGAAGACGACGACAAAATGCCTGCGGATCTCCTCGAACGTCTGCCGGAAGCGCTTCGACATCTCGTCCTCCATCTCGCGGATGACCTCGTACAGCGTCGCCTTGGCCTCCATCAGATCCTGGCGCTGGCTGTCGAGGAACTCGAAGCGCTCGCGCACCCGCTGATACTCCTCGATCGCGCCGAGATTGACCTCGCCGAGGCCGGCGACGCGGCGCTTCAGCTCGCGCACCGCGCCTTGCGCCTCGGCGGGATCGCCTTCGAGCGCGTAGCGGGCTTTGGCCAGCTCGTAGCTGAGTCCGTATTCCTCGCTCAGCTTGCGCAGCAGGTTGTCGAGCTCGACGTCGAGCCGGTTTACGGCGATCTCCGTCTGCCGTAGCTGCTCCTCCACCCGCTTCAGGCCGCTGCGCTGCTCGCGCGTCTCGCTTTCCATCTGCTCGAGCTCGCGGCTCTTGTCCGCGCGCGCGGAGCGGGCGAGCTCGGTCTGCTCGGCCGTCTCCTGCTTGCGCAGGCGCAGCCGGTTGAGCTCCTCGATCTGCGCGACCGACGCCGCCTCCAGCTCCTCCTGCTCGGCGCTGCGCTGCCGCTGCTGCGCCTCCAGCGACGCCGCCTCGGTACGGGCGCGGGCGCTCTCCGAGCGGAGTCGCGACAGCGTATCCTGCAGCGCGAGCCGCTCCTGGTCCGCCTTGGCGACGTGGATCTTGAGGTCGGTGAGCTGCACCTGCAGCTCCTCCTTCTCCGACTCGCTCGCCTTGCGCCGCTCCTCGGCGATGCGGATCGCCTCCTGCAGCCCGGCCTCGCGGATGCCGAGCTCGTCCAGGCGCTCGGCCGCATCGGCGGCCGCCTGGACGAGCTGCCGCTCCTCCTCCTCAAAGCCCGAGCGGTCAGCGGAGAATACCGCTCCCTGCTCCTGCAGTCCGGCCAGCTCGCTCTCCGCATGCTGCAGCTCGGCCCGCTGCTGCTGCTCCTGCAGCTTCAGCCGCTCCGACTGCTCGCGCAGCTCGTCGCGGTTCTGCGCGGCGATGGAGCCTTCCTTGCGCAGATCGTCCAGCTCCGCCCGCACGCGGGCGAGCTGCCGCTGCAGCTCGGCGGACTCGTGGTCGAGCTGCTCGATCTGCCGCTGGCGGCCGAGCAGGCTGGCGCCTTTTTTCTGCAGGCTGCCCCCGGTCATCGAGCCGCCGGCGTTGACGACATCGCCTTCCAGCGTCACGACGCGGAAGCGATAGCCGCAGCGGGCGGCGATCCGGTTGGCCGCCTCCAGGTTCTCGGCGAGCAGCACGTTGCCGAGCAGATTGCCGACGATCGCCAGGTAGCGCGGCTCGCTGGTCACGAGCTCCGCGGCGATGCCGACGTAGCCCTCCATCGCGGCGACCTGCCGCTTCTCCTGCTCCGGGACGCTGCGGCTCTTGATGACGTCGAGCGGCAGGAACGTCGCCCGTCCGAGCTGCCGCTGCTTGAGGAAGGAGATCGCCGCGCGCGCGGAGCGCTCGTCCTCCATGACGACATGCTGCATCGCTCCGCCGAGCGCCGTCTCGACGGCGACCTCGATGCGCTGCGGCACCCGCACGAGCTCCGCGACCGCGCCGTGCACGCCGGACAAGCCGCCGGAGCTGCGGCGCGCCGCCTTGAGCACCTCGCGCACGCCGTGCATGAAGCCGTCCAGCGCGTCCTGCATCTCCTTCATCGTATCGCGCCGGGAGACGAGCGCCTCCTTGCGCTGCTCCCAAGTCCGCAGGGCGGCCGAAGCCTCCTCCTGCCGCTTCTGCAGCTGCTGCGTCCTTTGCGACTCTTCTATGTACTTGCTGCGGATCCGCTCCAGCTCCGCCGACGAGGCGGCGAGCGCCTCGATCAGCTCCGAGCGGCGACTCTGCAGGCGGCCGGACTGCTCCTGCCACTTGCCCTCCTCGCCGCCGAGCCGCTCCTTGCGCCGCTGCAGCGCCTCGCGCTGCTGCTCCGCGTAGCGGATCTCGTTGCGCAGCTGCGCCATCGTGCCGAGCACCTCGAGCAGCTCGCCTTTGAGCGATTCGCCGGCCTCCATGGACGTGCCGCCGGCGACGCCGCGCAGCCGGTTCTCCTCGCTGCCCATGCGGCTGCGCAGGTCGATCAGCTCCGCCTCGAGCGCGCCGGCCTTCGCCCGCGCCTGCTCCTCCTCCGCGGCGAGCTCCGCCTGGCGCGCGGCAGCCGTCTCCAGCGCCTGCGCCAGCTGCTCGCGGCTGTCTGCAAGGTAGCGGCGGCGCTCCTTGAGCACCTCGCCCTGGCCTTCGCATTTTTCGAACTCCTCGCTGTAGGCGAGCATCTGCCCGTGCAGCTCCTCGAGCCGCTCCTCAAGCCGGCGCAGCTGCAGCCGGTCCTGCTCGAGCGACGCGTCGTGGCGGCTGACGACCGCCGACAGCTCCAGCTCCTCCTTCTTCAGCCCTTCCATGCGCGCATTGTTCTCGTTCCAGCTTTTGTGCACGCCCTCGATCTGATGCACGTAGAGCGCGATCTCGCGGTGCTTGAGCTCCTCCTTGAGCGACTTGTACAGCAAGGCGCGCTCGGACTGCTCGCGCAGCGGCTCGACCTGGTCCTCGAGCTCGGAGACGAGGTCATGGATGCGGAGCAGATTGCCCTCGGCGTCGTCGAGCTTGCGCTGCGCCTCGCGCTTGCGCGACTTGTACTTGACGATGCCGGACGCTTCCTCGAAAATGCCGCGGCGGTCCTCCGAGCGCGTGCTCAGAATCTCCTCGATCCGACCTTGGCCGATGATGGAGTACGCCTCCTTGCCGATGCCGGTATCCATGAACAGCTCGGTGATGTCCTTGAGCCGGCACGGCTGGCGGTTGATCATGTATTCGCTGTCGCCGCTGCGATGGACCCGCCGCGTCACCGTCACCTCGTGATGCTCGACGGACAGCGCGCCGTCGGAGTTGTCCAGCGTAAGCGAGACTTCCCCGAAGTTGACGGCCTTGCGCGCGTCGCTGCCGGCGAAGATGATGTCCTCCATCTTGCCGCCGCGCAGGCTTTTGGCGCTCTGCTCGCCGAGCACCCAGCGGATGCCGTCGGATATGTTGCTTTTGCCGCTGCCGTTCGGGCCGACGACGGCGGTGATGCCCCTTACGAACTCCATCTCGGTCTTGTCGGCGAACGACTTGAAGCCGGACAGCTCAATGCGTTTCAACAACATCGGTCGATGTCACCTCTTGCGGCTATTGTACCATACGGACAAAAGCCCCGGCACCTGAAGCGGTTCAGGCTGCCGGGGCTTTCGGCCATGCGGTCCGGGCGACAGGCGCCCGTCCTTCCTACACTTCCTCGCGCGTCTTTTCCCAAGCTTCCTCGGCGGCGCGCTGCTCGGCTTCTTTTTTGGTGCGGCCGGAGCCTACGCCGAGCACTTGCTCCCCGACGAGCACCTCCACGACGAACTCGCGGTCATGAGCCGGCCCGCGCTCTTCAGCGACGCGGTATTCCACCGTGCCGAGCGCCAGGTTCTGCGCCCGTTCCTGGAGCTTGGACTTGTAGTCCTTGCCGGACAAGCCCGGCGTGTCCTCCAGCCTGGGGAACATCTCCTGCCGCAGGAAGGCGCGGACCGAATCGACGCCCGCATCGAGATAAAGGGCTCCGATGAACGCCTCGAACAGATCGGCGAGCAACGCCGGGCGCTGGCGCCCGCCGAGCTGCTCCTCTCCTTTGCCCAAGCGGACGTAGGAGCCGAAGTCGAGCAGCTCCGCGAAGCGGGCGAGCGAGGGCTCGCAGACGATGGCGGCCCGCATGCGGGTCAGCTCGCCTTCCGGCCGATCGGGATGCGTGGCGAACAGATGCTCCGAGACGAGCAGCTGGAGCACCGCGTCGCCGAGGAATTCGAGCCGCTCGTTGTCCTCCGAGACGCTGCTGCGATGCTCGTTGACGTACGAGGTGTGCGTGAAGGCGAGCCTCAGCAGCTGCGGCTTGCGGAACGTGAGGCCAAGCTGCCGCTGAAGCTCCTGAATCCGATCACGCTTCATGCTTCTTCATGATGATTGTGGCGTTATGGCCGCCGAAGCCGAACGAGTTCGACAGCGCCACCCGCACGTCCGCCTTGCGGGGCTCGTTCGGCACGTAATCGAGATCCAGCTCCGGATCCTGGTTGTCGAGATTGATCGTCGGCGCGATGACGCCGTTTTCGAGCGTCATCGCCAGGATGACGGCTTCGACTCCGCCGGCCGCGCCGAGCAGATGGCCCGTCATCGACTTGGTCGAGCTGACGGCCAGCTTGTACGCATGGTCGCCGAACGTGTTCTTGATCGCCGTCGTCTCCGACTTGTCGCCGACCGGAGTCGACGTGCCGTGCGCGTTGATATAGTCCACCGCCTCCGGCTCGATGCCGGCGTCGCGGATCGCCATGCGCATGCAGCGCGTCGCTCCGTCCGGGTCCGGCTCCGTCATGTGGTGGGCGTCGCCGCTCATGCCGTAGCCGATCACCTCGGCATAGATATGGGCGCCGCGCGCCTGCGCATGCTCGAGCGACTCGAGAATGAGCACGCCGGCTCCCTCGCCCATGACGAAGCCGTCGCGGTCGACGTCGAACGGACGGCTCGCCTTATGCGGCTCGTCGTTGCGCACGCTCATCGCGCGCATGCTGCAGAAGCCGGCCATCGCCATCGGGCGGATCGTCGACTCGGCGCCGCCGCAGATCATGACGTCGGCGTCGCCGCGCTGGATCATCTTGAACGAGTCGCCGATCGTATGCGTGCCGGTCGCGCAGGCCGTCACGACGGTCGTGTTCGGGCCTTTCGCGCCGGTCGCCATCGACACCTGGCCGGAGGCCATGTTGGCGATCATCATCGGGATGAAGAACGGGCTGACGCGCTTCGGCCCCTTTTCGAGCAGGACGCTGTGCTGGTCCTCCCAGGTGCCGAGGCCGCCGATGCCGGAGCCGACCATAACGCCGGTGCGCTCCGCGTCGGAGTTCTCGCCGATGCGCAGGCCCGCGTCCTCGACCGCCTTCAGGCTGGCGACGACGGCCAGCTGCACGAAGCGGTCCATGCGGCGGGCTTCCTTTTTGTCCAGGCCGTAGGCCTCGGGCTCGAAGCCCTTGATCTCGGCCGCGATGCGGGTCGTATACTCGCTCGCGTCGAACGACTCGATGGTCGAGACGCCCGATCTGCCCTCGAGCAGGCTGCCCCAGAACTGGTCCTTGCTGTCGCCCAGGCTTGTCAGCACGCCCAGGCCGGTTACTACGACTCTATTTGTCATTGGTAAAAGGTTCACCTCGGGAAACGGCAGGTTGGACGGCCGGATGCCGGACCGTCTTGAAGCGTCTTGTCATGCGGTGTATGGAATTCCCCGCCTGCTGGAGGCAGGAAAAGATCTTCGTGGTCAGTTCGATGCGCAGCGCGCATGCGGATGAAGCGGAATGAATCCGGCGGGATGGGACATGCGGAAAACCGCCTGGCGTAAGAGAGAAGTCCCGTCGTGAAACGGGACTCTGCTTGGACAATTACGTATGAGATTGTATGTAATTGACTACTTCTCCCACCGTTGTAATCTTCTCTGCATCTTCATCAGAGATCTCCAGGTCGAATTCATCCTCAAGCTCCATGACCAGCTCGACTACATCTAGCGAGTCAGCGCCGAGGTCATCCTTGAAGGAAGCTTCGAGGGTCACTTCCGCTTCGTCAACGCCAAGGCGATCGACTACGATGCGTTTGACGCGATCCACTACTTCGGACATCCGGTTCACCTCCTCCATCGTATTATACGAGAATCCTATTCAAAATGCCATACGCAAACGGTTCCTCGGAGACGGAACGAAAGCAGGCGGCCGCTATAGGATGGCCGCGCCGCGTCCATTACATGTACATGCCGCCGTCCACATGCACCGTCTGTCCGGTCATGTAGGCGGCCGCATCGGACGCCAGGAAGCGCACCGCGGCGGCGATGTCCTCCGGCCGGCCGAGACGGGCGAGCGGAATGCCGCCGAGCATCGACTCGCGGGCCTCCGCAGGCAGCTTGTCCGTCATGTCCGTCTCGATGAAGCCGGGCGCGACGCAGTTGACGGTGATGCCGCGCGAGCTGAGCTCCCGCGCCGACGACTTGGTGAGGCCGATGACGCCGGCCTTGGCCGCGACATAGTTGGCCTGGCCCGGATTGCCGAGCGCGCCGACGACCGAGGAGATATTGATGATGCGGCCGGAGCGCTGCTTCATCATCGGACGGCTGACGGCCTTGATGCCGTTGAACACGCCCTTCAGGTTCGTCTCGATGACCTGGTCGAACTCCTCTTCCTTCATCCGCATGATCAGATTGTCGCGCGTGATGCCGGCGTTGTTGACGAGGATGTCGATCCTGCCCCAGGCGTCGAGCACGCTTTTGACGAGGCCGTCGAAATCGGCGGCCTTGCCGACGTCGCCCTTGAGCACGAGCGCCTTGCGGCCGAGCGCTTCTACCGCTGCCGCCGTCTCGGCGGCAGCGGCCTCGCTGCCGGCGTAGTTCACCGCCACGTCGGCGCCCGCCTCGGCGAGCGCGACGGCGATCGCGCGGCCGATGCCGCGCGAGGCGCCCGTCACGAGAGCCGTCTTGCCCGTCAGATCTGCAAACATATCCGGTTCCTCCCTATGCTTCGTTGTTCAGCTCGGCGGCTGCCGCCTGCAGCGACTCCACGCTGTTGACGGACAGCACGCGCACGCCGCGGTCCGTCTTTTTGATGAGGCCGGCGAGGACGGAGCCCGAGCCGAGCTCCACGAACGTATCGACGCCTTCGTCGATCAGGCGGCGCACCGTGTCCTCCCACAGCACCGGCGAGTACACCTGCTCCACGAGCAGGCGGCGGATCTCCTCCGCGGCCGTCGCCGGAGCCGCCGTCACGTTGGCGACGACCGGCACCGACGCGTCCCGGATCGCGACCTCGCTCAGCACGGCGGCCAGCTTGTCCGCCGCCGGCTTCATGAGCGAGGAGTGGAACGGCCCGCTCACCTCGAGCGGAATCGCGCGCTTCGCGCCCGCTTCCTTGATGCGCTCGCCCGCCCGGGCGACGCCCTCGGCGCTGCCGGAGATGACGATCTGCCCCGGGCAGTTGACGTTGGCCAGCTCGACGGGATGGCCCTCGGCCGCGATCGAGGCGCAAAGCGCGGCAAGCGCCTCGCGCTCGGCGCCGAGCACGGCGCTCATCGCGCCTTGCCCGCCCGGCACCGCCTGCTCCATGAACTCGCCGCGGCGGCGCACCGTGCGCACGGCGTCGGCGAAGCCGAGCGCTCCCGCCGCCGTCAGCGCGCTGTACTCGCCGAGGCTGTGGCCTGCGACGTAATCCGGCTTGATGCCCGTCTCGCGGAACGCCTCGAGGAAGGCCGCGCTCACCGTCAGCAGCGCCGGCTGCGTGTTGGCCGTCTGCTTGAGCGCTTCATCCGGACCTTGGAAGATCAGCTCGCTCAGCGCGAAGCCGAGCGCGGCGTCCGCTTCCTCGAATACGGCGCGCGCCGCCGGGCTGGCGTCGTACAGGTCCTTGCCCATGCCGACCGCCTGGGCGCCCTGGCCCGGAAATACAAATGCGATTTTGCCCATGCTGAAAGCCGCCTTTCGTAGCTTGTCGGTTGTTGCCGCCCGAGGCGGCGGCGTCCTCCCGTTCGGAGGACGCCGAGTCCTGTCACCAGACGAGGACGGATGCCCCCCAGGTGAGGCCGCCGCCGAAGCCGACGAGCAGCAGCTTGTCGCCTTCGCTCACCTTGCCCTGCTCGACGGCTTCGGCGAGCGCCAGCGGGATCGAGGCGGCCGATACGTTGCCGTAGCGGTCGAGATTGACCATCGCCTTGTCCTCCGGCAGCTCCAGCCGGTTCAGAGCGGACTGGATGATGCGGATGTTCGCCTGATGCGGGATGAGCAGGTCGATGTCGCCTTTGCCGAAGCCGGCCTTGGACAGCGCCTGCTCCGCCGAGGCGCCCATGACGCGCACCGCGAACTTGAACACGTCGTTGCCGGCCATCTTGAGGTAATGCTGCTTGGCCTCGACGCTGTCCGCCGTCGACGGCAGGCGCGAGCCGCCGCCCGGAATCTTGAGCAGCTGGCCGCCGCTGCCGTCGGAGCCGAGCTCGAACGACTGGAAGCCCCGTCCCTCCGGCACCTCGCCGAGCACGACCGCGCCCGCGCCGTCGCCGAACAGGATGCAGGTGTTGCGATCCGTGTAGTCGGTGATGCGCGAGAGGCATTCCGCGCCGACGAGCAGCACATGCTTGTACAGGCCTGCCTGGATCATGCTCGACGCCGTCGCCAGGCCGTAAATGAAGCCCGAGCAAGCCGCCGACAGGTCGAATGCCGCGGCGCGGGAGGCGCCGAGCCGATCCTGCAGCAGGCTCGCCGTGGATGGGAAGAACATATCGGGCGTGATCGTCGCGACGATGATCAGATCGAGCTGCTCGGCCGTGATGCCGGCGCTCTCGAGCGCCTTCAAGCTCGCCTCGAAGGCGAGGTCGGACGTCGCCTGCCCTTCGGCGGCGATGCGCCGCTCGCGGATGCCGGTACGGGTGACGATCCATTCGTCGTTCGTCTCGACCATCCGCTCCAGGTCTTGGTTCGTAAGAACCTTCTCGGGGACGTACTTGCCGGTGCCGATGATGCCGACCGATATGGACTTCATGACAGGACCTCTTTTCCTTTTATCTCTGCGGCCACCGTCGGGATGAGCCGGGCCTGCAGCGCGATCCGCGCCTGGCGGACGGCGTTTTTGACCGACTCGGCATCCGAGGAGCCGTGGCATTTGACGACGAGTCCGTTCAGCCCGAGCAGCGGCGCTCCGCCGTACTGGGCGTAGTCCATCTTGCTCTTCAGCCCTTTGAGCCCGGGCATGAGCACGGCGGCGGCCAGCTTGGTCAGCAGGCTGCTCGTGAAGGCGGACTTCAGCTCCTTCATGATCGCTCCGGCCGTGCCCTCCATCGTCTTGAGCAAAATGTTGCCGGCGAAGCCGTCGCATACGAGCACGTCGCAATTGCGCTGCATGACGTCGCGCGACTCGACGTTGCCGACAAATTCGATCGGAGCCTTCTCCAGCAGCTCGAACGCCGCCTTCGTCAGCTCGCTGCCTTTGCCCGGCTCGGTGCCGACGTTGAGCAGGCCGACGCGCGGACGCGCGATGCCGTGCACCTTCTCGCGGTAGATGCTGCCCATGACCGCGTACTGCGCGAGATGCTCCGGCTTGGCGTCCATGTTGGCGCCAAGGTCGAGCGCCAGCACGCCGACGTTGTCGAGCGTCGGCAGCACCGGCGCGAGCGCCGGGCGCTCGATGCCGTCCATGCGGCCGACGACGAGCAGGCCGGCCGTCATGAGCGCGCCGGTATTGCCTGCGGACAGCATCGCGTCCGCCGCGCCTTCGCGGACGAGCCGTCCGGCCACGACCATCGAGGCGTCCTTCTTGCGGCGCACGGCGCGCACCGGCTCGTCGTCCGCCTCGATCTTCTCGCTGGCGGGATGGATCGTCAGATTGGACGGCGGAGCGCCGTCCAGATGCGCTTCGATCGCCTCGGGGGCGCCGACCAGCACGAGCTGCGTGTCGGGCCATTCGCGGGCCGCCGCCAGCGCCCCCTTGACGATCTCCGCAGGCGCGCGGTCTCCGCCCATCGCGTCAATCGCGATCTTCAATGCTCGTCTCCTCCTTCTATGCTTGCCGCTTCGCCGCCGGAACGGTGGATCATGAACTGGCCTTCGAACACCAGCTCGTCCCCGACGTAGGAAAACACCTCGACCTTGGCCTTGCTGCGCTGCCCGGCCCGGCGCACGTACGCCTTGGCGATGCACTTCTCTCCGAGGCGGACCGGCCGCAGGAAGCGGATGTCCGCCGTCGCGGTCAGCGCGACCTCGTCGTTGATGACGGCGACGGCAAGCGAGTTCGCCTGCGCGAACAGATGATGTCCCCGCGCGATGCCGCTGCGGGAGAAGGCATGCTCCTCCCCGATCTCGAAAATCGAGATGCCGCTGCGGTCAAGCTGCAGATCGACGATCTCGCCGATCACCTCGTCGGCCTGCAGCGAGCGGATCGGATCGTACGAGCGCTCCGCCATCAGCTTGAGCCGCTCGCGAAGCTCGGGTATGCCGAGCTCCATCCGATCCAGGCGGACCGTCTGGATGCTTACTTTGAGCAGGCGGGTCAGCTCGCGGTCCGTCATGAAGGGATTGTCCTCCATATGCTTCAGTAGCTGCTGATGCCGCTGCTTTTTCGGAAGGCGTTCGATGACCTGCACCACCTTTAACCTTAACCTATGCACGATTCCGAAGTTTAACACCTGGTACCAATTCAGTATAGTAGAATTGCCCCCGGCCCGCAAACCCAAAAAAAACGCCCGCCGGAATGGCGGGCGCTTCGGTTCCCCCGAAGGGACGGAAGAGGACTATTGGGAAATAACCTCTTTGGTTTTGTAGTATCCGCAAACTTTGCAAACATGGTGAGCCAGCTTGAGCTCTCCGCACTGCTCGCACTTCACCATGCCCGGCACAGTCAGCTTGAAGTGCGTGCGGCGTTTGTCGCGGCGGGTCTTGGACGTTCTGCGTTGTGGTACTGCCATTGTCTAACACCTCCTTCAAAGATCGGCGTTGCCTCAATCATGAGCCGCTTCTACTCCAGCAGCTTTTTAAGCGCCTCGAACCGGGGATCGATGACATCCCTGGAACAGCCGCATGATTGCTCGTTCAGGTTGGTTCCGCAATCCGGGCAAAGCCCCTTGCAGTCGTCGCTGCAGAGCGGCGCCATCGGCAGGTAGATGAGCAGGGTGCCCTCCACGTAAGGCTGAAGGTCGACCTTGTCCTCTGCGACGAGGATGAGGTCCTCGTCCGCCTCCGGATCCTTCACCATCGAGGCGAGCGCGAAACGCTCCTCGATCGGAATGCTCAGATGCTCCTCCACCGGCTCCAGGCAGCGCGAGCAGACCATCGTCAGATCGGCGCGAAGCTCTCCGGTCACCTGCGCCGTGCCCTCGTAGGGCCCGACGTCAAGCTCCACGGACATAGGCTTGGCCGCAACGACGTCCTTGCGATCCTGCAGCAGCTCGGTTACATCCAGCTTCTCGCGGAAGCTGGGCTCCTGTCCTTTGGACACGACTTCCATGACACGAAATTCCATAAGATCACTCCAAACAAACAAAATTTATTATATCGAGCTTGGAAGCCTTTTGTCAACCAAATCTCCTTGTCATTCACCGCTTCGTTCCGCCCGTGCTATAGTAGGGATGAAAACGCTGACCGAAGCGAGGTGCAAGGATGCGGACCGTAGGCCTTATCGTCGAGTATAACCCGTTTCACCATGGCCATGCCTATCATCTTCAAAAATCGAAGGAAGCCGCCGGCGCCGAAGCGTCCGTCGCCGTCATGAGCGGCAGCTTCCTGCAGCGCGGCGAGCCCGCGCTCATGGACAAGTGGGCCCGGACCCGCACCGCCCTCGAAGGCGGCATCGACCTCGTGCTCGAGCTGCCGCTCGCCTATGCCGTGCAGCCGGCCGAATGGTTCGCCTACGGCGCCGTCTGGACGCTCGAGGCGACAGGCGTCGTCGACGCGTTCTGCTTCGGCAGCGAGACCGGCGAGCTGGCGCCGCTGCGCGCTGCCGCCCGCTTGCTCGCGGAGGAGCCGGAATCGTTTCGCGCGGCGCTGGCGTCCGGCCTGGAGCGAGGGCTCCCGTATCCGTCCGCGTACTCCGCCGCGGCCGCCGAACTGCTGCGCCGGGACGGCGGCGCGGAGTTCCCGCCGCTCGCGGCGGAGCAGCTCGCGCAGCCGAACATGACGCTCGGCCTGCATTATCTGCTTGCGCTCGAGCGGCTCGGCGGCCGCATGGAGCCGCTTACGATCCGCCGCGAAGGGGCCGGCTACCATGACGAGGCCGGCAGCGGCTCGATCGCCAGCGCGACCGCGATCCGCCGCATGCTGGAGCAGGGCGGCGGCGCGGCCGGCATCGCGCGCTACGTGCCGGCGTCCACGCTGCGCGTCGTGGAGGAGCAGCTCGCCGCCGGCGAGGCGCCGCGCCGCTGGGACGACTACTTTCCGCAGCTGCTGCACCGGCTGCTCGTCGAGCCGCCCGCCTCGCTCGCAGGCACGCTCGGCTTCGGCGAAGGACTGGAGCGGCGGATCGCCGCCCAGCTCGCGGCGCTGCCGGAGCTCGGCTTCGAGCCGCTGCTCGCCGCCGTCAAGACGAAGCGCTATACGCGCACGCGGCTGCAGCGCGCGCTGCTCGGCGTGCTGCTGAACCTGCGCGCCGCGGAGCTCGGCCGCGAGCGCCTGGCGGCCGGCCCCGGCTACATCCGCGTGCTCGGCTTCACGCCGCGCGGCCAGCAGCTGCTCGCGCGCATGCGGCGCGAGGCGTCGGCGCCTGTGCTGACCAGCGCCGCGCGGGCGGACGGGCTGCCGCTGCTGGAGCTGGACGTCCGCGGCACGGCGGTGCATGCCGCAGGCGGCGGCAGCCGCGACCCGAGGCGGCTGCTGCGCGACTATTACGAGCCGCCGATCCGCCTGTAGCCGCTGGCGCTCGAAGATCCGCAGCCGATCCGCCCGTAGCCGCTGGCGCTCGAAGATCCGCAGCCGATCCGCCTGCAGCCGCTGGCGCTCGAAGATTCGCCGCGGCCATGCGCCGGCTGCCTTCCCAGCCGTCCGGCCGCGGCGGCGGGATTCAGCGGCGGCTCCGGATCGTCCGCTGATCGCCGTCCGGCTGCTGCCTGCCGCGAGCGGACCGGAAACAGCCGGCGTTCCCTACGGCCGCGGCTGCAGCAGGGCGACCGCCTCGGCGAGCGTGTCCGCGCCGACGACGCGCATCCGCCCGCCGGCGCGCCGCGCCGCTTTTTCCGCCTCGCCCGCCTCCGCCTTCGGCGCGACGAACAGGCCGGCTCCCGCTTCCGCGGCCGCCTGGGCCTTGCGGGCGACGCCGCCGACCGCTCCGATGCGGCCGGCGGCGTCGATCGTGCCGGTGCCCGCGATGCGGCGGCCGCCGAGCAGCTCCGCATCGGGCGTCAGCCGATCGTACAGCGACAGCGCCGCCATCAGCCCGGCGGACGGTCCGCCCGCTGCGGCCGCGCCGAGCCATAGCGGCTCCCGGCCTCCGTCCGCGAGCCGCAGGCCGGACGGCTGGGAGCCGGCTTTTTCCGCCTCTCGCTCCGACGTCCCGGCCTCACCCTCCGCCTCGACCACCTCCCGCTTCGCCTCGTCGGCCGCCGCTCTCGCCGCCAAGAGCAGCGCTTGCCGCATCGCTTCCTCCATCCGTATCCGGTAAGCCTCCTCCGACGCCCCGCCGAGCACCGAACGCACGCTCAGCGCGTCTCCGCGCCCCATCAGCTCGGCGTACGCCGCCTCCAGCAAGCTCGCCCGCTCCAGCTTGACCGCCGTATACAGCCAAGCCGGACCCGTCGCGGCGGCAGCAGCTTCGGCCTCGCGCCCCTCCATGGCCGCTCCGACCTGGATCAGCGGCGCGGCATTCCGCGCGAATCCAGCCGTCTGCACGTAATACGGCCGCGGCAGCGCCGCCGCCGCGACGAATCCGGCCAGCGCCAGCGCGGGCAGCCAGCAGCGGATCGACGCCCGCGGCGCAAGGCCCGTCCTTTTTTCCCGCATGCCTCCCCCTCCGCTCTCCCCGTTCTTCTAAGCCCGTCCGCCGATGCGTATACATACAGGAGCCTGCCCGTCCCAGATCGAAGGAGGACCGATCCATGCTCCGTACCCTCTTGACCGCCTGCGCCGCCATCCTCGTCGTCGCCGCCATCGTCGGCGGCACGTCCGAGGCGTTCCAGGCGTCGCTGTCCGGACTGTCGCTGTGGTGGAATTTCGTCTTCCCTGCCGTGCTTCCCTTTCTCGTGCTCGCCGAGCTCATGCTCGCCTTCGGCCTCGTCGACGGCCTCGGCGTGCTGCTGGCGCCGCTCATGCGGCAGCTCCGCCTGCCCGGCTCGGCCGGCTGGGCGCTCGTCCAAGGCTGGACGAGCGGCTATCCGGCCGGCTCGAGCGCGGCGGCGCGGCTCGTCCGCTCGCAACGCCTCACTCCCGCGCAAGGACAGCGACTGCTGGCGCTCGTCCATTCGCCCAACCCGCTGTTCGTCATCGTCGTGCTCGGCGCGGGCTTCCTCCATCAGCCGCTGTTCGGGCTGCTGCTGCTGCCGCTGCTCTGGGCCGGCTCGCTGCTCGCCGCCTGGACGATGAGCCGACTCGCGCCGCTCTCGGCCGCGGAGACGAAGACGACAAGCGCGGACGGCGCGAGCGCGTCGGCCGCAGCCGCCGAGCCGAGCGGCTTGACAGGCGCCGGATCGCGGGACGCGTCCGGCTCCGACCGCGAAGGGGCGCCGGCAGCTGAAGGCCCGCCCGCGCCAGTCGCGATGCGCCCGGCAGCGACCCGCGCCAGCCTCGCGGCCCGCGCCCTGCAAGCGGTCGAGGAAGGCCGCGCGCGCGACGGCCGCAGCTTCGGCAAAGCGCTCGGCGACGGCGTGAACGGCGCCGTCCAGCAGCTCATGGCGGCCGGCGGACTGATCATCCTCGCCTCCGTGCTGCTGCGCCTGCTGCAGCCCCTGCTGCCTGCCGCCATCGCCGGCCCTGGACTGACCGCCGCCGCCGAGGCGCATCTTGGCGCGGCGGCGCTGGCCAGCTGGCATGCGCCGGAGCCCGCCTCGCTGCTGCAGGCGGCCGCGCTCGCCGCCGCGCTCGGCTGGGGCGGGCTGTGCGCCCTGCTGCAGGCGGGCGGAGCGGCGAGCGACAGCGGCCTGCGCCTGCTGCCGCTCGCCGGCTCGCGCCTGCTCGCCGCCGCTTATTCCGGCGGGCTCGCGCTGCTGCTGTGGCGGCCGCTGTCGTCGCTGGCCGGCTCGGCCGCTCCCGCCTTTGCCGGCGCGGACGGGGCGCCGCCCACGGGCTGGGCGGCCGGCGCCCAGCGGCTGCTCCAGGAGCCCGGCGCCTGGAGCGGCGTGCTGCGCGGAGCGCTGCTGCTGCAGCTGCCGCTCGCCGCAGCGCTCGTCTCGGCGCTGCTGCTGCTGTCGGCCGCTGCCGCGCTGGCTCTGCGCCTGCGGCGCTCCGCCCGCACCGAGGCGTGAGCGCCGGAGCGGCCCGGGCGATGCGGCGGCTCGACGACGTGGCGTCTCGTTCGTTCCACCTGCCCGTTTTGACGCGCGCAAGCTTCCCCGGCACGAACAAAAACCGGCCTTACTCAGGCCGGTCCGGATATTTGAGCAGCAGCTCCCTTTCGACCGCCGGCGGCACCAGGTCCTTGACGCTGCCTTGGAACCGGGCGATTTCTTTGACCATGCTGGAGCTCAAGTAGGAATATTTCGGATTGGTCATCATGAAGATCGTCTCGATCTCCTCGTCGAGCCGATGGTTCATCGAGGCGAGCTGCAGCTCGTACTCGAAGTCCGTCACCGTTCGGATGCCGCGCACGATCGTGCTCGCGCCGCGCGAGCGCATGAACCGAACGGTCAGATCGCGGAAGCTGTCGACCTCCACGTTGGGGATGTCCTTCGTAATTTCGACGAGCAGCCGCTTCCTTTCCTCCACGGAGAACAGCGGGTTCTTGCTCGTATTGTTGAGCACGGCGACGATGACCGTGTCGAACTGCCGGGCCGCCCGCTGGATGATGTCCAGGTGGCCGCAGGTGACCGGATCGAAGCTGCCCGGATAGACCGCGATGCGCCCCTTTCCCGCCGTGCCCGCAGCGGTCTCCGCCTCCGCGCCGGCCGTTCCTTCTAGATGCCTATCCTTCTTGTCCATCTGCAGCCTCCGTATTCCCGTCTTCGCGACGGCGGTACACCGTGACCGCCGTCTCGCCGTACTCCGCGCGCTTGCTCCGCTCCCATGCGCCGATCCGCTCCGGATAGGCGAGGGAAGCGTCATGCTCCACGACGATGACCGCATCGTCCGCCAGCAGCTCCCGTTCCTGGAGCTCGGCGATCAGCTCGTCCATATGCGTCAGCCGGTAGGGCGGATCGAGAAAAACGGCCGAAAACCGCTGTCCCCGCTTCTGCAGCGCCTTGACGGCACGTCCCGCTTCATTGGTATAGATCTCCGCCCGCGCGGCCATGCCGGCCGCCGCGACGTTCGCGCGCACGACCGCCACGCTCGCGCGGTCCATGTCGACGAACACCGCCTTGTCCATCCCCCGGCTCAGCGCCTCGATGCCGAGGCCTCCCGTGCCGGCGAACAGATCGAGCGCCCAGCCGCCGTCGAAGTAAGGACCGATCATGCTGAAGATCGCTTCCTTGACCTTGTCGGTCGTCGGCCTCGTATTCATGCCGGGCACAGCCTTGAGCGCGCGCCCTTTCGCTTCGCCCGCGATCACTCTCATCGTGGTCCGCTCCTCCTGTTGCTTGCGGCGAGTCGCCGCCAAAATGGCCTTCCTATCGTACCACAACCGCGGCGCGCGATGAAAGCGCTGGCCAAAGCCGCGGCGGGAGGCTCCGGGCCAGAGGTCCGCTCTGGCTGCGAAACGCTTGTCACCGGCCGCTTGCGGGCGGGCGACCGGCGGAATTTGTCCCTCCGTCCGCTTGATTTTCCCCTTACCGGCCCTCCTGGACCGCCGGATAATGGAAGGGAACTCATTTCCCTATCCGAAGGAGGAAAATCATTTGACCCCAACCCGGTTCAAGCTGCCGCGCCGCCTCGCGGCCGCCTGCCTGTCCCTCGCGCTCGCGGCCGGCCTGAGCGCCGCCGCCCTGTCCGCGCCAAAAGCCGCCGAGGCCGCTCCGGCCGGCGGCTACAAGATCGTCGGCTACTGGCACAATTTCGACAACGGCTCCGGGTTCATCCGGCTGCGCGACGTCTCGCCCGACTTCGACGTGGTGAACGTCAGCTTCGCCGAGCCCGTCGGCGGCAGCTCGACCGGCAACATCGGCTTCGCTCCCTACAATTATACGGAAGCGGATTTCAAGGCCGACGTCGCTTATTTGAAAAGCCAAGGCAAAAAGGTGCTCATCTCGATCGGCGGCGCGAACGGACAGGTGCAGCTCGCTTCGACAGCCGCCCGCGACGCGTTCGTCAGCAGCGTCTCCGGCATCATCGACAAGTACGGCTTCGATGGCCTCGATGTCGATTTCGAAGGCCATTCGCTCTACCTGAACGCCGGCGACTCCGACTTCAAGAACCCGACCACGCCGGTCATCGTCAACCTGATCAGCGCGCTCAAGACGATCGACGCCCGTTACGGCAGCGACAAGTTCGTGCTGACGATGGCTCCGGAGACGTTTTTCGTCCAGCTCGGCTATTCGTTCTACGGCGGCAGCTGCATCAGCTGCGACAGCCGCGCCGGCGCCTACCTGCCGGTCATCCACGCGACCCGCGACATCCTCGACTGGCTGCAGGTGCAGAACTACAACTCCGGCCCGATCACCGGCCTGGACGACCAGTATCATACGATGGGCAATGCCGACTTCCACGTCGCCATGGCCGACATGCTGCTGACCGGCTTCCCCGTGGCCAAAAACGCCGCCAGCTTCTTCCCGCCGCTGCGTCAGGAGCAGGTTCTGCTCGGCCTGCCGGCGAACGGCAACGCGGGCGGCGGCTTCACCTCCGTCGCGGAGGTGCAGAAGGCGCTCGACGCGCTCATCAAGGGCCAGCAGCTGAGCACGTACAAGACGCGCGGCAGCTCGACCGGCTATCCGAGCTTCGGCGGCCTCATGACCTGGTCGGTCAACTGGGATAAATTCAACGGCTTCGAATTTTCCAGGCAGCATCGCGCCTACCTGAACGCCATCGCGCCGAGCGCGCCGGACACGCAGCCGCCGACCGCTCCGGCGAACGTCGTCTCGACCGCCAAAACGGCTTCGAGCGTGTCGCTCTCCTGGGGCGCATCGACCGACAACCGCGGCGTAACGGGGTATGTCGTCTATTATGGCGGCAGCTCGCTGCAGACGTCCGGCACGTCGGCGACCGTCGCCGGCCTCACGGCCAATACCGCCTACACGTTCACGGTCAAGGCGAAGGACGCCGCCGGCAACCTGTCCGCCGCCAGCGTTCCGCTCTCCGTCACGACGAGCGCGCCTTCCGCCGATACGACGCCGCCGACCGCTCCGGGCTCGCTCGCCGCGACCGCCAAGACGGCTTCAAGCGTCACGCTCGGCTGGAGCGCTTCGACCGACAACGTCGGCGTTACGGGCTATGTCGTGACCTATGGATCGACGTCGGTGGAAACGGCTGCGACGAGGCTCGCCGTCACGGGCTTGTCGCCGTCGACCGCCTACACGTTTGCGGTCAAAGCCAAGGACGCCGCCGGCAACCTGTCCGCCGCCGCCTCGCTGACCGTGACGACGGACGCCGCTTCCGGCGCCCAGGCGTGGGCGGCCGGCGTCAGCTACAAGACCGGCGACCTCGTCACGTACGGCGGCAAGACGTACTCCTGCCGCCAGCCGCACACATCGCTGCAAGGCTGGGAGCCGCCGAACGTGCCGGCTCTGTGGCTGCTGAAGTAAGAGCTGAGCTGAACCGGACGACGCGGCGGAAACCGGCCCGGCCAGCGCGTGATGCGGGCTGACGCGGCAACGTAAGGATGCCGTCGCCGACGCGGGTTGCCGCTCAAATAGCCAATAAGGCGAAGCCGAGAGCATGCTCTCGGCTTCGCCTTTTTTTGAATTCAAGGCACTTTGAGTGCCCTG
>NZ_AULW01000016.1 GCF_000422485.1 Paenibacillus pasadenensis DSM 19293
GTGCCCGGACGGGGGAGTTACGCGGAAAACCCGAGTAACTCGGTTCAAACGTGGCCCGAACAGGGGAGTTACGCGGAAAAACCGAGCAGCTCGGTTCAAACGTGGCCCGAATGGTGGAGCTGCGCGGAAAACCCGAGTAACTCGGGCAAGCGGGTGCCGAACCGTCGGGAGCTGTGCGGAAAAAAACCTGTTGGGAGGCGGTCGGAGGGGAGCGAAGTTGGTTCCGCAAGTCAAAGGAATCGACTTGGTTGGGTGTGAGGAGGTTCTTCCGGACAAGCTGCGCAAAAAAGAGCAGCTGACCAATCGGGGAACGATCGGTCAGCCGCGAAATCGAGTTGCAGATGGCGAGCGAAGCGGCGGGGATGAGAAACCGGGGGAGCGAAGCGGAGGGGGGCTCGTGGAGAAGCGTCAGCGGTTCCCTTGGAGGCCGGATTCCTTCCGTTTCGGAAGAATAGAATCAAAGGAATCTGGGCTCCAGGGAGATCGGAACGAGTCACCGTCCGCGAAGCGTCTGCCGGTTACGATCCCCTTTCCGCGAAGCGTCTGCCGGTTACGATCCCCGTTCCGCGAAGCGTCTGCCGGTCTCGATCCCCGCTCCGTGAAGCGGCTACCGGTCTCGATCCTGCCCCGCGAAGCGGACTTCGGCCTCGAACCGGTCATCGCGACCGGATCCGCCATCGCTGCCATTCCCGAAGCCTTTGCCGGTCAGACGACCCGCACGCCGTACTGCGTCAGCCAGCGGTTGACCTGGTACAGGTAGGCGAACAGCTGCGGTCCGCTCATCAGCTGGCCGAACCACGGGATATTGGAGCTGGCGGCGTCGGACTCGGCGATCTCGCGCACCTTCTTGGCGTTGATGAGCGGCAGGATCGGCGAGGACGGATCGTCCAGCACCTCCATCAGCTTGGAGCGGACGGCGTTCAAATAGTTCGGGTTATGCGTCTTCGGATACGGGCTCTTCTTGCGGAACAGCACGTCGTCCGGCAGCGCGCCGCGCAGCGACTGGCGCAGGATGCCCTTCTCGCGATCCCCTGCGGTCTTGATCGCCCACGGGATGTTGAAGACGTACTCGATCAGCCGATGATCGCAGAAAGGCACCCGCACCTCGAGCCCGGCCGCCATGCTCATCCGGTCCTTGCGGTCAAGCAGCGTCGGCATGAAGCGCGTGATGTTGAGATAGCTCATCGTGCGCATCTTGCGCTGCAGCTCGTTCTCTCCGCTCAGATGCGGCACGGCGGCGACGGCCTCGCTGTAGCGGTCGCCGATGTACTCGAGCGGCCGCGTCCATTCCTGCATCTCCGGCGACAGCAGCTCCGCCCGCATCGGCGAGGCGAGCGCCCACGGGAACGTGCCGGCGTTGAGCGACTCCTCGCGATGGAACCAAGGATAGCCGCCGAAAACCTCGTCGGCCGCCTCGCCCGAGATCGCGACGGTGACGCCCTTCTTGATCTCCCGGCAAAACAGCAGCAGCGAGGCGTCGACATCGGCCATGCCCGGCAGGTCGCGCGCCGTCAGCGCGTCGTCGAGCGCGGCCACGAGCTCGGGCGTATCGAACTTGATGTCGTGATGCGCCGTGCCGAGACGGCTCACCATCTTTTCGATCCACGGCGCGTCCGCGTTCGGCTGGAACGCATGCGACTTGAAAAACTTGTCGTTGTCGACATAGTCGACCGAGAACGTATCGAGCGAGCCGGCTCCGCTGCGGCCGTAGAAGTCGACCGCCAGCGCGGTCAGGGCGCTGGAATCGAGGCCGCCGGAGAGCAGCGTGCCGACCGGCACGTCGGAGGCGAGCTGGCGCTCGACCGTGTCGCGCAGCAGCTCGCCGACATGGGCGGCCGTCTCCTCGACGCCGTGCTCATGCTCCCGGCTGCGCAGCTCCCAGTACGTGTGCACGCGCGCGCCGCCGCGGTCGACGGTCATGCATTTGCCGGGCAGCAGCTCGGTCAGGTCCTTGTACACGCCGACGCCGGGCGTACGGGCCGGGCCGACGATGAACAGCTCGGCGATGCCCTGGGCGCCGACATCGGACGAGACGGCGGGATGGGCGAGCAGCGCCTTCGGCTCCGAGCCGAAGACGAACTGTCCGCCCGCATGGCTGACGAACAGCGGCTTCACGCCGACGCGGTCGCGCGCGAGAAACAGCTTCTGCTCCTGATCGTCCCAGATGGCGAAGGCAAAGATGCCGTTGAATTTCTCGACGGCAGCCGGTCCCCATTCCATATAAGCGGTGAGCAGCACTTCCGTATCGCAGGTCGTCGTGAAGCGGCGTCCGCGGCCCTCCAGCTCGCGCTTCAGCTCCGGCGCGTTGTACAGCTCGCCGTTGTAGACGATGACGAATTTCTGGCCGTCCTGGCTGCGGATCATCGGCTGAGCGCCGTTTTCCGGGTCCATGACCGACAGCCTGCGGTGTCCGAGGGCGCAGGAGCCCGAGATCCAGGTGCCGGAAGCGTCCGGTCCCCGCAGTGCAAGGGTAGCGGTCATCCGTTCCAAATCCTCGCTATGCAAGGTCAGGTCGCGCGTCCAATCGATCCATCCGGTGAATCCGCACATGGGGTTCATTCCTCTCTTGTTCGTAAGCTTGCGGCGTAAAGCGACATACGACCATGAATATGCGGAATCGGGGCATAACATGTCTGTCCGCCGGGAGAAACTACGGGGGAAATGACGGATCCGGGCGGATCCTCGAACCCGAAAGGAGAGGGCGGACGAGATGGCAGACTATGGCACGGAAGGCAAGCGGAAGCATTATTACGTGGCGGTTGGAGCGGGACAGGTGCTGGAGGACAAGGAGGCGGCGGCCTATGAGCTGGAAATCGTCGCGACCGAGGAGGAGAAGGACGGACTGAAGGCGCTGTTCGCGGAGATGTCCAGCATGGACGAAGCGACGATGGTGCATTTCCACAGCCATCCGTTCGGATCGGCCAGCGTCGAAGAGATGAACCAGGGCTACGAGGGCATCCTCAAGCAGATCTATACGCTCGTCTACCGTCTCGGGACGGAGGAGACGCGACGCCATGTGGCGTCGCTGGACCTGGACATCGGAGGGCTGCCAGGATGAACGTGCTGGAGGCTCATGTCGCCCGATCGCTCGAAAAGGACGGGACGCCCTGCGCAGAGGTGCAGGTGCGCACTGACGATCCGCAATGCGAGCAAGTGCTGGCTTATTTCAGCCTGTCGGCAGATCAGGACTATGACCTCGTCTCGATCGTCCGCGACGATGCCGACCTGCTGACCGACTGGTTCGACAACAGCATGCACACGGCTTACGAGGACATCACGATGCAGTGGTTCGAGAACGAGTCGCTCAAGACCGACTGGGGACGGCGCGAGACGTTCAAGCAGCAGGTGCTGGCGAGCGGACAGGTGCGGGAGGACTTGAGGGAGCTGCTCGGTTGACGCCGAACGACAATGGGTTACGCGCAAAGGCCCGCCGGACATGGGTGCATGACCGGCGGGCCTTTGCGTATGCGGATGGGTAAGGCGGGGCGCTGCTTCTACAACGGAATGCGCTTGTCCGGACCCGGCGCTCTACCGGACGGGACGCCCTTCTTGCGGAACAGGCGCAGCCCGAACGACTTGGCGGGCCGCTTCTTTTCGACGCCCGCGCTGCCGAAGCTCAGCGCCGCGTTGATTTCTCCGCCGAGCACGATGATGATCGAGCTCAGGTACAGCCAGATCAGCAGGACGATGACGCCGCCGAGGCTGCCGTACGTCTTGGTATAATTGCCGAACTGGCTGACGTAGTAAGAGAAGGCGATCGAGGTGACGACCCAGCCGAGCGAGGCGAAGCAGGCTCCCGGAAGCGCCTCGCGGAACGTCAGCCGGCGGTTCGGCGTGAACCAGTACAGCAGCGTGAAGACGAGCGCCATCGCCGCGATAGGCAGCACGTAGCGGACGATCGTCCAGAGCGCTTCGAAGCCGGCCGGATAGTCGAGCCACTGGAACAGGAACTCGCCGACTCCGCGGCCGAAGACGAGCAGGACGACGACGAGGATGACGACGGCGGCGAGCACGATCGTCGCCAGCAGCGAGAGGCCGCGCACCTTCCAGAACGGGCGGTCCTCCTCTTCGTCGTAAGCCTTGTTGAGCCCTTTGATGATGGCGTTGACTCCGTTGGAGGCGGCCCAGATCGTGCCGATCATGCCGACGGACAGCAGCGCGCCGCTGCCTCCCGTGGACACCTCGCCGAGAATGGTGCGCACCGTCTCGCCGCCCTCGGCGGGCATCATCGCGATCATGTCGGCGATCAGCTCGTCGCCGTTCAGGTTGAGGAAACCGAGCAGGCTGACGAGGAAGATCAGGAACGGAAAGAAGGACAGCAGCAAATAGTAGGTCAATTGGGCGCCGAGCGCCGGCACCTCGTCGTCCTGGAAGCGGGCGTACAGGTTTTTGCCGAGCTCGACGGCTCTCGTCATGAAGGGGGCTTTGGCAGCCATGGCGATTCCTCCGTTTCCATTCGCTTTCTTTGTTCCTCCATTACCCTGGCGCGCAGCCCCGAAAACGAGGGCGGCGGCAGGAAGGCGGCTTGTTCGTTTCTTTTATTGCTTTTATCCACTAAAGGATTCTATAATCGAAGGATCAAGCATCGGCTGCGCGCGGACTCGAGGTGGAAAGACATGTCAGAAAAGCTGGAAAAAATCGTGGAAGCGGCCAGGCTTTATTATCAAATGGACTTCAGCCAGCAGGACATCGCCAAAAAGCTCGGCGTATCCAGGCCGACGGTGTCCCGCTTCCTGCAGCAGGCCAAGGCGGACGGCATCGTGCAGATCACGATCCATGATCCGCTGGAGAACAACGATCTCGTCTGCCGCCAACTGGAGAAGCGGTTTGGACTGAATCGGGCGATCGTCGTGAGCACGCCTTCCCACGAGGACGCCGTCGTCAAGAAATACATCGGCGAGGCGGCTGCGGCACATCTGTACGAGACGGTGGCCGAGGGCGATACGATCGCGGTGACCTGGGGCTCGACGCTGTACGAGGTCGCCCAGCGGCTGCCGCTCAAAAGCGTGCGCGACGTGAAGGTCGTGCAGCTGAACGGCGGGCTGAGCTATTCCGAGACGAATACGTTCGCGTCGGAGATCGTGCATCTGTTCGCGGGAGCGTTCAATACGTCTCCGCATCTGCTGCCGCTGCCGGCGATCGTCGATCAGCCGCTCGTCAAGCGGGCGATCGAGGCGGACCGGCACATCGCCAAAATTTTGGAGATGGGACGGCAGGCGAACATCGCCGTATTCACCGTCGGCGTGCCGACGGCCGACTCGCTGCTTGTCCGCGCCAATTACCTCAGCGCGGAAGAGCTCGACATCGTGCATCAGGCGGGCAAGGGCGACATCTGCTCCCGCTTCATCGACATCGACGGCAACATCTGCCTGAGCGAGCTCGACGACCGTACGATCGGCATCCGGCTCGAGGAGCTTCGGCGCAAGGAGCATTCCGTGCTCGTCGCCGGCGGCATCGACAAGGCCGATGCGGTATTCGCCGCCGTCAAGGGCGGGTATCCGAACACGATCGTGACGGACGCGTTCACGGCGCGCCATCTGCTCGAGCGGGATCAGGCGCGGGTGACGGCCTGAGGCGTACCGGCCTCACGGCGCGCCTGTCGCCGAGGCCGGCGTCGCGATTGCTGCCCGGCCCACTTGCGGGCATGGCGCCTGACGTCCGAGCGCCAAAAAGGGTCCCTTGGCTCATGAGCCGAGGGACCCTTTTTGGGGTTGGAACGGAGGAACGGGAGGGCGTCACTTGAGCGAGGTCAGAATGACTCCGGCCGTGATCATCAGCACGCCGACTCCGTTCCAGACGGTGATCTTCTCTCCGAGGAACAGCAGCGCGAGCACGATGGCGAACACGACGCTCAGCTTGTCCACCGGGCCGACTTGAGAGACGGTGCCGGCCTTGAGCGCCAGGAAGTAGAACAGCCACGACAGCGCCCCAGCCGCTCCGCTCATGGCGACGAACGCGAGCGCCTTGCGCTGGGCGAAAATCTCGCCGACCTGGCCGAACTTGCCCTGGGCGGCCACGACGCCGAGCAGGAACAGCGCCATGATGACGGCACGCAAGGCGGTCGCGGAGTTGGCGTCGAGATCCTTCAGGCCGATCTTGCCGAAAATCGAGACGAGCGCCGCGAACACGGCGGACAGCAGGGCGTACGGAAGCCAAAGCATGATGGAATCCTCCCGAAGGCGGCCAGGCCGCCGGTGATAGGCTTGCCCGGACAGCCTCCTTTGCGGCAGGACTCGGGACAAGCGGCTGCTAGCCATAGCATGCCGCGCGGGACGGGCGGTATGCGGCCGATGCAGCAAAAAGCCCCTCCGAAAGAGGGGCGTGCATGCGGAATGATGGCGTCCCGGAAGGGATTCGAACCCCCGACCGTGCGCTTAGAAGGCGCATGCTCTATCCGACTGAGCTACCGGGACAAACGGCTCGCTTGCGGTCCCGAAAGGACAGGTCCAAAAAAGCGATACTTGTAGATCATACAGGAAGATCATGCATATTGCAAGGATCGCGCCGTTTTTCCTTCTTTGCCGGCTCATGTTATAATGTAGCCAAACTTTGGTGAATAAAGGTCGTCACAGAAGATGAGGCGGTGATCCCATTACGACGATAGACGATTCAACCCGCGGCGAAAAAGACAACCTTTATCTATTCCCGAGCTCGCTCGATCATTATCAGGAACAGCTCACCCGCCTGCTTGAGTCGGAGCACTATGCGGAAGCCAAGCGGCTGCTGCAGTTCCTCCTCCAGTGCCGGGGAGAGGAGCCCCGCCATTATGAGGAATTGAGCAATCTGCTCGCATGGCTGGAGATGGCGTTCCCCGGCGGAGCCGAGGAGGAGGACGGCGAGCCGAGCGAGGACGACTTGCGGCGGACGGCGCTCAGCCCGGCCGAGCAGGACGAGTCCTACGTGCAGCAGGTGCTGTACATCATGAAGAACCATCCGATGCTCGACCAGCAGCTGCTGGCGCTGGAGCGGGCCGCCCATCTGCGCAGCTCCGAGGTGGACGAGACGATCCGCACGTGGCTGGAGCAGGAGACGCTGCATCCGATGGTGCAGTTCAAGGCTCTCCAATGCCTCCGCCGCAGAGGAGATGCGGGCGTCGTCCGGCTGGAGCGGCTCGGCGAGACGGCGGAGCTCGAGATCGAGCGCACGCCGCTCGATCTCGACGACTATCCCGAGCCGGTGCGGCTGATCCTCGAGCGGGTCGAGGGCGTGACCGAGACGATGGACCCGACGCTGCCGCATTTCGCCCGCGAGCTATGGAAGGAATGCCTGCAATATTTGTACGGCAGCTCCGCCTACGCCCGCATGCTGAGCGAGGAGGAGGCGGTCGTCGACAGCTACGCGGCGGCGCTGCATCTGACGCTGCTCCTGGCCGTGTACGGCACGGCCGAAGAAGAAAAGATCCGGCATACATACGGCATCACCGACGAGCTGCGATTCCGCTACGAGCAGGCTTGCCGCGCGATGCGGCAGATCACCGACTTGCAGGAAGGTTATGGCGATGGCTAGCCTGTCTTGTAATCGGACGCCCAGTTGATTATAATGGAATGGTTTATTACAACGCAGATAATTGGGGCTAGCGCCTATTTTTTGGAGGGGACAGCATAAATGACAGCAACTTGGGAGAAAATAGAAACGAACGTCGTCGCAATCGACGTGGAAGTAGGCGCGGAGCAAGTGAAGGAAGCGCTCGATCAAGCGTTCAAGAAAGTGGTTGGACGCGTCAACGTGCCGGGCTTCCGCAAAGGCAAAGTGCCTCGCTCCATCTTTGAATCCCGCTTCGGCGTAGAAAGCCTGTACCAGGACGCGATCGACATCCTGTTGCCGACCGCTTATTCGGAAGCGCTGAAAGATACCGGCATCGAGCCGGTCGACCGTCCGGAGATCGACGTCGAGCAGTTCGGCAAGGGCCAGCCGTTCAAGTTCAAGGCGAAAGTCACCGTCAAGCCGGAAGTGAAGCTCGGCGAGTACAAAGGCATCGAAGTGCCTGCCGCGAGCAGCGACGTGACGGACGAGGAGCTGAGCGCCGAGCTGGAGCGTCTGCAGCAGCGCCATGCGGAGCTGGTCGTCGTGGAAGAGGGCGCGGCTGAGAATGGCGACACCGTCGTCATCGACTTCGAAGGCTTCGTCGACGGCGAGGCGTTCGAGGGCGGCCAGGCCGAGCGCTACTCCCTGGAGCTGGGCTCCAATTCCTTCATCCCGGGCTTCGAGGAGCAAGTCGTCGGCCTGGCGACAGGCGACTTCAAGGACGTGGAAGTGACGTTCCCGGAGGAGTACCATGCCGAGAACCTGGCCGGCAAGGCCGCCGTCTTCAAGGTCAAGCTGCATGAGATCAAGCGCAAGAACCTGCCCGCTCTGGACGACGAGTTCGCCAAGGACGTGAGCGAGTTCGACACGCTGGACGAGTTCAAGCAGGATCTCTCCAAGAAGCTGCAGGAGCGCAAGGAAAAAGAAAACGAGCAAGCGCGCGAGACGGCTCTCGTCGACAAAATCGCGGCAGCGGCCGAAGTGGAGATCCCGGAAGCGATGATCAACACGGAAGTGGACTACCTGCTGCGCGACTTCGAGAACCGCATCAAGCAGCAAGGCCTGAACATGGAGCTGTACTACCAGTTCTCCGGCCAGGACGAAGCGGCTCTACGCGGACAAATGCGCTCCGACGCCGAGAAGCGCGTGCTGAACAACCTCGTGCTTGACGCCATCGCCAAGCAGGAGTCGATCGAGATCTCCGAGGAAGAAGTCGGCGAGGAGCTCGAGAACCTGTCCAAAATGTACAGCCGTCCGGCGGCCGAGCTGCGCGAAATCTTCGAGCGCAACGGCAACCTCGACAACATGAAGGAAGATCTGAAGCTTCGCAAGACGATCAAGTTCCTTCTCGACAACAGCAAAATCGCGAGCGAAGTCGCCTAAGGCGGCTTCCGCTCCACTCCGCAAGGCACGTCGCTCGCACGTGCCTTCTTTTTACCCGCTGAACCCACATAAGCATCGCCCCTGCCTCGCGCAGGAATGGGGACTCCGTCCCTTACATAAGATTGGAACACGGCAGGCAGGCCAGGAGATCCGGCAAAAATGACATGGAAGCTCCAAACATGCTAGAATGAAAGTGGTTCTGAACTCCAAAGCGGAAAGTAGGTTGGTCGCATGAATCTGGTACCGATTGTAGTAGAGCAGACGAATCGCGGGGAGCGTTCTTACGATATCTATTCGCGTCTTTTGAAGGATCGCATCATCTTCCTCGGAAGCGCAATCGACGATGACGTTGCCAATTCGATCATCGCCCAGCTGCTCTTCCTCGCGGCTGACGACCCGGAGAAGGATATTCACCTGTATATCAACTCTCCCGGCGGTTCGGTGACCGCGGGCATGGGTATTTATGATACGATGCAATTCATCAAGCCGGACGTATCCACGATCTGCGTCGGCATGGCCGCGAGCATGGGCTCGCTGCTGCTGACGGCAGGCGCCAAGGGCAAGCGCTTCGCGCTTCCGAACAGCGAGGTCATGATCCATCAGCCTCTCGGCGGCGTGCGCGGCCAGGCGTCCGACATCAAGATCCATGCCGACTGGATCCTCAAGACCAAGCAGAAGCTCAACCAGATCTATGTCGATCGTACGGGCCAGCCCTACGAGAAGATCGAGCGAGACACCGACCGCGACAACTTCCTCAGCGCGGACGACGCGCTTGCCTACGGGCTCATCGACAAGGTCATTGCCGTCCCGGAAGCGGGCCTTTTGTAACATCTTCCTTTAAGGGGTGATCGAGTGTTTAAATTCAACGAAGAAAAGGGCCAGCTGAAATGCTCTTTTTGCGGCAAATCCCAGGACCAGGTCCGCAAGCTGGTAGCCGGTCCCGGCGTCTATATATGCGATGAATGCATCGAGCTCTGCACGGAAATCGTGGACGAGGAGCTTGGGCACGAGGAAGAGCTGGATCTGAAGGATATTCCGAAACCGAAGGATATCCGCGCGATCCTCGATTCCTACGTCATCGGGCAGGAAGCCGCCAAAAAATCGCTGTCCGTCGCCGTCTACAACCATTACAAGCGGATCAACTCCCAGAGCAAGCTCGAGGACGTCGAGCTGCAGAAGAGCAACATCATGCTGGTCGGCCCGACGGGCTCCGGCAAGACGCTGCTCGCGCAGACGATGGCCAAGATCCTCAACGTTCCGTTCGCGATCGCGGACGCGACCTCCCTCACGGAGGCCGGCTATGTCGGCGAGGACGTCGAGAACATCCTGCTCAAGCTGATCCAGGCGGCCGACTACGACGTGGAAAAGGCCGAGCGCGGCATCATCTACATCGACGAGATCGACAAGGTCGCCCGCAAATCCGAGAATCCGTCCATTACCCGCGACGTGTCGGGCGAAGGCGTGCAGCAGGCGCTGCTCAAAATTCTCGAGGGCACGGTCGCTTCGGTGCCTCCGCAAGGCGGCCGCAAGCATCCGCATCAGGAGTTCATCCAGATCGACACGACGAACATCCTGTTCATCTGCGGCGGAGCCTTTGACGGCCTCGAGCAGATCATCAAGCGCCGCATCGGCAAAAAGGTCATCGGCTTCAACACGGGCGACGGCACGAAGGACATGAAGGCGGGCGAATACCTGTCCCTCGTCCTGCCGGAGGATCTGCTCAAGTTCGGCTTGATCCCCGAGTTCGTCGGCCGCCTGCCGGTCATCTCGACGCTGGAGCCGCTCGATGAGGCGGCGCTCGTGCGCATCCTCGCCGAGCCGAAAAACGCGCTCGTCAAGCAGTACCAGAAGCTGCTCGAGATGGACAACGTCAAGCTCGAGTTCGAAGCCGGAGCGCTGGACGCGATCGCCAAGGAAGCGATCAAGCGCAATACCGGCGCCCGCGGCCTGCGCGCCATCATCGAAGGCATCATGCTGGAGATCATGTACGAGGCGCCGTCCCGCGAGGAGCTCAGCACCTGCGTCATTACGGAAAAGGTCGTCCAGGACCGGGTCGTTCCGGAGCTGACGGCCAAGAAAGGCAAGAAAAAAGAAGAAAGCGCCTGACCTTGTCGCGGCTCCGGCCGCGCGGATGGCGGCTGCTCTTTTCAACCCGCCATCGTTCCACCCGATTCCGGATCGCCGTCCGGGATCCGGTGGACTTTGGCCTTTCATAGGGAGAGATGCTACGTATGTATTCTCGCAAGGACACGGTGCCGGTTCGCGTCGGCGGCTTGACGATCGGCGGCAGCAATGAGGTCATCATCCAGAGCATGTGCACGACCAAGACGGCCGACGTGGAGGCGACGGTAGCCGAGATCCTCCGTCTCGAGGAAGCGGGCTGCCAGGTCGTGCGCGTCACGGTCAACAACAAGGAAGCGGCCGAGGCGATCAAGGAGATCAAGCGCCGCATCCATATCCCGCTCGTGGCGGACATCCACTTCGACTACCGCCTCGCGCTGCTCGCCATCGAGAACGGGGTGGACAAGGTCCGCATCAATCCGGGCAACATCGGCCGCCGCGAGAAGGTGGAGGCCGTCGTCGCCGCCTGCAAGGAAAAGGGCATTCCGATCCGCATCGGGGTCAACGCCGGCTCGCTGGAGAACCATCTGCTGGAGAAGTACGGCTATCCGACGCCGGAGGCGATGGTCGAAAGCGCCTTGTTCCATATCGGCATTCTCGAAGAGCTGGACTTCCATGACATCATCGTCTCGCTCAAGGCATCCGACGTGCCGATGGCGATCGCGGCTTACAGCATGGCGGCGGAGAAGATCAAGTATCCGCTGCATCTGGGCATCACCGAGGCCGGCACGCTGCACTCGGGCACGATCAAGAGCTCGGCGGGCATCGGCGCCCTGCTGGCGATGGGCATCGGCAACACGGTGCGCATCTCGCTCAGCGCCGATCCGGTCGAGGAGGTCAAGGTCGCGCGCGAGCTGCTCAAGACGTTCGGCCTGATCACGAACGCGGCGACGCTTATCAGCTGTCCAACCTGCGGACGGCTCGACATCGATCTGTTCTCGATCGCCAACGAGGTGGAGGAGTACATCTCCAAGATCAAGGTGCCGATCAAGGTTTCCGTGCTCGGCTGCGCGGTCAACGGCCCCGGCGAGGCTCGCGAGGCGGATATCGGCATCGCCGGCGCGCGCGGCGAGGGCATGCTGTTCCGCTACGGCCAGATGATCCGCAAGGTGCCGGAGGCCGAGCTGCTGTCCGAGCTCAAAAAAGAGATCGACGAGATCGTGCGCGTCTTCGAGGAGACGGGCGAGATTCCCGGCCGCAAGGAGCATCTGCCTGCCTGACGCTCCAGCGGCGAGAATGAAAGAGCCTTCGCAAGTCCTGTGGACTGCGAGGGCTTCTTTTCGCTTGTCCGGGCTTTTTTGGGGCAACGAGGCGCCGAGCGGCGCCGTATACAACCGATGACAATCGAACGGGAGGGATTTCGGATGGAACGGATTCAGGAAGCGCTGCGCCGCAAAAAGACGAGGGCTTGGCTGGAAAGGTCGCTGCACGATCCGGTCGTCGCCTGGGTGAAGGGCGGCGAGCGGGGCTATTGGAGCCGCGACGATGCGGACGAGGAAGCGCTGAAGAGCCGCCGGTACGAGATCGGTTCGATTACAAAGACGATGACCGGCTGCCTGCTCGCCTCGCTGGAGCGTGACGGGCGGCTGAGCCGAGAGGACGCGCCGGCGGCGCTGGCGCCGGAGCTGGCGGCGTCGGCCTTCGCCTCCAAGACGACGCTGGCCGAGCTCGTCTCCCATACGTCGGGGCTGCCCCGGCTGCCGGCCAACATGCGGGCGCATGTGCGCGACAAAGAGAATCCATATGCCGCTTACGGCACGGATGCGCTCGTCGAAGCGGTGCTGAAGGAGCCTTATCGGGACGGAGCCAAGCCGTCCTCTTACTCGAACTACGGCTTCGGCCTGCTCGGCTGGCTGCTCGCGCGAAGCTCAGGCGAACCGCTCGCCGAGCTGCTGCAGGCTCGGCTGTTCGAGCCGCTCGGCCTGGAGCGGACGACGCTCGATTCCGACGCGGAGGACGGCGCCTCCTTGCGGCCGGTGCATCGCAGCTCGGGCGCTCCCGCCAAGCCGTGGACGTTCGGCGAAGCGATGGCGGGAGCCGGAGCGGTCCGCTCGACGGCGCCGGATCTGCTTCGGTACGCCGAAGCCCAGCTGGCCGCGGCGTCAAGCCGCGAGACGGGGGATCCCGTCCGCGAGACGATGCGTCTCGCCCAGACGCGGCTGGCGGGATCGCCGCAAGGCGTCGGCATCGGCTATGCGTGGATCATCCGTCCGGAGCCGGACGGCAGCCATACGTTCTGGCACAACGGCGGAACGTACGGCTCCAGCAGCTTCCTCTCCTTCAATCCCGAGCATGGCGCCGCGATCGCCGTGCTCTCCAACCGCGGCGCTTCGGCCGCGAGCCAGCTCGCTCCGCTCATCGGGCTGAGGCCGATGAGCGCCGACTTGCTCGGCGCCGAGCTCGGCAAGGAGCTGTACCGCGCCGAGTGAGGCGGCCGGCCTGTCCGGAGCGATCGTCCGATGCGGTCCGCTTCTCCATTTTTCGGGACTAACTCCTGCCGGGGCAGGCAATACTATCCGGTATGGGTCTTTTATTCCGGCAAGCATGAGAGGAGCGGATAGCATGACGTTAAGTCTATTTTTGATGCTGGTGCAGGTGTTTTTCGCGGTCGTAATCGGGGTGTATTTCTGGAACATGCTGCGCAGCCAGCGCACGAACAAGTCGGCCGTCGACAAGGAATCCCGCAAGGAGATGGACAAGCTGCGCAAGCTTCGCTCCATCTCGCTGACCAAGCCGCTCGCGGAGAAGACGCGGCCGCAGACGATGAACGACATCGTCGGCCAGCGGGACGGACTGCGCGCGATGAAGGCGGCTCTGTGCAGCGCCAATCCGCAGCATGTCATCGTCTACGGGCCTCCGGGGGTGGGCAAGACGGCGGCGGCGCGCGTCGTGCTGGAGGAAGCCAAGAAAAATCCGACCTCGCCTTTCCTCGCGGAAGCGAAGTTCACGGAGATCGACGCGACGACGGCCCGCTTCGACGAGCGCGGCATCGCCGATCCGCTGATCGGCTCGGTCCACGATCCGATCTATCAGGGAGCCGGCGCGATGGGCGTGGCGGGCATTCCGCAGCCGAAGCCCGGCGCGGTGACGAAGGCGCATGGCGGCATGCTGTTCATCGACGAGATCGGGGAATTACACCCGATCCAGATGAATAAATTGTTAAAAGTGCTCGAGGACCGCAAGGTCTACCTGGAGAGCGCCTACTACCATTCCGAAGATCCGAATATCCCGATGTACATCCACGACATTTTCCAAAACGGCCTGCCGGCGGACTTCCGGCTCGTCGGAGCGACGACGCGCTCGCCGCAGGAGCTGCCGCCGGCGCTCCGCTCGCGCTGCATGGAGATCTACTTCCGGCCGCTGCTGCCGGACGAGATCGCCGAGATCGCCGACAACGCGGTCAAGAAGATCGGCTTCGCCCCTTGCCCGGAGGCGGTCGGCGTCGTCAAGCGCTATGCCACCAACGGCCGCGAGGCGGTCAACATCATCCAGCTGGCGGCGGGGCTGGCGCTGTCGGAGAAGCGCGAGACGATTGGCGCGGCCGACATCGAGTGGGTCGTCAACAGCAGCCAGATTCCGCCGCGTCCGGACCGCAAGGTGCCGGCCGCGCCGCAGATCGGCTTCGTCAACGGCCTCGCCGTCTACGGGCCCAACATGGGCACGCTGCTGGAGATCGAGGTGAGCGCCATCCCGACGGCAGCCGGCAAGGGCAGCTTCACGATTACCGGCGTCGTCGACGAGGAGGAGCTCGGAGGCGGCCAGCGGACGCTGCGCCGCAAGAGCATGGCCAAAGGCTCGGTCGAAAACGTGCTGACGATGCTGCGCCGCATCGGACTGCGTCCGCAGGACTTCGACCTGCACATCAACTTCCCGGGCGGGACGCCGATCGACGGTCCGTCCGCCGGCTCGGCGATGGCGACGGCGATCGCCTCGGCGATCCGCGGCGTGCCGGTCGACCACACGATCGCGATGACCGGCGAGGTCGGCATCCACGGCAACGTCAAGCCGGTCGGAGGCGTGCTCGCCAAGGTGGAAGCGGCCTTCCAGGCCGGCGCCCTCACGGTGTACATTCCGAAGGACAACTGGCAGGCGATCTTCGCCGATCTGAACGGCCTCAAGGTCATTCCGGTCGATCGCGTCGAGGAGATCTTCCAGGATCTGTTCCCGGACGACATCCGCCAGGGCCAGGAGGAGCTTTCCCCGATCGCGGATCTGTTCCTGACGCCTCAAGTACCCTATTTGCAGGCGGATTCGCGGGAATGATACAATAGGAAGACTATCTTAAGGTGGGAGGTGTTGGCATGGGACCTGCCAAAGGAAAAAGCCGCAGGCTGCCGCTGCTCCCTCTGCGGGGACTTCTCGTTTATCCCAGCATGGTGCTTCATCTCGACGTCGGAAGGGAAAAGTCCGTCAAGGCGCTTGATCGGGCGATGCTGGGCGATCATATGATTCTGCTCAGCTCCCAGTCGGAAGTGAACATCGAGGAGCCGACGGAGGAGGACATCTACCGCATCGGCACGATCGCCAAGGTGCGCCAGATGCTGAAGCTGCCGAACGGCACGATCCGCGTGCTCGTCGAAGGCGTCATGCGCGCCGAGATCCAGGACTACCTGCCTCAGGAGGAGTTCTACGAGGTGACGGCGCGGGAGCTGCCGGAGGAGGAGTCGACCGATCCGGAGATCGACGCCCTCATGCGCTCGGTGCTGAGCCAGTTCGAGCATTACATCACCCTGTCCAAAAAAGTGACGCCGGAGACGCATGCGGCGGTATCCGACATCGACGAGCCGGGCCGGCTCGCCGACGTCATCACGAGCCATCTGTCGCTCAAGATCAAGGATAAGCAGGAGATTCTCGAGACGGTCGACGTGAAGGCGCGGCTCGAGAAGCTGCTCGACCTGCTCGGCAACGAGCGCGAGGTGCTGGAGCTCGAGCGCAAGATCAGCCAGCGCGTCAAGAAGCAGATGGAGAAGACGCAAAAGGAATACTACCTGCGCGAGCAGATGAAGGCGATCCAGAAGGAGCTCGGCGACCGCGAGGGCCGCGCCGGCGAGGTCGAGGAGCTGCGGGCCCAGATGGATGCGGCGGAGCTGCCCGAAAAGATCAAGGAAAAGGTCGTCAAAGAGATCGACCGGCTGGAGAAGATGCCGGCGTCCTCGGCCGAGGGCGGCGTCATCCGCAATTATATCGATTGGCTGCTGTCGCTTCCATGGAGCAAGCGGACCGAGGACGACCTCGATCTGGCCAAGGCCGAGGCCGTTCTTGACGAGGACCATTACGGGCTCGACAAGCCCAAGGAGCGCGTGCTGGAATACTTGGCCGTGCAGAAGCTCGTGCAGAAGCTCAAAGGGCCGATCCTCTGCCTCGTCGGCCCTCCCGGCGTCGGCAAGACGTCGCTCGCGCGCTCGATCGCGCGGTCGCTCGGCCGCGAGTTCGTCCGCATCTCGCTCGGCGGCGTGCGGGACGAGGCGGAGATCCGCGGGCATCGCCGCACGTACGTCGGCGCGATGCCGGGCCGGATCATCCAGGGCATGAAGACGGCCGGATCGATGAACCCGGTGTTCCTGCTCGACGAGATCGACAAGATGGCGTCGGACTTCCGCGGCGATCCTTCGGCGGCGCTGCTCGAAGTGCTCGATCCGGAGCAGAACGGCACGTTCAGCGACCATTTCATCGAAGCTCCGTTCGATCTGAGCTCCGTCATGTTCGTCACGACGGCCAATGCGCTGCACAATATTCCGCGGCCGCTGCTGGACCGGATGGAAGTGCTGTACATCCCCGGCTACACGGAGCTCGAGAAGGACCAGATCGCCCGCCGCTACTTGCTGCCCAAGCAGAAGCGCGAGCATGGCCTCGAGGAGGAGCAGCTGACGCTCGAGCCGGATGCGCTGCTCGCCCTCATCCGCGAGTATACGCGCGAGTCGGGCGTGCGCAACCTGGAGCAGCAGGTCGCCTCGATCTGCCGCAAGGCCGCCAAAAAGCTCGTCTCGGAGCCGGGCAGCGCGCCGATCTCCGTCGACCGGGCGCTCGTCAAGGAGTGGCTCGGACCGGCCAAATTCCGCTACGGCCTCGCCGAGGCGGAGGATCAGGTGGGCGCGGTGACGGGCCTTGCGTGGACCGAGGTCGGCGGCGACACGCTCGTCATCGAGGTGACGGTGCTGCCGGGCGCCGGCAAGCTGACGCTGACCGGCAAGCTGGGCGACGTCATGAAGGAATCCGCGCAGGCCGCGTTCAGCTTCACGCGCTCGCGGGCGGAGGAGCTGGGGCTCGATTCGCAGTTCCATGAAAAGAACGACATCCACATCCATATTCCCGAAGGGGCGATTCCAAAGGACGGTCCGTCCGCAGGCATCACGATGGCGACCGCGCTCATCTCCGCGCTCACCGGCCGCAAGGTCAGCAAGACGGTGGCGATGACCGGCGAGATCACGCTGCGCGGCCGCGTGCTGCCGATCGGCGGCCTCAAGGAAAAGTCGCTCGCCGCGCATCGCGCCGGCATCCGCAAGGTGCTGCTGCCTGCGGACAACGAGCGCGACCTCAGGGACATCCCGGACAGCGTGCGCGCCGACATGGAGTTCGTGCCCGTGGCCCATATGGACCAGGTGCTCGAGCATGCGCTGCTGCCCGAGGCCGCTCCCGTTTCCGCGCTTTCCGCGCCGGAGGCGGCAGCAAGCGAAGAGAAAGCAGGGACACCGATTCTATGAAAATCACGAACGCCGAATTCATCATCAGCGCGGTCCAGCCGCATCAATATCCTAGCGACGCCTTGCCGGAGATAGCTCTGGCAGGGCGTTCCAATGTCGGCAAATCGTCATTGATCAACAAGCTGATCCTGCGCAAGAATCTCGCCCGGACGAGCTCCCAGCCCGGCAAGACGCAGCAGCTCAACTACTACCGCATCAACGAGGCCTTATATTTCGTCGACTTCCCGGGCTACGGATACGCCAAGGTTTCCAAGACCGAGCGCGAGGCCTGGGGCAAAATGATCGAGCGCTACCTTCAGAACCGCGAGGAGCTGAAGCTCGTGCTGCTCGTCATCGATATTCGCCACGACCCGTCCAAGGACGACGTGCTCATGTTCAACTGGCTCAAGCATTTCGGCATTCCGATGTGCATCGTCTGCACCAAGGCGGACAAAATTCCGAAGAGCAAGTGGGACAAGCATAAAAAGGCCGTGCGCACGACGCTCGGCGCCACATCGAAGGATGCGCTCGTTTTGTTCTCCTCCGAAACGGGTATGGGAAGGGAAGAGCTTTGGGACGTTCTGGCGCAATCGGCCGGAATTGCGAGCGAAGAGCAGCAAGGAACAGCGAATTCCTAAGGAAATCGGGTTTTGCCTTCTCCGAATCGCGGCTGGCCGCTTCTAATTCTGAAATACGGCGGATTATCAAGCGCGGCTGGCAGGAAACGCCGCCGCCGATCACGTATAATGAAGATAAGAAACGAAATCCAGAGTCCCTTTTTCAAACCAGAGAATTGAGGAGATTTTTATGGCTCAGCGGATAGCCACCGAGTATGTTCAAGCCAAACTGCAATTGACCCGTGAAGAGATGACCCGTTTTTACCGCTTCATCAAGGACCAGCATGTGCGCATAAGCGTCATGGTGCTTGAGGGCGGCAATCAGGAGGCGGTTCTCGAAGACAGCGCAGGGAGGGAAAAAGTCCGCTTTGTATTTCAGCAAGAAGATGGCTGCTTCGTGTGCGAATGGTCCTGCCGGATCACGCAGCCTGCGCTCACGAACGTGATGCGCAAGCTCGTCGCGACCTTCAAGGGCGACGCGGTCGTCAACCGAATCTATAGCCATTATACGATGACGTACGAGTATCAGGCCGGAGCGGTGCAGCGCATCAGCGAGCAGACGGCCAAGGGCACCCGGCTCGTCTATCAGTTCAAGGACACGCTGGGCGAGCTGGAGCGCACGTTCCGGCTGAATGCCGCCGAGCAGGAGATCGACTGGCTCAAGGCTTCGGTGAACCGGCTGCTGGACAGCCGCCTGACTGCCGCGGACGATGCCGAGCGCCGCGAGATCGACCGCCTGCTGGCCGATCATTCGAGCCGCCTGTTCGCGCTGGAGGCATAGCTTCCGAGCGCGGGCCCGCATCCAGCGGCCTTTTCATTCCAGACCGTCCGGACCTCGCGTCCGGCGGTCTTTTTTCGTTCTCCGCAGCCGCCCGTTTTTTACAGAAAAAAAGGTTGCATTTGGGGGGGATAGATGGTATTTTTAATTTCGTTGAAAAAAACCCAATATAGGAACCAGGATTCACTCAGGACATGGATATGTTGCGAGAGAGAGTTATCCCTCGGGAAGTGAATGACGTAGGTCCTAGCGGATGAAATTTTTAATCATTTTATTCCTAGGAAGGGGGAGCCGGAAGATGGAATACTCAACTTTCGGAAGACATGTTGCGGTTGATGCTTGGGGAGTAGATTTCGAACTCATTAACAACGCCGAGTTTCTGCAAGCCCACATGGTAGAAGCGGCGGAGGCATGCGGCGCATCTGTGCTCTCGGTTCAAGCCAAGCAATTTGAGCCCCAAGGCGCAACGGTACTGGTGCTCTTGTCGGAGAGCCACCTCTCGATTCACACGTATCCAGAAAGAGGCTTCGCCGCGCTCGACTGCTACACCTGCGGCGAGACGGTAGATCCGCAGCTCGCGATCGACTACATGCTGGCCGTCCTGAAGCCGAAGACGACGCACGCCAAGAAGCTCGTACGCGGTATGGGAGAGCTTCAAGTCGTAGAACCGGAACTGAAAGCAACCGAACTGGTTTAAAAGACCGGAACTCTGTACAAATGACCATGGAGCTCTCCATGGTTATTTTTTTTAGGGAGAATACGGATCTGCAGCCAGGACCAAACTAGATGCCGTAAGGATAGACAGGCTTCGCGTCAACAAAACGTCAAAGTTTGCGCGAGCGGACTTGTGCTTGTATGTTATAATGATTCTAATGTACGGAATAGACTCGTCTTATAAGGCACAGACATAGAGAGGCGGTGATGTCACATGCATATTGTTGTGGTCGGCCTGAACTACCGTACCGCGCCGGTCGAAGTCCGCGAGAAGTTCGCGATCTCGGACTCCGACCTTCCTCGTGCGGTAGAGGCGCTGAAGGCGACCTCCAGCATCCTTGAATGTGTCATTGTCGCGACCTGCAACCGCACCGAGCTGTATGCCGTCGTCGATCGGCATCAGCTGTGCGCCTATCATATCCGCTCCTTCATGGAGCAGTGGTTCCATCTGCCGAGAGAATCGTTCACGAACCATCTCTATATGCATGAGGACGACCGTGCGATCCGCCATCTGATGCGCGTGACGAGCGGCCTCGACTCGATGGTCATCGGCGAGACCCAGATCCTCGGCCAGGTGCGCAGCGCGTGGCTGCTGTCCCAGCAGAAGCGGGCGACCGGCACGATCTTCAACATGCTGTTCAAGCAGGCGGTGACGATGGCCAAGGCGGCCCACTCGGAGACGTCGATCGGCGAGTCGGCCGTGTCGGTCAGCTATGCGGCCGTCGAGCTCGGCAAGCGCATCTTCGGCCAGTTCAACCGCAAGACGGTCATGATCATCGGCGCGGGCAAGATGAGCGAGCTGACGGCCAAGCACCTGTATGCCAACGGCGCGGACCGGGTGCTTGTCGTCAACCGCACGTTCGAGCGCGCGGCCGAGCTGGCCGCCAAGTTCAACGGCATTCCCTGCTCGATGGACGAGGCGGTGCGCCGTCTCCATGAGGCCGATATCGTCATCAGCTCGACCGGCTCGAGCGGCTATGTGCTGGCTCGGGACGTCGTCGTCGCCGCGATGCAGCGCCGTCGCTCCAAGCCGATGTTCATGATCGACATCGCCGTTCCGCGGGATCTGGATCCGGCCATCGCCTCGGTCGACAATGTCTTCCTGTATGATATTGACGACCTGGAGGGGATCGTGGAGATGAACCTGGAGCATCGCCGTCAAGAGGCGGAGAAGATCGAGACGATGATCGCTTCGACGATGGACGAGTTCCACCAGTGGTATCGGACGCTTGGCGTCGTGCCGCTGATCCGGTCGTTGCAGGAAAAAGCCGACGACATCCATCGCCAGACGATGGACAGCCTTGCCAAGAAGCTGCCCGATCTGGACGAGCGCGAGCTCAAGGTCATCCAGAAGCTGACCAAAAGCATGTTGAACCAGATGATGCAGGATCCGATCCATGGCATCAAGGAGCTCGCCGGGGAGCGGAAGGCGGACGACGCGATGGAGCTGTTCGCGAAGCTTTTCGACCTCAAGGATCAAGAGCCGGAGCCGGAAGGCGGAGCCAAGGGGAAAGTCCTAGCCGACAAAACGACGGCGGCCCGTTCCCAAGCCGCTTCTCCGCTTGCGATTGTCGCGCCCTGACCGATCCGCAGCCGCCGTGCGGCCTCGCCTATGCAGGAATAGGACAGGAGGGCGCCATGTATGGGTACGTACTGGTTTTACGATAGCCTGTTGTATATATACGCCCTGAGCCTTCTGTTTTACTTCTCCGACTTCGTGGATTCGAACCGGAGGGCGAAGCGGATGGGCGCAGGGCTGCTTGTGTTCGTCTGGGTGCTGATCACCGGGGTCGTGCTGTACCGGATCTGGGCGCATATGGACATGACGCTGTTTTCCCGGTTTGAATATTGGCTCGGCGTTTCCTGGCTGCTGCTGACGGCCTCGCTCGTCATCAGCCGCTTCTTCCGAATTGAATTCATCGTTTTTCTCGTCAATCTGATCGCTTTCAGCGTGCTCGCGCTCAACCTGTTCAGCGACCCGAGCGCGGAAATTCCGCTCGCCCCGTGGAAGCTCGCCCAGGAGCTGCTCATCCTGCATATCAGCCTCGTGCTCTGCGCGTTCTCGCTGCTGGCGATCTCCGCCGTATTCGCCGGAATGTACCTGTTCCTGCACGGCAGGCTCAAAACCCGGCGCTGGAGCCGCGGCGTGGCGCGGCTGCCGAGCCTGGAGCAGCTGGATCGGTTCTCGTATCGGCTCGTGCTGTTCGGCGTGCCGCTGCTGGCGCTGTCGCTTTCGGTCGCGGTCGTCTCGGTCGTCGTCGAAGGCCGCCTCGGCTATCTGCTCGACTGGAAGGTCGTGAGCTCGTTCGCCGCGCTCGGGCTGTACGCCTATGACCTGTTCCGGTGGGCGGTCAAGCGCAGGCCGGCGCTGCAGAGCGCGCGCTGGAACCTGATCTGCTTCGCGATGCTCGTCCTCAATACGCTCATCAATCCCGCATCCAACTTCCATCGCTGGTCCTGAGCCGGACCGGCCGACCCCGAGGAGGCTCCCTGGGATGACCGCATACCCCGCCATGCTGCGGCTGTCCGGCCGCCGCTGCCTGATCGTCGGCGGCGGCCCGGTCGCTCAAAGAAAAGCCGCCGGACTGCTCGCCGGCGGCGCCGACCGGCTGGAGCTGGTCGGCCTCTCCTTTACGCCCGGCTTGCTGGAGCTGGCCGGTCAGGGGCGGCTTCAGCTCCATGCGCGCGAATATCGCAGCTCGGATCTAGACGGGGCTTTCCTCGTCGTCGCGGCAACGGACGATCCTGCGCTCAACGCGCGAATCGGACGCGAGGCCGAGCGGCAGGGCCGGCTGTTCAACGATGCTTCCGGCTCGTGGCCAAGCAGCTTCGAGACGGCCGCGGCGGTCCGCGACGGAGCGGTTTTGCTCGCGGTGCATGCCGGCGGCGAGGCGCCGGCGCTGGCCGCCGTGCTGCATTCCGAGCTGGAGCGGCGGTACGGCGGCGGGCGTTACGCCGAGGCGGCGCGCCGCATGGGCGAGCTGCGGCGGCGATTGCTGGAGCAGGAGCCGGATGCCGACGTCCGCCGGGAGCGGCTGCGGCGCGAGGCTGTCCGCCTGGCCGCCTGGGCTGCCGGCGAGCACGGGCCTGGCGGCAGTGCCGACGGACGCGAGGAGGCGCCCGGGGCGAAGCGGACGGAGGGCAAGGACGACAGGCAGCAGTCTACATAAGGAGGAACTCCCATGCAGCAACTATCCAGAGAAGCGCGGACGATCGTCGTCGGCACGCGCCAGAGCGCGCTGGCGCTGACCCAGACGGGCCATGTCATCGAGGCGCTCCGCCAGATCAGCGAAGCCCGCGGCTTCGGCTACGAATTCGAGATCCGCAAGATCGTCACCAAAGGCGACCGCATCCTTGACGTCACCTTGTCCAAGGTGGGCGGCAAAGGGCTGTTCGTGAAGGAGATCGAGCAGGCGCTGCTGGACGGAGAGATCGACCTGGCCGTCCACAGCATGAAGGACATGCCGTCCGAATTGCCGGAAGGGCTCATGAACGGAGCGGTGCCAAAGCGCGTCGATCCGCGCGACTGCGTCATTACCCGCGGCGGCGTCCCGCTGTCGGAGCTTCCTCGCGGAGCTGCGATCGGCACGAGCAGCCTGCGCCGCGCGAGCCAGCTCAAGGCGTACCGGCCCGACTTCGAGATCCGCTCGATCCGGGGCAACATCGACTCGCGCATCCGCAAGCTGGAGACCGACGGACTGGATGCGATCGTGCTGGCGACGGCGGGCCTGCTGCGCATGGGCTGGGAAGACCGCATCAGCTCTCCCGTCGATCCCGACATCTGCCTGCCGGCCGTCGGCCAGGGAGCGCTCGGCATCGAGTGCCGCGAGAGCGACGCCGGCGTGCGCGAGCTGCTCGCGCTGCTTGACGATGCCGATACGGCGCTGGCGGTCGCGGCCGAGCGCACGTTCCTCGGCGCGCTGAACGGCGGCTGCCAGATTCCGATCGGCGCCCATGCCGTCATCACGAGCCGTACGGAGCAAGGACCGGAGCTGACGCTGACCGGCATGGTCGGCTCGGCGGACGGCGCGACGATCCTCAAGGAGATCCGCAAGGGCACGGATCCGCAGGCGCTCGGCCTCGAGGTGGCGCAGGCGTTGCGCGACCAGGGCGCGGACCGCATTCTCGCGGAGCTCGGAAGCTGACATGACCGCCAAGGGGATCGTTTATCTGGTGGGCGCCGGGCCGGGAGACCCGAAGCTCATCACCGTGCGGGGGCTGGAGCTGCTCTCGCGCAGCGACGTCGTCGTTTATGACCGGCTGGCCAGCCCGCGCCTGCTGCGCCAGCTGAAGCCCGGCGCCGAGACCATCTATGTCGGCAAGCTGCCGGATCGCCACACGATGAAGCAGGAGGAGATCAACCGCCTGCTCGTCGACCTCGCCCTCCAAGGCAAGACCGTCACCCGGCTCAAGGGCGGCGACCCGACGATTTTCGGCCGCGTCGGCGAGGAGGCGGGGCTGCTCGCCGAGCACGGCATCGAGTTCGAGATCGTGCCGGGCATCACGTCGGCGATCGCAGTCCCTGCGTATGCCGGCATTCCGGTGACGCATCGCGACCACGCGTCCTCGTTTTCCGTCATCACGGGCCACGAGAGCCCCGACAAGCTTGACCAGTCGATCGACTGGGAAAAGGTGACGAACGCCACCGGCACGCTGTTGTTCCTGATGGGCGTGGCCAAGATCGGCTACATCGCCGCGCAGCTGATCAAGCATGGCCGTCCGGACTCGACGCCGGTCGCGCTCGTCCGCTGGGGCACGCGGCCGGAGCAGCGGACGCTGACCGGCACGCTCGGCGACATCGAGGCCAAGGTCGAGGAGGCCGGCTTCAAGCCGCCGGCCGTCATCGTCGTCGGCGAGGTCGTCCGCCAGCGGGAGGCGCTGCAGTGGTACGAGCGCAAGCCGCTGTTCGGCTGCCGCGTGCTCGTCACCCGCGCGCGCGAGCAGGCGAGCGGTCTGTCCGAGCTCATCGAAGAGATGGGCGGGGAGCCGTGCGAGTATCCCGTCATCGAGACGGTGCCGGTCGAAGGAGCGGCTGCGGACGCGGAGCTCGCGGCCGCGCTGGACGCCGCCGCGACGTACGATTGGCTGTTTTTCACGAGCGTCAACGGCGTGGAGCATTTCTTCCGCCGTCTGCGCGGCGCCGGAGGCGACATCCGCCGGTTCCATCGGGCGCGCATCGCCGCCGTCGGGCCTAAGACCAAGTCGGTGCTCGAAGCCCGCGGCCTGCAGGCCGAGGCGCTGCCGATGGAGTTCCAGGCCGAGGGCATGCTGGACCATCTGTCCGGCCTGATCGAGGCCGGGCAGCGCGCTCTGGTCGTGCGCGGAACGCTGGCGCGCGATACGCTGCCGCTCGACCTGGAGCGCCGCGGCTTGCTGACCGATCGGCTTACCGTTTACGATACGGTGCTGCCCGAGCGGCAGGACGAGTACGCGCTCGAATGCCTGCGCGACGGCCGCGTGCAGGCGGTCACGTTCACGAGCTCGTCGACCGTAACCAATCTGCTGACGATGCTGCGCCGCGCCGGCGAGGACGATCCGCTGCGGCTGCTGGCCGGCTGCGAGATCGCCTGCATCGGGCCGGTGACGGCCCGCTCCGCCCGCGAGGCGGGACTTGAGCCGACCGTGCTGCCCGAGGCGGCGACGATCGAGTCGCTCGCAACCGCGCTCGCCGCCAGGATGGCGGAGCGGCGTCTGTCCGCGTCTGCCGGCGATGCGCCGGCCTAAGCGTCTTGCCCGAGCGGCGGCGGCATCCGGCCCCGCCGCTCCTGCGTTTCTTGCTATTTTTTTCGAGTCGAATGACCAGACCGTACGACCGAACGAACGAATTCTAAAGGAGGCCCATCCCGCCATGACCCATCCCATAGTCCGACACCGCCGCCTGCGCCGCACATCCGCGCTGCGCTCGATGGTCCGCGAGACGCTGCTGACGCCAAGCGACTTCATCTATCCGGTGTACGTCGTGCACGGCGAGAACAAGGTGGAGGAGATCTCCTCCATGCCGGGCGTATTCCGCTATTCGCTGGACCGCCTGGAGGCGGAGATCCGCGACATCGCAGCGCACGGCATTCCGTCGATCATGCTGTTCGGCATCCCGGAGAGCAAGGATGAAGCCGGCAGCTCGGCCTACGACGCGAACGGCATCGTGCAGCAAGCGACGCGCCTCATCAAGCAGTGGGCGCCGGAGCTGGTCGTCATGGCCGATACCTGCCTCTGCCAATTCACCGATCACGGACACTGCGGCGTCGTGCATCAGCATCCGCGCACGGGCGAGGTCGAGGTGGACAACGATCCGTCGCTCGAGCTGCTTGTGCGCGCGGCCGTCTCCCAAGCGGAGGCGGGAGCGGACGTGATCGCTCCTTCCAACATGATGGACGGCTTCGTCGGCGCGATCCGAGCCGGCCTCGACGAGGCGGGCCATGCCGACATCCCGATTCTTTCCTACTCGGTCAAGTACGCCTCGGCCTACTACGGACCGTTTCGCGAAGCGGCGAATTCGGCGCCTCAGTACGGCGACCGCAAGGCGTATCAGATGGACCCGGCGAATATCCGCGAGGCGCTGCGCGAGGCGGACACGGACGTGGCGGAAGGCGCGGACATGCTGATGGTCAAGCCGGCGCTCGCCTATCTCGACGTCGTGCGCGCGCTCAAGGAGAACTTCGATCTGCCGCTCGTCGCCTACAACGTCAGCGGCGAGTATGCGATGGTCAAGGCCGCGGCCGCGAACGGCTGGGTCGACGAGCGCAAGATCGTGCTGGAGACGCTGCTCGGCATGAAGCGGGCCGGAGCCGATCTCATCATTACGTACCACGCCAAGGACGCGGCCCGGTGGCTGAAGGAGGAGCAGGCATGACAAGCGGACAAGAACAGGCAGGCGGATTCGGACGGAAGGACGACACGCGCTCGCGCGCGGCATTCGAGGAAGCGAAGCGCTTCATCCCGGGGGGCGTCAACAGCCCCGTGCGCGCGTTCAAGTCGGTCGGGCTGACGCCGGCCTACATGGAGCGCGGCGAAGGCGCGGTCGTCTACGATCTCGACGGCAACAAGTACATCGACTACATCGGCTCCTGGGGGCCGCTCATCCTCGGCCACGCGCATCCCGAGGTGATTGAGGCGATCAAGTCCACGGCGGAGAAAGGCACGAGCTTCGGCGCGCCGACGCTGCTGGAGACGGAGATGGCCAAGCTGGTGTGCGAGCGCGTGCCTTCCTGCGACATCGTGCGCATGGTCAACAGCGGCACCGAGGCGACGATGAGCGCGCTGCGCCTCGCCCGCGGCTATACGGGCCGCAGCAAGATCCTCAAGTTCGAGGGCTCGTACCACGGCCATGCGGACAGCCTGCTCATCAAGGCCGGATCGGGCGTCGCGACGCTCGGCCTGCCGGACAGCCCGGGCGTGCCGGAGTCGACCGCCTCGCATACGATCACCGTTCCCTACAACGACCTCGCGTCCGTCCGTCTCGCCTTCGAGAAGTTCGGCGAGGAGATCGCCTGCGTCATCGTCGAGCCGATCGCCGGCAACATGGGCGTCGTGCCTCCGCTGCCGGGCTTCCTGCAAGGGCTGCGCGACGTGACGAGCGAATACGGCAGCCTGCTCATCTTCGACGAGGTGATGACCGGCTTCCGCGTCCACTACAACTGCGCGCAAGGGCTGTACGGCATCACCCCGGACCTGACCTGCCTCGGCAAAGTCATCGGCGGCGGCCTGCCGGTCGGCGCCTACGGCGGACGCCGCGACCTCATGGAGCGGATGGCTCCGGCGGGGCCGATCTATCAGGCCGGCACGCTGTCGGGCAATCCGCTGGCGATGGCGGCGGGCTTCACGACGCTCAGCCTGCTGACGCCGCAAACCTACGAGCAGCTCGAGCGGCTGTCGCTGCGGCTGCAGGCGGGCTTCGAGGACAACGCCCGCGAGGCCGGCGTGCCGGTGACGATCAACCGCGTCGGCTCGATGGTAGGCCCGTTCTTCAACGAGCGGCATGTCGTCAACTTCGAGACGGCGCAGGCGAGCGACCTCGGCCGCTTCCGCGCCTACTTCGGCTCGATGCTCGAGCTCGGCGTGAGCGTCGCCCCGTCGCCGTTCGAAGGCATGTTCGTCTCCGCGGCGCATACGCCGGAGCTGATCGACCGCACGATCGAAGCGAACCGCGAAGCGCTGCGGCGGCTGTAAGCGATGGATCCGTCCGCGAGGGAGGCTGCGGCGGCCGGTTCGCGGCCTGACGCGCCTGAGGCGCCGAAGGCGAGTCCGCAGAGCTCCGCGCTGCTGCTGGACGCGGCGGAGCGGAGCGGCGAATGGCTGCGCGTGCCGCTCGGGCCGGGAGCGGAGCAGGCGAGGCTGAAGGCAGGCTCGCATCCCCATGAGGCGAGGCTGCGCTTGTTGGAGCTGAACCTGTTTCCGGCGAAATGGCTCGGGCTGCTGCTGTCCACCGGCGGCATCCGCTGGAGCGGGGCGGCCGGCGCACGAAGCGAGGCGAGGAGCGGCAGCGGCGGGCCGGAAGGCGGGCTAGGCGCTGCTGAGGGCGGCTTGCCGGCGCTGGAGCTGCGGGCGTTCCCGGCGGCGGATGTCCTGGCTTCGCCGGAGCAGCGCGCGGCTCGAGAGCGGCTGGCCGGCTGGGGCGGCCGCTACCCGGACAGCTGGCCGCAGCCGCTGTACGAGGATGACTGGTGCCTCGTCCTGGACAAGCGGGCCGGCCTGCCGGTGCACGGCAGCGGCGCCGCGCCGTCCGCATCGCCCCGAGTGAGCGACGGACGGACGCAGAGCCGCTTCCGCGGCGCGGAGCGGACCGGGAAACAAGGCGGTCCGGCGTCCGGATTCGAGGAAAGCGTCGGCTCGCCTGCTACGCTCGACGAGGCGGCGCTCTGCCGCTGCTTGAGCCTGGGCGACCCGCTGCCGGTCCGCCATGTCCACCGTCTCGACGACGACACATCCGGTCCAGTGCTCTACGCCAAAAACGATCTCGCCCAGCAGACGCTCGACGCCGCCATGCGCGAAAAAGCGATCCGCCGCGTCTATTGGGCGATCGTCCGCGGAGTCCCGCGCCGCCGCGAGGGCGTCGTCGACGCTCCGATCGGCCGCGACCGCCATCACGGCGCGCGCCGCCGCGTCTCGCCGACCGGCGACCATGCGCTTACCCGATACCGGGTGCTGGAGGCGTTCGGCGGCGAGGCGTCGCTGCTCGAGCTGGAGCTGGAGACCGGCCGTACGCATCAAATTCGGGTGCATATGAGCCATATCGGGCATCCGCTGCTCGGCGATGTCCTGTACGGCGGGGCTTCGCCGCTGCTGGGCCGCCAGGCGCTGCATGGCCGGCGGCTCGAGTTCCGGCATCCGTGGAGCGGACGCGAGCTGGCCGTCGACGATCCGCTGCCGGCGGATCTGGAGGCGCTGCTGGAGCGGCTGCGGCGGACAGCCGGGCGCTGAGCCGGCGGCGCGCCTGTCTTTTCGGCGCGAATCGCGCATCCAGCCGCCGAGCGGGCCGAAACAGGCGCGCGTCCGGTCAAAGTAGTCATGCTCCCGACTCCCTGCCCATATAGATGGTAAGGAGCAAATCGCATGCCCAAGCACCATCATGGGGAAGGGAGGCTTTAGCGTGAGCGAACAATCGCAAGGACTGCGCTTCGACGTCTACGAGCGGGTGCATCTGCCCGAAGAGGTCGCGGCCATCGAGGAGCTGGAGGAAATCGAGCTCGTCCCCCGCATCCAAGTCATCCAGCAGGGGGAGCAGGCCATTCTGAGGGGAAGGCTGCTGCTGAACGGCGTGTATCGGAGCGCGGACCGCTCCGGGGCCGCGCAGACGATGGAGCATCAGATTCCGGTCGAGATTACGCTGCCGATGAACCGGATCGAGAGCCTGGAGGACATTTCGGTCGAGATCGACAACTTCGATGTCGATCTGCTGTCCTCGCGGACGCTGAACATCACCGGCGTGCTGTCTTTGAGCGGCATCCGCGTCGAGGCGGCGGCAGACGACGGCGCGCAGTGGCAGGAGGAGCCTTATACGGTCGTGCATCGCGCGCCGGCTTCGGCCCAGGCGACCGGCGATATTTCGCCGGGCCGCTATCTGGAGCTGGAGGAGGAGGGGCAGGAGGCTTCGTTCGAAGAGGACGAGACGGCGGCCGTCGCGGAGTACCGGGACGATGGACGTCGAGAAGCCGCGTCGGTCGCGCAAAGCCGGGAAGAGGCGGCTTTCCGCTCCTATGAGCGGGAGGAGGACCAATGCCCTCCGGAGGCGGCGGATTCCGCGCAGCCTGCAGCCCACTCGTCCGCTTACTCGGGCTTCGAGCAGCCGTCCGCGGCCGGGCCGGATTCGTCCGGGCAGACGTCAGGCTGGACGCAGCTCGGCGCCTGGAGGCAGGAGCCGGAGCCGTCCGGCGGCAGCGAGGCGGAGGAGGACGCCTCCTTCTCGTTCGCGCCGCCGCAGGCGGAATTTCCGCCGCCGGCCGCGGCGCCCCGCTCGGCCTCGTCCGACGAGGCGGAGGCCGACCGCAGCGGCGCCTTCAGCTCCCTGCGGTCCATCGCCTCGGGCGAGAGGACGGCCGAGCCGGCGGAGGAAGCGGAGCCGGCTGCCGTGCTGTACGGCCGGCCGCAAGCCGAGCCGGCCGCCGATACGGCGGAGCCGCCGGTGCGGGAAGCGGCCTCGCCGCCGGAAGCCGCCTCTGCGCCGGAAGCCGCGGCTTCCGCCTCCGCCTTTGGCGAAGCCGACGTTCAAGCGGCCGAAGCCGAGCCGGAGCGCCAGGAGCTGCGAGTCGCCTTCGGCGCGAAGCGCAGCGCCGCGGCCGCCCCGGACAGCGGCGAGGAAGGGCTGACGTCGCTCATCGGCTCGAGCCGGCGCGAGCGCGAGCAGCGCCAAGCGTCGGAGCGCAGCCGCCAGCAGGAGGCTCCGGCGGCTCCGCCTTCGGAGGAGGTCGAGTGGCAGTCGCTGTTCCTCAGCCGCACGGTGGAGGAGCAGCCGTTCCGCAAGGTGCGGATCTGCATCGTGCAGCGCGAGGAGACGCTCGACACGATCGCCGACCGCTACCAGCTGCAGGCGCGGGAGATCGCGCTCCACAACCGCCTCGCCGATCAGGGCGTGGCCGAAGGGCAAGTGCTCTACATTCCTTGACGGCCTCGCCCGAGCTGCGCCGGCCCTCGCCGCAACGGCTCCGGGCCGACCGCTCCGGCGTCCGCCGTCCCAGGCCGCTGCCCATCCGATGCGCTTCCCGCTCCGGCAGGAAGCGCCTTTTTCATTTTGGGCGGAAGCCTAGGCGAGTTGACTATGCCTCTCAACAACGGTAAACTGGAAGGGATATTCAAAGCATCATTCCATTCAACGACGAGGATGGGGAAGAGTGCGCCGTGCGCCTACAGAGAGCAGACCGCAGCTGGTGGAAGGTCTGCAGGCCGCAGAAGCGTGACAGGTCGCCCCGGAGTCGCGGACCGCATTCTGCCAGCATGCCCTCAGGGCCGCTGCAGGAGCAGCTCCGCCGGCCGCAGCCGTTATCCTGCTCCAAGTGCCGTCCATGGACTCGAGGTCCCGGGCGGAATGAAGGTGGTACCGCGGAAGCTGAAGTCTTTCGTCCTTTGCGTTCAAGGGGCGGAAGGCTTTTTTTGTCGGTCAGCCGCCTTTTTTTAAACTCCATCAACCAAACGAGGGTGAACTTGCCAATGTCAGAGCAGCAGCATACAACCGAAATGCCGACGACCTACGATCCCCGCAGCGCCGAGCAGAACAGCACCGAGCTATGGAGCAAGGGCGGCTTCTTCAAGGCCGGCCGCGTGCCGGAAGCGAAGCCGTACACGATCGTCATCCCGCCGCCGAACGTCACGGGCATGCTCCATATCGGCCATGCGCTCGACTTCACGCTGCAGGACATCATGATTCGCACGAAGCGGATGCAGGGCTTCGACGCCCTTTGGCTGCCGGGCACCGACCATGCCGGCATCGCCACGCAGACGCGCGTGGAGCAGAAGCTCCGCGAGAGCGGCAAGACGCGCCACGACCTCGGCCGCGAGAAGTTCCTGGAGCAAGTGTGGGAATGGAAGGACACCTATGCCGGCACGATCCGCAGCCAGTGGGGCAAGATGGGCTTGTCGCTCGACTACTCCCGCGAGCGCTTCACGCTCGACGAGGGGCTGTCCAAGGCCGTGCGCGAGGTGTTCGTCCGCCTCTATGAAAAAGGGCTGATCTACCGCGGCGCGAAGATCATCAACTGGGACCCGGCCGCCCGCACGGCGCTGTCGGACATCGAGGTCGAGTACAAGGAAGTGCAGGGGAGCCTGTACCACCTGCAGTACCCGCTCGAGGACGGCAGCGGCCATGTGACTGTGGCGACGACCCGTCCGGAGACGATGCTCGGCGACACCGCCGTCGCCGTCCACCCGGAGGACGAGCGCTACCGGGCTCTCGTCGGCAAAAATCTCGTGCTGCCGGTCATCGGCCGCCTCATCCCGATCGTCGCCGACGAGTACGTCGAGAAGGACTTCGGCTCCGGCGCCGTCAAGATCACCCCGGCCCATGACCCGAACGACTTCGAGGTCGGCCAGCGCCATGACCTGCCGCAGATCATCGTCATGGACGAGAGCGGCGTCATGAACGCCGAAGCCGGTCCTTACCAGGGACTCGACCGCGCGGAGGCGCGCAAGAAGCTTGTCGCCGACCTGAAGGAATCCGGCGTGCTCGTCCGCATCGAGGACCACGTGCATCAGGTAGGCCACAGCGAGCGCAGCGGCGCCGTCGTCGAGCCGTACCTGTCCACGCAGTGGTTCGTGGCGATGAAGCCGCTGGCCGACCGCGCGATCGAGGCGCAGAAGTCGGGCGCCGGCGTGAACTTCGTGCCGGAGCGCTTCGAGAAGACGTACCTCAATTGGATCGAGAACGTGCGCGACTGGTGCATCTCCCGCCAGCTCTGGTGGGGCCACCGCATCCCGGCCTGGTACTGCGACGCCTGCGGCACGATCCATGTCTCCGCGGACGACATCGGCTCCTGCCCGGACTGCGGCGGCGAGCTGCGCCAGGACAACGACGTGCTCGACACGTGGTTCAGCTCCGCGCTGTGGCCGTTCTCGACGCTCGGCTGGCCGGACGAGGAGAGCGCCGACTTCAAGCGGTACTACCCGAACGACCTGCTCGTGACGGGCTACGACATCATCTACTTCTGGGTGGCGCGCATGATCTTCACCGCCCTCGAGTTCACGGACCGGATTCCGTTCAAGGACGTGCTCATGCACGGCCTCGTGCGCGACGCCGACGGCAAGAAGATGTCCAAGTCGCTCGGCAACGGCGTCGACCCGCTCGACATCATCGAGCAGTACGGCGCGGACGCGATGCGCTTCATGCTGTCGACCGGCAGCACGCCGGGACAGGACCTGCGCTTCCGCATCGAGAAGGTCGAGCAGGCGCGCAACTTCGCCAACAAGATCTGGAACGCCTCGCGCTTTGCGCTCATGAACCTGGAGGGCTTCCGCTACGAGGACATCGACCTCGGCGGCAAGCTCGGCACGGCCGACCGCTGGATCCTGCACCGCCTGAACGAGACGGCGCGCGACGTGACGCGCCTCATCGACGCCTACGACTTCGGCGAGACGGGACGGCTGCTGTACAACTTCATCTGGGACGATCTGTGCGACTGGTACATCGAGGTATCCAAGCTCAGCCTGTACGGCACCGACGCCGAGGCCAAAAAGGCGACGCAATCCGTGCTCGCCTACGTGCTCGACCGCACCCAGCGCCTGATCCACCCGTTCATGCCGTTCATCTCCGAGGAGATCTGGCAGCATCTGCCTCATGAGGGCGAGAGCATTTCGATCGCCGCCTGGCCGCAGTACGACGCCGCCTTCGAGGCGCCGGACGCCGTGCGCGAGATGGAGCTGCTCATGAGCGCGATCCGCGCCGTGCGCAACATCCGCGCCGAGGTGAACGTGCCGATGAGCAAGAAGATCGAGCTGCAGATCAAGCCGAGCTCGGATGCCGAGCTCGCGATCCTGCAGGCCAACGAGGAGCTGCTGCGCCGCTTCGCGGGCACGTCGTCGCTGACGATCGACGCCGCCCTGTCCGCGCCGGACAAGGCGATGACGGCGGTCGTGACGGGCGCCGAGCTGATTCTGCCGCTCGCCGGCCTGATCGACATCGAGCAGGAGATCGCGCGCCTGCGCAAGGAAGCCGCCACGCTGCGCTCCGAGGTGGAGCGCGTCGACAAGAAGCTGTCCAACGAAGGCTTCGTCGCCAAGGCTCCGGCCAAGGTCATCGACGAGGAGAAGGCCAAGCGGACAGACTACCAGGCCAAGCTCGACAAGGTATTGGCCCGGATCGAGGAGCTGCAGGGCTGATGGACAACGAACAGCGGCAGTTCGCCGGGATGGCGTCGTACGAGGAAGCGCGCGAATGGATCGAGGGGCTCGTCAGCTTCGGCGTCCGCCCGGGCCTCGACCGGATGCGGATCATGATGGAGCGGCTCGGCCATCCGGAGCGCCGCCTTCGCTTCATCCATGTCGCGGGCACGAACGGCAAGGGCTCCGTCTGCGCGTACTTGACGGAGGTGCTCGTGCGCGGCGGCTATGACACGGGGACGTACACATCCCCTTATATCACGAAGTTCACCAACCGGTTCCGCTACAACGGCCAGGACATCGAGGAGGAGACGCTGCTGCGGCTCGCCAACGAGCTGCGGCCGCTCGTCGAGGAGATCGCCGAGACCGAGCACGGCTCTCCGACGATGTTCGAGGTGTCCACGGCGCTGGCGATCCTCTACTTCGCCCGCGTCACGTATCCGGACTATGTCGTCTGGGAAACGGGCCTCGGCGGCCGGCTCGACGTGACGAACATCGTCACGCCGGTGATCTCGATCATCACCAACGTCGGCCACGACCATATGGACGTGCTTGGCGACACGATAACGGACATCGCCCGCGAGAAGGCGGGCATCATCAAGCCGGGCGTGCCGGTCGTCAGCACGGTCGAGAACGAGGAGGCGCTCGCGGTCATCCGCGAGGCGGCCCGCTCGTCCAAGTCGACGCTGTATCAGCTCGGCGAGCAGTTCGAGGAGACGGCGATCGAGGCGACGGAGTCGGGACAGAGCTTCGGCTTCAAAGGGCCGTTCCGGTCGATGTCCCGGCTGGAGCTGACGCTCGCCGGCGCGCATCAGCGCAAAAACGCCGCCGCTGCCGTCATGGCGCTGGAGGTGCTGCGCCAGTACAACGCGCTGCTCGTCGACGACGAGCAGCTGCTGGAGGGACTGCGCTCGGCGCAGTGGCCGGGCCGGCTCGAGATGGTGCGCCGGGAGCCGCGGCTGCTGCTCGACGGCGCGCACAATCCGGAGGGCGCCGAGTCGCTCGCGGCCGCGCTGCGGGAGCTGCACGGAGGCGAGCGCATCCATGTCATGATCGGAATGCTCGGCAACAAGAATCACCGCGGAGTGCTTCGGCATATACTCCCTATAGCGGACACACTTGTCGTTACGCAGCCCGCTTTCCGCAAGGCGCTGCCGGCCGAGGAGCTGGCGGAAGTCGCGCGGGAGCAGGCCCGCGAGATGGGCGTCTCGCCCGAGATCGTCGCCGAGCCCCGGTGGCCGGACGCGCTGGAGCGGCTGGAGCGCGCCGCCGCCGGCGGCGGCCTGCCCGTCGTCACCGGCACGCTCTATCTCATTGCCGATGTCCGCGCCTTCGTGCTCGGACTGCCGGATTCTGAAAAAGGTTGGTGACCGTCATGACGACGACAGCAGAACACGTTCATTTTATCGGGATAGGCGGATACGGCATGAGCGCGATCGCGCGCGTCATGCTGGAAATGGGCTATAAAGTGACGGGCTCGGACGTCGCGCGGGCGGAGCTGACCGAAAAGCTGGCCAAAAAAGGCGCGGAAATCCATATCGGGCATGACGCGAGCCATGTGCGCGGCGCCGATCTCGTCGTCTACAGCACGGCGCTGTCCAAGGACAACGTCGAGCGCAGGGCGGCCGAGGAGCTGAAAATTCCGGTGCTGCACCGCAGCCAGATGCTCGCCCGCCTCATGAACGCAGGCAAGGGCATCGCCGTCGCGGGCGCGCACGGCAAGACGACTACCTCGTCGATGATCGCGCTCGTCATGGAAAGCTGCGGCGCCGATCCGACCTACATCATCGGCGGCGAGATCGTCAATGTCGGCACGAACGCCAAGGCCGGCAAGGGCGAATACGTCGTGGCGGAGGCGGACGAGAGCGACGGCTCCTTCCTGCACTACCATCCGGCGATCGCCGTCGTCACCAATATCGAGCCCGACCATCTCGAAAACTATGACGGCGACTTCGAGAACCTGAAGTCGGCCTACGTGCAGTTCTTCTCGCAGGTCAAGGAGGACGGGCGCGCCGTCGTCTGCATCGACGACCCGATCGTGCGCGAGCTGCTGCCGCGGGCGGCGGGCGCGCTGCCGGCGGAGCGCATCGTCACGTACGGCATCGACAGCGCCGACGCCGAGTACAGCGCCTCGAGCCTCGTGCTCGGCGACCGCAAGGTGACGTTCACGCTGTCGCGGCGCGGCCAGGAGCTCGGCGTCGTGCAGCTGTCCGTGCCGGGCCGCCACAACGTGTACAACGCGGTCGCGACGCTCATCACATGCATGGAGGCGGGCGTGCCGTTCGGAGCGGCCGCCGCAGCGATCAAGGACTTCATCGGCGCCAAGCGCCGCTTCCAGGTGCTCGGCGAGGTGAACGACATCCTTGTCATCGACGACTACGCGCATCATCCGACGGAGATCCAGGCGACGATCAGCGCCGCCAAGGCGACCGGCAAGCGCATCGTCGCGGTGTTCCAGCCACAGCGCTACACGCGCACGTTTTTCCTGCTGGAGCCGTTCAGCCGCGCGTTCGCCGAGGCGGACGAGGTCATCATCACCGACATCTACTCGCCGGCCGGCGAGAAGGAGATCGAAGGCGTCAACTCGCGCCGCCTCGTGGAGCTGATCGTCAAGAACAGCAACGCGAATACCTTCTACCTGCCGACCAAGGAAGAGGTGCAGGCCGAGCTGGCTACGCGCCTCGCCCCGGGCGACCTCGTGCTGACGATGGGAGCCGGCGACATCTGGAAGGCCGGCGACGCGCTCGTCGGGCTGCTGCGCCAGCGGTTCGAGCCGGCGGGCGAATAAGGGCTTTGCGGGATGGAAGCATCCTGCCATAGGCAAGAGACGAAGCGGAGGGCGGATGCCCTCCGCTTTTTGTCGCGTCCGCGGCGGGCGCGGACCGAGTACCGGGTCAGAAGCGCGGCGGGCTCTCCGCGCCTTTCGCTTGCTCTCTTTCTATCGGTCATAATCGAGCCGCTAGTCTCATAGAGTAGAGCAGAGTCCACCACAGGGAGGAGAAAAACGATCATGACGAAGGTTCGAGTCACGTATCGTCCGGATGGCAGCGGCAGGCTCGTGCAGGAGGGACGCGCGGCGTCCGGCCTGCCGCGCTCCGGCAGCGAGCCGCGCTCCGGCCTCCGCTCCGCCGTCAGCATGGACGCTGCGGCGGGGATGGGGGAGAGGGCCGAGCTGGCGTTCGCGGAGTCGTATTCGCCTTGGATCAGTCCGTTTCAGGACAAGCCGATCTGGGAGACGGCTCCGGACCTGCTGCGGGCGGGACAAGCCGAGGGCGATGCCGCCGAAGAGCCGGCTTGGTCGGCTTGGCCGGGCGAGCCGCCGGAGCCGGGCTTCGAGGCAGCGCCGTCTTCCGCCGCGCCGGGAACAGCCGATCCGGAATCGGATCATCCGGCATGGTCCGGGAACAGCGGCCGCAGCCAGGCAGGCAAGGCGGATCGGGTCGAGCCGGACGGTGCGGAAGAGCCGGAAGATTCGGAAGAGCCGGGCGAATGGCCTTGGGCCGCCGCGCCGGCTTCCGGCGGCCGGGCCGTTCAGAGCGGAGCCGCCGCCTATGAGGTCGGCTACGACGAGCCGGAGGCGTGGCCGGCCGGGCCGATCGTCGAGCCGGACGCCGCGCGTCCGGCGCGCGCGGGGGGGATCGGCGCCCGGATGAAGCGCGCCTCCGGGACGGGAGGCGGAGCGGGACCGTCCTGGCTGGCGGTGCTGCTGTCCATCGGCGGAGCGATCGCGACGGGAGCCGTGCTCGGCTACATGACGCTGACGCTGTTCGCCGGGCAAGGCCTGCTGCCGGCGCGGGAAGGACAAGCGGCCGATGCGTCCGCTGCCGCCGAGGGAGGGCTGGCTGAGCCGGCGGCTTCCTCTGCTCCGGCCTCTGCGCCGGCGGCGGAGGCCGCGCAGGGAGCGGCGAAGGTACAAGTCGTGGCTGCCGGGTGGCCGGAGCGGACCTACCAGCTGCTTCAGTACGGCGTGTTTTCTTCCAAGGGAAGCGCCGAAGCGGCCGCCGCGGAATTGAAAAAAGCCGGCTTGGCCGCGGCGCTGCGCCACGACGGCGATTATCGCGTCTACGCGGGCGTCGCTTCGAGCCGCGGACAGGCGGAGAAGCTGGCCGCCGGCATGACGGGCACCGAGGTGTATCTCAAGGAGATGAAGCTGCCGAGCGTGTCGGAGCTGGCCTTCGCGGGCACGGCCGAGCAGCTGAAAGCTTATGACGAGGGCGCGGCGGACTTGATCGGCGACTTGGCCGGGCAGACGTCGGCGCTGCTGGCGGGAGACGCCGCGGGCATGGACGCCGCGAGCCGCGCCGCCTGGGCCGAGCGGCTGGACGGCTGGCTGAAGGATGCCGCAGCCGCCGAGCCGGCTTGGTCCGGCAAGGCGGCGCAGGAGGCGGCGGGAGCGCTGGCCGACGCGCTGCGGCAAGCCGGCGCGAAGCTGACGGCGTACGGCGAATCGCCGCAAGCGGAGCGCCTTTGGGCGGTGCAGGCGGAGCTGACGGCTGCCGCGCTGGCCCAGCTGCAGCTTCGGGAAGCCGCGGTCGCGGGCTGAGGTCCGTTGCTCCTTCGGTCCGCTTCCCTTATAATGGGACGAGAATTCGGACCGGGAGAGGGCGCGGACGCGATGAAGAAAAACGGATGGACGCTGCTGTTGTTCGGCGCGCTCGGCCTGCTCGCCGGGGCGCTTGCCGACCGGTGGCTCAAGCAAGTTCCGGCGCTGGCGCAGCTGACGCGCTCCGCCGAGCTGAACTGGAGGCCCGCCGCCGACCTCGGCGTGCTCCGCTACGAGCTTGATCTGACGCTCAATTTCAGCGTCGTCAGCCTCGCCTGCCTCGTGCTGGCGTTTCTGCTCTACCGCAAGCTGTAGCGGGCGCTCGACTAGCCAAGATGGAGGAGTTCAGACGTATGAATGAAGACAACCTGCCGCAGCGGCTCGTGCTCGCCTCGTCCTCGCCGCGGAGGCGGGAGCTGGCGGCCGCGCTGCGGCTGCCGATTCCGCTCGAGGTGCTGGCGACGGATGCGGACGAGTCGGTCGCGCCGGAGCTGCGGCCTCATGAGATCGTCGCGGAGCTGGCTCTGCGCAAGGCTAAGGCCGCCGCGCTCAGGATCGAGGAGGCCTCTGGAGCGGAGGGCGGCCGCGCGCTCGTGCTTGGCGGCGACACGATCGTCGTGCTGGACGGCGAGGTGCTCGGCAAGCCGGCCGACGCCGAGGATGCGCGCCGCACGCTGCGCCGGCTGAGCGGCCGCGTCCATGAGGTGTACAGCGGCGTCGCGCTGCTGGCGGCAGGCGAACCCGTCGCGGGCGGCTCGGCGACGCTGCCGCCGGCCTTTCCGCCGGCCGGAGCGGACCCGTCGCAAGCGTCCGGCGCCGTCTGGGGCGATCGGCAGCGGCTCGGCGACATCGGCGCTTACCGCGTGGCGGCGCCAGGCGGGACGGCTTTCGCGGCCTGCGGCTATACGCGCAGCGCCGTCCGCTTCCGCGAGCTCGACGACGCGCAGATCGCCGCCTACGTGGCGACCGGCGATCCGCTCGACAAGGCGGGCAGCTACGGCATCCAAGGGCTCGGCAGCGTGCTGGTCGAGCAGATCGAAGGCGATTTTTACAGCATCATGGGCTTGCCGCTGAATCTGCTTTACGAGCTGCTGCGGCGATTCGGACTTGATCCGCTGCGAAGCTGAAGCCAAGCTTTTTTCGTCCACCTCCGTCCGGGGGTGGACTTTTTTGATGCTTCGCTCGTCAAGGAAGAGATGAAGATCGAAATTCCTCGAAAAGAGGAGGAGATAATGCCGGAAATCAATGGTAAACTAGAGGAAACCTAGCGCAAAGGCGGTCGTCGAACGATGTCGGATTCCGTTTCTCTCAAACAATGGCCGGAGGAGGAGCGTCCGCGGGAGCGGATGCTGCAGCATGGAGCGGAAGCGCTCAGCCATGCTGAGCTGCTCGCCATCCTGCTGCGGACAGGCTCCTCCAGCGAGACGGCGGTGCATCTGGCTGCCCGCATCCTGCAGCAGTCCGGCAGCTTGCGCGGGCTCGTGGACATGGGCCACGGCGATCTGACCCGCATCAAGGGCATCGGTCCGGCCAAGGCGCTGCAGATCCGCGCGGGCATCGAGCTCGGACGCCGGCTGGCGCGCAGCCGCCGCGAGGAGACGGTCGCCGTGCGCCGTCCCGAGGACGCCGCCGACTATTTGATGGAAGACCTTCGCTATCTCCAGGTGGAGCATTTCGTCTGCCTGTTCCTGAATACGAAAAACCACATCGTCGCCCGCGAGACGCTGTCCGTCGGCACTCTCAACGCCTCGCTCGTGCATCCGCGCGAGGTGTTCCGAGCGGCGATCCGTCACGGCAGCGCCTCGCTCATCTGCGCCCACAACCATCCGAGCGGCGATCCGACGCCGAGCGCGGAGGACCGGGCGCTGACGGCGCGCCTGCAGGAGGCCGGACAGCTGGTCGGCATCGAGGTGCTGGATCATATTGTCATCGGCGATGGACGCTTTATCAGTTTGAAGGAACGAGGCCTCATGTAATATAATGAATAGGATTGCCGCATTTTAGAAGGGAGTAGTACGATGTTCGGAGTTTCAAAAGATTTGGGGATTGACCTCGGCACAGCCAATACGCTGGTCTATGTAAGAGGAAAAGGAATCGCCGTCAGGGAGCCGTCCGTGGTCGCCCTTCGTACCGATACAAAAACGATTGAAGCCGTCGGCGAGCACGCCAAGAAGATGATCGGCCGCACGCCGGGCAACATCCGCGCCATCCGTCCGATGAAGGACGGCGTCATTGCCGACTTCGAGACGACGGCTACGATGATCAAATACTTCATCCGCCAGGCGCAGAAGCAGCGCTCGCTGTTCCCGCGCCATCCCAACGTGATGGTATGCGTCCCTTCCGGCATCACGTCGGTCGAAAAGCGCGCCGTCGAGGACGCGACGCGCCAGGCCGGCGCGCGCGACGCCTATACGATCGAGGAGCCTTTCGCCGCTGCGATCGGCGCTGACCTGCCCGTATGGGAGCCGACCGGCAGCATGGTCGTCGACATCGGCGGCGGCACGACCGAGGTGGCGGTCATCTCGCTCGGCGGCATCGTCACGAGCCGTTCCGTCCGCATCGCGGGCGATGAGATGGACGAGGCGATCATCCAGTACATCAAGCGCCTGTACAACCTGATGATCGGCGAGCGCACGTCCGAGCAGCTCAAGATGGAGATCGGATCGGCGATGCCGCTGGAGCAGCCGGTGACGATGGAGATCCGCGGCCGCGATCTCGTGACGGGCCTGCCCAAGACGCTGTCGATCACGTCCGAGGAGATTACCGAGGCGCTCGCCGATACCGTATCGGCGATCGTCGACGCGGTCAAGATTACGCTGGAGAAGTGCCCGCCGGAGCTGTCCGCGGACATCATGGACCGCGGCATCGTGCTGACCGGAGGCGGAGCCCTGCTGCGCAACCTGGACAAGCTGCTCTCGCGGGAGACCGGCATGCCGGTCATCGTCGCGGAGAACCCGCTGGACTGCGTCGCGATCGGGACGGGCCGCGCGCTGGAGAACATTCATCTTTTCAAGAACAAAGGCGGCTCGCGGTCGAAGAGGTAAGGCGCGAGCGGAGCTGAATAAGACGGGCGGGTGGACCCATGTTTAAGCATTTGCGGAACAGGCGGCTCTTCGTCCTCATGGTCAGCTTCATTCTCTTCATCGCGGTCATCGGCTTCTCCATCAGCTCCAAGGCGGGGCTGACGACGCCGGAGAAGTTCCTGCGCGATACGACCGGATACGTGCAGCAATGGTTCTACAAGCCCGCTGGCTACATAGCGGGCTTGTTCCAGGCTGTCGGCGATCTGCGCAAGGTGTACGAAGAGAATGACCGGCTGCGCATGACGGCAGCGGCCTACGCGCGCGACAAGGTGGAGTACAACGCGATCCGGCAGGAGAACGAGCGCCTGCAGGAAAAGCTCAAGTTCACCGAGGAGCAGAAGAAGATCTACGATTACAACTATCTGATCGCCCAGGTCGTGGCGGTGAGCCCGGACGCCTACAACCGGACGCTGACGATCAACCTCGGCGCCCGCGAGGGCATCCGCGAGCGGATGGCCGTCATTTCCGAAAAGGGCATGATCGGCTACGTAAGCAAGGTGTCGGAGTTGACGTCGACCGTCATGCCGATCACGAGCCTCAACTCGGAGGAGTCCGGCATCTCGGCGACCGTGCTCGGCAAGCAGAATCAGTCGTTCGGCATCCTGTCCGGCTATAATTCGGAGTCGCAGCGGATCCTCATGACCAAGATCGCCGCGGACGATCCGATCAAGAAGGACGACATCGTCATCACCTCGGGGCTCGGCAACGTGTTCCCGCGGGGGATGGTCATCGGCACGGTCGAGAGCATCCAGGACAGCGACATCGGCCTGACGCGCATCGCGAGCATCAAGCTGTCGGCGGACTTCGACCATCTGAGCGAAGTGTTTGTCGTGCAGACATCGGGGACTGCCGAATGAAGATGCAGAGCATGGTGCTGCTGACCTTCCTCGCATTCCTCGTGCAGACGAGCCTGTTTCCGTGGCTCGTGCCGTCTGCCTTTTCCGATCGGCTGCTGCCGCATTTCACGTTTGTCCTTATCCTATATGCCGCGCTTTATCGCAGCCGCCATGCGGCGCTTCTGCTCGGCGCGGGCTTCGGCCTGCTGCAGGATATCGTGTTCCGCGGCCATCTGCTGGGGCTGCATGCCTATGCGATGGGGCTGATCGCCTACTTGATCGGCCTGCTGCTCGGAGGACGCCGGCTCACGATGCTGTCGGCGCTGGCGGTCGTCGCGATCGGCTCGCTGCTGTACGATATCGCGGTCTATTACGTCTACGACGTATTCCGCTTTACGGCGGAGCCGCTCGCCTGGGCGCTGCAGCATCATATTTTCCCGAGCCTGTTCCTGCAGCTGGCATTCGCGCTCGCCGTCTACATCCCGATCCGACGGGCATTCGAAGGCAATCCGCGCGCCAAGCCGACGGCTTCCGCTTGACTGGCCGAGCAGGAATCGGCCGGCTTCGGGACGAATGATATCGTCAAGGAGGGACCGACGTGACCGACAAACCGCATATTACGATTAAAGGAGTCAAGGACGGTCTCATCTTCCTCTTTGACGATAGTTGCGATTTCGCCGAGCTCATGGACGAGCTTCGGTTCAAGCTCGAAAAATCCCACCAGCAGCTCCTGTCGGGGCCGCTGGTTCACGTTCATGTGAAGCTCGGCTCGCGGCCGGCTTCCGAGGAAGACAAGGAGCAGATCCGCAGCGTCATCCGCCAGCGGGGCAATCTGCTCGTCCAGACGATCGAATCGGAGGCGCCCCGGCCGGACCCGGCAGGCGCCTCGGAGGCGTTCAAGCTGATGACCGGCACGATCCGCTCCGGCCAGACGGTCGAGCATGACGGCAGCCTGCTGCTGCTCGGCGATCTCAATCCCGGGGGAGCGCTCCGCTGCACCGGCGACATCTACGTGCTGGGCGCGCTGCGCGGGATGGCCCATGCGGGGACGGAAGGACGGACCGACGTCATCATCGCCGCCTCGCAGCTGCGTCCGACGCAGCTGCGGATTTCCGACGTCATCAGCCGGCCGCCGGAGGAGTGGATGAGCGCCGACGCCTCGATGGAGTACGCCTATCTGGAGGACGGGCGGATGCAGATCGACAAGATGAACCAGCTCGTGCGCATGCGCAAGGAGCCGATGCTGTTCAAAGGGGTGTAGAGCATGGGAGAAGCAATCGTCATCACATCAGGCAAAGGCGGCGTCGGCAAGACGACGACCTCCGCCAATCTGGGCACCGCCCTGGCTCTGCTGGGCAAAAAGGTCGCGATGGTCGACACGGATATCGGGCTGCGCAATCTCGATGTCGTCATGGGGCTGGAGAACCGCATCATCTATGACCTGGTCGACGTGGCGGAAGGAAGGGTGCGGCTACAGCAGGCGCTCGTGAAGGACAAGCGCTTCGACGACCTGAGCATGCTGCCCGCCGCCCAGACGAAGGACAAGTCGGCCGTGACGCCGGAGCAGGTGCGGGACATCGTGCTGGAGCTCAAGAAGGAATACGATTATGTCATCATCGACTGCCCGGCGGGCATCGAGCAGGGCTTCCGCAACGCGATCGCCGGAGCCGATCGCGCGATCGTCGTGACGACGCCCGAAAATGCCGCCGTACGCGACGCCGACCGCGTCATCGGGCTGCTGGAGCAGTCCCAGGTGCCGGCCAAGCTGGTCATCAACCGCATCAAGCATGCGATGGTGAAAAGCGGCGACATGCTCGACATCGACGACATCTGCCAGGTGCTGGCGATCGATCTGCTCGGCGTCGTCCCGGATGACGAGCGCGTCATCAAGGCCGCCAACTCCGGCGAGCCGACGGTCATGGACCCGACGAGCAAGGCGGCGATCGCCTATCGCAACATCGCGCGCCGCATCCTCGGCGACATGGTGCCGCTCATGCCGCTCGACGACAAGCCCGGACGCTTCCGCAAGCTGCGCAAGTTTTTAGGGATTGGATGATTTGAAGTGATCAACAAGCTCAAAAAAATGGACGTCGGCATCCTCACGCTGCTCGTCTGCTTCATGGCGATCAGCGCGATCCTGCTCTACAGCGTCGGGAACGCGGACGCGAACTTTGCCAGCCATTACAAAAAGACGCTGGTGTTTTATGCTCTTGGCTTCATCGTCCTTTTCGTAACGACGCTGGTCGACTATCGGCTCGTCCTCAAGGCATGGCCGGTCATCTACGGGGTCGGCGTCATCCTGCTCGTCGCCGTCAAGTTCGCCGGAGCGAAGCTCAACGGCGCCTCCGGCTGGTTCACGATCGGCGAGCTGAGCTTCCAGCCGGCCGAGGCGGGCAAGATCGTGCTCATCATCGCCGTCGCCTACCTGATGGGGCGCAGGCAAGGGGAGAAGCTGCAGGTCATGCGCGACCTGATGCCGATCGCGGCCGTGGCCGGACTGCCTTTCCTGCTCGTCGTCATCCAGCCGGATCTCGGCAACGCCATCATCTACCTCGTCATCCTGCTCGGCATGCTCTGGATCGGCAACGTCAAGTACACGCATGTGCTGCTCGGGCTGGCCGTCGTCGTCGGCACGCTGACGCTGTTCGTGACGCTGTTCACGACCTACAACGACCAGATCAAGGAGTACGCCAAGAAGCATGACGTCACGCACTGGTACGAGCGGATCAACACGTTCGTCGATCCCGACAACGCCGACCCGGACGCCAAGTACCAGTCCCGCAACGCCCGCATCGCCGTCGGCAGCGGCGGCCTGACCGGCGATGGCTTCCTTCAGGGCGACTCCAAGAAGCGCGGCGTCGTGCCGTATACGTACTCCGACTCGATCTTTGTCGTCGTCGGCGAGGAGTTCGGCTTCCAGGGCTCGGCGGTGCTGCTGCTGCTGTATTTCCTGCTCATCTACCGGATGATCATGATCGCCTTCCAATGCTATGATTTGCGAGGGGCGTTCATCATCATCGGCATCGCCTCGATGTACGTGTTCCAGGTGTTCCAGAACGTCGGGATGATGATCGGCATCATGCCGATCACCGGCATCACGCTGCCGTTCGTCAGCTATGGCGGCACGTCGCTGCTGCTCAACATGCTGTGCGTGGGGCTGGTGTTCAGCATCCGCGCGCATCAGGAGCGGTACCAGCTGGAGAACTGACGGAGGCGGGCTGGAGAGAGAATTTTCCATTATGAGGCGGACGGACGGTATACAGAAGATCGTTTTCGGGTATAATAGACGTATCTGAGGGATACGCAACCAATAGCGAGACAACAAGGAAGAGAGCGCCCGCCAGCGCTCTCCCCTGTACAGCCTCACTATAGGCGGAACCCTCCCTATTGCTCTAACATGAGAGTAACCCGTCAGGCGGTCAACCTGTGGCGGGTTACTTTCGTTTGTCGATGTAGGTCAGGAGAGCCAGCAGAAAGCTGCCGAAGGCAAACATGGCCATGATCGCTTGGAAAGTTTCCATAGCATCCCTCCTTTCCGGAGGGAGCCGCCACAAGTTGAGCTGTACTGGACAATTATACCAGCTGGCCAAGCCCCCGCATAGGGGGCTTTTTCATGCTTGCCGCAGCCGGCGGCTCCGTCTCCCGCATACTCGGATAAGCCCTCACATACAGATAGAACAAGCCTTTCCGCTGCCAGCGGAGCGGGGGAAAGAAGGAGGGAACGGGCATGTGGGGCAATCCGAACGACAGGCGCGGCCAAGCCGGCCGGGAAAAAAAGGACAAGGCGGCGCGCGGCCTGACGAGCGCGAATCGGGAACGCAGGCAGGAACGCATCCGGGAGCTGACGGAGCGGATGGAGGCGGAGGCGGCGAGGCAGGCGGAAGCGTCCGCCCGGCGGGACGGCAGTTCCGGCGGGACGCTCTTCAGGGATTCGGGCCAGCAGCCGCCTGCCGGCAAGTCAGCCGGCTCGAGAGCGCGGCCGAACAGCCGCAAGGCGCCTGAGGCGCTGCGCTCAGCCGGCCCGCGCGACGGGAAAGGCGCGGTCACGGACGGACCTTACGGAACGAGAGTGTACCGGCCGGGCGCTCCCGCGGAGTGGGAGCAGCCGCTCGGCAGCGGCTGGCCGGACGAGGCTTGGCCGCAGCCGCAGGAGAAGGACCCGGAGGCGGAGTGGAAAAACAATGCCAACCCGTGGGAACGGCTGGAGCAGGCAGGTGGAAGCCTGACCGGGCTCGCTCCGAGTCCGCTGCGAGGAAACGCCTCCGGCGGAGCCGGTCCGGGCGGAGGAGGCGGCTATCGGACCGCCCCCGGCGCCGCGGGGCGCTTCGCGCGCAGCTTCGGCCGCAGGCTGCTCGTCTCCGCCGCGCTGTTCGGCGCGGTATGGGGGCTGTTCCAGCTCGACAACCCGGCAGCCCGCGAAGGCCAGCTGATCGTGCGCGAGGCGCTTTCCGAGCCGATGGACATGTCGGCGATCGCGGGCTGGTACGAAGGCGTCTTCGGCGCTCCGCCGTCCTTCCTTCCCGGCTTCGGCAAGCTCGGAGGCACGCAGCCGGCGACGGCGCCGGCCGAGCGGGCGGCAGTCGCGCCGGTCGCGGGCGGCAGCATCGTGCATCCGTTCGCGGAGCTGCTCGGCGGCGTGGAGATTTCCGGAGCGCCGGGAGCGGACGTGCTGGCGGCGGAGGAAGGGCGCGTGCTCGTCGTCTCTGCGGACGACGCCAAAGGCCCGACCGTCGTGCTCCAGCATGCCGGCGGACGGACGACGTACTACGGCCGGCTGGGCGAGGCGCTGGTCGCGGCGAACGACTGGGTGACGGCGGGAGAGCCGATCGGCCGTCTCGGCGCCGCGGCGGAGGGGAACGCGGAGGCGCTGCTTTATTTTGCCGTGAAGGAGCAGGACCGCTACATCGATCCGGCGGACGTGATTCCGCTTGATTGAGCTCGGAGGAATCCGCTGGAGCCTCCATCCGCTGCTGGCGGTGCTCATGCTGCTGTCGGTGCTGACCGGCTATATCGGCGAGCTGCTGACGCTGTTCGTGCTCGTCTTCGTCCATGAGCTCGGCCACGCGGCGGCGGCCTACGCTTTCGGCTGGAAGGTGCTCGAGATCCGGCTGCTGCCGTTCGGAGGAGTCGCCGAGCTGGAGGAGAAGCCCGGCGCGCCGGCCTGGGAGGAGGCTGCCATCGCCCTGGCCGGCCCGCTGCAGAACGTCTGGATGGCGGGAGCGGCATGGGCTCTCGGCGCGGGAGGGGCGATGGACGCCCAGCTCGCTGCCTATCTCGTTCAAGCCAATCTGCTCCTGCTGACGTTCAACCTGCTGCCGATCTATCCGCTCGACGGCGGCCGTCTGCTGCGCTTCGCCTGCGGCCTGCGCATGAACTATTACGGCACGCTCCGCTTCAGCGCTTGGGCGGGGATGGGCTGCAGCCTGCTCATGATCGGCTACGCGCTCCTGCCGCAGCTCCAGCGCGGCGGCTCCGGCGGCGTGCAGGCGAACCTGCTGGCCGTCGGCTTGTTTCTGCTGGCCGCCAACTGGACCTATCGCAAGCAGATTCCGTTTCTGTTCATGCGTTTCCTGATGACGAGGGGCAGGTCGGCGAAAAGGAGAATCCAAGCCGGCTCCAGAGCGCGTCCGATCGTCGTGACGGGACGCCACCCGATCTGGACGACGGCGCGTCTTTTTCTCCGCGACCACTACCATCTCGTCTATGTGATGGACGATCCGGGCCGGATCGTCGGCGTGCTTCCGGAGCAGCGGGTCGTCGAGGGGTATTTGTCGGGGGACCGTGCAGTTTCGGATCTTTTGCGGTAAAATAAGAGCCAACTAGGTCCGGCTTGGGACCGGAAGGCGGTGTGCCGCTACAATGAACAAAGCGATGCTCGTCCACGGCGACGGCGCGATGCTGCAGACGGCTGTGCTGCAGGACGGCCGGGCCGTGGAATTTTTCATGGAATCCGTCCAGCAGGACGGCCTTGTCGGCAACCTGTACAAGGGAAGGGTCGTCAACGTGCTTCCCGGCATGCAAGCCGCTTTTGTCGATATCGGACTGGCCAAAAACGCCTTTCTCTACATCGACGAGCTGCTTCATCCGGCAGCCGCCAGGCAGGCGGACAAGCCGTCGATCGCGGAGCTGGCGCGGCCCGGGCAGGAGCTGCTCGTGCAGGTCATCAAGGAGCCGATCGGCGGCAAGGGTGCGCGCGTGACGACGCATTACTCCTTACCGGGACGCTGGCTCGTCTACATGCCCGGCGCGGATTACGTCGGCGTCTCCAAGAAGATCGCCTCCGAAAGCGAGCGGGCGCGGCTGCGCGGCATCGGAGAAGGCTTTCGCCGCAGCGGCGAAGGCGTCATCATGCGCACGGTGGCGGCCGGCGAGAGCGAGGAGTCGCTGCAGGCAGATCTGGCGCAGCTGCGGCGACAATGGGAGGAGGTCGAGCGGCGGGCCCGCGAGGCCAGGCCGGCCGAGCCGGTCATGCTGGAGGCCGGGCTCATGCGCCGCGTCTTCCGCGACAGCTACGCGGCCGGCATGGAGGTGCTGGTCGACGACCGGACCCGCTTCGCCGAGGCGCAGCAGCTGCTGCGTGAGCTCGCTCCCGGCAGCGAGCGGCAGCTGCGGCTGTACGACCGCGAGCTGGAGCGCAAGCCGCTGTTCGACCGCTTCGGCGTGACCGCCCAGCTGCAGGCCGCGTTCGCGACCCGCATCTGGCTGCCGAGCGGGGGCTACCTCGTCTGGGAGCAGACCGAGGCGCTTACGGTCATCGACGTCAATACCGGCAAATTCACCGGATCGAGCGGGCTCGAGGACACCGTATTCCATACGAACATGGAGGCTGCGCGGGAAATATCCCGGCTGCTGCGGCTGCGCGATGTCGGGGGCATCGTCGTCGTCGACTTCATCGACATGGAGGAGGGGGCCAACCGCGAGCGGGTCCGGCAGGAGCTGGAAAAAGCTTCGCGAGAGGACCGCAGCAAGTGCCAGATCCATGGCTGGACCCGGCTCGGCCTGCTCGAGATCACCCGCCGCAAAGCCCGCCGCAGCGTCGGCGCCCAGCTGTTCCCGCTCTGCGGCTGCTGCGGCGGCAGCGGACGCCGCGCGCCGGAAAAGCGGCGCGACGACTCGACGAAATAGCTTGATCGGGCTTTTCGCCTATGATACAATGTCTTGGTGTATGTCTCGGATGAGGCATCATGGTACCGCACAGGACGGGTTTTCCAAGCCTCGGCCGCGCCCCGCGCGTCCGTCACCCGATCGTGGCGAGTCTTCGACTACAAGGAGGTGCACCATCCATGTTCGCAATTATTGAAACGGGCGGCAAGCAATACAAAGTCCAGCAAGGCGATGTGCTCTACATCGAGAAGCTGAACGCCGGCGAAGGCGAGAGCGTGACGTTTGATCGCGTCCTGGCCGTATCCAAGGACGGAGGTCTCGTGACCGGTTCCCCGGTCGTTGCGGGAGCAACGGTTTCCGGCAAGATCGAGAAGCACGGCCGCGGCCAAAAGATCACGGTCTACAAGTACAAGCCGAAAAAGAACTACCGCCGCAAGCAAGGCCATCGCCAGCCGTACACGAAAGTAACGATCGAAAGCATCCAAGCGTAAGCTCAGGGCCATGATTGTCGTTACCTTCACCCGGCGGTCCGATGACCGGCGTATCGTCGCTTTCTCCGTAGAGGGGCATGCGCGGTATGCCAAAGCGGGCAAAGATATCGTATGCGCAGGTGTATCCGCCGTCACGGTGGGCACCGTTAATGCTATCGAAGTGCTTGCGGGAGCCGAGCTTCCGGCAAGCATGAAAAATGGATGGCTCCAGTCGGATATTCCGGAGCTGGCCGATTCCGAGGCGGATGCCCGGATGCAGCTGCTCCTGGAATCCATGAAGGTCATGCTGGAAGGAATCGCGGATTCCTACAGCGCCCATGTGGCCCTCAAAGAACAACTCAAGTAAGAAGGGAGGACTCCGTCATGTTGAAACTGAATCTTCAATTGTTCGCATCCAAAAAGGGTGTCGGCTCCACGAAGAACGGACGCGACAGCCAATCGAAGCGTCTGGGCGCGAAGCGTGCGGATGGACAGACCGTAACGGCAGGGAACATCCTGTTCCGCCAGCGCGGCACGAAGATCCACCCGGGCAACAACGTAGGCATCGGCAAAGATGATACGCTGTTCGCACTGATCGACGGCGTGGTCAAGTTCGAGCGTTGGGGACGCGACCGCAAAAAAGTCAGCGTATACCCGGTTGATCTGGCTCCGGTAGCCGCAGCAGTAGAAGCTTAAGAACCAGAGACACGCGACCCGGCCTGATACGAGCAGGCCGGGTTTTTTTATCATCCGGGCAGAAAGTGGGATCGACGTATGAATCGCTATCATTCGGCCAAGCTGTATGCAGCGGGCTCGGTTCTGCTGCCGGCGGCTGCCGCGGCCGCTTGGCCTTCGTGGCTGTGGACGCAGCTGCTGTTCCTGCTTTGGACGGCGGCTGCGGCGGCGGTATGGATCCGTCTGGAGAGGAAGCAGCATCGGCTGCAGCTGCAAAAAAGCCTGGCGGCGGTGCAGCAGGCTTCCATCCAGACGCTGGGCCATCATCGTCATGACTGGATGAACGATCTGCAGGTGCTGTACGGCTATATCCGGATGAACAAGCCGGATCGAGCGCTGGCGACCGTCGAGCGGATTCGGGAGCAGATGCTTCGCGAGAGCAAGATCTCCAAGCTTGGCTGCCCGGCGCTGACCGCCTACCTGCAGTCCTTCCGCACACTCTCGCAATCGATCGTGCTGGAAGTCGACATCGAGGACAACCTGTCGCTGGAGGAGCTCAGCGAAGGATGCGACGGGGCCGGAGAAGCGATCATTGAAGTCATCAATGCCTATCGCTTCAGCATCAAGCCGGGCGGAGGCGATCCGGCCCGGCTGCAGCTGAGGCTTTCTCGCGGCAGCGGCGAGCTTTTAGTGGAGCTGGAGTTTGCCGGCGAGCTGATGGACGACGCTGAACTCGTGGAAAAATTGGAGCAGCGCCTGCGCGGAACGCCGCTGCAGGCAGACAGTCTGAAGCAGCATCGCCATGTTCTGCTGAAGGCACCGCTCTGCGCATAGATGGAGGAACTGAATCATGTTTGTCGATAAAGCCAAAATATTTGTCAAAGGCGGCGACGGAGGAGACGGCATCGTCTCGTTCCGCCGGGAAAAGTACGTTCCCGAAGGCGGTCCTGCCGGCGGCGACGGAGGACGCGGCGCGAACGTCATCTTCCGCGTGGACGAAGGCCTGCGCACGCTGATGGATTTCCGCTACCAAAAGCATTTCAAAGGCGACCGCGGCGAGAGGGGCCGTCCGAAGACGATGCACGGAGCAAGGGCGGAGGACATGATCGTCCGCATCCCTCCGGGCACGATCATCATCGATGACGACACCGGCGAGATCGTCGGCGACCTGACCCGCCACGGCCAGGAAGTCGTCGTCGCCAAGGGCGGACGCGGCGGACGCGGCAACCCGCGCTTCGCCACGATCAGCAATCCTGCGCCTGAGATCGCCGAAAAAGGCGAGGAAGGCCAGGAGCGCTGGCTCGTGCTGGAGCTCAAGGTGATGGCGGACGTCGGCCTCGTCGGCTTCCCGAGCGTCGGCAAGTCGACGCTGCTGTCGATCGTCTCGGCGGCCAAGCCGAAGATCGGCGCCTATCACTTCACGACGATCACGCCGAACCTCGGCGTCGTCGACGTCGAAGAGGGCCGCAGCTTCGTCATGGCGGATCTGCCCGGCCTGATCGAGGGCGCGCATGAAGGCGTCGGCCTCGGCCACGAGTTCCTGCGCCACATCGAGCGGACTCGCGTCATCGTGCATGTCGTGGACATGTCCGGCTCCGAGGGCCGCGATCCGTTCGAGGACTGGCTCAAGATCAACGAGGAGCTCGTGCTCTACAACGCCAAGCTGGCGGAGCGCCCGCAAATCATCGCCGCCAACAAGATGGACATGCCGGATTCGGAGGCCAACCTCGAGCGGTTCCGCGAGCAGCTCGCCGAGCGCGCCGAGGAGCGGGAGTACGAGATCATGCCGATCTCCTCGCTGACCAAGGAAGGCATCCAGGAGCTGCTTTACAAGGCGGCGGCGACGCTCGAGGCCATCCCCGAAGCGCCGGAGCTCGAAGAGGTCAAGGGAGTCGAGGAGCGCAAGATCTTCCGTCATTCCGAGAAGGAAGAAACGCCGTTCCGCGTCTACAAGGAGAACGACTACTTCGTCGTCGAGAGCGAATCGTTCGAGCGTCAGATCAAGCGCATCCATCTCAACTCCTACGATGCGGTCATGCGCTTCGCCCGCATGCTGCGGCGCATGGGCGTGGACAGCGCCCTGCGCAAGATCGGAGCCAAGGACGGCGACACAGTGCGCATCGGCGAATTCACCTTCGAGTTCTTCGAGGGCAGCGACTATTCTCCTGAATGAGCAAAGCTTGCTTCTGTCTAGGGTCCGCTTGGCGGACTTGGACCGGCAGCTTCAAAGCAGCGGCCCCCGGCGGGGGCCGCTTTTTTATTGGCTTCGCGCTCGACGGCTGGATGGATGATCATGCGGAATCGCCTGAGCCGCAGGATCGCTTCGGTCCTATCGGACGATCGAGCAATAGCGCCGCTCCTGGGACGGCGCTAGGCTGGAGGTCAAGCCCTTGCTGATTATAGATAAAGGCAATATATTAATCCCTATTCTATATTTCAAAATAATAACGTTCCGTGTTAAGCTGAACCCATTCCAAAGGGAAGAGGCGAAGCGGAGATGGACGAAAAGGTGAGGGAGCAGTTCGAGCTGGCGGCAGCCCGGTACGACGAGGAGCGCAGGGTGCTCATTCCCTGCTACGACGACTTTTACGGCAGCGCCTTGAAGTCGGCGCGCACCGATGCCGAAAAGCCGCGCATCCTGGAGCTCGGGGCGGGAACGGGGCTGTTCTCGGCGATGCTGCGGCAAGCGTATCCGTCCGCGGAGCTGACGCTGATGGACTTCAGCCCGTCCATGCTGGGCAAGGCGCGCGAGCGGTTCGCCGACGACGACGGAGTCCGCTTCGCGGAAGGCGACATGGCGGACGGCCTGCCGGAAGGGCCGTTCGACCTCGTCGTCTCCTCGCTGGCGATCCATCATCTGCCGCATGAGGCGAAGCGGAGGCTGTTCCGGCATGTCCGAGGCAGCTTGGCTGCGGGGGGCCGGTTCGTGAACGCGGACCAGGCGGCGGCCGAGTCTCCTGTCTTCGATGCGATTTACCGCGAGCTGTGGCTCGAGGAGATCTACGACGGACGCATCCGCAAGGAAGCGGCCGACGCCTCGGTCAAGCGACGGGAGACGGACATCAACGCCAAAGCCTCGGAGCAGCTCGCCTGGCTGCGGGAGGCGGGCTTCGCCGATGCGGATGTCGTCTATAAGTTCCGCGATTTCGCGGTCTTCTGCGCGCTCGTATGAGACGGCGCCGATGCAACGCCCTCGCGGGCGTTGTTTTTGTTTCTTTTCCAGAGAAAAGTACGTTATAATGTACAAAATTACTCTATCAAGAACAAACTCGACGGAAGCTGCATAGAAAAAAGGTTGCTGTCATCGACGGGCATCCGGTATAATGTCCACTATATGAAAACAACTGTCTATGGTAGGAGGACGCCAGCTTGACGGAGCGATACTATGTCGTTCGCGAAGACCTGCTGCCGGAGGCGATCGTCAAGACGATCGCGGTCAAGGAGATGCTCGGCCGCGGCGAGGCGGCGACGATCCACGAAGCGGTGGAGCGGGCGGGCTTGTCCCGCAGCGCCTTTTATAAGTACCGGGAAGGCGTGCTGACGCTGGGCGAGCTGGAGCGGGGGTCGATCATCACGATCTCGATCGATCTGGAGCATCGCTCCGGCATTCTGTCCCATGTGCTTGGACTCGTCGCGTCGCGTGGCGGCAACGTGCTGACGATCCACCAGAGCATCCCGCTGCAGGGCTACGCCAATGTCGTCCTGTCGGTGGATACGGCGCCGATGAAGGAGGACCGCTTCGCCTTTCTCGACGAGCTGCGGCTCCAGAATGGCGTCAAGCGCGCCTCCGTCATCGGACAGGGTTGAGCAGCGGAACATATGGAATACGGGGGATGATGAAGGATGAAACCAGTTAAAGTCGGCCTGCTTGGCCTTGGAACGGTAGGGACGGGCGTCGTGCGGATCGTGGAGCGCCATCAGGAGGATCTGATGAGCCAGGTCGGCTCGCCGATCGTCATCGAGAAAGTGCTCGTGCAGAACGTCGACAAGTCCCGCAGCATCGACGTCGACGCCGCAAAGCTGACGACCGATGCGTGGGAGATCATCCGCAACCCCGACATCGACGTCATCGTCGAGGTGATGGGCGGCATCGAGCGCACCAAGGAATATCTGCTGGAGGCGCTGTCGCTCGGCAAGCATGTCGTCACGGCCAACAAGGACCTGATGGCGCTGCATGGCCGCGAGCTGCTCGCCACGGCGAGCGAGAACCGCTGCGACGTGTTCTATGAAGCGAGCGTCGCCGGCGGCATCCCGATCATCCGCACGCTGATCGAGGGCTTCTCCTCGGACCGCATCACGAAGATCATGGGCATCGTCAACGGCACGACGAACTACATCCTCACGAAGATGAGCCAGGAAGGCGCCTCGTACGCGGACGTCCTCAAGGAAGCGCAGGAGCTCGGCTATGCCGAGGCCGACCCGACCTCCGACGTGGAGGGGCTGGACGCGGCGCGCAAGATGACGATCCTCTCCCGCCTCGGCTTCCGCTGCGAGGTCGGCCTGGAGGACGTATCCGTCAAAGGCATCTCGTCCGTCGGCAAGGAGGACATCGCCTACGCCAAGCGGCTCGGCTACGAGGTCAAGCTGCTCGGCATCGCCGAGCGCCAGGGCGAGTCGATCAGCGTCAGCGTGCAGCCGACGATGGTCAAGGCGAGCCATCCGATCGCGTCGGTGAACGGCGTGTTCAACGCGGTCTACGTGCATGGCGAGGCGGTCGGGGAGACGATGTTCTACGGCGCCGGAGCCGGCGAGCTGCCGACGGCGACGTCGATCGTCGCCGATCTCGTCGCCGTCGTGAAAAACCTCAAGATCGGCGTGAACGGCCTTGGCGGAGCGAGCTCCTTCAAGGAGCGCGTGCTGAAAAGCGACGAGCAGATCAGCTCGAAGTATTTCCTCCGGCTGCATGTAGCGGACCGCGCCGGCGTGCTCGCCCGCATCACCCAGGTGTTCGCGGAGTACGAGGTGAGCCTCGAATCGGTCATCCAGCAGCCGAACCCGGAGCTGAAGGAGGCGGAAATCATCGTCATCACCCATAACGCCAGCAAGGCGGCCATGAACAAGGTCGTAGACGCCTTCGAGACGCTCGACGTCATCCAGAAGGTCAAAAGCGTCTACCGGGTGGAGGGCTGATGGGCATGACCCGCGTGCTGGTGCGCGTCCCGGCCAGCACGGCCAATCTGGGACCGGGCTTCGACAGCCTCGGCATGGCTCTCTCGCTGCATGCCTGGGTCGGGATGGGCGTCTCCGAGCGCACGTCGATCCGGCTGCATGGCGGCGGACTGGACGGGATCCCGACCGACAAGAGCAACCTGCTCTACAAGGTCGCGGCGCTGCTGCATGAGGAAGCGGGACTGCCCGTGCCGGAGCTCGACATCGACATGAGCAGCGACATCCCGCTGACGCGCGGCCTCGGCAGCAGCGCGAGCGCGATCGTCGGCGCGCTGGCCGCGGCCAACGAGCTGGCGGGACGCCCGTTCGACCGGGACGGCCTGCTGCAGCTGGCGACCCGCCTCGAGGGGCATCCCGACAACGTCGGCGCCTCGCTCTACGGCGGCCTCATCGCCGCCGCCTGGGACGGCAGCCGCGCCGATCTCGTCCGTCTGGACCCGCCCGAGCGGCTGGCCGCGATCGCAGCGATTCCGCGCTTCGAGCTCGCCACCGAAAAAGCCCGGCATGCGCTGCCGACGCAGCTGCCGATGAAGGATGCCGTATTCAACGTCGGCCGCAGCTCCCTCCTCGTGGCGGCGCTGGCGTCGGGCCGGCTCGAGCTGATCGCGCGGGCGATGCAGGACAAGCTGCATCAGCCGTACCGCGCCCCGCTCATTCCCGGCATGGCCGAGGTGCTGGCCGGCGCGGCCGAGCACGGCGCGCTCGGCGCCGCGCTCAGCGGAGCAGGCCCGACGCTGCTCGCGCTCGTCGACCGGGAGAGCCCGCGCCTGGCGGAGCTGGAGACGTTCCTGCTCGGCACGCTGGCGGCGGCGGGCATCGAGGCCGACCTGATCCGGCTGGAGCCGGACCTGGAAGGTCCCGTCGTGCTGGACGAGCATCTGGCGCCTTGGCTGGCGCCGCAAGGCCATAGCAAAGGAGATTCCGAAGCATGATGAAAGTCGCCCTGCTTCCCGTCGTCTCCACCTCCGACGAGGCTGCCCGCAGCCTCTGCGGCGAGGACGGCGCGGAGCGCGTTTACTACCCGATGATTTCCGACGTATTCCTTTCTACGGTAGAAGGCCGGACGGACTACAGCGTCATCCCGATCGAGAATACGATCGAGGGCTCGGTCAACCTGCATATGGACTGGCTGCTGCACGAGGTCGACCTGCCGATCCAGGCGGAATGGATCTACCCGTCCCGCCAGCAGCTGATCGGCCATCGCGGCGAGCTGTGCGGCGAGGACGGCGAGCCGGAGTACGGCCACATCGTGCGCGTGCTGAGCCATCCGGTCGCGATGGCGCAATGCCATAGCTTCCTGCGGGCGAACCTGCAGCATGCCGAGTGGGAGCATGTGAGCAGCACGGCCGAGGCGGTCAAGATCGTCAGCGAGAATCCCGGCAAAGGCTGGGCGGCGATCGGCCTTACGCTCGCCGCGGCCCATTACGGGCTCGACGTCATCCGCCCCGGCGTGACGGACCACGACAACAACTACACCCGCTTCCTGCTCGTCGGCCGCGAGCCGTTCGAGCTGCGGGAGTCGCCGGTGCGCAAGACGTCGATCCTCGTCACGCTGCCGGAAGACTTCCCGGGCGCGCTGCACCAGGTGCTGTCGGCGTTCGCCTGGCGGCGCATCAACCTGGCGCGCATCGAGTCGCGTCCGACCAAAAAGCGTCTCGGCACGTACCATTTCGTCATCGACATCGAGATGGCGCTCGACACGGTGCTGCTGCCCGCCGCGCTGCAGGAGATCGAGGCGATCGGCTGCCAGGTGCGGGTGCTCGGCTCGTATCCGAGCTTCGGCAGCACCGCTCCGGAGCTGGCGCAAGCGGCGGCGGAGAGCCGCGCTTGAAGCGTTATTCGACAAGAGAAAGCGTCCATTCGGCCTGAGGGGCTGGTCGGGCGCTTTTTTTATTCCAACGATCACAACGGCAGGAGGAGAGGAAGAGATGGACAAGCGCAGCGATCGGATCGCGGAGATCGACAGCCTCTACGGGTCGATGACGGAGCAGGAGCGGGAGAAGTGGCGTCAGACGGCGGGAAGGTCATGGATCGGAGAGGTGCCGGAGCTGGCAAGCGGCGATTGGGACGGATGGGAGGAGGAGCGGCTGGAGGCGCTGGCGGGCATGCTGCGCGGCTTTCTCCTGACGGTTCGGCAAGCGGTGCCCGACATCCGGGAAGCCTATGCAAAGTTTCAAGCGGAAGGGCGGCAGCTGCCGCGGAAGGTCAGCTTCGGCTTCGAGCCGGAGCCAGGCAAAAAGAAAGACGAGGAAGAGTAGCTTTCGCTTCGCCGTTCAGGCGCTCCGACGGAGCGCTCTTTTTTTTGCAATGCGCGCGGGGCTTGGATTATTTTGCGGAAAAGGGTGGCAGATGCCTAGTCGCTGCATACGATGTAACGACGGGCAGATGGGCGGGCAGCCGCCGCATTCGCAAGCATGCGAAGAGGAGGGAGTCGGCAAAGTGAAAATCCATATCGTGAAGAAGGGCGACACGCTGTACCTGATCGGCCAGAAATACGGGGTGAGCGTAGAAGAGCTGCAGAAGCTCAATCCGACCTTGACGAATCCTCATAACATCCTGATCGGCACGAAGGTCAAGGTGCCGGCATCGGCGAGCAAGCCGGGAGCGCCGGAGCTGATCCACAAGTACAAGGCGAAGATCGGCGATACGCTGTGGAAGCTGGCGAAGGCTTGGGGCGTCTCGCTGCAGGAGCTGATCAAGGCCAATCCGCAAATCGTGGATCCGGCCGAGCTCAAGGAAGGCGATACGGTCCATATTCCGAAGCCGTCCTCATCGCCGCTCACCGCGCAGCACAAGGCGGAGCCGGAATCCGGCGAGGGCGGCAAGAAGAATACGGCGCCGAAGGAAACGCCGGTCCCTGAGCCGGCAGCCGAGAAAAAGACGGAGGTCCAGGCGGAGCCCGTCACGCCGCCTCCGGTCGTGCAGACGGAGGAGCTGGTCGTGCCCGTCGTCGAGAAGCCTTCCTACGGTTCGTACGGCTCCGAGCACAAGGACTATGCTCCATCGCCGCTTTCCGCCGCCGCTCCAGCCCAATCCGGCTATGGCCATAGCCACGCGGCCGGGGAAATGAACGAAACGGCGCATCCGTTCCTGCAGGAGAAAATTCCGGCGACGGAAGCCTTCGCTCCGCTCTATCAGATGCCGCAGCTTCCGGGCTCGGTCGCCGGTGCGGCGGGAGCGGCGGGAGCGGGCTACGGCGGATACGGCCCTTACGGCTCGGGCTATTCGCAGGAAATTCCGGGGCTTGTCGCGGGCGCTGGAGAGGGCGGCTATGGCTCCGGTTACGGCGGTTACGGCAGCCCTAGCGGCTACGGCGGCTACGGCGCTTCGCCGATCGCCTCGTCGGAGCCGGTCCATGGCGGATACGCCGGACACGGCGGACCGTCGCCGTTGGCCGCGGCCGAGTCGGCATTCGGCCCTGGCCACGGCTATGGCGGCTACGGCTCCGGCGTTCTCGGGGCGGAGAGCGCGGGCTACGGATCGCCTTACGCTCCTTACGAGCCGTTCGCCGCCGGCGCCGCGGACGGCTATGGCCAGCCGGGCGGCTGGCCGGCCGGCATCTCGCCTGCCGCCGCTCCTTGGGGCGGCCAGCCGATGTACGGCGATCCGTATGCATCGGTTTATGGCGGCCAAGGCTATGCCGGCGGTTACGGCGGCTATGGCGGCTATCCGGCCCAGCCATTCGCCGGAGCGGCCGCCGGCTACCCGGCGGCTGCGGAGCAAGGCGCCGCGCCGTGGGCCCCCGGCCTCAGCGGCTCCTACAGCTACGGAGGCAGCGGCACCTGGCAGCCGGAGGCGGCGCTGCCCGCCTCCGCCGGGCAGGGCGGCTACGGCGCGCCGATGGCTGCCGGAGCGGCAGCGGGCTATGCGCAGCCGTCCTGGCCCGGCGCCACTGCCGGACTGCATGCGGGCGGCTACGGCCAGCCCGCGGCCGCCGCTCCGGCGCAGCTGAGCCCGGTTCAGGCGCAGCCCTGCGGATGCGGGGAGCGCGAGCAGGAGGCCGGCGAAGCCGAGCCCGCTGCCGCGGCGGCGGGAGGGCTGACGGTCAAAGGGCCTTCGAAGCCGGCCAAGACCGGCACGGCGTCGCCGCGCAAGCCGGCCAAAAAGGCGGTCATCCGTTCGGCGGCAAGGCCGACCGTGCGCCAGTCCAAGGGCAGCCGGCCGTGGATCAACCGCCGCTAGCGCTATGCATGCATAATTCCTCCAGCATCCGCTCATCCTAACGGCAAACGCGCCGGAAAGGGTGAAGGATGTCATGCTCAAGCTGTTCCGCCTGTGGCCCAAACGGAATTGGAACCCTCTGCGCCGCCTGCCGCTGCGCCTCGCCTGCGCCGCGACCGGCGCGGCGCTGCTGCTCGCCGGCTATCCGCCTGCTTCGGCCGCCGCGCCTCAGCCTGCAGCCGCGGCGGCTCAGCCTGCCCGGACGGCCGAGCCGGCGGATGGCGGAGCCGGCGCGATGGAACCGGATCAAGGGGCGGCCGCTTTCCTTCGAGGCCGCGAGGCCGCTCCCGTCGTGCTGCGGAAAGTATATTTATGCGGCGTCGAGACGCAGCCGCTCGGCCGGCTGGAGGCGGAGGAAGTGCATCGGCTGCTGCTGGAGCAGCCCCGGCTGACCGCTACGGTCGATAGCGGCGAGGTGCTGCTGACGGAATGGATCGACGATCTGTCGGACGCATGCCGCCGAAGCGCCACGTTCGGCGTGGACGCCGACGGCAGCCTCACCCTTTTCGAAGGACCGCCGGAGGAGGAGAAGGTCATCAAGACCTTCTATCAGCTCGATCTGCAGCATATGGAAAGCTCGCTGCCGAAGGAGGAGCTCGACCGCCTGTTCGGCGGCATCCGGGTGGAGGACAAGGACGAATACAACAGCGTGCTCTCGAGCTACGGCGACTTCGCGGTCGGCGTCAGCCAGGGCGCCATGCATCAGACGTATTGACCGCTTGCGCGGGCATCCGCACGCCGCGGCGGCTTTCCTTGCCGCTCCGCATCTTTTCCCGCAAGGCTTCGCCAGCCCCTGATCTCCCGTCGGAGACAGGGGCTATTTGCCGGCTCCGCCAGCTCCTCTGAGAAACGCTTGTTCTCATGAGAGAGTTATTTTGCTATACTGATAGAGTCTGTACCCCGGGCATCGGGGTTTTTTCTTTTTTCAGAAATGACGGCAGGGAGTGGCGCGGGTGCGCATTTTAGGGATTGACCCGGGCATCGCCATCGCCGGGTTCGGGTTCATCGACAAGGACGGGAGCAAGCTGGCGCCGGTGCAGTACGGCTCGATCGAGACCGAGGCCGGGACGCCTCACGAGCTGCGGCTCAAGCAGGTGTACGAGTCCGCCTCGTCGCTCATGGATACATACAAGCCCGACTGCGTGGCGGTAGAAAAGCTGTTCTTCAACCGCAACGTCACGACGGCGTTCACGGTCGGCGAGGCGAGGGGCGTCATCCTGCTCGCCGCCGCGCAGCGCGGCTTGCCGATCAGCGAATATACGCCGATGCAGGTCAAGCAGGCCGTCGTCGGCTACGGCAAGGCCGAGAAGCGCCAGGTGCAGGAGATGGTGCGCATGTTCCTGCGCCTCGCCAAAATTCCCAAGCCGGACGACGTGGCGGACGCGCTTGCAGTCGCGGTCTGCCATGCGCATTTTTCCGTCCTCCAGACCAAATTGAACGAGGTGCGCCGAAGATGATCGATTATGTGAAGGGCCGCGTCGCCCAGGTCGATGCCGACTCCGTCGTCATCGACGTCCGCGATATCGGATACCGCGTGTACACGCCCAACCCGTATGCCTTCGCGCGCAGCGAGGAGGCGGTGACGGTGTACTGCCACCATCATGTGCGCGAGGACGCCGCCCAGCTGTTCGGCTTCCAGACGCGCGAGGAGCAGGCGCTGTTCCGGCAGCTGCTGGAGGTGTCCGGCATCGGGCCGCGCGTCGCCGTCGGCATCCTCGCCGGAGGGCGGCCGGAGGCGGTCGTCGCCGCGATCCACCGCGAGGACCTGAGCTTCCTGACGCGGCTGCCGGGCATCGGCAAGAAGACGGCGCAGCGCATGATCCTCGACCTCAAGGACAAGCTCCAGCTCGCCGTGCAGACGGTCGAGCTGCAGTGGGAGGCGGAATCCTCCGGCGGCGGCACGGTCGCCGGAGCCGGCAGCGAGGCATGGACCGAGGCGCGCGAGGCGCTCGCCGCGCTCGGCTATACGGCGGCGGAGCTCGATCGCGCCTGGGCCGGCATGGGCGACGCCCAGCTGCCCGGCGAGACCGTCGACGCGCTCATGAAGCGCGCGCTGCAGCAGCTGTTCAAGGGCTGAGCGCGCAGGAGGAGGGGAGCAGATGGAGGATGATCGCATCATTTCCGCCAATCTGATGATGGAGGACCAGGCGGTGGAGTACAGCCTGCGCCCCCGCTATCTGAACGAATATATCGGCCAGTCCCAGGTGAAGGACAACCTCAAGGTGTTCATCGAGGCGGCCAAGCTGCGCAAGGAAGCGCTCGACCACGTGCTGCTGTACGGCCCTCCGGGCCTCGGCAAGACGACGCTGTCGAACATCATCGCCAACGAGCTCGGCGTCAGCCTGCGCACGACGTCGGGCCCGGCGATCGAGCGTCCGGGCGATCTCGCCGCGCTGCTGACGAACCTGCAGGAGAACGACGTGCTGTTCATCGACGAGATCCACCGGCTGAACCGCTCGGTCGAGGAAGTGCTCTATCCGGCGATGGAGGACTTCTGCCTCGACATCATGATCGGCAAAGGCCCGAGCGCGCGCTCCGTGCGGCTCGACCTGCCTCCGTTCACGCTGATCGGCGCGACGACCCGCGCCGGCCTGCTCAGCGCGCCGCTGCGCGACCGCTTCGGCGTCGTCAGCCGGCTGGAGTATTACGGCACGGACGAGCTGGCGTTCATCATCTCGCGCTCGGCCGAGATTCTGGACGTGCGCATGGTCGGCGAAGCGGCGCATGAGATCGCGCTGCGCTCGCGCGGCACGCCGCGCATCGCCAACCGGCTGCTCAAGCGGGTGCGCGACTTCGCGCAGGTGCGCGGCGACGGCATCATCACGAGCGAGCTCGCGGAGCTGGCGCTGTCGCTCATCGCCGTCGATCCGCTCGGACTCGACCGCATCGACCACAAGCTGCTGCAGGCGATGATCTCCCATTATCGCGGCGGCCCGGTCGGGCTCGACACGCTGGCGGCGACGATCGGCGAGGAAAGCCAGACGATCGAGGATGTGTACGAGCCGTATCTGATGCAGATCGGCTTCCTGCAGCGCACGCCGCGCGGGCGCGTGGCGACGCCGCTCGCCTACCGGCATCTCGGCTTGCCGGTGCCGGAGTAGCGCCATGAGAGGCCGGTCCGGCGCCGCTGGCGCGGCGGGAGAGCGGCGGCGCGGCGGGGCGGATGCCGCCGGGCTGACGGTGCTTTACGACGGCGGCTGCCGCCTCTGCCAAGGAGCGGTGGATCGTCTTCAGGCGCTCAAGCCAAGCGAGCCGATCCGATATGCGGCCGTGCAGGAGCTGACGGAGGGCGAGCTGCAGCGGCTGTTCCGCGGAGCGCCTCCCGCCTCCGGGCAGCTGCTGGAGAAGATCCACGCGGTCGCACGCGACGGCGCCGTCTACGCCGGCAGCGCTGCGGTCGTGCGGGCGCTGCGCTCCGTGCGCGGCTTCGGCCGCATCGCCTGGCTGTACCGGCTGCCGGGCATGCGGCCGCTCGCCGATGCGCTCTACCGGTACGTCGCGGCCCGCCGCTACGCCTGGTTCGGCCGCGTCTCGACCGGCTGCGGCGCGGACTGCGTCATGCCTTCGGAGCGCGGAAGCGACGGGGACGGCGACGGACATGAAGCGGAATGCGACCATCGAAAGGAGACCCAATGAAGCGATCGAGAGCATATAAAGCGGCGGCCTGGCTCGGTCCGGCCGCGCTGGCGGCAAGCCTATGCCTTCCTTCCGCGGCGATGGCTGACGGAGAGGCGGGGCGCGCCATCCGGGTCGGCATCTTCATCACGGTTCCAAACAAATACACGCTGTCGACGCCTGCCGCTACGCTGAGCTCGGCGGGCGGGCTGCGTCTGGCCGTCAAGAAAAACGGCGAGACGGGGCTGCTGGACGCCGTTCCGGCAGGCGTCGAGCTGCGGGCGATGGCCGAAGGATATTCGGCGCTGCTGGGCCAGAGCGCCGACTTCTCGGCGGCGCTGGCCGTGGCCAAGGCGGTCAAGTCGGCCGGAGGCAATCCGGTGCTGGAAAAGACGTCCCGCGCAGGCATGGCGGCGTATGAGGTGACGGAGGGGTCTTATGCGACCGCCTCCGCGGCTTCGACGGCGCTCGCCAAGTGGATGCAGAACGCGACCGTCAAGACGTTCGGCGGCGGAGCCGGCGCCGTGCGCGGTCCGCTTCATCTGGAGACGGCCGCCTATGCGACCGAAGCGGAGGCGCTCGCCGCCGCCGGCGCGTTCGGCGCGGCCGGCGTCGAGACGTTCGTGGCGCTTCGCCCGGGCGGGAGCGGCACGTCCTATTCCGTGCTCGTCGGAGCGGCGGCCGATGCCGCCGGCCTCGACGCGATCCGGCTCAAGCTGGCGGGCGTCGCCGAAGCGGCCGGCCTCGCGCCGGCTTCCGCCGGCGCCTACCTGATCAAGCGGCAGGAGCTGACGGTCAGCCAGAAGGAGGGCTCGCCGACGCCGCTGTACCAGGCTCCGTCCGGCTCCTTCGCCGTCATCCGTCCGGCGGGCGCCGAGCCGGTGAAACTTGCCGAGAGGTACGGACGTACATACAGAGGTCAGGTCGAAGTCGGCAGCTACAACGGCGCGCTCGCCGTCATCAACGAGCTCGATTTCGAGGAGTATCTGTATTCCGTCGTCGGCGGCGAGATGCCGGGCTCCTGGCATGCGGAGGCGCTCAAGGCGCAGGCCGTCGCCGCCCGTTCCTACGCGCTCGCCCAGGGCAGCGGCTTCGGCATCGCCGAGGTCGTCGACACGACGCTCAGCCAGGCGTACAACGGCACGTCAGCCGAAAAGGCGACGACGATCCAGGCGGTCGACGCGACGGCCGGCATCGTTCTGAAGTCGGGAGGAAAGCCCGTCGAGGCGGTGTTCTCCTCCAGCTCGGGCGGCCGCACGGCGGACCCCGCCGAGGTGTGGGGCAACCCGGTTCCGTATCTGGCGAGCGTGGACAGCCCCGACGACACCTCCGAAAAAGGCCTTCTCTCCTGGCATCGGGTGCTGACGCCGTCGGGCAAGAGCGGCTTCGTCCGCTCGGACACCGTGACGCTGTCCGGCACGAATGGCGCCGCCGCCCAGACCGCCGTCGTCAAGTCGGCGGATACGAACGTGCGCCCGATCCCGCTCGTCCAAAGCGGCGTCGATGCGGTCGAGAAGCTCGGCGCGGGAGCCAAAGTGACCGTGCTCGAGACGGTGCCCCAGTCCAACGAGATGAACTGGATCCGGGGGCCGTTCACGAGCCAGCAGCTGGTGGACGCGATGAAGGGCAAGACGACTTCGGCGGTCTCGGGCCCGATCACGCGCCTCGAGGTCGGCGAGCGCGGACCTTCGGGCCGCGTGACCAAGCTGCTCGTCAACGGCAAGGAGCTCGGCGTCAAGTCGCCGGACAGCCTGCGCGGCGCGCTTGGCGGATTGCCGAGCACGCGCTTCTGGATCGAGCCGGCGTCGCTGTCGCTGCTCGGCGGCGGCGGCCAGCCGGGCTCCAAGGAAGCCGGCGCAGCCGTGCAGGTGCTGGGCGCAGGCGGGGCCAAGGCTTCCTCCTCCGGAGGCGCGTCGCTGAACGTCATCGGCGGGGACGGCTCGATCCGTCCCGTCGCTTCCGCGGCGTCGTGGTATATCCGCGGCACGGGCTACGGCCATGGCCTCGGGCTGTCGCAGTACGGAGCAAAAGGCCTCGCCGAGCAAGGGTATGCGTACGATGCGATTCTGAAATACTACTATAAAGAGATTGAACTCGTTAAGGACGGATCCTGACCTTATGAATGTAGAAGACTACGATTTTCATCTCCCGGAGCATCTGATCGCGCAGACGCCGCTCGCGGAGCGGACCGCCTCGCGCCTGCTGACGCTGGACAAGAAGACGGGAGAGCTCGGCCATCATGCGTTCCGCGACCTCAAGGACTATCTTCGTCCAGGCGATACGCTCGTCGTCAACGACACGCGAGTCATTCCGGCCCGTCTGCTCGGCGTCAAGGAAGACACGGGAGCCAAAGCGGAGCTGCTGCTGCTGAAGCAGCTGCACGGCGATACTTGGGAGACGCTGGCCAAGCCCGGCAAGAAGCTGCGGACCGGAGCCGTCGTCGCCTTCGGCGAAGGAGAGAACGGACAGCCGCTGCTGCGCGCCGTCGTCGAGGCGGAAGGGGAGATGGGCGGCCGCACGGTCCGCTTCCTTTACGAAGGCATCTTCCCCGAGCTGCTCGACCGGCTCGGCGAGATGCCGCTTCCGCCGTACATCAAGGAGCGTCTCGACGACCGGGAACGCTACCAGACGGTCTATTCCCGCCAGGCGGGATCGGCTGCCGCGCCGACGGCGGGACTTCATTTCAGCCAGTCCTTCCTGGAGGAGCTGCAGCAGGCGGGCGTCGAGGTCGCGCCGCTGACGCTTCATGTCGGCCTCGGCACGTTCCGTCCGATCTCGGCGGATACGATCGAGGAGCATGTGATGCACTCGGAGTATTATGAGCTGAGCGAGGAGACGGCCGCCCGGCTGCGCCGCACGCGCGAGCGCGGCGGCCGCATCGTCGCCGTCGGCACGACGTCCGCGCGCACGCTGGAGACGGTCGCGGCCCGCTTTCCGGACGGATTGCAGGCTTGCAGCGGCTGGACCGACATCTTCATCTACCCCGGCTATGAGTTCAAGGCCGTGGACGCCCTGCTGACGAATTTTCATCTGCCCAAGTCGACCCTTGTCATGCTGGTCAGCGCGCTGGCCGGCCGCGAGAACGTGCTCGCCGCCTACGAGGCTGCCGTCCGGGAGCAATACCGGTTCTTCAGCTTCGGCGATGCGATGTTTATCTACTAGGAATGGAAGAGTGAACCGTGGCTGTAACTTACGAACTGATCAAAACCTGCAAGCAGACCGGAGCGCGGCTCGGCCGCGTCCACACGCCGCACGGCGTCATCGAGACGCCGGCATTCATGCCCGTCGGCACCCAGGCGACCGTCAAGACGATGAGCCCCGAGGAGCTCAAGCAGATGGACGCCCATATCATCCTCAGCAATACGTACCATCTGTGGCTGCGTCCGGGCCATGAGCTCATCGCCAAGGCGGGCGGCCTGCACCGCTTCATGAACTGGGACCGTCCGATCCTCACCGACAGCGGCGGCTTCCAGGTGTTCTCGCTGAGCAACATGCGCAAGATCCGCGAGGAGGGCGTGGACTTCCGCTCCCATCTGAACGGAGACAAGCTGTTCCTTTCCCCGGAAAAGGCGATGGAGATCCAGAACGCGCTCGGCTCGGACATCATGATGGCGTTCGACGAGTGCCCGCCTTATCCGGCGGAGTACGACTACATCAAGCAATCGCTCGAGCGCACGACGCGCTGGGCCGAGCGCTGCCTCAAGGCGCACGCCCGTCCGGGCGATCAGGGACTGTTCGCGATCGTGCAAGGAGGCATGCATGCCGACCTGCGCCGCCAGAGCGCGGCTGATTTGACTTCCCTTGATTTTCCGGGGTATGCTATTGGTGGTCTGAGCGTCGGCGAGCCGAAGCATCTCATGTACGAGGTGCTGGAGGAGACCGTGCCGCTGCTCCCGTCGAACAAGCCCCGCTATCTGATGGGCGTCGGCTCGCCGGACGCGCTGCTCGACGGCGCCATCCGCGGCATCGACATGTTCGACTGCGTCCTGCCGACGCGCATCGCGCGCAACGGCACGACGATGACGAGCCAGGGCCGCGTCAATATCCGCAACGCCAAGTATACGGAGGATTTCGGACCTTTGGATCCCGAGTGCTCCTGCTATACGTGCCGCAACTACTCGCGCGCTTATCTCCGCCATCTCATCAAGGCGGACGAGACGTTCGGCATCCGCTTGACGACGTACCACAACCTGCATTTCCTGCTGGAGATGATGCGGGGCGTGCGGCAGGCGATCCAGGACGATCGGCTGCTCGACTTCCGTAATGAGTTCTTCACGATGTACGGCCTGCACGACAACGAAAAAGGCTTCTAGAAATCCGGCCGAGAGGCCGGATGAATCGACACGCAACTGAAAGGGGTCCTTTCCATGTATCTTGCATCTCAAGCCGGAGGCGGCAACATCTGGACGATGCTGTTTCCCTTCATCCTCATGTTCGTGGTGTTCTACTTCCTGCTGATCCGTCCGCAGCAAAAGAAGCAGAAAGCCCGCAACGCGCTGCTCGGCGCGCTTAAAAAAGGCGACAAGATCTCGACGATCGGCGGCATGCACGGCACGATTGTCGAGCTGACTGACGATACCGTCGTGCTTCGCGTCAACGACACGACCCGCATCACCTTCGAGCGCAGCGCCATCAACACGGTGCTGAACAGCGCCCCGGCTCCGGCAGAGAGCAAAGCGGCCGCGAAGGAAGAGAAGAGCGACAAGGTAGAGCCGGAAGGCACGCTCTAACGCGCGCATCGGCCTGCATCGCCGGCCATGGGGCGGCTTCGGCCGTCGAGGCCGGCGGTTTAAAAAGGACCAAGCTGATTTTCAGCTTGGTCCTTTTTTGTTATTGCGGCTCCTCATGGCCGCGGACGGCCCGCAGCGCGCGCTCGCGAACGAGGCGGCGCAGCTCCGGGGGGCTCAGCGCGGCCGCCTCGGGAGCAAGCGACAGGATGACGCTGGCGGCGTAGTCCATCGTGTCGAAGCGGACTTCGGCCTGCAGCCAGACTTGCGCAGCCGCCGCATCCGCCTCGTCCGGCTCGCCTGCGGAGCCGTCGGCGGAGACGGTCGGCAGCTCTGCTGCGGCGCTGCCGACGGCAGGCACCGGCGGCTGTCCGGCACAGCTGCCGGATGCCGTGATCGACGCGCCCTCGCGCAGACGGACGGAGCCTTCGTCGACGCTGACGTAGCGCATCCGCTTCAGGCGTGCCAGCGCGTCCGCAGTGACGAGCAGCCCGGCCGTCATCGGCTTCGGCAGCGCCGACTGGAAGTCGGCTACCGACGCGGCCCACCAGGAGGGCAGGTCGAACGTCTTCGGACGCTGGAAAGCTTCCGCCTCGAGCCTTGCTTCAAGCACCCGCGAGACGCGGAACGTTTTGCGGACCGGCTCCTGCGGGGCGGAATCGAGCTGCCCGCTCTCCAGCTCGTCGGCGACGAGGTACCAGGAGCTTCCTTTGCGCACAAGGCCGAGCGGACAGGCGAGCCGCTCGCGGGGCAGCGGGCTGGAGGACGCCGCCGCTGGCGCCGGCGATGCGGCCGGCGAGGCGTAGCGGAAGCGGATGCGCCGATCCTGCAGCACCGCTTCCATGAGCAGGCTGAGATGCGGCTGCTCCTTCTCGGCCGCCGTCCAGCCTTCGCCGTCGAGCAGCAGCCTCGACTGCAGCGCGGATGCATGCGGCAGCGAGGCGCTCGGCTGCACCGCCCTGAGCTTCAGCAGCGCGCTCTCCAGCTCCGCCGACCAGCCGAGCTCGTCAGCGGCCGGGCTGCCGGAGGCGAGCAGCAGCGCTCTCCATTCCGCGTCCGTCATGCCGGTCAGCCGGGTGCGATAGCCTTCCATCAGCCTCCAACCGCCGCCGCCGCCCCGCTCGGCGACGACGGGCACGCCTGCGGCGGAGAGCGCATCGAGGTCGCGCTGCACGGTGCGAGGCGATACTTCAAGCTGCCGGGCGAGCTCGCGCACGCTTTTTTTGCCTTCTGCCTGAAGCAAGAGCAGCAGCTCCAGCTGTCTCGTCATGGTTCCAAGCCTCCTTTTCTACATTATATCCTCGTGAATAGGACAGAGGATGGCTTATTCGCAAGTTAGGATGGAAGGGAACGCGAAAAAAGAAGGAGAGTGGTTGGGCATGACATGGAAGCCGGAGCAAGACTTGAAGGGCAGGATCGCGCTCGTTGCCGGCGGCACGAGGGGAGCCGGTAGAGGCATCGCGGAGGCGCTCGGCGAGCGCGGCGCGACCGTGTACGTCAGCGGCCGGACGACGCGCGAGGCGCGTTCGGAGCTGGGGAGGCCGGAGACGATCGAAGAGACGGCGGAACGGGTCGAGCGGGCCGGGGGCAAGGCGGTCGCGGTCCGCACGGACCATATGGTGCCGGCTCAAGTGGAGGCGCTCATGGAGCGGATCGGCCGCGAGCAGGGACGGCTCGACATTCTCGTCAACGACATCTGGGGCGGCGAGAAGCGTTCCCACTGGGGCAAGCGCTACTGGGAAAGCCCGCTTGACGATGCGCTGGCGATGCAGCGCACCGTCATGGAGACCCACTACATTACCGCTTACCTTGCCGCGCCGCTGCTGGCGCTGTCGGACGGTGCCCTGATCGCCGAGATCACGGACGGCATCGACTACCGCTATCGCGGCGAGCTCGCGTACAGCCTGATCAAGGCTTGGGGCATCCATATGGCGGCAGGACTTGCCGAGGAGTGGAAGGCGGCAGGAGCCGCAGCCGTGTCGCTGACGCCGGGCTTCCTGCGCTCGGAGGAGATGCTGGACCACTTCGGCGTCTCGGAGGAAAATTGGCGCGATGCGGCGAGCCAGGACCCGCATTTCCTCGAATCGGAGACGCCGCTGTTCGTCGGGCGGGCGCTCGCATGCCTGGCTGCCGATCCGCGACGGCAGGAGCTGTCCGGCCGCGCGCTCAGCTCATGGGAGCTGTCGGATCGGTACGGCTTCACGGACCGCGACGGCCGGCGGCCGCATTGGGGGGCTTATTTCGCCACGATCGAGAATGCCGTCCACTGAGCTTCTCTGAGGGTCAGGCAAGCGAAAGCATGAGTCTGCGCAAAAAAGGACCGCGATCATCCCGCACGCGGCGGAAGGATCGCGGTCCTGCTTGCTGGCCCATGAACGAGCAAAGCTTCAGCCCTGCACCGTCGGCAGCGGCTTGCGGATCGAGCTCAAGTCGGCGAGCCGATAGGCGAGCGCGACGGAGAAGACCGCCAGGCCGAGGCCGCCGAGCATGTCGGTCAGCCAGTGGATGCCCATGTAGAAGATGGTGAAAATAATGATGGCGGCGTTGATGCCGGAGAACCAGGCCCAGCGGCGATTGCCTGAACGGGCGGCGAGCAGCGCCATCGTGACGGAGATCGACGTATGCAGGCTCGGGAAGCAGTTGTCGAGGCCCGACAGGCCGCGATACATCGACTCGAACGCCGGGAATGCCTCCAGCATGTAGAAGTGGACGTTCGGATCGTACGCCCATACCTCCTTCACCGGGAGAAACAGATAGAACGGAATGGCGACGAGATAATTGATCATCACGGCATAACAGGTCGCCTTGAACTGCCGGCCTGAACGGTCGCGGAACATGTAGATGCCGAGCGAGGCGACGAGCACGCTCTGGAACACGACGATATAAAAGAAGGCAAGAAACGGCGTCAGCCATTCGGCATGGAACAGCTGCTGGAAGTTCTCGACGAAGCGGCCTTCGAAGCTGAAGATGTACGGCGTGAAATCCGGCTGCGGCTTCATCGCCTTTTCGAGCGTGAGCTCGAACTTGTTCAAGAACAAGATGCCCAGCAAAGAGGCGAACAGCAGCAGGTAGCGAGGACGGGTCGCCAAATTGCGGACGAACACCCAGGCCGCCCGCAGCGGATTGCGGCCGGTGCCGAAGCCGATGAGCAGGGCCGAGGTCAGGATCGTATATATCGTGACTTGATTCATGGAATGAAAGATCGCCAATATGCTTCCCCCTAAAGGTCAACCTGATGCGCCGCCGGCCGAGCGGGTCCCGGCAGACGAACGTAAGCAAGTATAGCATATCGGCTTGTTATTTACACGGCTCTCAGTTGATTCCAGATTATTTGCGCAAATTGACGCCGACCATGCCGCCGAAGGCGCCGGCCAGCGCGACGATCAGGAACAGGATGCCCGTGCGCGCCCCGATGCCGGCATCCGCCGCCAGAAAGCTGATGATCAGCACGAGCAGCCCGTAGCCGAGGCCCAGCAGCCCGCCATGGTACCAGCCCTTCGAGCCGCTTCGCTTGCCGGAGGTGAAGCCGCCGCACAGCGCGGCCGCGCCATGGATGCCGAGCGACCATGCCGGCAGCGACGATTCGTTCAGGCTGCCGGCATAGAGGAGCAGCGACAGGAGCAGCGCGCCGAGGGCGAGCCATAACGCGGCGAAGACGAGTCCGGCCAGCATCGGCGAGCCGAGCCTTACTTTAGGTACGGTCTTGATCGGATTCATTCGGATCCCCACCTTCCGAGAGTTCGGTTTATTCCACCATATGGCCAAGCCGGCAGAAATAGTACAAGTCGCGGCATGGCCGCAGCGGCGCGGACCGAGGCAATTGCCAACATTTCGATGCGGCAAGGGCCGCATGGCGGATCGGCGGGAAGGCGACAATAGCCCATGAGCAAGCGCCAGAGAGGGGAGGCGATCCGGTCATGGACCTTGGATCCTTGCTGCTTCGCACGGTTCTGATTTATTTCGTCGTGTTCCTGATCATGCGGCTGATGGGCAAGCGCGAGATCGGCAAGATGAGCGTCTTCGACCTCGTCATCTCGTTCATGATCGCGGAGATCGCGGTGCTCGTCATCGAGGATACGGAAAGGCCGCTGCTGGACGGCATCGTGCCGATGGTCATCCTGATGGCCGTGCAGGTCGGCATCGCCTATATCGGCATGAAGAACCGGCGCATCCGGCTGCTGTTCGACGGCAAGCCGAGCGTCATTATCGCCGACGGCAAGCTCGATCCGGAAGAAATGAAGAAGCAGCGCTACAATCTGGATGATCTGCTGCAGCAGCTGCGGGAAAATCAGATCGCTCGCGTAGCGGATGTCGAGTTTGCGATTTTGGAGACGAGCGGCAAGCTGTCGGTCATTCCCAAGGAGCAGGAGGAGAGCGGGGCGGGCGGCGGAAAAGGCGGGGAAGCGGACGAGCAAGGCGGCCAGGACAGCGCGGGCGGCTCCGGCGCGAGCCGCAAGGCAGACGGCGTGCAGCACAAGCCGGTTCAAATGAAGCTGCCGGCCAGCTACCGCTTTGAGACGCTTCCGATCCCGCTCATCATGGACGGCAAGGTGCTCGACCAGAGCTTGGAAAGGCTCGAGAAAAACCGCTTCTGGCTCAAGCAGCAGCTTCGCAAGTTCAATGTGTCGGATTACAAGCAGGTGTTTTTCTGCTCGGTCGACCACAAGGGAGAGCTGTTTGTCGATGTGAGGAAAAAACAATGAGCAGCCGTTTTCCGCGGCTGCTTTTTTTGTCGTAGGGACCGCTTCGTTCAGAACCAGCGTCCGATGCCGGGGATGCGCCGGAGGTCATGCCGGTCGATAATGCCCATGACGGCCATGAGCGCGAGGTAGAGGAGCGCGCTGATCGTGCAGGCGGCGGCAAGGCCGAGCCATTCGAGCGACAGCGAATGATGGGACATGATCCAGCGGCAGGCCGCCCCCATGATGATCATGGCGGCGCCGACCTTGACGAAATCCGGCAGCTTCATGCGAAAGCCGGAAATCCGCAGCACGCTGATGCCGTGCAGCAGCGTGACGAGCACGATGTTGACCGAGATGGCGATGACGGCGCCGTAGATGCCCAGATCGGGACGCGAGGCCAGCTCGACGATCAGATACAGCTTCACGGCGGCTCCGATCGTCGTGTTGAGCAGCGCCGTGCCCGGCTTGTCGAGCGCCTGCAGCGCGGCTTGAAGCGGCCCTTGCAAATAGATGAAGATGCCGACGGGGGCGAGCAGCGTCAGCAGCGGCGCGATCTCGGCGTGGTCGTACAGAATGCGGCAAAGCGGCTCGGCGAGCAGCCCCATGATGACGACGAACGGAGCGCCGCTGACGAGCGCGAGCCGCAGCGACTGATGCAGCCGCTTGTGGATGGCGGCTCGGTCGCCGCGCGCCGCCGCCGCCGACAGCGACGGGACGAGCGAGACGGACAGCGAGTAGGTGAGGGCGGTCGGCAGCAGCAGCAGCGGGATGATCATGCCCTGCAGCGCGCCGTACTGGGCGGTCGCCGCTCCGGTAGCGATGCCGGCCGCGGCAAGGCTGCGGGCGGTCAGGATGGATTCGAGCAAATACGACAGCGATCCGACGAGCCGGCTTCCGGTGATCGGCACGGACAGCCGGAGCAGCTTGCGCAGCACGGGAGCCCGTCCGGCCGGCAGCGGCTCCAGCGGCAGCGCGGCCCCTTCCGCCGGCATGTCCAGCCCGTCCCGCTCGCGGGGATGCTCCAGACGGTCCTTGCGCGCATGATGCAGCATGACGAGCAGCGAGGCTACCTCGCCGAGCACGGTGCCCATCATCGCTCCGGCCGCCGCCCATTGCAAGCCCATCGGCAGCAGCAGCGCGGCGAGCGTCAGCTGGGCGGCGATCCGCAGCACCGTCTCCACGACCTGCGACTGAGCGGTCGGAATCATGTTCTGCTTGCCTTGGAAATAGCCCCGATAGACGGAGGAGACGCCGATCAGCAGCAGCATCGGCGCCATTACGAGAAACGCCTCGTACACCCGCGGATCGGTCAGCACCCGCGTCGTGATCCATTTGGCCGACAGCAGCATGACGCTCGTCATGATCAAGCCGAGGGCGACGGTCAGCCCCATCGCGGTGCGGAAGATCTGCCGCACCCTTGCCCCGCCTCCCTGGGACTCGGCTTCGGCGACCCATTTGGCGACCGCGACCGGGATGCCGCCGGTGATGAGCGTCAGAAGGACGCCGAGAAAAGGATAGCAGAGCTGGTACAAGCCGACGCCTTCGGCGCCGATGACCCGGGGCAGCGCGATCCGGGGCACGAAGCCGAGGATGCGGTTGACGACGCCTGCGGCGAGCAGGATCATCGCTCCCTTGATGAACGTTTGTTTCGTCATGGCAACCTCTCTTTTCCGCTAGGCCGTAATTTGGCTCTGCCGGCGCCTTGAAGATGGCGGCGAGGCGCAGAGCGCGTCCGTAGAGGAGTCTATGCGGACAGGGGGCGGGGGCATGTCTGCCATTTTCAAAAGAAAACAGGCATACCGGCAGGAAAAGGCGCCTCGGTGTCGAAGGGGTACAACTGGAAACGATGACGGCTGGACGATAGGAGCAGCGAGGGAGGCGGCAGGCCGAATGACGGAAATTCATCCCTTCAGGGAGCAGGCGGGCGGGATGTCGGAGGACGAGATCGCGGCAGAGCTGTTCGTCCTGTGCGAGAGCAAGGCGGAGGAGTTCCGCTGGATCGGATACGAATCGGTGACCGGACCGGACATATGGGAGTGCGTGCACGCAAAATATGCCAAGAGCGGAGCGCCGCCGCTGTATCGGCTCGTGAACGACATCCTGTCGCTCAAGCCCCAGCAGCTGATGCATCATCTGACGATGAGCGCCTGGCAGAACCCCTGAGAGCAGGGGTTTTCTTTTTTGACTCCCATTTTGGCGCTCGGTATAATAGATACGATTGAGAACTTAAGGAGGAACATCAGGCATATGAAACGGATGCTGGCATTCCTGCTCATTGTCGTCGTAAGCTTAGGCGTCATTGGTGCAACAAGCCCCGCCCTGCTTGACAAGACTAGACTCGGCCTCGACCTCAAGGGCGGATTCGAGATCCTGTACCAAGCCACGCCCTTGTACGAAGGCGGCACTGTAACGAAGGAATCGTTGAACGAGACGGCCAAAAGCCTTGAAAAACGGGTGAACCAGACCGGCGTCTCGGAGCCGGAGGTCACGACGGAAGGCGCGGACCGGATCCGCATCCGCATCGCCGGCATGGAAGAGAGCAAGGAAGCCGAGCTTCGCGAGACGCTCGTCAAGCCGGCGAACCTGACGTTCCGCAGCGCGCGCGGCTGCAAGGACGGAGAAGGCTACTGCAAGATCGAGCTGACCGGCCAGGACTTCAAGGAGAACGGGGCCGCCCTGCAGCAGAGCGCGCTCAACGAGTACGGCATCTCCATCAAGCTCAAGGACGCCTCCAAGTTCGCTGAAGTCACCCGCGAGGTGGCCAAGCTTACCAATGGCAAAAACGTGCTTGCCATCTATCTCGACGAAGAGGAGATCTCCGCGCCGAGCGTACGGAGCGAGATCAACCAAAGCGAAGCCTCCATTACGGGCAGCTTCACGCGCGACGAGGCGATGGCTCTGCGCGACACGATCAACCTCGGCGCGCTTCCGCTGAAGCTCGAGGTCAAATACACCCAGTCCGTCGGCGCGACGCTGGGCCAGAAGTCGCTGGACGACACGATTTTCGCCGGCGTCATCGGCACGGTGTTCATCGTACTCTTCATGCTGATCTTCTACCGCGTTCCGGGCATCGCGGCCAGCGTATCGCTGATCATCTACACGTGGCTGCTGCTGGCGGCGCATATCGCGCTGGACGCGACGCTGACGCTGCCGGGCATCGCGGCGTTCATCCTCGGGGTCGGCATCGCCGTCGACGCCAACATCATCACCGCCGAGCGGATCAAGGAAGAGCTGCGATCCGGCAAGAGCCTGAACAGCGCCTTCCGCGCCGGCTCCAAGACGTCGCTGCGCACGATCATCGACTCCCATGTGACGACGATCATCGCTTCGCTCGTGCTGTTCTTCATCGGCGTCGGCTCCGTCAAGGGCTTCGCGATCACGCTGCTGCTCAGTGTGCTGATCAGCCTCATTTCCAACGTCGTCGTATCCCGCTACCTGCTCTGGCTCATGATCAAGAGCGGACGATTCGCCAAGCCGGGCTACTACGGGGTAAAGGAGAGTGAAATCCGTGCCCTCTAAGGACAAGGACCTGCGCAACTTCAAGGAGTCGAAAATCGACTTCGTCAAATACAGCAAATATTTCTATCTCTTCGCGATCGTCGTGACGCTTGGCGGCATCATCTCGCTCGCCTCGCTCGGCTTGAATTACGGCGTCGACTTCAGCTCGGGATCGAGCGTGGACGTGCAGTCGTCCAAGAGCCTCGAGAGCCAGCGCGCCGAGATCGAGACGTTCCTCACCGAGGGCGGATACGGCAAGCACAATGCGCCGACCTTCGGCCAGGACCGCATGACGATCCGCTTCGACGAAGTGCTGAGCCAGGATCAGGAGAACAAGCTCAAGACCGACCTCAAGGCCAAGTTCGACCCGGCCGCCTCGGTCGAGGTCAACACGGTCGACGTGGAGATCGCCCGCGAGATGCAGTGGAACGCGCTCAAGGCGATGATCGTCGCCAGTATCGGCATCGTCCTCTACATGGCGATCCGCTTCGAGTGGCGCTTCGGCCTCGCGGCCATCGTCTCGCTCGTGCATGACGCGTTCCTCGTCATCAGCATCTTCTCGGTGTTCCGGCTTGAGGTCAACCTGCCGTTCATCGTGGCGATCCTGACGATCATCGGCTATTCCATCAACGATACGATCGTCATCTTCGACCGGATCCGCGAGAATCTGCGCTTCGCCAAGATCAAGTCGCCGGACGATCTGCGCAAGCTCGTCAACGACAGCATCTGGCAGACGATGACACGCTCGATCAACACGGCGGTAACCGTCCTGTTCGCCGCCGCCGCCCTGTTCGTGCTGGGCAGCGAATCGATCCGCCTGTTCTCGCTGGCGATCTTGATCGGCCTGTTCTGCGGCGCTTATTCCTCCATCTTCATCGCGAGCCCGCTGTGGCTGCTCATGAAGTCCAAGTCCAAGCAGAAGCAGGCGCCTGCGGGCAACCCGGCCGCTTCGTAGTCAGGAGGCGCGTCCGATGGCCATCAAGCTACAGCCCGCCGCCGATTCCGGCAAAAGGGGAACCGCTGTCCATATCGGCCTGGCGCTTGCCAAAGGAACGTCGGGAGCGCTGCTCGGCAGCTCGGCCGTGCTCTCCGATGCGTTCCGCTCGGCGGCTGACGCCTGCGGCAGCTACTTGTCGAGCGGAGACGGGGCCCGGCGCGGACGTTCGGCCCTTTCCCGCCGATGGCTGGGCGGAGCCGAGCATGCGCCGGCCTATCTGTTCTCGATCCTGCTCATGCTGATCGGCCTGGAGCTGGCGATGCTGGCCGTGCAGGATCTGCTTGATCCGCCCGACCTCTATCCGAGGTGGCCCGCGGCTTTTGTCGTACCGGCCTGCCTTGTGATCCGCCTGCTTTTGGTGCGCGGAGCGGCTCCGGCGACCGAATGGCTGTCCTCGATCGCGGCTACGGCCGGGGCGGGAGCGGCATGGGCAGGTGGAGAAAGCGGCATCGAATGGCTGCTGTACATGGATCCGATCGCTTCGGCGCTGATCGCGGCCGTTCTCGTCAGCAAGGGCTACGGCCTCATCATGCAGGCCGGGAGGCCGCGCATCGAGACGCGGCAGGCGGATGACGGCCTGGCGAGCGACCTGATGGAGCTGATCCAGCGCGTCGACGGCGTCGTCACGGTCGAGGCCGTGCAGCCTGTCCACAACGGGGGCAAGCTGGCGGCGGACATCGTCATCAGCGTCAACCCGCGCATCTCCGTGATGGAGGGCTCCGAGATCGCCGGCAGAGTGAGGACGCTCGTGCAGAAGCGCTTCCTGCAGATCGTGGAGATGCGCATCTGCGTGGAGCCCTACAACCCCGGCTATCCGTACAAATCGAACCATGATCCGAATCAGGAGCATATGCCGACCTTATTGCAATAAACAGGTGAGTCGACGCTGCCGCTAAGCGGCAGCGTTTGTTTGCTGGAAAGGCTGGTGACGGATTGATCCCGTCCAAAACCCGCTGGCGCATCCGCGAACTGGATGCGTCCGGCGAAGAAAAAGCCGCCAAGCTGGCGGCGCAGCTGCGGCTGTCGCCGCTGGCGGCGCGCCTGCTCGTCCTGCGGGGCCAGGAATCGCCCGAGCAGGCGGAGCGTTTTTTGCGCGGCGGCGTGGAAGAGCTGCATGATCCTTATGAGCTGCTCGGCATGGAGGCGGCCGTGCGGCGGATCCGCCAGGCAGCCGACGGCGGCGAGCGGGTGCTCGTCTACGGAGACTACGACGCGGACGGCGTATCCTCGACGTCGCTCATGCTCTATCTGCTTCGCGAGCTGCGCATGCGCCATGATTATTATATTCCGCACCGGATGAAGGAAGGCTACGGTCTGAACGTGCCGGCCGTCGAGAGGGCCGCCGAGCAGGGCTTCTCCCTCATCATCACGGTCGACAACGGCATCAGCGCGGTGGAGCCGATCGCTCGAGCGAGAGAGCTCGGCCTGTCGGTCGTCGTGACGGATCATCACGAGCCGCCGGAGTCGCTTCCGGAGGCGGATGCGATCGTCAATCCGAAGCAGCCGGGCTGTCCGTATCCGTTCAAGGGACTTGCCGGCGCCGGCGTCGCCTTCAAGCTCGCTCAGGCGCTGCTCGGGCGGCCGCCGCTGGAGTGGAGCGACATCGCGGCGCTCGGCACGGTCGCGGACCTGATGCCGCTCGAGGACGAGAACCGTTTCCTCGTACGCTGCGGACTCGAGACGATGCGCCGCTCGCCGAAGCCGGGCTTCAAAGCGTTGGCCGAGGCTTGCGGAACCGCGCTCGAATCGGTGACGGCGTCCGATATCGGCTTCCAGATGGGACCGCGCATCAACGCGGCGGGCCGGCTGGAGCATGCCGATGCGGCGGTGCGGCTGCTCGTGTCGGAGGATTTGGCCGAGGCGGCTGGACTCGCCGGCGAGCTGGACGAGCTGAACGTCCGCCGCCGGGCGATCGTCGAGCAGATGACGCTCGAGGCGGAGGAAGCCTGGCAGGAGCGCTGCCGCCGCGCCGACGAAGCCGGCGAGCCTCATCCCGGCGTCATCGTGCTCGCGCGCGAGGGATGGAATCCGGGCGTCATCGGCATCGTCGCCTCGAAGCTGCTGGATCGGCATTTCCGTCCGGCGGTGCTGCTCGGCCATGATCTGGAGACGGGGCTTTGCAAAGGGTCGGCCCGATCGATTCCGGGCTTCGACCTATACGAGGCGCTGAGCGCCTCCAAGCACCTCATGGAGCATTATGGCGGCCATGCGGCAGCTGCAGGCATGACGCTGAAGCATGAGCATCTGGCCGAGCTCGAGCGCGGCCTTTGCCTGGAAGCGGCCCGTCAGCTGCAGCCGGAAGATTATGTGCCGGTGAGTGAGATCGATCTTGTCTGCCTGCCGGAAGAGGCGTCGCTGAAGACGATCGAGCAGCTGGCGCTGCTGGAGCCGTTCGGCAGCGGCAACCCGCTGCCGAAGGTGCTGCTGCAAGGAGCGAGGCTGGCCGAGCTGCGAACGATCGGCAAGGACCAGTCCCATCTCAAGCTGTCTCTCGGCAAGCCGGGAGCCTCCGCGCTGGACGCGATCGGCTTCGGCCTGGGCGGGCTGTCCGAGCAGCTGGCAGGCAGCTCGGCCGCCGACATCGTCGGAGAGCTGAGCGTCAACGAGTGGAATGGCCGAAAGCGTCCGCAGCTCATGATCCGCGACCTTGCCGTCCGGCAGCCGCGCGTATACGATCATCGGGGCACGCGCGATCCGCTGGCGCTCGTCGCTCGGCTAAGGGAGCGGCTGCTCCGAGAAGGCGCGACAGGAGCGGTCATCGCATCGCCTGCGAGACTGCAAGGGCCTTTGCGGCAAGAGACCGCCGCTGCCGCTTCCGGCGCGGCAGGCGGCTTCCGCTGCTGCGACCCCGCCGAGCTGCCGGCAGGCGGCTTCGGCTGCCGCGAGCTGGCGCTGCTGGAGCCTCCGTCCTCGTGGGCCGAGCTGGAGGCTGGCCTGCGCCTCACGCCCGGACTCGCGGCTGTCCATCTGCTTTATCCGAGGCAGCAGCCGGCCGGCGCCGATTGGACCGAGCGGGAGCGGATGGGCCAGCTTTACGCGCGCCTGCGTCGCCTGGCGCCGCTGCCTGGCGGTCGCGCCGAGGCGGCGCGGCAGCTCGCGCAGCAGGCGGGCTGTCCTAGCGCCGCGGCCGCGCTCGCGCTGGCCGTATTCACGGAGCTGGGTTTCCTTCGGGAGGAGGGCGGCGCGCTTGCGCTGGAGCCAGCTCCCGGCCGGCGGGAGCTGACGGAGTCGGCCTCCTGGAGAGCGGCGCGGGAAGAAAGCCGGCTGGCCGCTCTTCTTCAGGACAGTCCGGAGGCGATCAGCGCCTGGCTGGCGCAGCTCCGACCGGAGCTTCAAGCCGAATCCATTTTGAATTGAACAAAAGGAGATCAACGACCATGAATTATAAAGACTATATCCGCGTCATCGAGGACTTCCCGCAACCGGGCATCCGCTTCAAGGACATCACGACTCTGCTCGGCGACGGAAAAGCGTACCGCGCGGCCATCGAGGACATGAAAGCCGCGCTCAAGGACAAGCAGATCGACCTGATCGCCGGACCGGAGGCGCGCGGCTTCGTCATCGGCGCTCCGCTGGCGCTGGCGCTCGGCGTCGGCTTCGTGCCGATCCGCAAGAGCGGCAAGCTGCCAGGCGAGACCGTCGAGGCTTCCTATGACCTGGAATACGGCAAGGACAAGCTGGCCATTCACAAGGATGCGATCGCGCCGGGACAGCGCGTGCTGATCGCCGACGACCTGCTGGCGACCGGCGGCACGATCGCGACGACGATGGACCTGATCCGCCAGGTCGGCGGCGAGGTCGTCGGAGCCTCGTTCCTGATCGAGCTCTCCTACTTGAACGGACGCGAGAAGCTGGACGGAACCGATGTCTTCTCGCTCATCCAATATTAATTATTTCTCAGGAAATAATGACGGCCGGCCGGGACGATTCCCGGCCTTTTTTGGTTTTCGGCGGACGAACAGGCCGCAGTGTGAGCCGAGCCTTTCTCCAGGTGAAGCCGGGGAAGCAAGTTTGGGGACGCGATCCGAGCCTTTCTCCGGGCGGTCTGGAGAAGCGAGAGAGGTGGGACGAACAGGCCACAGCGCGATCCGATCCATTCCCAGGTGAAGCCGGGGAAGCAAGTTTGGGAAACGAACAAGCCGCAGCGCGATCCGAGCCTTTCTCCGATTCCACTGGAAGCCGGATGCCCTGATTTCCTGACCTCCTATGCAGAGGCCATCCGTCTTCCAAGAGGACCGCTGCCGCTTCTCCGAAAGGCATCGGCCCGCTCCGCTTTCCTCGTCCCACAGCCAGCCTTCCCCCTTTTTTAGGGGGTGAACCGTCTCCCGCATACCTGGGAGACGGCAGCTCGCTCGGCACGCGGCAGCATGAACGGCCGCTGCGGAAAGAGCCAGCAAGCAGCCCCAGCTTGCTGGAAATGACCCAGACTGCAACGACTTCGGCGCATCGGAGTTGCGCGGAAAAACCGAGTAACTCGGACAAGCGGAGGCCGAACGGATGGAGTTGCGCGGAAAAACCGAGTAACTCGGGCAATCGGAGGCCGAACCAGTCGGAGTTGTGAGGTCAAATCAGTAACTCCGGTAGGCAGGCGTGTCGGTTGGAGCCCAAAAGACGGACTTGTGAGCCGCTGTAACCCGAATTATTCGGGTTAGAGCCCCAAAGACGGGCTGGTTAATCGCTGTAACCCGATTTATTCGGGTTAGGGCCAAAAAGACGGGCTTGCGAGCCGCTGTAACCCGATTTATTCGGGTTGGAGCTTGAAAAACGGGCTTGAGAGCCGATGTAACCCGAATTATTAGGGTTAGAGCCCAAAAGACTGGCTGATTAATCGCTGTATCCCGATTTATTCGGGTTAGGGTCAAAAAGACGAGCTTGTGAGCCGCTGTAACCCGATTTTTCCGGGGGTTCAGCTCGTTATAGAAGCTTTCGAGGGTTCCGGAGATTGCGATCAAAGAAATCCTGTGTGCATGGAGATCGGAATGAGTCTCTAAGAAGCGGAGCGGGGGCGGGTTCGGCATTAGCGTCTAACCGATTGTAACGGTGATGGGGCTAACGGTGCTGAGCGAAATCACCGAGCCTATCGTCGAATCCAAAGAGTGAAGCGGACGGGGGCTCGTGGAGAAACGGCAGCTGTTCTCTTGGAGGGCGGATTCCTTCCTTTTTGGAAAATAAAATCAAAGGAATCTGGGCTCCAGGGAGATCGGAACGAGTCCCCGCTCCGCCAAGCGGGAGTCGGCTTCAGCGTCAATCGCCTGCGAAGCGGGAATCGGCTCAGCGTCAATCGCCTGAGAAGCGGCAGCCGGATTCAGCGTCAGTCGCGGCTGAAGCGCGAGCCGGTTTCAGCATCGCTCGTTGCGTCGGTCGCCTGAGAAGCGCGAGTCGATTCCCTACGTCGGCATCCTGTCTGGGATTGTCGAAAAGCGTCTGCCGGGCAGCGAGTTGACGGACGCCGCATGATGGGGGCATAATAAGAGTTAAACCAATTTTCATAGGTACGGGGACACGGCTGGAGTCGAATCCTGACACTCAGAAAGGGACGTTCCATGGGCATAGACCAACTACTCGCTAAGGCGTCAACTTATATGAAGGAACAGGATCTCGCCCGAATCAGGGAGGCCTATGTTTTTGCCGACCAGGCTCACTTCGGCCAAGTGCGCAAGTCCGGGGAGCCTTACATCCTCCATCCGGTAGCGGTGGCGGAGATTCTCGTGAACATGCAGATGGACGTGACGTCGATCATCGCGGCCCTGCTTCACGATGTCGTCGAGGACACGACGGTGGAGGTCGAGCAGGTGAGAGCGCGCTTCGGCGACACCTGCGCGATGCTTGTCGACGGCCTCACCAAGCTGGAGAAGATCAAGTTCCGCTCCAAGGAGGAGCATCAGAACGAGAACTACCGCAAGATGTTCGTCGCGATGGCGCAGGATATCCGGGTCATTCTGATCAAGCTGGCCGACCGGCTGCACAACATGCGGACGCTCAAGTTCCAGTCGGAGGAAGCGCAGCGGCGCATCGCCTACGAGACGCTGGAGATTTTCTGTCCGATCGCGCACCGGCTCGGCATCTCGGCGATCAAGTGGGAGATGGAGGATACCGCGCTCCGGTACCTCAACCCGCAGCAATACTACCGGATCGCCAACCTCATGAAGAAAAAGCGCGCAGAGCGCGAGGACTTCATCGGCCAAGTCATCTCGCGCATCAGCGAGAAGCTGGACGAGATGGGCATCGAGGGCGACATCTCCGGCCGCCCCAAGCATATTTACAGCATCTACCGCAAGATGACGATGCGCAACAAGCAGTTCAACGAGATCTACGACCTGATGGCGATCCGCATCATCGTCGACAACATCAAGGACTGCTACGCCACGCTCGGCATCATCCACACGCTGTGGAAGCCGATGCCGGGCCGCTTCAAGGACTATGTCGCGATGCCCAAGGCGAACATGTACCAATCGCTCCATACGACCGTCGTCGGTCCGAACGGAGAGCCGACCGAGGTGCAGATCCGCACCTGGGAGATGCACCGGACGAGCGAGTACGGCGTCGCCGCGCACTGGGCCTACAAGGAAGGCACGGCGCCGGGCGGCAACATCGAGGACAAGATGAGCTGGTTCCGGGAAATTCTGGAGCTGCAAAACGAGGCGGAGGACGCGTCGGAGTTCATGGAGTCGCTCAAGATGGACTTTTTCTCCGATCTCGTCTTCGTCTTCACGCCGAAGGGCGAGGTGATCGAGCTGCCGGCCGGCTCGGTGCCGCTCGACTTCGCCTACCGCATCCATACCGAGGTCGGCAACCGGACGATCGGAGCCAAGGTCAACGGCCGCATCGTGCCGCTCGACCATAAGCTCAAGACCGGCGACATCGTGGAGATCCTCACGTCCAAGCATTCCTACGGGCCGAGCCAGGACTGGATCAAGCTCACCAAGTCTTCACACGCACGGGCCAAGATCAAGCAGTGGTTCAAGAAGGAGCGCCGCGAGGAGAACGTCGTCAAAGGCCGCGAGGCACTCGAGCGCGAGCTGCGCAAGCTGGGCCTGGAGCCGTCGGCGTGGATGATCGAGGACAAGCTCATGGAGGCCGCCTCCAAGTTCAGCTTCCACGATCCCGAGGACATGATGTCGGCGATCGGCTTCGGCGGCATCACGGCTGCGCAGATCTGCACCAAGATGACCGAAAAGATGCGGCGGGAAGCCGAGGCGGCGCAGCAGATCGAGCTGACGAGCGAGCCCGTCGAGATGAAGTCTCCGGGCACGCGCAAGAAGGCGGCTACGGGAGGCGTGACGGTCAAGGGCATCGACAACCTGCTCGTCCGTTTCGCCCGCTGCTGTAACCCGGTCCCGGGCGACGCCATCGTCGGCTATATCACGCGCGGGCGCGGCGTCAGCGTGCATCGCAGCGACTGTCCGAACATCCCGATCGAAGAAGGCGGAGAGGACGCCGAGCGCGTCATCGAGGTCGAGTGGGAGGAATCGGCGGAGTCGAACTACAGCGTCGACATCGAGATTACCGGGTACGACCATCGCGGGCTGCTCAACGAGGTGCTGCAGGCGGTCGCGGAGTCCAAGACGAACATCTCCGCCGTCACCGGCCGCACCGGCCGCAACAAGATGGTCATCATCCACATGACGATCCTCATCCGCAACATCGAGCATCTGCAATCGGTCGTGGAGAAGATCAAGCGCGTCAAGGACATCTACTCCGTCCAGCGCATCATGCAATAAGAGGAGGCGGCATGCCGTGAAAGTAGTCGTGCAGCGCTGCTCGTCGGCTCACGTAGCCGTCGACGGCGAGACGACGGGCCGCATCGGGCGGGGACTCCTGCTGCTCGTCGGCCTCACCCATGAGGACGGCGAGGCGGATTTGCGCTGGATGGCCGACAAGATCGCCGGGCTGCGCATCTTCGAGGACGAGTCCGGCAAAATGAACCTCAGCGTCAAGGAAGCGGGCGGCGACATCCTTTCGGTGTCGCAGTTCACGCTTTATGGCGACGCCCGCAAGGGCCGGCGGCCGAACTTCATGGCGGCGGCCCGCCCGGAGCAGGCGGAGCCGCTGTACGAGGCGTTCAACGAAGCGCTGCGCTCAGCCGGACTCAAGGTCGAGACCGGCCGCTTCGGCGCGATGATGGACGTGGCGCTCGTCAATGACGGGCCGGTCACGCTGGTGATCGACAGCAAGGAGTAAGTCGGATCGAACGGCCTCCCCGGCGACGATTAAGTCCGGGCGGGCGTGGCAACACTACTTATCGGAATGGTTCGCGGTAATCGTGGCTCAATTTTCGAAAGGAAGTGCATGTCATGCGAGTGGGACGCAAGCAGCTCGTGCTGGGCGCCGCGGGGCGCCGTCTGCTGCAGGCCGAACGGCGGGAGGCGCTGCTGCTGGAGGAGCTGGAGGAGGATCTCGAATTCGCGGAGGACTGGGCCTGCTCGGCACCGCTGCCGGAACGCAAGCAGCCCGAGCCTGACCGCCCTTGACCGTTTTGTCATCGAATTGTAATCCGACCGGAACGCTGCCTTAACATAAGAGGGCTATACTGAACCTCGACCCCCTTTTTAATAGGTTCACCTGTTGCCCGGAGCTGCCGCTCCGGGTCCTTTTTTTGCCGGCGGCGCCACGCTTCTTGACTTGATCCCTGCAGCGCGGTAGAATGGTGGAAATTCACTCATATGACTTCGATGATGGGAACGAGTAGTTCAGCGCACATACGCAGAGAGGGACGCCGTTACGGCTGCAAGCGTCCTTATGGTGGCTGAAGGAAGGACATCCCGGAGAACGGTCGGCGAACGAGGAACGAAAGTAGCCGATCGCGTGTGGCGGGCGTTAACCGCATCGGAGCGGACGCGCGGGCTGGCCATGGCCTTCGCATTCGGAATCAGGGTGGCACCACGGGAGATACAGCTCTCGTCCCTGGCGACATGTCGTCGCCGGCGGACGGGAGCTTTTTGCTGTTCCGCAGCGCGGGGACGCAACCGACGCAAGACGCAAGACGCAAGCGATGCAAGAGAGACAGGAGGGGCGCTACAATGAAATTTCAAAAAATGCCGGGCACGCAGGACCTGCTTCCCGGAGCGGTCGAGCGCTGGCAGCTCGTCGAGGCCAAGGCGCGGGAAATTTGCCGACGCTTCAACTTCCGGGAAATCCGCACGCCGATCTTCGAATCGACGGATCTGTTCCGCCGCGGCGTCGGCGAGACGACCGACATCGTCGAGAAGGAGATGTACACGTTCGAGGACCGCGGCGGACGCAGCCTGACGCTCCGTCCGGAGGGCACGGCGGGCGTCGTGCGCGCCTACGCCGAGAACAAGCTGTACGGCGAGCCCGATTTGACCAAGCTGTATTATATCGGTCCGATGTTCCGCTACGAGCGCCAGCAGGCGGGCCGCTACCGCCAGTTCCACCAGTTCGGCGTGGAGGCGCTCGGCTCGGCGGAGCCTGCGCTCGACGCCGAGGTGATCGCGCTCGGCTACACCTTCTACACCGAGGTCGGACTGCGCGGCGTGCGCGTCGAGATCAACTCTGTCGGCACGCCGGAGGTGCGGGCGGACTTCCGCGCCAAGCTGCTCGGCTTCCTCGAGCCGAAGCGGCAGCTGCTCTGCAAGGACTGCCAGTCGCGCATGGACCGCAACCCGCTGCGCGTACTCGACTGCAAGGTCGATCAGGCGCATTTCGAAGGCGCACCGTCGATTCTCGACAGCCTCGACGAAGCATGCGCGGACCACTTCGCCAAGGTGAAAGCGGGCCTCGACGACATGGGCATCCCGTACGAAATCAATCCGCGCCTCGTGCGCGGCCTCGACTACTACACCCACACCGCCTTCGAGTTCAAGGCGGAGGGCATCGGCGCGATCGACACGATCGGCGGCGGCGGCCGCTACAACGGCCTCGTCGGCGAGATCGGCGGACCGGATCAGCCTGGCGTCGGCCTCGGCCTCGGCCTCGAGCGCACGGTGCTCATCCTCGAGCATCAGCAGGGCGAGGCTTCGACGGCGCAGCCGCTGGATGTCTACCTGGTCGCTCTCGGCGAGGCGGCCGAGCGCGAAGTGTCCCGGCAGCTGCACGCGCTCCGCGCGGCAGGACTGTCGGCGGATCGCGACTACCAGGGACGCAAGATGAAAGCCCAGATGAAATCGGCCGACCGCTACGCCGCCCGGTTCACGGCGATCCTCGGCGACGACGAGCTGGCGCAAGGCCAAATCGCGCTCAAGCGAATGGATACGGGCGAGCAGCGGATGGTGCCGCTCGGCGAGCTGGCCGCGGCAATCCAGGGCGAATAGCGCAATCATGCAGAAATTACCGACAAGGAGTGGGGATCAATGAGCAGCATCATTCATTGCGGACGCCTGAGCAAGGCGGACGTAGGCAAGACCGTTGAACTGAAAGGATGGGTGCAGCGCCGCCGCGACCTCGGAGGCGTCCTGTTCATCGACCTGCGCGACCGCACGGGCATCGTGCAGATCGTCTTCAACCCGGACTTCTCCGGCGATGCGCTGGCAGTCGCCGACCGCGCGCGCAGCGAGTACGTGCTTGCCGTCAAGGGCAAGGTCGTCGAGCGGGACGAGGAAACGCGCAATCCGAACCTGGAAACGGGCGAAATTGAAGTGCGCGTCACCGAGATCGAGGTGCTGAACGCGGCCAAGACGCCGCCGTTCCCGATCGAGGACGGCATCGAGGTCGACGAGACGCTGCGCTTGAAGTACCGCTATCTGGACCTGCGCCGTCCGGAAATGCAGCGCACGCTGCTGCTCCGCTCCAAGGCGGCCAAAATCTTCCGCGACTTCCTCGACGGCGAGCAGTTCGTCGAGGTGGAGACGCCGATCCTGACCAAGAGCTCGCCGGAAGGCGCGCGCGACTACCTCGTGCCGAGCCGCGTGCATGCGGAGGAATTCTTCGCGCTGCCGCAGTCGCCGCAGCTGTACAAGCAGCTGCTCATGGTCGGCGGCATCGAGCGCTATTACCAGATCGCCCGCTGCTTCCGCGACGAGGACCTGCGCGCCGACCGCCAGCCGGAGTTCACCCAGGTCGACATCGAGACGTCCTTCCTGAGCCAGGACGAGCTGCTCGCCATGATGGAGAGCCTCGCCCAGCGCCTGTTCAAGGAGACGATCGGCGTCGACATCCCGGCTCCGTTCCAGCGCATCACCTACGCCGACGCCATCGACAAGTACGGCTCGGACAAGCCGGACCTGCGCTTCGGCCTGGAGATCGAGGACATCACGGACATCGTCTCGACGAGCGACGTCAAGGTATTCGCCAGCGTCGCGGCGGGCGGCGGCGTCGTGCGCGCGCTCAACGCCAAGGGCTGCGCGGGCTGGAGCCGCAAGGAGCTCGACGACCTGCAGCCGTTCGCGGCCCGCTACGGCGGCAAAGGCCTGGCCTGGATCACCGTCAAGGACGGCGAATGGCGCGGACCGATCGTCAAGTTCCTAAAGGCCGAAGAAATCCAGGCGCTCACCGAGCGGCTCGGGGTGGAAGAGGGAGACCTGCTCACGTTCTCCGCGGACAAGAAAAAGGTCGTCGCCGACGTGCTCGGCAACCTGCGCCTGAAGGTCGGACGCCAGCTCGGCCTGATCGACGACTCGGCGTACAAGTTCGCCTGGGTCGTGGACTTCCCGCTGCTCGGCTGGGACGAGGAAGCGAAGCGCTACGTGGCGGAGCATCATCCGTTCACCCGTCCGAAGGACGAGGACCTGCATCTGTTCGAGACCGATCCGGGCGCGATCCGCGCGCAAGCGTACGATCTCGTGCTGAACGGCTACGAGGTCGGCGGCGGCTCGATGCGGATCTACAAGCGCGAGGTGCAGGAGCAGATGTTCCAGGCGCTCGGCTTCTCGATGGAAGAAGCGCATGACAAGTTCGGCTTCCTGCTGGACGCGTTCGAGTACGGCACGCCTCCGCACGGCGGCATCGCGTTCGGCTTCGACCGCCTCGTCATGCTGCTGACGAATCGCAGCAACCTGCGCGAGACGATCGCCTTCCCGAAAACGGCCAGCGCGACCGACCTGCTCATGGACGCTCCGGCGCAGGTCGACCTTGCCCAGCTGCAGCAGCTGCACATCCGCACCGTGCCGAAGCCGGGCTCCAAGCCGGCCGCGCCGCAAGGCGGCCAGCCGGCCGAAGCGGCAGCAGGGGCCCCGGCCCAAGGCTAGCCGCCAGCCGCGGACAAGACGCAACTCGCCCGAAGCGGCGGCAAGCCCGCTGCTTCGGACCATAGCACGGCCGCCAAAGCCGCACCGGCTCCGGTGCGGCTTTGGCATCGCCCGCGGGCAAGATAACCCAAGAGGAAAGGAAGGCGAAAGCCATGTTGAACCAATTTTCCCGCACCGAGCTCGCGTTCGGTCCGGAAGGCATCGACGTCATGAAGCGCAGCACGGTCGCCGTGCTCGGCATCGGCGGCGTCGGCTCGATCGCCGCGGAGGCGCTCGCGCGCACCGGCGTCGGCCGGATCATCCTGATCGACAAGGATGTCGTCGACATCACCAACATCAACCGCCAGATCCACGCTTTGACGACGACGGTCGGCCAGCCGAAGGCGGATCTGATGCGCGACCGCATCCAGCTCATCAACCCGGAGTGCGAGGCGATCAGCCTGCGCATGTTCTATACGGAGGAAACGTACGAAAAGCTGTTCGAGTACCCGCTCGACTACGTGCTCGACGCCTCCGACACGATCTCGTACAAGGTGCATCTCATCAAGCAGTGCCTGGAGCGGAACATTCCGATCATCTCCAGCATGGGCGCGGCCAACAAGATGGACCCGACGAAGTTCACGGTGACGGACATCTCCAAGACGCATACCGATCCGATCGCGCGCGTCGTCCGCCAGAAGCTGCGCCGGGAAGGCGTGCGCAAGGGCGTGAAGGTCGTCTTCTCGTCGGAGATGCCCAAAAAGCCGCGCGAGGACGTGACGCAGCGGATCGTGCCGGACAACGCGCCCGAGATCCGCAAGGCGCAGCAGCCGCCGGCGAGCAACGCGTTCGTGCCGCCGGTCGCCGGCCTTATCATGGTGAGCGTCGCCGTGCGCGACCTGCTGGAGAAGAACGGCATCGAGGTGTAGGCGGGGGCATGCGGGCCGGATGCCGAACCTAAACGGTTTCATCCATTCGCATCTAGGTTAGGTCAATGTCATATATTTTGGGAATAAGCCTATTTTGGGTCAGGTATATTGACATTGACCTTGTGAGGAAGTACCATCGTTCTAATACCCTGCGGGAAGGTGATGGACGATGGAGATGAGTTTGATGCGCCGCTTGCCTAAGATCGAGCTTCATTGCCATCTGGATGGAAGCGTGCGTCCGGCGACGGCGGCCGAGATCGCGGAGGAGGAAGGAATCGAGCTCAGCTGCGCCGATCTGCGCGAGCTGACCGGCCGGATGACGGCGCCGCCTTCCTGCTCGAGCTTGGTCGAATATCTGGAACGGTTCGAGCTGCCGCTGCTGCTCATGCAGACGCGCTCGGCGCTGAGGCGGATCGCCTATGAGGCGGCGGAGGATGCCGCGCTCGACAACGTCCGCTATCTGGAGGTGCGGTTCGCTCCGCAGCTGCATACGCGCGGTGGCTTGTCCGTAGACGAGATCGTCACGTCGGTGGCGGCGGGTCTGGCGGAGGCCGAGGCCAAATACGGCCACTGCGTGCGCATGATCCTCATCTGCATGCGCCATCACGGCCAGATGGACAACGAGGAGGTCGTGCGCGCCGCCAGCCGGTTCATGCCGCTCGGCGTCGTCGGCGTCGATCTGGCGGGCGACGAGGCCGGCTACCCGAACGAGCTGCATGCCGAGGTGTTCGAGCTGGCGCATCGGCTCGGCCTGCCGATCACGATCCACGCCGGCGAGGCGGCCGGAGCGTGCAGCATCCGCTGCGCGGTCGAGAAGCTGCGCGCCCGCCGCATCGGACACGGCGTCCGCCTGCGCGAGGACGCGGAGGTGACGCAGCTCATCCGCGAGCGCCGCATCCCGCTCGAGCTGTGCGTCATCAGCAATGTGCAGACCAAAGCGGTGCCGTCGATGGATCTTCATCCGATCCGCGACTACCTCGACAGCGGACTGCTCGTGACGGTCAATACGGACAATCCGACGGTGTCGGGCACGAACCAGACGCGGGAATACGAAAATCTGGCCCATCGTTTCCGCTTCTCCGAGCGGGACATCAAGAAGGTCGCGCGGCATGCGATCGAGGCCGCTTTCGTCGACGAGGAGCGCAAACGGCAGCTGAAGGCGAGCTTCGAGCGCGAATGGCAGGAGCTCGGCCTGACCGCCGCGGAGGCGCAGGCCTGACCTGCGCTTCCACGGCGTGCACGCAGCCGCAGACGCGCCGGCGTCGCCCCGAGCCGGCGAGCCGTGGCGGTCCGGGCTGCGGCAATCGTAGCTGAAGACGAAGCAAGCAACGATGCCGAACGGCGACGCAGCCGACATAAGACGAGGCGGACGCGAACCGATGTCATCAAGCTCAGGCATGACGGGGCTTGATGACATCGGCCTGCTGGCCGCCTCGTCTTTTTGCCATGCCCGCCCGCGCGTCTTCGGACGCGCAAGCGAACGTTTGTACGCCGAAGCCGCGGTATGGTACACTTTCAGGAGACATTTTTATGAACCGAGGTGGCAGGCATGGACTTGTTCGACTACAAGGAAGAGGAGCGGCAGCCGCGGGCAAGGCTGCTGGCCGATCGGATGCGGCCCCAGACCCTCGACGAATATATCGGCCAGGAAGACGTCGTCGGCCCGGGCACGCTGCTGCGCCGGGCGATCGAGGGCGACCAGGTCAGCTCGCTGCTGCTGTTCGGTCCCCCCGGCAGCGGCAAGACGACGCTCGCCCACATCATCTCCCGCCGGACGGAGGGCGAGTTCGTCAAGCTCAACGCCGTCGACGCGACGGTCAAGGACGTGCGCGACGTCATCGAGCGGGCCAAGAGCTCCAAGTCGCTCTACGGGCGCAAGACGATCCTGTTCCTCGACGAGGTGCATCGCTTCAACTCCTCGCGCCAGGACGCGCTGCTGCCTGCGGTGGAGCAGGGCATCATCATCTTCATCGGCGCGACGACCGAGAATCCGTTCCACTCCGTCAACGGAGCCTTGCTGTCGCGCTCGACGCTGTTCCGGCTGCATGCGCTGGAGAGCCGGCATGCGCTGGAGGCGATGCGACGCGCGATCGCCGACAAGGAGCGCGGGCTCGGCTTCATGAAGCTCGACGCGCGGCCCGAGGCGCTGGAGCATATCGCCGGCATGGCGGGCGGCGACATCCGCCGCGCGCTCAACGCGCTGGAGCTCGCTGCGGTGACGACGCCTTCCGAGCCGGACGGCACCGTTGTCGTCACGCTCGAGGTCGCCCAGGAGTCGATCCGCAGCCGTGCCGTGCAGGCTGACGAGTCGACCCAGTACGACGTGCTTTCGGCCTTCCACAAAAGCATCCGAGGCTCCTCCGACGCGGCGCTCTTCTGGTTCCTGTACGCCGTCGAGAAGCTCGGCATGGATCCGATGGTGTTCATCCGCCGCCTCATCGTCGCCTGCAGCGAGGATATCGGCCTCGCCAACCCGCAGGCGATGCTGCAGGCGGTCGCCAGCATGGACGCCTACCACAAGATCGGCTGGCCCGAGGCGAAGTACAACGTCGCGCAAGCGATCCTGTTCGCGGTCGAGAGTCCCAAGTCCAACGCGACCGCGCTCGCCATCGGCAAGGCGATGGCCAAGATGGACGCCGTCGGCACGGCGGAGGTGCCGCTGCATCTGCGCGATACCCACTACAAGGGCTCGCAGCAGCTCGGCCATGTCGGGTACCAGTACCCGCATGACTTTCCCGGCCACTACGTCGACCAGCTCTACTATCCCGAGCGGCTGGCCGGCTCGACCGTCTACGAGGCGACCCGCCAAGGCATGGAGGACAAGATCCGCCACAACCAGCAGCAGCGCCGATCGGCCCCAAGCCAGCGTCGCTGAAGCGTAGCTCAAGCCGGCTGATCCCGGCCGACCTATTGCATCGACCCCGGAGGCTTCAGTCCCGGCCCGTCGCCCACCCAGGCGGCGGGCTTTTCGCATGACCAGGCGGCAGGCCTTTTCGCATGAGGATAGCCTTCTCCGAGCTGCGCGGAAAAACCGAGCAGCTCGGCTCGGATGTGTGGTCGGATGAGGGAGTTGCGCGGAAAAACCGAGTAACTCGGGTCGAACGAGTGCCCGAACGGGGGAGTTGCGCGGAAAAACCGAGCAGCTCGAGTCGGAAGTACGGTCGGATGAGGGAGTTGCGCGGAAAAACCGAGTAGCTCGGGTCCAACGTGAGCCCGAACGGGGGAGTTACGCGGAAAAACCGAGCAGCTCGGATCGAATGGGTCGAAAAAATCGGGTTACAGACTGTTGGGAGGCGTGTTGGTGAGGCAGTAAGTCGAAAAAAAGGATTACAGGCTGACCAGAGGCACGATAACCGAATTGCTCGGATGTGAGGAGAGCCAAACGGGTGCAATCGGGTTGCGGATGGCAAAGCAAAGCGGCGGGGAGGAGAAACCGGGGAGCGAAGCGGACGGGGGCTCGTGGAGAAGCGGCAGCGGTTCCCTTGGAGGCCGGATTCCTTCCTTTTTGAAAAATAGAATCAAAGGAATCTGGGCTCCAGGGAGATCGGAACGAGTCCACGCTCCGCGAAGCGGGTTCTGGTTTCGGTGTTCTCCCGCTCCACGAAGCGGGTTTCGGTTTCGGTGTTCACCCGCTCCGCGAAGCGGGTTCCGGTTTCGGTGGTCTCCCGCTCTGCCAAGCGGGGGGCTCCGGTCTCGCCCCGCTCCGCGACGAGAGAGTGCCGCCATCGGCCTTCGTCCAGCCGTAAAATTGCCGCTTAACAGCGACAATGTTTAGAGTTAAACTATATAGAGGTGTAACACTTGCGATCCCCTGTCATATTCATAACGGGAGAGGAATCGTCGGCTCTAAAAGTTTCCCTAACTCAACATAGATGTGCGTGCGCAAAAGGAGAGATGAGCGATGAAGAACGAGCGAGCGGTCGGAAACGAAGCGGCGCTGGAATCAGGCGGCTGGAGAAGAAGCGGAGGGGAGCCGTCGCTCGCCGAAGCGAACCGCAGTCTCCAGGTGCCGCGGAAAGGAAGCTGGCTGCGCAAGCTGCTCGCCTTCATGGGACCGGGCTATCTGGTCGCCGTCGGCTACATGGATCCCGGCAACTGGGCAACCGATCTGGCGGGCGGCTCCTTGTTCGCCTACACGCTGCTGTCGGTCGTGCTGCTGTCGAACCTGATCGCGATGGTGCTCCAGTCGCTCGCCGGCAAGCTCGGCATCGTCACCGGGCGCGATCTGGCGCAAGCCTGCCGCGACCACTACAGCAAGCCGGTCGCGCTGATGCTGTGGGCGCTGTGCGAGCTGGCGATCGCCGCCTGCGACCTGGCGGAGCTGATCGGCACGGCGATCGCGCTCAACCTGCTGTTCGGCCTGCCTCTGCTGTGGGGCGTCATCCTCACCTCGCTCGACGTCATGCTCGTGCTGCTGCTGCAGAACAAGGGCTTCCGCTACATGGAGGCGCTCGTCATCGTGCTGATCGGCACGATCGGCGGCTGCTTCCTGCTGGAGCTGATCTGGGCGCAGCCGGTCGTAGCCGACGTCATGAAAGGCTTCGTTCCGTCCGGCCAGATCGTGTCCAACCCGGCCATGCTCTACATCGCGATCGGCATCCTCGGCGCGACGGTCATGCCGCATAATCTGTACCTGCACTCCTCGATCGTGCAGACGAGGCGCTTCGAGCAGACGCCGCTGGGCAAAAAAGAAGCGATCCGCTTCTCCACGATCGACTCGACGATCGCGCTCGGGCTGGCGCTGTTCATCAACGCCGCGATCCTGATCGTCGCCGGAGCGGTGTTCCACACGAGCGGCCATACGGACATCGCCGAAATCGGCGACGCCTACCGGCTGATGGCGCCTCTAATGGGCGGCGCGGCAGCGAGCGTGCTGTTCGGCGTGGCGCTGCTCGCCGCCGGCCAGAACTCGACGCTGACCGGCACGCTCGCCGGCCAGATCGTCATGGAGGGCTTCCTCGGCTTGCGCATGAAGCCTTGGCTGCGGCGGCTCATCACCCGCCTCATCGCGCTCGTGCCGGCCGTCATCGTGACGGCGCTCTACGGCGAGAGGGGCACGACCGAGCTGCTCATCTTCAGCCAGGTCATCCTGTCGCTGCAGCTCAGCTTCGCCGTCTTCCCGCTCGTCAAGTTCACGAGCGATCCGCGCAAGATGGGCGAATTCGCCAACCGTCCGCTGCTCAAGGCCGTCGCCTGGAGCTGCGCGGCGCTGATCGCGGTGCTGAACCTGTATTTGCTCGCGATGACCGTGGGCGGCTGGTTCTGATGCTGCAAAAGGGCGGAGGCAACAGAAAAAAAACAGCATGCAGTTATTTTTATCTTGAATGAACGTTCCAAAACTGCTGTTGATGCCGCTCTTGACGCCGCGACGAACGTGTTCCGCCAATACGGATTCGAAGGCACGTCAGCGCAGATGATTGTTGATGCGATGGGAATCGGTCGCCAGAGCCTCTACGACACTTTCGGCGACAAGTGGCAGCTCTATTTGACAGTAGTCCGTCGTTATGCCGTCTCGGAGAGCAGCGCGCATCGTGCAGCACTGGGTCAAGGGGAGCGCGCGGTCGACGGCATCCGGGCGATGCTCCACCGGGTCGTGCGCGAGGCCTACACTCCTTGTCTCGGCGTCAGCTCGATTGCCGAATTCGGATGCTCGCGTCCCGAGCTCACAGCGGTCAATGCTGCGGCCGAGCGCGAGCTTCGCGCCGTCATGATTGAAAGCATCCGCAAGGCGCAGTCCGAAGGTGATATCGCGGAAGGACTCGATCCCGATCAACTGGTGACTTTCCTCATTGCAAGCATCTCAGGCATTCGGCTTGCGGCTCGTGGCGGAGCTCAGCCGAATGATCTCGCCAATCTTGGCGAAATGGCGCTTCGGATAGTACGATAGCCATTTTTTTTTGCTAATAACGGAACGATCATTCAAAAAAGGTGATGACGATGAAAGCGATTGTAATGAATGGGGTCGGCGAAGCCGACCGACTTGAATATGTGGAGCGCCCTGATCCCATGCCCGGAGTCGGAGAAGTACGGATTGATGTCGCTGCTGCTGGAGTCAATTTCATGGATATCGGTGTCCGGCGCGGGAGCGCATGGGTGGAAATGCCCAACCCGAAAATTTTAGGCGTGGAGGGCGCGGGGCGCATTGAGGCGGTTGGAGAAGGCGTGACGGACTTCGCTGTCGGAGACCGCGTGGCATGGGTCTTTGTGCCTGGCAGCTATGCCGGGAAGCTGGTCGCGCCTGTCGATTCGCTCGTTCGCATTCCAAACGCCATCGATGACCGAACTGCCGCTGCGGTCATGATGCAGGGGTTGACCGCCAGCCACTTCGCCACCGACTTCTATCCCGTACAGGCAGGCGACTCCGTGCTCGTCCATGCGGCGGCTGGCGGCCTCGGCCAGCTCCTCACCCAGATCGTAAAGCTGCGCGGCGGCACGGTAATCGGTCGCGTATCCAGTGAAGAAAAGGCTGAAGCGGCGCGCAAGGCCGGCGCCGATCACGTCATCGTCGACAGGGAAGGAAAGTTTGCTGAGCAAGTACGCGACCTGACTAACGGCGAGGGCGTGCATATCGTCTACGACGGATCCGGTCCAACGACATTTGCGGGGTCGATGGCGGCTCTGCGCCGTTCGGGAACGTTCTGCTGGTACGGACCCGTTCTCGGCGGTCCCGGCTCGTTGGATATCATGAGCTTGCCGAAAAGCATCAAGCTGGGCTATGCCGTCTTCACCGACCACATTCCCACGACCGCGCTGCTGCGTGAGCGCGCCGCGCGCCTTTTCGATTGGATTGCTCAAGGCAAGCTGAACATTGAGCTCGGCGGCGTTTATCCGTTGACAGAAGCTGCGAAAGCTCACCGTGAGATGGAAAGCCGCCGGACAACCGGCAAGCTCCTCCTCATTCCCTGACAAGCCTGAAGCTTGAATATTGCGGCTCCTCCGTCCATACACATAGAGATAATCGACTTGAACTGGAGGAGGTGCGCCCGACTTCCGCATCCGTCAAGGAGCGGAAGAAGGGAAGAGCGTGTCCGACGACCCCTTGCCGCTCGGCATCAGCTTGCTGCTTATTGTGCTTCTCGTTTTCCTGAACGGCTTTTTTGTCGCCGCGCAGCTCGCGATGGTGAAAGTACGCGGTAGCCGCATCAGCGCTCTCGTCTCCGAAGGCAACGGTAAGGCGCGGTTCGCCTCCCGCCTGACCGGCAGCCTCGATTCCTTCGTCTCCGTCTGCCAGCTCGGCATTACGCTCGCCTCGCTCGGCCTCGGCTGGGTCGGGGAGCCGGCCGTCGCGGCGCTGCTCGAGCCGCTGCTGCTGCGCTTCGGCTTCGGCGGTCCGGCGGCCGGGACCGTCACGTTCGTCGCCGCCTTCGGCTTCATCGCCTTGTTCCACATCGTGCTCGGCCAGCTCGCTCCCAAGACGCTTGCCATCCGCCAGGCCGAAAAGGTGACGCTCTGGACCTCGCGCCCGCTTATCCTGCTCCACTCGCTGCTCTATCCCGTCATCCGCGTGCTGGACGGCATGGCCGGCCGGCTGCTGCGCTGGAGCGGACTCGAGCCGGCTTCCGGGCCGGAGCCGGCGCATAACGAGGAGGAGCTGCGCCTGCTCATGCAGGAGAGCCGCAGGAGCGGGCTGATCGATCCGGCGGAGCTGACGCTCATGGACAATATTTTCGACTTTGCGGATACGCAGGCGAGGGAGATCATGATTCCGCGGACGGACATGGTCTGCCTGTTCGTGGACCGTTCGCTGGAGGAGAATAAAGCCGCCGCCCTGCAGCGCATGTTCACGCGCTATCCGGTATGCGACGGCGACAAGGACGACGTGATCGGCTTCGTCCACATCAAGGACCTGCTCCGCGCGGGCATGCAGGCGACCGACCTGCACGGCCTGATCCGTCCGGTGGCGGCGGTGCCGGCGTCGACGCGCATCCATGCGCTGCTGGCAAGGATGCAGCAGGACAAGGCGCAGCTCGCGATCCTGATCGACGAATACGGCGGCACGGCGGGGCTGGTGACGCTGGAGGACATCGTGGAGGAGATCGTCGGCGACATCACCGACGAGTTCGACGCGGAGCGGAGCCTGCGCGATACGGGCAGCTGAAAGGCCGGCCGAAGGCAGGCAGCAGCCTGCCCTCGGCGCCAGCCAGGGCGTCGGCAGTCAGCATTCAGCAGTCAGCAGTCAGCATTCATAAGGCTGTTTCGGGCATCCGTCCCTTCTGGACGTCCGAATCAGCCTTTTTCGCGGTCCATGCGGCGGAGGCAGGCCGCCAGCCGATCCCAGGTCTGGCTCATGCCTTCGACGACGCCGAGCTTGAGCGAGCGCTTCAGCGCCTGGGAAGAGACGAACTCGGCGCGGCTCGCGAGCCGGGTGCGGCCGCCTTCCTCCCGGAACTCCAGGGAGACGAGCAGGCCCTGTCCCTCGGGCACGGCTCCGGACTCGTCCGCGGCGTAGTCCTCGTAGACGAGCCGCTCGTTTTCCTGCAGCTCGCGGTAGACGAACTTGCCCCAAGTCTTCCGGCTGCCGTCCTCGGCTGCAAGCCCGTAATGCCAAAAGCCGCCCGGCTGCAGCTCCATGCGGCTCTCCGCCACCGTCCAGCCCTTCGGCCCCCACCACTCGCGGAGCAGCTCCTCCTCCGTATAGGCCCGGTACAGCTGCGAGGGCGAGGCCTCGAAAGCCCGCTCCAGCAGCAGCGTGTTTCCTTTAGCCTTGGAGACGACCGCAGGCGCCGGTTTTCGTTTCAACATCAAGCATCGATCCTCTCTGTCGCTTCAATTGAATTCTATTATGGGGGAGAGCGCCCGGCCATTCAAGGCGCCTATGCCGAGCCGCGTCCGTATTCCGGCGTCCGCATGCCGCGGAAGGCGGGGCTTCGCGACTGCCGCGCCGGCGTCGCTCCCGCTCACGGACAAGCGGCATCCTCTCGACGTCGCTGGCCAAAAAAACAAAAAGGGCGAATTCCCTTGCACGGTTCCGTCCGCGCCGCAGGAACAGCCTGCACCCCAATCTGCTTCTCGCAATCCATCATCCATAAATGCCTCGCGATTTCCTTTGATTCGGTTCAAATCGAGTTCACATTCGAGGGTTATGCTTGCAGCGAACGATAACCAGGGAGGATGAACAACGATGAAATCCAATCCAGCCAGCACGAGCGAGTGGGCGGTCGAAGCGCGCGGACTCGTGAAGCAGTTCGGCGACAATCGGGCTGTCGACGGCGTGGACCTGAAGGTGCGCGCCGGCTCGATCTATGGCGTGCTCGGCCCGAACGGAGCGGGCAAGACGACGACGATCCGCATGCTCGCGACGCTGCTGCGCCCCGATGCGGGCGAGGCGCGCATCTTCGGCGTCGACGTGATGCAGAAGCCGCAGCAGGTGCGGCAGCTGATCGGCGTGACGGGACAGTACGCCTCGGTCGACGAGTCGCTAAGCGCGACCGAGAATCTCGTAATCTTCTCTAGGTTGCTCGGTCTTGGCCGCGCCGAGTCGCGCCAAAAGGCGGCGGAGCTGCTGGAGGAATTCGGCTTGACCGAAGCGGCCAAGCGGCCGCTCAAAAACTTCTCCGGAGGCATGCGCAGGCGGCTTGATCTGGCGGCCAGCCTGATCTCGCAGCCGCCGCTCATCTTCCTCGACGAGCCGACGACGGGCCTTGATCCGCGGACGCGGGCGCAGATGTGGGACACGATCCGCAGGCTCGTCAAAAGCGGCTCGACCGTGCTGCTGACGACGCAGTATCTGGACGAGGCCGACCAGCTGGCTGACCGCATCGCGGTCATCGACCGCGGTCGCGTCGTCGCCGAGGGCACCGGAGACGAGCTGAAGGCGTCGGTCGGCAGCTCGTCGCTCCATCTGCGCGTGACGGATCCGGGCCAGATCGCGACCGCCCGCGAGACGGTGGAGCGCGTGCTTCAGACCCGCTCCAGCGCGACGGCGGAAGCCGGGCGGATTACCGCTCCGATGGCGGAGGCCGGCCAGGTGACCGACCTGCTGATCGCCCTGCGCGGCGCCGGCGTCGACTTGGCGGAGATCAGCGTGCAGAAGCCGACGCTCGACGAAGTGTTCCTGACGATAACCGGCAGCGGACCGGCGGCTACGGCGCCGGACGCGTCCAGCGCCAACGAACGAATGGAGGCTAGAAACGCATGAAGACCGAAATTGCGCCGGCAGGCGCTTCCAGGCGGATCGTCCAGCGGGGCGGCATCGTCCAGGCCTTCCGCAACTCGCTGACGATGGCGTACCGAGGGCTGCTCAAGATCAAGCGGACGCCGGAGCAGCTGTTCGACGTGACGCTGCAGCCGATTCTGTTCACGCTCATGTTCACGTACATTTTCGGCGGCGCCATCTCCGGCGACGTGGCCAGCTATTTGCCGGTCATCATCCCCGGCATCCTCGTGCAGACGGTCATCGGCACTTCGATCGTCACCGGCGTGCAGCTGCGCGAGGATATGGACAAAGGCGTGTTCGACCGCTTCAAGTCGCTGCCGATCGCGCGCATCGCGCCGCTCGCCGGCTCGCTCCTCGCCGATACGGTGCGGTATACGATCGCCACGGTGCTGACCTTCGTCATGGGCTATCTGATGGGCTACCGTCCCGAGGGCGGCCTCGGCTACGTGGCCATCGCCGCCGTGCTCGTCATCGTCTGCTCGTGGGCGGTCAGCTGGATCTTCGCCTTTTTCGGCGTCATCGCCCGCAGCGCCTCCAGCGTCCAGGGCATCTCGATGATCGTGCTGTTCCCGCTGACGTTCCTGTCCAACGCGTTCGTGCCGGTCGAGACGATGCCGGATTGGCTGCAGTGGTTCGTAAAGTTCAATCCGGTCTCGCATCTGGTCAGCGCCGTGCGCGATCTGGCGAACGAAGGGACGCTCGGGGCCGAGGTCGGCTGGTCGCTGCTCGCCGCGGCCGCCATCGTCGCGATCTTCGCGCCGCTGACAGTGAAGGCGTATATGCGCCGCACTTGAGGGCTTGAGCGCCGGCGTGCTCGAACCGTCCTGTGGCTTATTCTTATTCGGGCGGAAAACATTTAGGGACACCCTTCTAGAACGGGCTCGCTGAAGCTGATCGGCGCTAGGGAGCGCCGGTCAGCTGAAGGAAAGTCGGCGCTCCCTAGCGCCGCAGCCAAGGAGACACGCTTGCTGAAGGAAAATCGGCGCTAGCAATCGCCGCAGCCAAGGAGATGCGCTCGCTGAATTGCTGCACGACGAAAAAGGGTCTGTCCCGAAGGTCATCGACGATGACCGGGGACAGACCCTTTCCATTCTCGGCCTGAACCGGCGGATCCAAGGCAGAAAAGTGCCTTGGATCCGAAATCTCGGCCTGAACCGACGGATCCAAGGCAGAAAAGTGCCTTGGATTCCGAATCTCGGCCTGAACCGGCGGATCCAAGGCAGAAAAGTGCCTTGGATCCGAAATCTCGGCCCGAATCGGCGGATCCAAGGCAGAAAAGTGCCTTGGATCCGAAATCTCGGCCCTAATCGGCGAATCCAAGGCAGAAAAGTGCCTTGGATCCGAAATTTCGGCCCTAATCGGCGAATCCAAGGCAGAAAAGTGCCTTGGATCCAGAAATCTCGGCCTGAATCGGCGAATCCAGGGCACAAATGTGCCTTGGATTCCCGATCTCGGCCTGAACCGAAAGATCCAAGGCAGAAAAGTGCCTTGGATCCCCATTCTCGGCCTGAACCGACGGCTCCAAGGCAGAAAAGCGCCTTGGATTCCCAATTCCGGCATCATTCCCGGCCGTCCCGCCGCCTCCGTCAGGCGCGGCCGGACTCCGCGAACGTCCGCTCGTCGACGAGCGACACGGTCTCGATCGTGCCGCCGCCGAGGCAGCGCTCGCCGTCGTAGAACACGACGGCTTGCCCGGGCGTGACCGCCTTTTGCGGCTGGTCGAACACGACCTCCGCGCCGCCGTCCGGGCCGAGCCGCAGCGTGACGCCCTGATCGGGCTGCCGGTAGCGGAACTTGGCCGTGCAGCGGATGTCGCCCGCCGGACGCTGCGGGTCGATCCAGTTGACCTCGCTCGCGGTCAGCGAGGAGGAGTACAGGCGCGGATGCGCGTCGCCCTGCACGACGTAGAGGATATTCGCCTCCAGATCCTTGTCCGCCACGAACCACGGCTCGCCTGTGCCGGAGCCGCCGATGCCGAGGCCCTGGCGCTGGCCGAGCGTGTAGTACATGAGCCCGTCATGCCGGCCCTTGGTCTCGCCGGTGCGCAGATCGACCATCGGCCCGGACTGGGCCGGCAGGTAGCCGCTCAGGAACTGCTTGAAGTTGCGCTCGCCGATGAAGCAGATGCCGGTGCTGTCCTTCTTGCGGGCAGTCGCGAGGCCGTTCTCCTCGGCGATCCGGCGCACCTCGGGCTTCGGCAGATGGCCGATCGGGAACATCGCCGAGGCGAGCTGCTCCTGGCTGAGCTGATGCAGGAAGTACGTCTGGTCCTTGCCGGCGTCGATGCCGCGCAGCAGCGTCGTGACGCCTTCCTCGTCGCGGACGACGCGCGCGTAATGGCCCGTCGCCAAATAGTCCGCGCCGAGCGACTTGGCCTTGGAGAGGAACTCGCCGAACTTGATCTCGCGGTTGCACATGACGTCCGGATTCGGCGTGCGGCCGCGGCGATACTCATCGAGGAAGTACGAGAATACCTTGTCGTAATACTGGCGCTCGAAGTTGACCGTATAATAGGGAATTCCGATCTGCTCGCAGACGCGCCGCACGTCCTCGGCATCCTCGTCCGCGCTGCAGACGCCGTTCTCGTCGGTCTCATCCCAGTTCTTCATGAAAATGCCGATGACGTCGTAGCCTTGCTCCTTGAGGAGAAGGGCGGTCACGGACGAATCGACTCCGCCGGACATGCCGACGACAACCCGCTTGGAGCGGTTGCTTTCCTGCGCTGCCATAGTAATCCACCACCTTGACAATCTGGAGCCTTCCCTGCTATTCTGACAACTTGTGTCCGTCCCTGCCGCTGACGGCCGGGCGGGAAGAGTTCTCCCATTGTAGCACAACGGAGCCTAGAGTTTCATCCGATGATGAATTTCTGGCGGCCGAACGCCGAATTTAGCGGACGTACAGCCCTGAACTGTGCTAACATATCAGTATTATGGGAATACCTTGATTTAGTTTGTCGACCAATCAGGGAAAGAGGTGCAGCCATGAAAATTTCTACGAAGGGCCGGTACGGCCTTACCATTATGATGGAGCTTTCCGCCAAGTTCGGAGAAGGTCCGATCTCGCTCAAGAGCATCGCCGAGAAGAATCAGCTGTCGGAGCACTACCTCGAGCAGCTGATCGCTCCTCTGCGCAACGCCGGCCTCGTCAAAAGCATCCGCGGAGCCTACGGCGGCTACATCCTGTCCAAGGACCCGGACACGATTACGGCCGGCGACGTGATCCGCATCCTCGAAGGGCCGATCTCGCCGGTCGACTTCACCGAGGAGGACGATCCGGCCAAGCGCAACCTGTGGCTGCGCATCCGCGACAGCATCGCCGAGGTGCTCGACTCCACGACGCTGCTCGACCTCATCCAATATACGGACAAGAGCGAAGCCGACAGCTATATGTTCTATATTTGATTCCGATTCGAGAAAGGTCTTGAAACGCGATGGAACGGATCTATTACGACCATGCCGCCACGACCCCGCTGCATCCCGAAGCCGCGCGGGCGATGCTCGAGGTGCTGCAGGGGCCTCCGGCGAACGCCTCGAGCCTGCACAGCTTCGGGCGCGACGCCCGCAAGCGGGTGAGCGCGGCGCGGGACGCGATCGCCGCCACGATCGGCTGCCGTCCGGATGAGCTCGTCTTCACCTCCGGCGGGACGGAGGCGGACAACTACGCGCTGCGAGGCGTGCTGGAGGCGCAGGCCGCGAGCGGCAAGCGCCATCTCGTCACGAGCGCGGCCGAGCATCATGCCGTGCTCAAGGAATGCGAGCGGCTGCAGCGCGGCGGCTGGCGCGTCACCGTGCTGCCCGTCGACGGCGACGGTCTCGTCTCGCCCGATCAGCTGCGCGACAGCCTGAGCGACGATACCGGGCTCGTGAGCATCATGTACGCCAACAACGAGACCGGCGTCCTCCAGCCGATCGCGGAGCTGGCGGCGGCGGCGCAGGAGCGCGGGGTGCCGTTCCATACCGATGCGGCCCAGGCGTACGGCAAGCTGCCGATCGACGTCGCCGAGCTGCCGATCTCGCTGATGACGCTCTCGAGCCACAAGATCAACGGCCCCCAAGGAGTCGGCGCGCTGTTCGTGCGCCAAGGCACGCCGCTTGCGCCGCTGCTCGTCGGCGGCTCGCAGGAGCGCAAGCGGCGGGGCGGCACCGAGAACGTCGCCGCCCTCGCCGGCTTCGCCCGCGCGGCCGAGCTCGCCGCGCGCGAGCGGGAGCGCCGCGCGGCCGCGATGGAGCAGCTGCGCGAGCTGTGGCTGCGCAGGATGGCGGAGGTTACGGACGGAGCGGCCGTCCTGCTCGGCCATCCCGAGCGGCGGCTGCCGGGCATCGTCAACCTGGCGATTCCCGGCTTCGACCGGGAGTCGCTGCTGATGAATCTCGACCTGGCCGGCATCGCCGCCTCCGGCGGCTCCGCCTGCACGGCGGGCGCGCTGGAGCCTTCGCATGTGCTGCAGGCGATGGGCGTGCCGGAGGAGCTTTCCGGCTCGGCGGTAAGATTCAGCTTCGGATTGGGCAATACTACAGAAGAAATGGAGCTTGCGGCCGAGCGCGTTGAAACTTTTCTCGGCCGTAATCGTAAATCTTCTTAGGAGGCGCTTTGCGTGCCGAATGCCGCCGACCGCATGCTGAAGCTGCAGGAAGTCATCGGGCAGCCCGCCTTTTTCGCCGCTTCCGGCGCCCGCGCCGGCAAAATCCGCGACGCCTGGTTCGACGAGCACTGGACGCTGCAGGGCTTCGTGCTCGACGGCTGGTGCTGGCGGCCGGGCCATGCCCGAACCGTGCTGTGGGACGACGTGCTCGTCTGCGGCGCCGACTGCGTGTTCCTCCGCTCGGCCGAGTCGATCGGGGTGAGGCGCCTGAAGTCGCTGCCGCGCTCGTTCCTCGGCGGCTGCGTGCGGCTCAAGGAGCTTCCCGTCGTCACGGCGGAGGGAGATCAGCTCGGCCGGATAAGCGATGTTTATTTTGACCCGAATCAGGGTACACAGGTAGTAGGCTTTGAACTGACGGACGGATTTGTCTCAGACCTTAAGGACGGTCGGAGATGGCTGAGAGCGCCCCGGGATCCGGATGTCTTCTTGTTAGGGGAAGATGCGATTGTCGTCCCGCCGCTGGACGAGAGTGCCCTGGAGCGTGTCGCAGCTTCCGATCCGTAATGTAGGGAGAAATGAATCGATGAGCATGAGATGTCCCAACTGCAATTCCCGAGATATCGGCAAGATCGGCTCGCATCAGTTTTACTGCTGGGGCTGCTATATCGAGCTGACGGTCAACGGCGATAAAATGTCGGTCTATCAGGTCGAGGAGGACGGAACGCTCAGCTCGCTGGACGATCTGTTCTTCGAGGACGACATCGCCTCGTCCGAGATCCACGCGAACTGAAGCAGGCCGACCGAGATATCGGGAGCTGCGCCCCTGACGGATTTCCGTCAGGGGTTTTTCCTGTCCGTCGAAGCGCGAAGCGCGGCAGCGGACAGGCAAGGTATGGGAGCGGCGGAAGCCGCATATACTTTAACGGACCTGCCGGGCAGACAGGCTCTCCAGCAAGCTTGGACGGTCCCGGCTTTCGGACAGCGGATGCGAGAGGGGAGGGGCTGGGATGGAAAAATGGACGCAGAACCGGATGCTGCTCGGGCTCGTCTACGCGATCCTCGGCCTGCTCGCCCTGTTCCTGCTGCTGCTGCTCAAGCCGCTGCTGCTGACGGTATACCGCTTCGCGAGCGCCGTGCTGACCCCGTTCCTGATCGCGATGGTCATCGCCTACGTGCTTCACCCGATCGTCAGCCTGCTCAGCGCCAGGCGGGTGCCGCGCTCGCTTGCCGTCCTGCTCATCTACGCCGTGTTCTGCTCGGCGCTCGCCGTCATCCTCATGAACCTGATCCCGATGGTGACCGAGCAGGTGCAGGAGCTCGGGGAGCATGCGCCGGAGCTGACGATGCGGGCGCAGAGCCTCGTGCGGGACTTCAACCATACGTCGTTCCTGCCGGAGAGCTTCCGCGAGGCGATGATCCGCGCGCTCGCCGGGCTGGAGAAGCGGCTCGCGGAATCGACGACCGACTTCATCAACAACATCGGCTCCATGCTCGGCGCCGTGTTCTTGTTCTTCATCATTCCGTTCCTCGTGTTCTATATCCTCAAGGACTTCGAGGTGATGGAGCGCGCGGTCATCGCCTGCGTGCCCAAGTCGCATCGCAAGCCGGTCGTCCGCATGCTCAAGGACATCGACGAGGCGCTCGGCAGCTACATCCGCGGGCAGTTCCTCGTCTGCGTCATCATCGGCCTGCTCGCTTACGCCGGCTATGCCATCATCGGGCTGCCCTACGCGCTGCTGCTCGCCTCGATCGTCGCGGTGACCAACGTCATTCCGTATCTCGGACCGTTCATCGGAGCGGCGCCCGCGCTGCTCGTCGCCTCGACGGTTTCGTTTAAAATGATGCTGCTTGTCGCCGTCGTCAATACGGCGTGCCAGATCCTGGAGGGGAACGTCATCTCGCCTCAGGTCGTCGGGCGCACGCTGCATATCCATCCGCTCATGATCATCTTCGCGCTGCTCGTCGGCGGCCAGCTGGCCGGCATTCCCGGCATGATCCTCGCCGTGCCCGTGTTCGCGGCGCTCAAGGTGATCCTGCAGCATGTGTTCGCGTATTACGTGCGGCGGCGGACCGTGTAAAGCGTTTTTGCAACCTCGCCAAGGCTCCTATAGCCGGCAGAGCAATCCAACCGCTTCCAGTCGCGTCCGTCCGCCCATACAAATTGACAATCCTGCCGCTCTATCCTATAATCGGCGGTATATGGCCGAAATACGTCCCGCTGGGGCGAGGCCGCATAGACACAGCGTTGATGGGATGCCAAGTAGGGCGCAGCCCGGCAATCAGAGAACGGATTCCTTTCGGATGGAGCGCCGAGCGCCCGCCGGACGGCTGCGAGAATCCGCCTGCCGAAGAGCGTGCCGAAGCTGATCTCGGAGCGTGGATCAACTCCACCGGCCGCCGGAGCCGTTATCTGCCGGATCGAGGAGATCGCTGCCCGTCCGCACATCGCGGAGCCGGAGCGATAACCAGGGTGGTACCGCGAGTTCAATCGTCCCTGTCGGCAGACAGGGGCGTTTTTTGTTTTTCACATTCCGCGATAGGAAAGGTTGGATTTGTCATGAAAGCAGCAGAAATCCGCGCCAAGTGGCTGAAATTCTTCGAAAGCAAAGGACATAAGGTCGAGCCGAGCGCCTCGCTCGTGCCGCATAACGATCCGTCCCTGCTCTGGATCAACGCCGGCATCGCGCCGCTCAAGCCGTACCTCGACGGCCGCGAGATTCCGGACAATCCGCGCATCACCAACGCGCAGAAGTGCATCCGCACGAACGACATCGAGAACGTCGGCAAGACGCGCCGCCACCAGACGTTTTTCGAGATGCTCGGCAACTTCTCCATCGGCGACTACTTCAAGGACGAGGTCATCGTCTGGGCGTGGGAGTTCCTCACGTCGAAGGACTACATCGGCTTCGATCCGGAGCGCCTGAGCGTGACCGTGCATCCGGACGACGAGGACGCGTACCGGCTCTGGAACGAGACGGTCGGCCTGCCGGCGGAGCGCATCGTCAAGCTGGACGGCAACTTCTGGGAGATCGGCGAAGGCCCTTGCGGCCCGTGCACCGAGATCTTCTACGACCGCGGCGAGCAGTACGGCAACGATCCGTCCGATCCGGAGCTGTATCCGGGCGGCGAGAACGAGCGCTACCTCGAGGTGTGGAACCTCGTCTTCACGCAGTACAACCTCAATAAGGACGGCAGCTACACGCCGCTGCCGAACAAGAACATCGATACCGGCGCCGGCCTCGAGCGCTTCGCCTCGATCCTGCAGGACGTCGACTCCAATTTCGACACCGACCTGTTCCTGCCGATCATCGAGAAAACCTGCGAGATCGCAGGCGTGACGTACAAGGACAGCGTGGAGAAGGACATCGCGCTCAAGGTCATCGCCGACCACGCGCGCACGGTCGTGTTCGCCGCAGGCGACGGCGTGCTGCCCTCCAACGAGGGCCGCGGCTACGTCATCCGCCGCCTGCTGCGCCGCGCCGTCCGCTACGGCAAGACGCTCGGCGTCGACCGTCCGTTCCTGTACCGCCTGACCGAGACGATCGGGGACATCATGGGCGTCTACTACCCGGAAGTCGTCGCGAAACGCGAGTTCATCGAGAAGGCCATCCGCAGCGAGGAGGAGCAGTTCCACCGCACGCTCGAAGGCGGTCTCGGCCTCTTGGAGCAGTTGGCCCGTGCGGCCAAGGCGGAAGGGCGGACGGAGATCGGCGGCGAGGATGCGTTCAAGCTGTACGATACGTTCGGCTTCCCGTTCGACTTGACGGAGGACTACGCCAGCGAGAACGGCCTCGGCGTCGACCGCGGCGGCTTTGACCAGGCGATGGAGGCGCAGCGCAGCCGCGCCCGCGCGGCGCGCCAGGAGACGGGCGGCATGAGCGTGCAGGGCGGCGCCCTGTCGGAGTTCACGGAGCCGAGCGAGTTCATCGGCTACTCCCGCCTCGTCGGCGACGCCGTCGTCACCGGCATCGTCCTGGACGGCGAGCTTGTCGACATCGCCGGCGAAGGCAGCCGCGTGCTCGTGCTGCTCGACCGCACGCCGTTTTATGCCGAGAGCGGCGGCCAGGTCGGCGACAAGGGCCTCCTGCAAGCGCCGGGCCTGAAGCTGCAGGTCGAGGACGTCACCAAGGCGCCGCACGGCCAGCCGGTCCATCATGCGCTCGTCGTCGAAGGCGCGCTGCGCAAGGGCGGCCAGGTGGCGGCCGAGGTATCCTCCTCCTCGCGCGGCGACACGGTCAAAAACCATACCGCGACGCATCTGCTGCACAAGGCGCTCAAGGAAACGCTCGGCGGACATGTCAACCAGGCCGGCTCCCTCGTCGAGCCGGACCGGCTGCGCTTCGACTTCTCCCACATCGGCTCGATCTCGGCCGCGGAGCTGGCGGAAATCGAGCGCCGCGTCAACGAGCAGATCTGGGCCGGCACGCCGGTCGTGATCGAGAGCAAGCCGATCGCCGAGGCGAAGGCGATGGGTGCGATGGCGCTGTTCGGCGAGAAGTACGGCGACGTCGTGCGCGTCGTGCAGGTCGGCGACTACAGCATCGAGCTGTGCGGCGGCTGCCATGTGGAGAACACGTCGCAGATCGGACTGTTCAAAATCGTAGGCGAGACCGGCATCGGCTCGGGCGTACGCCGCATCGAGGCCGTAACCGGCCGCAGCGCCTACGCGTATCTCGAAGGACGGCTCGAGCTGCTGGAGCAGGCGGCGAGCCTGCTGAAGGCTGGCGCGGCCGACGTGCCGCGCCGCCTGGAAGCTCTGCTCGGCCAGGTGAAGGAGCTGCAGCGCGACAACGAATCGCTGCAAGGCAAGCTGTCGCGCATCGAGGCGGGCCAGCTGGAGAGCGGCGTCAAGAATGCGGGCGACGTCTCCGTGCTGGCGGCTCAGGTGAGCGCGCCGACGATGGACGCGCTGCGCGGCATCGCCGACGAGCTGCGGCTCAAGCTGCCGGCGGCGGTCATCGCGCTCGGAGCTCCGGCGGACGGCAAGGTCAACCTTGTCGTATCGGTGCCCCAGGAGCTCGTCAAGAAGGGCTTCCACGCCGGCAAGATCATCAAGGAAGCGGCAGCCGCTTGCGGCGGCGGAGGCGGCGGCCGTCCGGACATGGCCCAGGCGGGCGGCAAGGATCCGTCGAAGCTCGGCGAAGCGCTGCGCCTTGTCGAAGAACTGGTTCTCGCCCAGGCAAATGTGATATAGTGAGGATGTATCTTTAATCGCGCCCTTACGATCCGGGCCAGAGGAAAGCGAGGTGCTGGCGGTGAGCTCCATGGACAAGACAATGAAGTTCGACGTGGTTGCAGACGGTCCTGAGGCTTCCTCCAAGGAGATCCTGCTGACGGTGTATGACGCGCTGGTCGACAAGGACTACAATCCGATCAACCAGATCGTCGGGTATCTGCTATCCGGAGATCCCGCCTACATCCCGAGGCATAACAACGCACGAAGCCTGATCCGCAAGAAGGAACGAGACGAGCTGATCGAGGAGCTGGTCCGCTCGTATCTGGCCGCTCACCGCTGATCAGGCCGCGACAGGAGAATGCAGACTGACTAGACTTATGGGCTTGGACTACGGCGACCGCCGCATCGGCGTTGCCCTCAGCGACCCGATGGGCTGGACCGCCCAAGGGCTCGAGGTGCTGCAGCGCAAGGGCGGCGGCGAGCTGCAGCGAATCGCGCAGCTTGCCGCGGAGCACGAGGTGTCCGAGATCATCGTCGGGCTTCCTAAAAATATGAACGGCACGATCGGTCCGCGTGGCGAAATTTGCATCGCATTTGCCGAGGAATTGAGGCAAGCAGTCCACTTACCTGTACACCTATGGGACGAACGACTGACGACGGTATCCGCGCAGAGGACGCTGCTCGAAGCGGATGTCAGCCGCAACAAACGCAAGCAGGTCGTCGACAAGATCGCGGCCGCGCTGATTTTGCAGAATTATCTCGACTCTAAGATGAAAAGGTGAGGGTAAACGATGGCAAAGGACGACATGCAGTTTGAAGAGCCGGAAATCATCTACATTCCGGACGAGGAAGGCAACGAGGAAGAGTTCGAGGTCATCATGAAGTTCGAAGTCGACGGCTCGGACCAGAAATACATGATGGTCGTTCCGCTCAGCGCGGAGGAAGGCGAGGACGAAGAGGAAGACGAAGTCTACGCGTTCCGCTACGAGGAGGACGGCGACGACCTCAAGCTGTACACGATCGAGGACGAGGAAGAGTGGAGCATGGTCGAGGAGACGTTCAACACGCTTCTCGGCGAGCTGGAGGACGGACAAGGCTGATGAGCGCAGGACTTCCGCAGCGCGTGTCGCTGCTCAAGCAGGCTTTTGGCCGCGAAGTGCTCCTCGTCGACGAGGACGGGGCTGAGATCGCTTTTGTCATCCTCGCCGAGTTCGAGCTGGACGGCTCGCATTACGCGGCGCTCCAGTCTCCGGCCGGACGCAAGGAAGGCGAGGTCGAGATGTTCCGGGTCGCCGCGCATAACGGCGAGCCGCAGCTCGAGACGATCGAGGACGACGAGGAATGGGAGCTTGCCGCCGAGGCTTACGACGTTTTGCTTTTCGAAGAATCGGGCAAGGAATAGCAGGCGGGTTGGGGCGGGCAATTGCCGCCCCTTTTCTACTGCCCGGGCGCGCCGCGAGGGCGGGCTGCGGAATTCAGGTACAGTCGGAAGCGGGGGACAGAAGCCAGATGCGAAGGAACGATCGAGTCGAAGGGGACGCGCAGCAGCCTGCAGGACCTTCGAGAAGCCGGATTACGGTATGGGTATTGCTGACGCTCGTCACGCTGCTGCTGCTTACGGCAGCGGGGCTGGGCGGCTATATATGGAACGGCCTGAGGCCGGCGGAGGCGGGCGAGGCCAGGCAGGTCGCCATCGAGCGGGGCATGTCCCCGAACCGGATCGCCGACCGGCTGGAGCAGGAGGGCATCATTCGCGATGCGTTCATTTTCAAGTACTACCTGAAATTCCGGGAGCAGGGCGGCGCGTTCAAGGCCGGCACCTACGAGCTGTCCCCCGGCATGGAGCATGACGCCATCATCCGCAAGCTGAACGAAGGCGATACGGTCAAGGAGGAGACGATCCGCTTCACGATTCCCGAAGGCTTCACGCTGCTGCAGATCGCGGACAAGCTGGCGGCGGAGGGCTTCATCGACAAGACCCGCTTCCTTGCCCTTGCGGACGAGAAGAGGGACTGGGAGGCGGAGGCGGTCAAGTCGATTCCGGACGACGCCAGGCTGCGCCACCGGCTGGAGGGCTATCTGTTCCCCGAGACGTACGAGCTCAAGAAAGGCAGCACCGAGGAGGACATCCTGCAGCGGATGCTCGCCGAGACCGACCGCAAGCTGGCCGAGCTGGGCGAGATCGACGAGCCGCTGGCAGAACGCGGGCTGACGCTGCATGAGCTCATGACCGTCGCCTCCCTCGTCGAGCGCGAGGTCGTCGTCGACCAGGAGCGCGCGGCCGTGGCCGGCGTCATCTACAATCGGCTCGCCAAGCCGATGCGGCTGCAGATCGACGCCACCGTCCAGTATCTGCTCGACAAGCCCAAGGAGCGGCTGTTCGAGAAGGATCTGGAGGTCGAGAGCCCGTACAACACCTATCGCAGCGACGGGTTGCCGCCGGGGCCGATCAGCAGTCCGAGCCTGAAGTCGATCGAGGCGGCGCTGCAGCCGGAGAAAAACGACTTCTATTACTATGTGACGAAAAAAGACGGCTCGAGCGAGCATCTGTTTGCCGTCACCTATGACCAGCATCTGAAAAACATCCGCGAAAGCGGCAAGCAATAGAAGCAGGAGCAAGGAGGAATCAATGGTGGCGACAAAACCGGAATTGCTGGCGACGGCCGCTTCCCTGGAGGAGCTTAGCCTGCTGGCGGACGCCGGCGCGGACGCCTTCGTCATCGGGGAATCCCGATTCGGAGCCAGGCTGCCGGGAGAATTCGGGCTGGAGCAGATCGGCGAGGCCGTGCGGATCGCTCGCGGCTCGGAGCGCCGTCCGCGCATCTACGCGGCGGTCAACAACCTGATGGACAACCGCACGGTGGGCGAGCTGCCCGCTTATCTGGGCCGGCTCGCGGAGATCGGCGTCGACGCGATCGTTTTCGGCGACCCGTCGGTGCTGATGGCAGCGCGCGAGGCGGCGCCGCAGCTGCGGCTGCACTGGAACGCCGAGATGACGTCGACCAGCTACGCGCAGGCCGACTATTGGGGCAAGCGGGGGGCGTCGCGCATCGTGCTCGCCCGCGAGCTGAACATGGAGCAGATCGTCGAGGTCAAGCAGCGCACGTCGCTGGAGGTCCAGGTTCAGGTTCACGGCATGACCAACATCTACCACTCCAAGCGCTCGCTCGTGGACAGCTACCTCGGCCATCTGGGCAAGGCTCCGGAGCAGGTGGACAGCGCGCTCGGGCAAGGCCTCTTCCTGATGGAAGCCGACCGCCGCGACGAGCGCTATCCGATCTACCAGGACGCGTACGGGACGTACATGATGAGCTCGGACGACATCTGCATGATCGAGAACCTGCATGAGCTGCTGGAGGCCGGCATCGACAGCCTGCGCGTCGAAGGCCTCATGAAGACGCCGGCGTACAACGAGACGGTCGTGCGGGCCTATCGCGCCGCGATCGACGCTTATGCCGCCGATCCGGCAGGCTACCGCTTCGACCCGTCCTGGCTCGCCGCGATCCGCCGCGTGCAGGATCCGTCCCGCGAGCTGAGCTACGGATTTTTCTATAAGGAGCAGGTCTATTGACGGCCGAGCTTCAGGAGGTGAACGAACGATGGGCATGACGATGAACAAGCCCCGCTATCAGGGGAAACGATACCGGCTCGACCGGCCGGAGCTGCTTGCGCCCGCAGGCAATCTGGAAAAGCTGAAATTCGCCGTCCATTACGGCGCGGACGCCGTCTACATCGGCGGACAGAAGTACGGCCTGCGCTCCGGCGCCGACAACTTCAGCTTCGAGGAGATGCGGGAAGGCGTCGAATTCGCCGCCCGTTACGGCGCCAAGGTGTTCGTCGCGACGAACATCTACGCCCACAACGAGGACATCGACGGCCTGGAGGCTTATTTGCGCAAGCTGGAGGAGGTCGGCATCGCGGCGATCATCGCCGCCGATCCGGCGATCGTCGAGACGGCGCAGCGGGTCGCTCCGGGCCTCGAGGTGCATCTGAGCACCCAGCAGTCCGTGCTGAACTGGCGGACGGTGCAGTTCTGGAAGGAGGAAGGGCTGCCGCGCGTCGTGCTGGCGCGCGAGACGAGCCTGGAGGAGATCGCCGAGATCAAGTCCCATGTGGACATCGAGATCGAGGCGTTCATCCACGGCGCGATGTGCTCCTCCTTCTCCGGCCGCTGCGTGCTGTCCAACCACTTCACCGACCGCGACTCCAACCGCGGCGGCTGCTGCCAGTCCTGCCGCTGGAAGTACGACCTGTACGTCGACGGCGACACGATCGCCGAGGGCGAGGAGCAGATGTTCACGATGGGCTCCAAGGATCTGTGCATGATCCGCCACATCCCGGAGCTGATCGACGTCGGCGTGGACAGCTTCAAGATCGAGGGCCGGATGAAGAGCCTGCATTACGTCGCGACGATCGTCAATGCGTACCGCCAGGCGATCGACGCCTACTTCGCCGACCCGGACGGCTACGAGCTGCGGCCGGAATGGCTCGAAGAGGTCCACAAGGCGGCCAACCGTCCGCTCAATACCGGCTTCTTCTTCGATACGCCTGGCACCGAGGACCACATCTACGAGCCGGAGGAAAAAGCCGCGCCGTACGATTTCGCCGGCGTCGTGCTGGAGTATGACGAGCAGACGGGACTTGCCGTCGTCCAGCAGCGCAACCACTTCAAGCCGGGCCAGGAGATCGAGTTCTTCGGCCCGGGCGGCACGTTTTTCAAGCAGACGGTCGACGAGCTGCGCGACCGCGAAGGCAATCGGCTCGACGCGGCGCGCCATCCGCTGCAGGAGATCGTGCTGCGCGTCGCCGAGCCGGTGCGCCCGATGGACATGATGCGCAAGCGCATCCGCTGATCGCCGAAGCGAGACAGTCCGGACCTTTACACAGGTCCGGGCTTTTTTTTGCGCGATTGAATACGGTTACATGAATTTCGATTGATTTCTTTATTGCCTTATCTCGTTAACGAGTGAAAGAAAATATCGCAATCACTGGATAATGGAATTAAAATCCAAAATAATTCATGAATATAAAGCTGACATAGGCATAAAGGACCATCTCGGACGATCCGATACAAGGGAATACAAGGATACTAGCAAACGGATGGAGTGTGGCTGTCATGCGGAATGGATGGAAGAGCCGATGGGAGCGGGCGAGGAGCAAAATCAAGCCGGACGATGGACGCGAGCAGATCGGGGAGGCCGAGCGGCATCAGGCCGTCGCGGGCCGTCCCCCGTCCGTTTCCCCGCCCAGGCGGACGCTGTCGATCGGATTGAAGCTGTTCCTGACGGTATTCGCCAGCATCCTCATCTGCGTGCTTGCGATGGGGCAGCTGTCCTACAGCATCTCCAAGTCGATCATCGAGCAGCAGGCGACGGACTCGTCCAGCCGGACCTTGAAGCAGCTGGCCGAGAAGCTGGAGCTCGTCTTCGGCAAGTTCAACGACATCGCCGTGCAGTTCGTCTCGGACACGACGCTGCAGAACATGATCGGCAGCACGCTTTACGCGAGCAGCGAGACGGCGCTCGCGAACGCGCAGCGGGAGCTGAACAACAAGATCCAGAGCATGGTCATCGGAATGTCCGGCGTCGAGAATCTGAACCTCATCCCGCTGCGGGAAAGCCTCGGCAGCAAGGTGCTCGGAACGGGCAGCCTCGACAAAGCCAAGCTGGAGCAGCTGGACTGGTACCAGGCGGCCGTGAAGACCGAGAACAAGTCGATCTGGATTCCGACGCAGACCGCCGGCTTCCAGGACGGCGGCAAGCCGACGATCGGCCTGGCGCGCGCGCTGCGGGAGCCGGGCGGCACGGACGCGGTCTACCTGCTGCTCGTCGAAATTCAGGATTCGGCGCTGCAAGATCAGCTCAAGGGCGCCGAGCTGGGAGAAGGCAGCGGCATCTCGATCGTCGACGAGACGGACCGGGTGCTGCTGGACAGCTCCGGACGGGAAGCGATCGGCAAGCAAGCGCGCGTGAAGGTGGCGGCGGAGGCGGCAGCCCGTCCGAGCGGCTCGCTGGTCAAGGAAGAGGAAGGCGGAAAGGCGCTGGCGATCTACGACCGGCTTCCTTCCAACGGCTGGGTCCTGACCGGCGTCGTTCCGGTCGGCCTGCTCGTGCAGGAAGCGGACGCGATCTACCGGATGACGTTCCTCGTCTCCGCGGCGGCGGCCTTGCTGGCCGCGCTCATCGGGCTGTTCGTCATGCGCCTGGTCGGCCGCCCGCTGCAGCGGCTGCGGAGCTTGATGCAGAGGGGCCGCGAAGGCGATCTGACGGTACGGGCGCAGCCGCGCAGCACCGACGTGATCGGCCAGACGGAGACGAGCTTCAACGATATGATGGCGCAGATTACGGAGCTGGTCCAGCAGGCGCGAAGCGGCTCGGTGCAAGTGCTGAGCACGGCGGGCGAGCTTGGAGGGGCCTCGCGGCGGACGGCCGAGGCGGCGCGAGAGATCGCGACCGCATCGGAGGAGATTGCCGGCGGAGCGACCAGCCTGGCGGCCGACGCCGAGCGCGGAAGCGATCTGACGGCCGACATGAGCCTTGGGATGGAGCAGCTGCGGCGGAGCAACAGCCAGATGGGCGAGACGGCCGCTCTGGTGGAGGCTTCCAGCCGCCGCGGGACCGAATGCATGACGCAGCTCGTCGAGAAGACGGCGCTTACGGAATCGGCGACAAGCTCGCTGGCGGCGCAGGTCGAATCGCTGCAGGAGAGCACCCGCTCCATCCGCCAGATCATGGACGTGCTCGGAGGCGTCGCCAAGCAGACGAACATCCTCTCGCTCAACGCCTCCATCGAGGCGGCCCGCGCGGGAGCGGCCGGCAAAGGCTTCATGGTCGTGGCGGCGGAGATCCGGCAGCTGGCGGAGCAGAGCCGGCAGTCGATCGCGCTGGTCGAGACGATTACCGGACGGATCCAGCAGCAGATGGCCCAGACGGCCGCTTCGATCGGCGAGGCGAAGCCGATGTTCCAGGAACAGATTCAATCGGTCAAAGAGACGAGCCAGATTTTTCTGGAGGTGCAGGGCCGGATGGGCGAGTTCACGGAGTCGCTCGACCGCGTAAGCGAGTCGGTCCGCCTGCTGGACGACGTCCACGCCCAGCTGAGCGAAGCGATGAGCAGCGTAAGCGCCGTCTCGCAGCAGGCATCGGCTACATCCGAGGAGGTGGCCTCGCTTACCCAGGAGCAGCAGGGCGTGAGCCAAGGCCTGGTCGAGCTGTCCGCGCGGCTCGAAGGCGTCTCGCAGTCGCTGCAGGCCGCGCTGGAGCGTTTCCGCACCGAATGATTCGATCCCGCAAGCCCGAGTTGACGAAGCGTCCCGCCGGCCCATGCAGCCGACGGGACGCTTTTTTCGTTCGGCCCGCTCGGAGGAGGCAGAGGCTTCTCGATCGACCGGATCGAGGCTTGTCAAGAGCCGGCAGCCTTGTTTATTTTTAAGATGGATTAAACTTCGTCCACGCAGACTCCGATATGGATAGGGAAAGCTTTCATGAATAGAGGATGGTGTATACAGATGCAGAATCCATTCCAACGCCGTATGCGCAAGTCGGGCGGCGGAACAAGCACGGAGCCTTCCCTGTCGGACAAGCCCACCGGCGCCAAGGCAGATGCGCGGGCCCGGCTCCGCAATCCGCTACATCTTTTAAGCGTGAGGCTGTTCCTGATCGTTTTCGTCAGCATCGTCGCCTGCGTCGCCGTCGTCGGCACGCTCAGCTTCCAGATTTCCAAGGGCGTCATCGAAAAGAAGGTGACCGCCGCTTCCAATGAGACGATCGATCAGATCCGCGGCAAGCTGGATCTGATTCTGGGCAACTACGAGAACTTCTCGATCCAGTTCATTACGGACAAGTCGCTGCAGGACAACATCCGGGAGCTCGGGAGCAGCGCTTCCGACGAATACGCGATTTTCGAGAATCAGCGCGCTTTGTCGACCAAGCTGAGCGCGATGGCGATGTCCAACGCGGAAGTCATGAACGTCAACTATATTCCGCTGCAAGAGAAATACGGAACGAACGTGCTCGGCACGGGCAATCTGAAGTACGAAACGGTCAAGGACGCGCCTTGGCTCAAGCAGGCGGTCGAGCTGGGAGGCAAGTCGATCTGGATCCCGATCCAGGAAAAGGGCTTCCAGGGCAACGACCAGAGGTCGTTCGGCCTGGCCCGGACGATCCGGGATACGTCGGGCAGCTACGCGTACGCGCTGCTGATCGAGCTCAAGGCCTCGCTGCTCGAGCAGCAGCTGCAGAACGTCAAGATCGGAGAAGGCAGCCGCATCCGGATTCTCGATGGCGACAATACGATCCTGATCGACAATATCGAGTCCGGCCTCGCCGGGGAGAAGTCCGTCATCGACTTCGCCGGCAGCGGCGCGTCAGCCGATAGCGGCAGCTTCATCACGGAAAGCAACGTCGGACAGGTGCTGGCCGTCTACCAGACGCTGGAGACGGTCGGCTGGAAGGTGCTCGGCATGATTCCGACGTCGGAGCTGGTGCGCGATGCCAAAGAAATCGAGAGAATGACCTGGCTGATCGCCGCGGCTGCCGCCCTGATCGCGATCCTTGTCGGCGTCTATGTCGTCGCGAGCGTCGGCAGGCCGCTGCAGAAGCTGCGCAATCTGATGGGGGAGGCCAAGGACGGCAATCTCGCCGTCCGCTCCGACATCCGCTCGCAGAACGAGATCGGCCAGCTGTCGGAGAGCTTCAATGACATGATGGGCCAAATAACGGCTCTCGTCGGCCAGACGAGGGACAACGCCCAGCATGTCCTGCATACCGCCTCCGAGGTCGGAGAAGCCTCCCGCAGGACGGCAGGAGCGGCGCGGGAGATCGCGGTCGCGACGGAGGAGATCGCGGGCGGAGCGACCAGCCTCGCGATGGAAGCCGAGCGAGGCAGCGATCTTGCCGGCGGCATGGATCAGAACATGCGCCAAGTGAAGGCGATGAGCGACGAGATGCGGCTGTCGGCCGAGCAGGTCGACCAGGCGAGCCGGCAGGGCACGGAGCATATGGCTGCGATGATCCAGAAGACGGGAGAGACCGAGCAGATGGTCCGCGACATGACCGAAAAAGTCGGCCGCCTCCAGGAAAGCACCAGCTCGATCCGCAAGATTCTGGAAATGCTCGGCGGCGTCGCCAAGCAGACGAACATCCTCTCGCTCAACGCGTCGATCGAAGCCGCCCGGGCCGGCGAGGCCGGCAAAGGCTTCATGGTCGTCGCTGGAGAGATCCGCCAGCTGGCGGAGCAGTCCCGCCAGTCGATCGGCATGGTGGAAAGCATCACGACGACGATCCAGACGGAGATCGAGGAGACCGTCGAGGCGCTCGGCAAGGCGCAGCCGGTATTCCAAGAGCAGATCGGCTCCGTCAAGGAAGCGAACGGCATTTTCCATGAGGTCCAGGCTCGCATGAATTCGCTTGCGTCGACGCTGGAGAACGTGGCCGAATCGATCCGTCTGCTCGATGAGTCGCAGCAGCAGATCGGCTCCGCGATGGGCAGCGTCAGCGCCGTAGCGGAGCAGTCGTCCGCCACCTCCCAGGAGGTCGCATCGCTCAGCAGCGAGCAGCTCGGCGTGAGCGACAGCCTCGTCGGACTCGCCGCCCAGCTCGAGCAGGTCTCGCAGTCGCTCCAGCGATCGCTCGACCGCTTCAAGGCATGACTTCTGACTCCTTCCTGCTTCGACCCAGCCCCGCCTCCGGCGGGGCTTTTCGCGTGTAGGCGGGGAGCGGCAGGGGAATACTGGATTCCAGAACAACCGCGACATCTGGAACCGAAGGAGGAACGGCCCATGTCCGCTTCCCGAATGAAGACGGCGGCGGCTCTGATCGCCGCTTTGCTGCTTGTCGCTCTGCTCCGCCTCGGCTGGGTGATGCTTTGGCCGTGGAGCCCCGCTTCCTCGGCCCGCCATGCGACAGCGTCCGAGACAGCGGTTAGGCAGCGCAGCCACCGCCTGCTGCTGGACGCCGGAAGAGGCGATTTCGTCGACCGCTCCGGGCTGCCTTTGACAGGCTTCGCTTATGAGGCGCTGGCGATCTTTCCGCATCCGTCCGGCCAGCCGCGCGGCAGCGGCCGGGACATGGCCGAGCTGGCGCGAGTGCTGCAAGCCGGCTCCGAGGAGCTGTGGCAAGAGCTGGAGCGGAGGAAGGAGCCGGGCTTCTGGATGGATGCGAAAAGCGGCCTGCCGCTGCGGCTCAGTCCGCGGCAGCGGACCGAGCTGGCGGGCCTGAAGCTGGAAGGCGTGGCCATCCTGCCCTACCGCGCCCGCCGCGATCCGTCGTCCGCTGCCGTCCAGGCGATCGGATATGTCAGCGAAAATCCCGAACGGATCGCCGCCGCATACGGCAAGCGGCTGGCCGCAGGCAAGGCGAGCCTGCGCGACGCAACGGGAGGCGGCGGTCTCGAGCTGTCGCTGGACGGGCTTCTTCGGGGGACGGGGCCGGCCTATGCCAGCTATATGACCGATGCGGCCGGCCTGCCGCTCAAAGGGCTCGGCCTGACCGTGGAGCGCCCGGCCAACCCGCGTTATCCGCTGCAGGTGCGGACGACGCTCAGCCTGCCTCTGCAAGTCGAGCTTCAGCGGTATGCGGGCGAGGCCGGGCTGAAAAAAGGCGCGGTCGTCGTGCTGGATGTCCGGAACTCGGACATTTTGGCGATGGTCTCCAAGCCCGACATGGAGCTTCCGGCACGAGGAGAAGCTTTTTTTGACGGAGCGGCCAATCGGGCCGTGCGCGCCTATGCGCCCGGCTCGATCTTCAAGCTTGTCACCGAGGCGGCAGCGCTGGAGGCCGGAGCGGCCGAGCCGGGCGAGGAATTTTATTGCGGAGGCGAATACGGCCATCATGGCCTGTCATGCTGGAAAGAAGGCGGCCACGGCCGGCTCACGCTGGAGCAAGGGCTGGCGCAGTCCTGCAACATCGTGTTCGCCGCTCTGGCGGAGCGGCTGCGGCCGGATGAGCTCGCCGCGGCGGCGGACAAGCTCGGTCTCGGCAGGCGCATCGGCTGGCATCTCGAGGCGGGCCGCAGGGAAGGCGCGCTGTCCGGACCGCTGCGCCTGATCGGCGAGGAGGAGGCGGGCACGGTATTCGGCGCGGCAAGCCCATGGAGCCGGCTTGAGCTGCTGCGCAGCGGCAAGCTGGCCCGCAGCGGCATCGGGCAGGAGGATGTGCGGATGACGCCGCTGCAGGCGGCGAATTTGGCGGCGACGATCGTCAATGGCGGCAGGGTGGCCGAGCCGGCGCTCGTGAAGGAAATCGACTTTGCCGACGGCCAGCGTCTCGCCGCGCTGCGCAGCCATGCCTCGCCCTCCGCGCACGGGCAAATCTCGCCGCGCACGGCCGCCATGCTGAGGAGAGGCATGGAGCAGGTCGTAGCCAGCGGAACCGGACGCGGCCTTCACCGAGCCGCCTGGCCGCTGGCCGGCAAGTCGGGGACGGCGGAAAGCGGCAGGCCCGGAGCGGGGAACAGCCAGTGGTTCATCGGCTACGGGCCTGCCGACCATCCCCGCTATGCCGTCGCCGTCCTGGCCGAGGAACGTCCGGAGGGAAGCGCCAACCTGGCGGCGCGGCTGTTCGGCGGCGTCATGGATCGGATCGCGGCCTGGGAGCGCGCCGCCTTGGCCTCGTCCGCCCAAGAAAAGTGAAAAAGAGCCCTTTGTTAATAAAAATATCCCCTCTACGTTCCGATAGGTATAAAGACACCCCTTTTTCGGAATTGGAGGCGATTTCAATTGAATCAATTTGTTTCGAAGTGGATCCTTCGCCCTTTTCGCCTCATCAGCGTAAAGCTGTTCCTGATCATTTTCGCCAGCATCGTCGCTTGCGTGCTCGCCATGGGCTTCATCTCGTATGGAATCGCCAAATCGGTGATCGAGCGCAAGGTGACGGAATCGACGGTGGAGACGGCCAATCAGGTCGCGGATCGGCTGGACATCGTGCTGGATGACTACCTGCGCTTCTCCATGCACTTCCTGACGGACAAGATCGTTCAGGAATCCGTCAGCGAGCTGGTATTCGCCCATAAGGAAGAAAACGTATTCGAGCGCTTCAAGGCGCAGCGGACGCTGTATGACCGCATCTCCTCGATGGCGATGGCGAACAAGACGATCCGCCATATCGCCTTCATCCCGATCGACGACCGGCTGCAGACCGAAGCGGTCGGCACGTTGACGCTCGACGTGAAGCTGGCGAAGGAGGAGGCCTGGTACAAGGAGGCGGTCAGCCTGGACGGCAAGCCGTATTGGACGCCTTACCAGCCGGGAGGCTTCGATGCGAAAAGCCCGCCTTCGATCGGTCTGGCGAGAGTCATCAAGTCGATCTCGGGCGATCCGGCCTTCCTGATGCTGCTGGAGCTGGATGCCGACTTCGTCGGCAGCCAGTTGGAGGGCATCCGGCTCGGATCCGGCGGCGAGATCAGCCTGATCGACGAGCGGGGAATCGTGCTTTCGGATTCGAGCGGAGGCCAGCGGGCCGGCCAGGCGAGTCCGCTGCAGCTCAAGGGCTCGGAAACGCCCATCCATTATTGGAGCGGCTCGCTGCTCATGATCGAGGATCATCTCAAGAACAGTCCTTGGACCGTGGCGGCCACGATTCCGGGCGGAGAGCTCGTCAAGGATGCCAAAAGCATTTTCGTCATGACGGTCTGGGTCGCGGCGGGAGCCGCCCTGCTGGCGGTGCTCGTCGGCGCGTTCGTCGTCTGGAGCGTCGGCAGGCCGCTGCGCAGCCTGCGCTCGCTCATGCGGCGGGGCAAGGACGGGGAGCTGAGCGTCCGGTCGAGCCACCGCTCCAAGGACGAGATCGGCCAGCTTGCGGCGAGCTTCAACGGCATGATGGAGCAGCTCGGCCAGCTTGTCGGCCAGACGAGCCGCATGGCCGCCCAAGTGCTTGATACCGCCGGCCAGATGGCCGATCAGTCTCGCCGAACCGCCACGTCCGCGCGGGAGATCGCAGCCGCCACGGACGAAATCGCGGCCGGAGCCTCCAGCCTCGCCGTCGAGGCCGAGAAGGGAATCGAGCTGACGGAAAAGATGGATGAAGGCATGGAGCGGATGAAGCTCAGCACGGACGAGATGCGCGCATCGGCCGGCCAAGTGGAGTCCGCGAGCCGGGAAGGGACCGGCCATATGGAGAAGATGCTCGGCAAGACGGAGGAAGCGGATCGGATCGTAAGCGACATCTCCGCCAAGATCGCCCGCCTCTCCGACAATACGCGCTCGATCCGCGGCATCCTGACGCTGCTGTCGGGCATTGCCAAGCAGACGAACATCCTGTCGCTCAACGCTTCGATCGAGGCGGCCCGCTCGGGCGAGGCCGGCAAGGGCTTCGTCGTCGTCGCCGGCGAGGTGCGGGAGCTGGCGGATCAGTCCAAGGCTTCCATCCAGCAGGTCGAAGCCATTCTCGCCGCGCTTCAGGCCGAGGTGGGCGAAACGGTCGAGACGCTGGCGACGGCTCGCCCGGCATTCCGGCAGCAGCTCGATTCCGTGCAGGAGGCGGGCAGCCTGTTCCTCCAGGCGCAGTCCCGGATGGCGCTGCTCGGGGAGAGCCTGGCGCGCGTCGACGAGGCGATCGTCGAGCTCGGCGCTACGCAGCTGCAGATCGGCCAGGCGATGTCCGGCGTGAGCTCGGTCTCGGAGCAGTCGGCCGCCGCCTCCCAGCAGGTCGCTTCGCTGAGCAGCGAGCAGCTCGGCGTGAGCGACAGCCTGGTCGGCTTGTCCGCCCGCCTGGAGGAAGTCGCCTCGTCGCTGCGCGCTTCGCTGGGGCATTTCCGGCTGGAGGAGGAAGCAAGCCCATCCTTCGGCAAGGACGGACCCGCCGCCGGATAGGTGGGATAAAGCAGGCAAAGGGCCGCATCCGCTGTCGTCATGACAGCGGATGCGGCCCTTTTGGGCTTGGCGCGAGGCAGGAACGGCGTCAGCCCTTCTCCGCCAGCTCGACGTCGTACTCGTCCTTGGGAGGAGTGATCCAGCGGCGGAAATAGCCCTGGTCGTACAGCGCCTTGACGAGAATGACGAGCACCGGAGAGAGGATGACGCCGGCGACGCCGAACAAGGACAGCGAGATGACCATGAACGCGAGCATCGTGAAGGCGGAGACGCCGAGCGTGTCGCCGGTGATGAGCGGCTCGAGAATTTGCCGGGCGGCGACGATGACGAGGAACAGGATGCCGAGCCAGATCGCCAGGTTGTAGTCGCCGACGACGAGCAGGTAGGCGATCCACGGGACGAACACGGTGCCGACGCCGAGCAGCGGCAGCACGTCGAACACGGCGGCGATGGCGGAGATCGTCAGCGCGTTGTCGACGCCGAGCGCCAGCAGCGAGACGAAGATGACGATGAAGGTGATCGAGATGAGCTTCATCTGGGCTTTCAGATAGCCGACGATGCCCGAGAAGACGTTTTCGCGCAGGAAGACGAAGGCTTTCTTGAACGTGCGGGGCGTCTTGCTCGCGGCGATCCGTTTCCAGTCGGCGATCTCGATGCTCAGGAAGTACGCCAGGATGACGCCGAGCACGAAGTTGAACATGAACGTGGAGACCGAGTTCAGGTAGCCGGCGGCCTTCAGCAGGAAGCCTTCCGCGACCTTTTGCCCCCAGCGGGTCAGAGCGTCGATGTAGTCCTGGATCTTGTCCACCGTATCGGGCGGCAGCGCGCTCGTCTTGTCCTTGAGCCAGGTGGACCCTTGGGCGAGCTGCTCCTGCAGGATCGCCTGGTATTGAGGCAGCTTGTGGGCGATCGAGTTCGCTTCCCGCACCATGATGTAGCCCGCGCCGAAGAAGATGCCGAGCACGATCGCGGAGAAGAGCAGGATCGAAAGCGCCGAGGCGATCGACTTCTTGAGGCCGAGCCGGTGGAGCAGCCTCGCGAGCGGCTCGATGACGGCGAAGATGAGCAGGGAGAGGAAGATCGGAGCGGCGATGGAGTAAAGGAAGCTGAACGCGAGCATAATGAGGTACACGGTCAGAGCGATGAGAGCGATATCGAATGCGGTGCGCCAATATTTGCGGTAAAACATCAGCATGAGGGAAATCCGGCTCCTTTGCAGCGTCAATTGGAAATCGATTCATATTTCCGCTTTGATTGTACTATAGATTTTAAAGATGCAGGCGGTTTTTTGAAACTCGTTTATGCTACAATGGGTGGTAGACTTCTAGAGAATATGGTGGGGAACAGAAACATGGAGAATTTGCTCGTCTGGGGATTCTACTTCCTATCGCTCTATGCGTTTATCCCGGGACTGATCAGCCGCCTGTTCGGCTTCCGCGTGTTCAAGCGCGGACTCGCGGACAAGGAGATCGCGCTTACCTTCGACGACGGCCCGGATCCCGTCTACACGCCCATGCTGCTCGATCTGCTCGCCAGGCATCGCGCCAAGGCGACTTTTTTTGTCGTCGGGTCCCATGCGGAGCAGCATCCGGAGCTGCTTCGGCGGATGAGGGACGAGGGGCATACGGTCGGCATCCACAATTACGTGCACAAGAGCAACTGGATCATGCGGCCGAAAACCGTCAAGCGGCAGATTGCCCTGACGAGCGCGGTCATCGAGCAGGCGATCGGGGAGACGCCCGTTTATTACCGACCGCCCTGGGGAATCGTCAACCTGTTCGATTTCTCCAAGAAGGGCCAGTACAAGATCGTGCTCTGGTCGGGCATTTTCGGCGATTGGAAGGCTCATGAAACGTCCGACAGGCTGAAAAGGCGCCTGCTCAAGAAGCTTCGTCCCGGCGAGGTGATGCTGCTGCATGACTGCGGCCGCACGCTCGGAGCGGACGAGGACGCGCCGGCCCAGATGCTGGAGGCGCTGGAGGTGTATTTGGAGGAGGGCGGCCGCAAGGGCTTCCGCTTCGTCGGCGTGCCGACGCTCATGGAGCTGACCGAGAAAAACAAGGCGAAGCGTCCGACGGCGTTCAACCGTCTGCTGGCGGGCGCCTGGCTGCAATACGAGAAGCTGTTCCATCTCGTGTTCCGCTTGAAGCCGGTCGCCAGCGAGAAGGGCGGCAGGCCGGTCTTTCACTATCGCAAAGTCGCCTACAACGGTCCGCCGATCGAGCTGAGCGAAGGCGAGCGCATCGTCAAGGGAGATCCGCTCGCCGAGATCCATCTCGACAATGAGATGCTCCGCCAGGCGGCGGTCCGCTCCTCCTCTCCGCTCGCGGTCATCATCCGCCTCCTGCGCGAGATGGAGTCGGCTCTCCCGGCCCTGTCCGCCGCGGTGCTGAACGATCCTGCGATGGACAAGGTCAAGGCGCTCTACGGAGTGACGATGATCCACAACGGAACCGACAAGCTCGGCTTCCAGGTGTTTGACCTGCCGGAGAACCTGTTCGCCAAGGCATCCCGCATTTATTTGAAGATCCTTTTCCGAATTCTATCCGCCAAACCGCGCGCCAAGTCCCGCAAGCCTCGCGGAGCGCAACCGCGCGGCGAGGCCAAGCCGATGTATCCGCGCATGCTGTTCCTCTCCCGCAGAGACATGGAAAGCTATACGAGCACTTCCGCCCCGGCTCCGCGCCAGCCTGTCGCGGCCAAGCCGGAAGCCGCTTTGGCCGCTCTGGCGAGCGAGCCTGCGGCTGCTCCGGGCATGCTGTCCTGACCTTGCCGGCCGGTCCCCTTACGGGAGGACCGGCTTTTGTTTTTGCGGCGGATTGGACTTTTATCCCCTAGGGGATATGATAGATAGGAAGGGAGAGGAACACATGACCGAGGCAGACTGGGAGGAGCATCTGATGCTTCAGATCGCCTCCCGGAGCAGCGATGCGCTGGAGAAGCTATACGATCGCTACGAGAAGCCGTTGTACTCGTTCGTCTACCGAATCGTGAAGGACAGCATGGCGGCGGAAGAGATCGTTCAGGAGCTGTTCCTCAAGCTCTGGAACCATGCCGAGGCGTATGTATCGAACGGCCGCTCCGGGAAGGTCAGCACCTGGATCTTCACGATGGCGCGCAACGGCGCGATCGACTGGCTGCGCAAGCGCGACCGCCGGCCGGCCGCCGGCGGCCAGGACGGCATGGATGAGCTGCGCGACCCGGTCACGACGGAGCTTACCGTCGAGAACCGGATGCTGGCGGAGCAGATGAGGCAAGCTCTGTCCGGACTCAGCCAGGAACAGCAGCAGGTGATCGAGTGGGTTTATTTCGGCGGGTATACCCAGCAGGAAATCGCGGACAGGCATGACATCCCGCTAGGCACGGTCAAAAGTCGGATCCGCCTCGGTCTTCGCCAGCTGCGCAGTCAGCTGGGCGAATCGTGGAGGGGGGAGGTTCGATCATGAGGGAAGGACATGAGGAGGAAAATCGCAAGCCATGCTCGGACATCGATCTGTATGCGATGGGCTTGCTGGAAGGCGAAGAACGAGAGCGCATGGAGCGGCATATCGCAGGCTGTAGCGATTGCCGTGAGGAGCTGGCCCGGATCGAGGAGCTGCTCGGCCTGCTGCCGCTAGCCGCCGAGCCGGCCGAGCCGCCGCAGGGAATGCGCGAGCGCGTGCTGGGCCAGGTGCTGGGCCGTCCTCAGGCGGACCGCCTGGAGGAGGACGCGGCCGAGCGCTCCGAGCCGGCGCTGCCTCCGGACGTTTTTGCGCTTCGCCAAGACGAGGACGGAACGGACGCGAGGCAGCAGCTCGCGGACCGCAACGAGCGTTCGTCGGCCGCGCCGCTCTCCGGAGCGGACCGGACCGAGCGCCCGGCCGAGCGCGCAAAGGAAGCGCCAGCCGCGGAGGGGACCGGGAGGAGTAGGCGGCTCGCGGTCGGAGCGCTGGCCGGTGCGGCAGCGGTCATGCTGCTCGTGACCGGAGTGCTGGCCCAGCGCATGGACAGTCTCGGGCGCGAGAACAAGCGGCTCTCGGCCGAGCTGCAGGCGTCGACGCAGACGCTGGACAGCACGATCGAGCAGCTGCGCAAGACGGAGCAGCCTTTTGCCGGCGCGATGGTCAGCCAGATCGTCTCGCTCAAGCCGGTCAAAGATCTCGTCGCCAGAGGGCAGGCCTATCTCGTCGTGGACGATCGCGGCACCCATCTGATCGTGCAGGCGAGCCGGCTTCCGGAGCTGAAGGACGAGCAGGCGTTCCAGGTGTGGCTGATCAAGGGCGACAAGCCGGTCAATGCCGGCACGTTCATGCCGACGGGCAACGCCGGCGCGGTCACGTTTACGTTCCCCGGCGGCTCGTACGACCAGGTCGCCATCACGCTGGAGCCGGACGCCTTCGGCCAGGAGCCGCGAGGCAGCATCGTGCTCGCCGGAGCTCTCAAGACATAGATGGACAGCACGGCGACAATTCAACCTGTAAACCAAAAGCTCCCCGGCGCTTCGAGCGCCGGGGAGCTTTTTGGGTAAGGAATCAGATCTTCATGACGCCGCCGGTGCTGGCGGAGGTGACGAGATGAGCGTAGCGGGCGAGGTAGCCGCGCTTGATCTTGAGCTCGAAGCCGGTCCATTCGGCGCGGCGCTTGGCCATCTCCTCGTCGCTGATCTCGAGCTGGATCGTGCGGTTGTTCATGTCCAGCTCGATGATGTCGCCGTCGTGGACGAACGCGAGCGGACCGCCGTCCGCCGCCTCCGGCGAGATATGGCCGATGCTGATGCCGCGCGAGGCGCCCGAGAAGCGGCCGTCGGTGATGAGGCCGACCTTGGCGCCGAGGCCCATGCCGACGATCTGCGACGTCGGAGCGAGCATCTCCGGCATGCCGGGGCCGCCCTTCGGCCCTTCGTAGCGGATGACGACGACATGGCCTTCCTTGACGAGGCCTTTGCTCAAGCCTTCCAGCACGGCGTCCTGCGAGTCGAAGCAGATCGCCGGGCCGCGGTGGTAGCCGCCCACGGACTTGTCTACGGCGCCGACCTTGATGATCGCTCCGTCCGGAGCCAGGTTGCCGAACAGGACGGCGAGGCCGCCGCGCTCGGAGTGCGGATCGTCGATCGGGCGCACGACGTCGCGCCGCTTGATTTCCGTATTTTCAACGTTCTCGCGGATCGTCTTGCCGGTGACGGTCATGCATTCGGTATGCAGGGCGCCCGGCTTGTTGAGCAGCTCGCGCAGCACGGCGCTGACGCCGCCGGCCTCATGCACGTCCTCCATGTGAAGGTCGGACGCCGGAGCCAGCTTGGACAGATGCGGCACGCGGTTGGCGACTTCGTTGATGCGGGCGATCGGGTACTCGATGCCGGCTTCATGCGCGATCGCGAGCGTATGGAGGACGGTGTTGGTCGATCCGCCCATTGCCATGTCGAGCGCGAACGCGTTGTCGATCGCCTCCGCCGTGACGATGTCGCGCGGACGCAGGTCCATCTCGATCAGCTTCATGAGCTGGCGGGCGGACTCCTTGACGAATTCCTTGCGCTCCTCCGCTACGGCGAGGATGGAGCCGTTGCCCGGAAGGGCGATGCCGAGCGCCTCGGCGAGGCAGTTCATCGAGTTGGCGGTGAACATGCCGGAGCAGGAGCCGCAGGTCGGACAGCCGAACTGCTCGAGCTCGGTCAGGCCGACCTCGTCGATCTTGCCGGCCATGAACTGGCCGACGCCCTCGAACACGCTCGTCAGCGAGATCGCGCGTCCGTCGCTCGTGCGGCCGGCCTTCATCGGGCCGCCGCTCACCATGATGGACGGGATGTTGACGCGCAGCATGCCCATCATCATGCCGGGAGTGATCTTGTCGCAGTTGGGGATGCACACCATGCCGTCGAACCAGTGCGCGTTGACGACCGTCTCGACGGAGTCGGCGATGATCTCGCGGCTCGCCAGCGAGTAGCGCATGCCGATGTGGCCCATCGCGATGCCGTCGTCGACGCCGATCGTATTGAACTCGAACGGCACGCCGCCCGCTTCGCGGATCGCTTCCTTGACGACCTTGCCGAATTCCTGCAGGTGGACGTGGCCGGGGATGATATCGATATAGGAATTGCAGACGGCAATGAACGGCTTGTCGAAGTCTTCTTCCTTGACGCCGGCAGCGCGCAGCAGGCTGCGGTGCGGGGCTCGGTCGAAGCCTTTTTTGATCATGTCAGAACGCATCTTCTTCGGTGCCATGCTTGTCCCTCCCAGGATTAACATCATTCCAATTAGTGTACCATATGTGCCCTGGATTGACTACCGATTGCCGCATTCCTGCATTAAAGTGGAATGAATCCTATCGGCATCGCAACTTCTTGATATCGTCAGCGTTTAAGTCGTTCGGGAAGCGGTTTAATGAGAATCAAATCCGCTCCGAGGAGGCATGTTCATGAGTACATATCGAAGCAAGAAAGCGGCCGGCCTGCTGCTGGCCGGCATCCTGATCGCCGGCGCGGCCGCGCCGGCCGCAGAAGCCGCCAAGGAGGCGCCGAAGGTGCTGGTCAACGGCGTGAATTACGCGCTCGACAAGGAGCCGCTGGTCAAGGACGGACGCACGCTCGTGCCGCTGCGCGGCATCTTCGAGGCGCTCGGAGCGACGGTCGACTGGAACCAGTACGAGCAGACGATCACGGCGACGCGCGGCAAGAACGAGATCTTCCTGCAGGTGAACAAGACCAAGGCCAAGGTCAACGACATGGAGATCGAGCTGTCGGTGCCGGCGCAGAACATGAGCGGCACGACGATGGTGCCGCTGCGCTTCATCGCCGAGGCGCTGGGCACGTACTGCGTCTACTATGCCGACCAGAACCTCATCACGATCACCGATCGCGTGGAAAGCTAGCTTTCCCGCAAGAAACGGCGCTGCCCCCTTCCAGCCGGAAGGGGGCTTTTCGCGCCTCCGGCTTCGGAAAAAGCCGGTCCGGCGCCGGCTTTCCTGAAGAAAGCCTGAAGATTCCTTAAACGGCCCTTTCGATCGGGCGCGCGCGCTTCCAAGGCCGGCGGCCGTGCGGTATAGTGGCTGTAAGGAGTGGTAATCGGTGAAAAAGCTGCTGATCGTAGACGACGACCGCGAGATCGCGGAGCTGATCCAGATCTATCTGGCCAACGAGGGCTATGCGACCGTGCTCGCCCATGACGGGGAGGAGGCGCTCGCCATGGCCGCCGCGGAGCCGTTCCATTTGATCGTGCTCGACATCATGATGCCCAAGGCGGACGGGCTTGAAGTATGCCGGCAGCTGCGCCGCGAGGGATCGGCCCAGGTGCCGATCCTCATGCTGAGCGCCAAGGCGGCGGACATGGACAAGATCATGGGGCTGATGACCGGAGCGGACGACTATATGGTCAAGCCGTTCAACCCGCTGGAGCTCGTCGCCCGCGTCAAGTCGCTGCTGCGGCGGGCCTACCAGTTCCCCAAGGCGGGCGGCGGGTCCGACGCCGGCGGGGCGGTGGAGCTCGGGCCGATCGTCATCGACAAGTCGACCCATACGGTCACCTGCCGCCAGGACGGGCGGCAGCTGCATCTGACGAGCACGGAGTTCGGCATCCTCCATCTGCTCGCCTCGCATCCGGGCAAGGTGTTCAGCGCGGAGGACATTTTCCAGCAAGTGTGGAAAGAAAAATTTTACGAATCGAACAATACCGTCATGGTGCATATCAGCAAGCTGCGGGACAAGCTGGAGCAGGAGACGGGAGACAAGTTCATCGTGACGGTGTGGGGGGTCGGCTACAAAATTGAAGGATGACAACGTCGTCAAGGACATGACGTTCCGCCTGCTGCTCCATCTCGCGCTGAGCGCCGCGCTCTCGGTCATCTCGTCGGTGCTGCTCGTCGTCGTCGCGGAGCGGCTGGCGAGCGAGCTGCCCGCGCTGCGCTGGATCGCGCATCTGCTGATCGACCAGTTCGGCGACTTCACGCTCGTCATTCTCGCGATCGGGCTGTTCCTCGTCTTCCTGCTGCTGCTCCAGCAGCGCCAGTTTCGCTATTTCCGCGACGTCAGCCGCAGCGTGCGGTACATCGCCGACGGCAACTTCGACTACCAGGTGCCGGTGCGGCAAAAAAACGAGCTCGGCGATCTCGCCGCCTACATCAATTATCTCGTGCACAAGCTGCAGCTGTCGCTCGACGACGAGCGGCGGGCCGAGCAGACCAAGAGCGAGCTCATCACGAACGTCTCGCATGACCTGAGGACGCCGCTCACCTCGATCATCGGCTATCTCGGCCTGATCGAGCAGGACCGCTGCCGCGACGAGGTGGAGGTGCGCCAGTACGTGCATATCGCTTATGAGAAGTCGAAGCGGCTCAACGTGCTGATCAACGACCTGTTCGACTATACGAAAATGCGGTACGAGACGTCTCCGCAGCGCATCCATACGTTCAATCTGACCGAGCTGCTGCGCCAGCTGCTCATTCAATACCGGGTGCCGCTCGAGGAGGCGGGACTCGTCGGCGCGCTCCATGCCCCGTCCGGCAAGCTCGCCGTCACCGGCGATCCGGACAAGCTCGTGCGCGTGTTCGAGAACCTGCTCGCCAATGCGATCCATTACGGCAAGGACGGCGGCAAGGTCGATCTCCATGCCTCGGCGGAAGGCGAGGAGGCGGTCGTGGAGGTCGTCAATTACGGCGAGATGATTCCGTCGGTCGACCTGCCGCATCTGTTCGACCGGTTCTACCGCGTCGACAAGGCGCGCGGCCTCGACAGCGGCGGCTCCGGCCTCGGCCTGGCGATCGCCAAGAGCATCGTCGAGCAGCACGGGGGCGGCATCTCGGCCGCGAGCGATCCGTATCTGACTTCGTTCCAGGTGAGGCTGCCGCTGGCGCAGGATCACGATCTTTAGACTTTCTTAAGGTTTTTTTAGGATTGCTTTACGGCATGAACGATCCGTCCTGCGGTACAATGATCCTATCGAAACCAAGCGGAAGCGGAGGGACGTCCATGAGATACCTGTGGATGATGGTCATGGCATGCGCAGTGATGCTGATGGCCGTCTTGCTGATCGGCAGCCAGGAAGGGGAGTCCGCCGGACTCGTCGACCTGCTGCTGCGCATCTGGTAGCGCCGGCTGCCGGCGCCCTTTTTCCCGGACCCTGTTCCGACTCGCCTGCCCCGTCGTCCTTCTGGACGGCGGGGCTTTTTTCGCGCTTCCCGGTTGCTTTATGTCAGATAATCTCACATAACTCATTTACTTTCCTGCGGCAGCGCGCCTATAATGGAGCTATTCCGGAGAAGAGGTGAAGGGCATGCAGTTGACCGAGCGCGAGAAAGAAAAGCTGCTCATCACGGTGGCGGCCGACGTCGCCCGCCGCAGGCTGAACCGAGGCGTGAAGCTCAATTATCCCGAGAGCATCGCGCTGATCACGTCCGAAATCATGGAGGGCGCGCGCGACGGACAGACCGTCGCCCGCCTGATGGAATACGGCACGCGCATCCTGACCCGCGACCAGGTGATGGAGGGCGTGCCGGAGATGATCCACGAGGTGCAGGTGGAAGCGACCTTCCCCGACGGCACGAAGCTCGTGACGGTGCATCATCCGATCGGCGGCTAGAGAGAACAGGCCGTTCGGCGGCCATGAGGGAGGAACAGTCATGATACCGGGGGAATACCGCACGGCTCAGGGGAGCATCGTGCTCAATGAAGGACGCCGCACGGCGGAGCTGATCGTCGTCAACGGAGGAGACCGGCCGGTGCAGGTCGGCTCGCATTACCATTTCTTCGAGGTGAACCGCGGCCTCAGGTTCGATCGGGAATCGGCCTTCGGCATGCGGCTGGACATCCCGGCCGGCACGGCGGTCCGCTTCGAGCCCGGCGAGGAGAAGCCGGTCCAGCTCGTCGAGCTCGGCGGCAGCCGGCTCGGCTACGGCCTCAGCGGGCTGACGAGCGGCCCGGCTCCGGCCGGCGCGATGCCGGACGACGTGCGGCGCAGGCTGGAGCAGTGGGAGGGCGGCCGATCATGAGAGAGATGGATCGGAGCAGCTACGCCGGCATGTTCGGCCCGACGACGGGCGACGCGGTGCGGCTGGCGGATACCGAGCTGTGGGCCGTCATCGAGCGCGACCACACGGTGTACGGCGACGAGTGCAAGTTCGGCGGAGGCAAGGTCATCCGCGACGGCATGGGCCAGTCGAGCTCGGCGCTGCGCAGCGACGGCGTGCTGGACACGCTCATCACGAATGCCGTCGTCATCGACCACTGGGGCATCGTCAAAGGCGACATCGGCATCCGCGACGGGCGCATCGTCGCCATCGGCAAGGCGGGCAATCCCGACATCATGGACGGCGTGACGCCGGGCATGGTCGTCGGCGCGAGCACGGAGGTGATCGCGGCCGAGGGCAAGATCGTCACGGCGGGCGGCATCGACGCGCATATCCACTACATTTGCCCGCAGCAGATCGAGACCGCGCTCTCGTCGGGCGTGACGACGATGATCGGCGGCGGCACGGGCCCGGCGACGGGAACGAACGCGACGACCTGCACGCCGGGCGCCTGGCATATGCGGCGCATGCTGGAGGCGGCGGAGGCGTTCCCGATGAACCTCGGCTTCACCGGCAAAGGCAACGCCAGCTTCATGGAGCCGCTGATCGAGCAGATCGAGGCGGGGGCGATCGGCCTCAAGCTGCATGAGGACTGGGGCACGACGCCGGCGGCGATCGACGCCTGCCTGCAGGCGGCCGACCGGTACGACGTGCAGGTCGCCATCCATACCGACACGCTCAACGAATCGGGCTTTCTCGAGGATACGCTGGCCGCGATCGGCGGCCGCACGATCCACACCTACCATACCGAGGGCGCCGGCGGCGGCCACGCGCCGGACATCATCCGCGCGGCGGGCGAGCTGAACGTGCTGCCGAGCTCGACGAATCCGACGCGTCCGTTTACGGTGAACACGATCGAGGAGCATCTGGACATGCTCATGGTCTGTCATCATCTGGACTCGCGGATTCCGGAGGACGTCGCGTTCGCCGACTCGCGCATCCGGCCGGAGACGATCGCCGCCGAGGACATCCTGCACGACATGGGCGTGTTCAGCATGCTGAGCTCCGACTCGCAGGCGATGGGACGCGTCGGCGAGGTCATCCTGCGCACATGGCAGACCGCGGACAAGATGAAGCGGCAGCGCGGCCCGCTCGCGCCGGACACGGAGGGCGGCGACAATTTCCGCATCAAGCGCTACATCGCCAAGTACACGATCAATCCGGCGATCACGCACGGCGTCTCCCATCTCGTCGGCTCGATCGAGCCGGGCAAGCTCGCCGACCTCGTCGTCTGGAGCCCGATGTTCTTCGGCGTCAAGCCGGAGCTCGTGCTCAAGGGCGGCATGATCGCCTACGCCCAGATGGGCGATCCGAACGCTTCGATTCCGACGCCGCAGCCGGTGTTCGGCCGTCCGATGTTCGGCGCGTTCGGCAAGGCGATGCAGCGCACGAGCATCACCTTCGTCTCCCAGGCGGCGTACGAGGGCGGCATCGCCGAGCGGCTCGGGCTGCAAAAATGGGTCGAGCCGGTCAAGGGCTGCCGCTCCGTCACGAAAAAGGACATGATCCTCAATGACGCGACGCCGGAAATCGTCGTCGATCCGGAGACGTACCGGGTGACGGTCGACGGCGAGCCGGCCGTCTGCGAGCCGGCCGAGGTCGTGCCGATGGCGCAGCGGTACTTCCTGTTTTGACGGGGGCGATGCCGCCGCGGGGCGGGGCGCCGCTCGTGCCGTGGCTCGTGCTGCAGCAGCTGCTCGACTCGGCGCTGCCGATCGGCGGCTTCTCGCATTCGTTCGGCCTCGAGACGCTCGTCCAGGAAGGCGACATCGCCCGTCCCGACGAGCTGGAGGCGTACTTGCGGGCGATGCTGCGGCAGAGCTGGACGACGACCGACGCGCTCGTCGTCCGCGCCGTCTACCGAGACGCGCCCGTAGAGGCGTGGGAGCGGCTGTGGGCGGCCGAGCGGCTCGTGCATGTCGGCCGCATGAGCGCCGAGACCCGCTCCGGGATGGAAAAGATGGGCCGCCGCCTGCTCAAGCTCGCGGGCAGCAGCTATCCGGAGCTCAACCTTGCCCGGCTCGAGGCGGCTTATCGGAGCGGCGACTGCCTGCTGACCCATCCGCTCGTGTTCGGCTGGATCTGCTGGCAAGCCGGCATCGGCGAGGAGCAGGCGCTTCAGGGCTGGCTGTACGGCTGCCTGAGCAATGCCGTGAACAGCGCGCTGCGCCTGATGGCGATCGGCCAGACCGAGGCGCAGCGGCTGCTGGCGCTGCTGTCGGGCGAGACGGTCCCGGCCGCGCGCGCGGCGCTGGCGATGGAGCCGGAGGACGCCTGGAGCGACATGCCGGGCTCGGAGCTCGGCATGATCCGCCACGAGACGCTTTACTCCCGGCTGTTCATGTCCTGATCGAATTCATTTATTCCAAGGAGGAATTCCCCATGTGCCAAGGCCAAGGACATACCCATATCGAGTGGAACACGAATCCGATCCCGCAAGGACGTCCGGTGCGCATCGGCATCGGCGGCCCGGTCGGCTCCGGCAAGACGAAGCTGGTCGAGACGCTGTCCCGCGAGCTGAAGGACCGCTGGAGCCTCGCCGTCATCACCAACGACATCTATACGAAGGAGGATGCCCGCATCCTCGCGGCGACCGGCGTGCTGCCGGAGGAGCGCATCATCGGCGTGGAGACGGGCGGCTGTCCGCATACGGCGATCCGCGAGGACGCCTCGATGAACTTCGAGGCGATCGAGGAGCTGGAGGAGCGCTTCTCGCCGCTTGACCTGATCTTCATCGAGAGCGGCGGAGACAATCTGGCGGCGGCGTTCAGCCCGGAGCTGGTGGACCGCTTCATCTATATCATCGACGTGGCCCAAGGGGAAAAGATTCCGCGCAAGGGCGGCCCGGGCATCATGCGCTCCGACCTGCTCGTCATCAACAAGATCGACCTCGCGCCGCATGTCGGAGCCAGCCTTGCGGTCATGGAGGAGGACTCGCGCCGGATGCGCGGCGATCGGCCGTTCGTCTTCACCAATCTGTTCGGCGGGAACGGGGTGGCGGAGATGGTCGACTGGATCGAGCATGAGCTCGCCCATGCCAAAGGGATCTCGCATGGCCACGGAGCGGATGCTGCCGCGCTGAGCCCGACCTTGACGCCGCTCCGAATGGCCGGTTCGGGCGGCGCGCTCGCTTGAGCCGCACCGCCCGGGCCGGCGGCGGTGCGGGCGCGTCTGCGGGCGCATCTGCGGACGCAGCGGAGAGGAGCTCGCTCGGAGGCGTGTCCGCTGAGCGCGCCTTCTCCCACGGGGGCGCGGAGCATGCGAAGGCGCGAGCCTTCTCCGCCGGCGAGCTGACCGGCGCCGAGACGGCGGCGCGCGGAGCGTCCGTCCTGCAGGCGCGCTTCGAGGAGCGCGGCGGCCTGACCCGGCTCGTCTCGCGCTACCACACGTCGCCGATCAAAATCGCCAAGGCGTTCCCGCTCGGCTCCGGCGCCGGCGTGCTCGTCATGGACGTCTCTCCGGGCATGCTGAGCGGCGACCGCTACGAGCTCGACTGGAGCCTCGGCGCCGGCGCTTCGGTGCAGATCTCCAACCAGAGCTTTCTCAAGGTCCATCCTTGCGAAGAGGAGGGAGGCGCGTCGCTGCGCCAGCGCTTCGCGCTGGAGAACGGCGCCGTATGCGAGCATCTGCCGGAACCGGTCATGCTGTACGAGGACGCTTCGCTGCTGGCGGACACCGAGGTGCGGCTCGCTCCGGGCGCCGTCTGGATGCAGACGGAGGTGCTGTGCCCGGGACGCACGCTGCGCGGAGAAGTGTTCCGCTATCGCCGGCTCGACAACCGGCTGACGGTGTACGCCGACGGCGAGCTGATCTTCCGCCAGCGCCAGCGGGTCGAGCCGCGCGCGCAGCAGCTCGCGGCTCCCGGCAGCTGGCATCGGTTCACGCATTGGGGCACGTTCTGCCTGTTCGGGCGCGGCGCGGACGCGGAGCTGGAGCAGCGGCTGCGCCAGCTGCTGGACCGGCTGCCGCAGGTGCCTGGCCGGGAGGTGCGGACGGGCGTGTCGCGCACATGGCGGAGCGGCATCGTCGTGCAGGCGGCCGGCCATGCGGCATGGACGGTGCAGCGCGTGCTGGAGGAAGTCCGGCTCGAGTCGCGCAAGGCGCTTTGGAGCGAGCCGCCGCCGCCTTTCGTCAAGTCTGTCTGAATAAAAAATGAAACCCGATCCCTGCCTCCGGCGTAGGAAGCCTCTAAGGATGCTTCCGTCATGCGCGGAGCTGCCCGAGGATCGGGTTTTTGTCTTTTTTTGCTTTACCTACAAGAAGTTGACCTTATAAGGTTATCCTACATCAAGATTGCGAGAGAAGAAGCAGGAGGCGAAAGCATGGTACAGGATGGGGCATTGGAAGAGCTGACCAAGCAGCTGGATGACCGGTTCCGGCTGGTGCGCAAGCTGATCACATCGGAATGGAACCGGGACAACGAGCACGGGCTCGGCCTTACGCATGCCCGCATACTGACCTTGCTGGCCACGGAAGGGCCGCAAAAAGCGTCGGTGCTCGCGGACAAGCTGCTCATCACGTCGGGAGCGGTGACCGGTCTCGCGGACCGGCTCGTCGAGCTCGGCTATATCGCGCGAGAGCGCGGGGAGTCGGATCGGCGCGTCGTGGTGCTGAGCATCGACAAGAAAGGCCTCAAGCTGCTCAAGCAGATCGACGAGACTCGGCATGCGCTCATGCTGAAGCTGTATCGCGGCATGGAGAAGCAGGAGATGGATATGATGCTCAAGCTGTTCGACCGCATGATCGCCAATCTGCAGAAAGAGTAGGCCGAAGCTGCAAGGGCGGTCTGCGGGAAGTGCCGGGCGTGATGCGCGGCATGAAGCGGACGGGAGCTATGGGAGCCGAGGAAGCGTTCAGACCCGCAGGCGGGCTTGGACGCTTTTTTTGTCCGCAGCGCCAAGGTTTAGGCGAGCCGCAGCCGCAGCCGCCCTGCGGTTGACAAGCCCTGGCCGATTGCCTATTCTAGGCACGAATGGAATCGAGGAGGAACGGGAGGGTTCGCGATGAACGAAAGCAAGAAGGAGCGGCCGGACGCGCTGCGCATGGAGGAGACGCTGTCGCTGCTGGAGCGCCACCGCTCGATCCGCCGCTATGCGGACAAGCCGGTGACGGCCGAGCAGCTGGACCGGATTCTCGGATGCGCGCAGATGGCCTCGTCGTCGAGCCATATGCAGGCTTACAGCGTCATCGGCATTACCGATCCGGAGCTGCGCGGACGGCTCGCAGAGCTGGCCGGAGGCCAGCGCCATGTGCGCGAGGCGCCGACCTTCCTCGTCTGGTGCGCCGATTTGAGCCGCTTCGCGGAAGCGGCGGGCATGCACGGCGCGCAGCTGCAGACGTCGACGGAGTATTTCCTCGTCGCGACCGTGGATGCGGCGCTGGCGGCGCAAAATGCGGCGATCGCCGCCGAGGCGCAGGGACTCGGCATCGTCTATATCGGAGGCATCCGCAACGACATGCGCGCCGTCTCGGAGCTGCTGGAGCTGCCGCCGCTCGTCTACCCGGTGTTCGGCATGTGCATCGGCGTGCCGGCCGAGGAGCCGGACCTCCGGCCGCGGCTGCCGCGCTCGGCGGTTTATGCGGAAAACCGCTATCCGGCGGGCAGCCGTGCCGAGCAGCTTGAGGCATACGACGACGAATACCGCGGCTACATCCGCGGCCGCTCCGGCGGCGGCCGCGATACGACGTGGACGCAGGAGATGAGCGGGCGGACGGCGTATCCGCCGCGCACGTTCACCGGGCTGCTGCGCGAGAAGGGGTTCCGGCTGGAGGATTGACGCTGCCGCGGGCGGCGGGGCGAGGCGGTGGAACGAGGAATCGGAGCGCCGCAGCTGGTGAACCGAGGGAACAAGGGAAGAAGCTCCCTTGTTGGAGCGCCGCAGCACGCGAAGCCGTGGAACAAGGGAAGAAGCTCCCTTGCTGAAGCCCCGCAGCTGGAGAACCGAGGGAACAAGGGAAGAAGCCCCCTTGTCCCCTCGGCAGCATTCCGCAGCGAACCAAAAAAGGGACGGAGCCGAAGCTTCGTCCCTTTTGCAACAAATCAATCCGCGCCGCGCATGGCGTTGCGGCCTGCTTGCTAGCGGCTTTCCTCCTGCGGAGCGGAGCCGACGCCGTTCAGCAGGTCGGTGCCATGGAATTCGTCGGGCGGCGCGACCGGATCGACCGGCGTGCCTTCCGTCAGGTCGAGCTCGGCGTCGGAGCTCGGCCTGGCCGCCGCCCGGCCCGGCTCGGAGTCCGCCTCGACGCTTGTCGGCGCGGGCGCCGGCGACTCTCCTACCGGCGTCTCTACGGCATAGTCGCCGCCTTCGCGCTGGCGGGCATAGTCTCCCGGGTCGGGGCCTTCCGCATAGGCGATATCGTCCGCGAGGCGCTCGTTCGCCTCGGCGGAAGCGATCGTGTAGCGGTCGACCTGCACGCCGCCGTAGGTGCCTTCTCCGGACGGATACGTGCGGAGAAGCTCCTCCTCGGCGCTGGGGACGCGGCTGCCCTCCGCCTGATCCTCGAACAGGCCGTGCCGCGGATCGATGTCCTTTTCCGTCGAGAGTCCGTGATCGTTGTCGTTGCGCTTCATGAAGATTCCTCCTCCGTCGAATCGAGCTTGGCTACTCGGATACGTTGATCTTACCCTCCTGCAAGGGTTTCCAATCGCAGGCGCGTCCATACGCCGGCAGGGGAGCAGGACGATTATCCGTGCGCAGCCAAATCGAGTATAATAGGTTCATTATGGTTATACCGGAAGGAGCTTTCACGCATGACCCTGATCAGCACGCTGACCGACAAGCAAGAGGTGACCGGATTCTTTCTCGTCAAGGAGCTGGATGTCAAGCAGACGAACGCGACTCCGCCGAAGGATTACTGGGATCTCGTGCTTGCCGATTCAAGCGGCCAGATTACGGCCAAATACTGGGACCTGAAGCCGGCCGAGAAGGAGTCGCTGCAGTCGCTGCAGGTCGCCAAGGTGCACGGCATCGTGCAGCTGTACCGCGACCGGCTCCAGCTGAAGATCATCCGCATCCGCCCGACGAGCCCGGAGGACGGCGTGCAGCTGACCGACTACATCCGCGCCGCGCCGGTCGAGGCCAAGGAGCTCGTCGCGCAGATCCGCGCCAAGGTCGACAGCATCGGCGACGCCGATATCCGCAACATCGCCGCTTATTGCGTCGTCAAGGCCGGCGACCGGCTGGAGCATTACCCCGCCGCCAAGAGCCATCATCATGCCTACTATGCCGGTCTCGCCTATCACACCGTTCGCATGCTGGAGATCGGCGAGTTCCTGTGCGCGCAGCGTCCGTTCCTGAACCGCGACGCGCTCATCGCCGGCATCGTCCTGCATGACCTGGCCAAGCCCGAGGAGATGAACGCGCAGCTCGGCATCGTATCCGAATACAGCGACCGCGGCCGCCTGATCGGCCATCTGGCGCTCATCTCGGGCTGGATCGTCGAGGCGGCGCTCAAGCTGGGCGTGCCCGCCGACTCGCCGAAGGTGACCGTGCTGCAGCATCTCGTGCTGTCGCATCATAATCTCGGCGAATGGGGCAGTCCCGTGCAGCCGCAGATGGCGGAGGCGGTGGCGCTTCATTATATCGACTCGCTGGACGCCAAGCTGCAGATGGTCGAGGACGCGCTCGGCTCCATCCCGGAGCAGGAGGCTTGGACGCCGATGATCCGCGGCCTTGAAAACAAGGCCGTCTATCGGACGAGGCTCTAGAGCGGACAAGGACGAGCCGTCCTCCGACGAGCGGCGCGGCCGCGCCGGCTTGCCGGAGCAAGCTGTTCCAGCCGAGGCATCATCTACCCTGACTAGAGGAGAGTGGCGGCCATGACGGGTCCAGACTATCGCGAGGCGATCGGCCGCAGCCGGCGCATCGTCTTTTTCGGCGGCGCCGGAACCTCGACCGAAAGCGGAATTCCCGACTTCCGCTCGGCCGGCGGCCTGTACGAGCAGCGCACGAGCAAGATGTACGCGCCGGAAGAGATTTTGAGCCGGGACTTCTTTTTCGACCATCCCGGCGACTTCTATGCGTTCTATCGGGAGCATATGCTGCATCCGCAGGCGCTGCCGAACGCGGCGCATCTCAAGCTCGCCGAGCTGGAGCGGGAAGGCCGGCTGAAGGCGGTCGTCACGCAGAACATCGACGGGCTGCACCAGCGCGCGGGCAGCGTCAACGTGCTGGAGCTGCACGGCTCGGTGCATCGCAACCGCTGCCTCGACTGCGGCCTGTTCCATCCGCTGACGGCGGTGACGGGAGATCCGCGGCCGGTGCCGCTCTGCTCGGAATGCGGCGGCATCATCAAGCCGGATGTCGTGCTGTACCAGGAAAACCTCGACTTCGAGCTGCTCGAGCGCGCCGCCGAGCAGATTCGGCAAGCGGACACGCTGCTCGTGGCGGGCACCTCGCTGACCGTGCAGCCGGCGGCGGGCCTCGTCTCGCTGTTCCGCGGCGACAGCCTCGTCATCATCAACCGCACGGCGACGCCGCTGGACCGCATGGCGACGCATCTCGTGCGCGGCAGCATCGGCGAGGCGCTCGGGTCGCTGTAGCCGACCTGGGCCGCCCTTGGATCGTGAGGACGGACGAAGGCGCTTCACGACAAAAGGCCGGCCGATTCGGGTCCGTCCAAATGGAGGCGCAGGAACAGATCCCAAACGAGCCGCCTCGCCAGTCCAACGACTGGCGAGGCGGCTTTTTGCGCGCTTGGCAGGAAGGATCGCGGCCGAGCGGGCGGTTTTTTTGTCCATGCAAAAGGGGCAATGCTCTCCATAGCCTCGCCGGCGCAGGCACGGTTATGCTAGGACATGCGGGCGGCAAGCCGCTCCGCAGCTTGAGACGGAGGTAGCCATGGAACTGAACGAACTGATTCGCGGACGGCGCAGCGTGCATGTATTCGAGGATCGCGAGGTCGATCCGCAGCTCGTCTCCGACCTGCTCGATACGGCGGTGTGGGCGCCCAACCATCGCATGACCCAGCCGTGGCGGTTCATCGTCGCCGCAGGCGAAGGACGCCGCAAGATCGCCGACGCCTGCCGCGCGATGAACGAGCGCTGGGAGCGGGATCCGGCCAAAAAGCAGGAGACCGGCCAGAAATATTACCGCAAGATCATGAGCAATCCGCTGATCGTCACGGTCGTCATGAAGGAAAATCCTTACCTGCAGGTGAGGGAGGAGGATTATGCCGCGACGGCGACGGTCATCCACAACTTCAGCCTGCTCGCCTGGGAACAGGGAATCGGCATGGTATGGGAAACGTACGAGTGGCTGCACGAAGACGTCTTCCGCGAGGCGGTCGGCATCCGGCCCGGCGAGCGGGCCGTCGGCAACCTGCATGTCGGCTATCCGAAAGCGATCCCGAAGGCCGAGCTGAGAATCCCGGCCGCGCAGCTCATCACCTGGCTGTAGCCGGCGGAGGCGGCCAGGCGCGAGGCTCGAGCCGGATCAGCGCACGCGCGCGGCTCCGCGGGGCATGCCGCTGAAGTAGCGGGCGCAGTCGTAGATGGCGAACTCCCGCCCCGAAGGTCCCCATGGATCCCATTCGCGGCTGTCAGGCACATGCAGCCGGCCTTCGCGGACGGCGCGCAGCTCCCTCCAGGCCGGGTGGGCGCGCAGCCGGGCCAGCTCGCGCGCGTCGCTCCATACGACGAGGATGCTGTCCGGATCCATCGACAGCAGCTCCTCGAACGCATGGCTGCGGTAGAAGCCGTGGCGGATGCGGCTGTGCGGGCAAAAGCCGAGCGCTCGATAGAACAGATCGCTGAAGGCATGGCCGTCGGCGCCGAAAAGGCGGAAGTCGCCCGGCAGCACGCGCACGATCGCCAGCTCTCCGGCCGCTGCGGCGGCGGAGGCGAGCTGGCCGCGATACGCGAGCTCGATGCCTTGCACGCGGCTTACGGCGGCTTCCGCCTCGGCTTCCCGGCCGAGCATGGCGCCGAGCGATTCGAGGTAGGCCTGCCAGACGCCGAAGCCGTCCATGCAGACGGTGTTCGGCATGCCGCGCCACGGGCCGTCGGTCGGATTGCCGCCGAAATCCATCTTGATGATGAGGTCGGGCGACAGGCTCTGCACGTCGCGCGGGAGGATGGAGGTCTCGGCGTTGAGCGGCTTCGTGCCCTCCAGCTGCGGCTGCAGATAGTCCGGGAATCCCGAGGGCGTGCGATAGACGCTCGGAAAGGCGGGCGCGGCGACCGGCTTGATGCCGAGCGCCAGCAGATGATCCTGCAGGAACAGATGGCTGACGATCGCGACGCGCGTTGCGCTGCGTCCGGCGAAGGCGCTGGGCGAGACGCCGGCCGTCTTTTTGAACAGCCGGCTGAAATACAGCTCGTCCGCGTAGCCGACGCTGGCGGCGATGTCGCGCAGCGTCGGCCGTCCCGGCTGCCGCAGCAGCTCCTTAGCCTGGCGCATGCGCAGCTCCGTCAAATAGGCGGTCGGCGACTGCCCCGTCGCTTTTTTGAACGAGCGGCAGTAGGCGCTCGGCGTCAGGCTGGCCATCCGCGGCAGCTCCCCGACCTGGATCGGCTCCATATAGTGCGTCTCCAAATAACGGATCGTGCGCTGGACCGCTTCCTGAGCGCCGTTCTCCTCCTCGCCCGGCATGAGGCTGACCCGGTGCAGCAGCTCGTAAAGCAGCGCCTGCCGCCGGAAAAAGGCCGAGGGCGTCCGGCTGCGGCCGAGCTCGAGCATGCCGCCGAGCAGCGTCAGCACGGAGCTCGGGGCGGCGATGCGGACGCTGCGTCCCGGCAACTCGGGAGCGCCCGGCCGAGGCTTGGCCGCGGCGCATAGAGGGAGCACGGACGGCCCGCTGCCGTCGTACTCCAGCACATAGGCGTCGAGCGGCCGATCCGGCTGCAGCTCCGCCTTGATCCAGGTGCCGGGAGCGAGCGCCCAGCAGCTTTCGGGCTCGAGCGGGCAAGGCTGTCCGTTGAGCTCGAGCCGGCCGGAGCCGTCGAAGAGGAAGATGAGGGCATGGCGGAGCAGGCGGAACGGCTGGACCGGCGATCCGCCCTCGAGACGATGGCGTTTCAAGGAGACGAACGTATAAGAAGAAGCGCGCTTCGTGACGCTGGGCATGGAAAGCTCCTTTTTTTTGTGGATTTAATGAGAATGATTATCATTATTATAATCGTTCCTTCCTGATCCTGGCAAGCCGCCCGACCAAAGCGGATGCCTGAATAAGTTGAACAAGGGGGTCTATTATGAACGAGGCCAAATCGGTCGCGGAGCGGACAGCTCTGCAGGCGATGGTCAACTGTTATGCCCGCGAGGCGGGAGCGGACGCCGAGCTGCGGCTGCCGCAGGAAACGCCGGCCGGCGCGCAGCCGGGCCGGGCCGGCATGCTGGAGCTGCGGCTGAGCGCGCAAGGCATCGTGCTGTGGGTCGGGCTGGACTACCATTCGCCGACCGGCCGGCATGCGGCCAGCGGCAAGGCCTGGTACCGGCCGGAGCTCGGCGGCGCGCTGGCGGAGGCCGACTACATCACGGCGTCGGCGCTGCTCGTGCAGGAGCTGGCGCTGACGAGGCCGGGCCTCGCGCGACGCGACGAGCTGCTGCTGCGCATCATCCAGAGCTGCCGCAACGTGGAGGAGATCGTCGCCGCCGCGCTCGCCCGGCCGGAGCCGGAGTCCGGCGGGAACGACTTCCTGTCCGCCGAGCAGTCGCTCGTCTTCGGCCACGGCTTCCATCCGACGCCGAAAAGCCGCCAAGGCATGAGCGGCGCGGAAGCGGGCGTCTACTGCCCCGAGCTCGGCGGGCGCTTCCGGCTGCATTATTTTCAGGCGCATCGGTCGATCGTCAAGGAGCGGTCGGCTGCCGGCAGCCCGGCCTCGGAGCTGCTGCGCGGCGAGCTGCTGGCCGATCCCGAGGCCGCGCCGGAGCTCAAGAAGCGCTGCGCCGAAGCCGGCTGGACGATGCTGCCGGTGCATCCGCTGCAGGCGCGCTGGCTGCTGGAGCAGCCGCGCACGCAGGACTGGCTGGAGCGCGGGCTGCTGCGGAGCCTGGGGCCGGGGGGCAGAGAGTATTTTCCGACCTCCTCCGTCCGCACGGTGTATCATCCGGATGCCGCCTACATGCTGAAGTTCTCGCTGCGGGTGAAGCTGACCAACTCGCTGCGGGTGATGAAGATCAACGAGCTGGAAAGCGGCATCGAGATTCGGCGGCTGCTCGATACGCGCATCGGCGAGGCTTGCCGGGCGTACCCCGGCTTCGCGGTCATGACGGATCCGGCCTACGCGACGCTCGGGGAGGAAGAGGGGCCGGCGAGCGGCTTCGAGGTCGTGCTGCGGGACAATCCGTTCCGCAGCGGCGGCTCCTGCCGCGCCGTCACGCTCGCCGCGCTCGCCCAGGAGGCGCTGCCGGGCCGGCGCTCGCCGCTCGGCCGCCTGATCGGCCGGCTCGCCGAGCGGACGGGCCTCGCCGAGGCCGAGGCGTCGAGGCGCTGGTTCCGCCGCTATCTCGAGCTGTCGCTGCGGCCGCTCGTCCGGCTGCATCTCGCGTACGGCATCGCGCTCGAAGCCCATATGCAGAACAGCCTCGTCGAGCTGGACGGCGACGGCTGGCCGGTGCGGTACTGGTTCCGCGACAACCAGGGCTATTATTTCAGCCGCTCCATGCTCGGCGCGCTCGAGCGCGAGCTGCCGGGCATCGGCAGCAAGAGCGGCGACGTGTACGCCGACGAGGTGACGGACGAGCATCTGATCTACTATTTGATGGTCAACCATCTGTTCGGCCTCGTCGGCGCGTTCGGCGTCGAGGGCTTGGCGAAGGAGGAGGAGCTGCTGCTGGACATCCGGCGGGAGCTGGAAGCGTTCCGTCCGCTGGACCGGGAGGGCTCGCGCTTCCTCGAGCGGCTGCTGCAGGCGGAGGAGCTGCCGTGCAAAGGCAATCTGCTGACGCGGCTCCATGACATGGACGAGCTGGAGCTGCCGCTGGAGCGGCAGTCGGTCTATGTGCCGATCCCCAATCCGCTGCTCGCCGCGGCAGGGCTCGGACGAAGGAGCGGCGGGCGCCGGGCGCTCGCCGAAGCGATGGGAGGAGGAGCTTCATGAGGCCGGACAGGCGGGAGGAAAGAACGCGGCAGGACGAGCTCGTGCGGAAGAACGAACGATCGACGCAGGACGAGCCGTCCGGGCAGGGCGAGCTCGTGCAGAAGGACGAACGATCGACGCAGGACGAGCCGATGCCGCAGGACGAGCTCGTGCAGCGGGCGCTGCGCTCCGCCGCTTACGACGAGGTCGGCGAGCGGATGCGCCGCCAGCTGGTCGAGTCGATGCTGTTCGAGCGGCTCGTGCCGTTCGAGGAGCTGGAGGCGGCAGGACATGCGGAAGGAGAAGGCGCGGCAGGACGCGGGCGGCTAAGGTTCGCGCTGCGGGCAGCGGACCGGGACGGCGCCCCCGTCCGCTATGAAGCGGAGGGGCGGCGGACGGCGACGTTCGGCCGCATCCGGCTGGACGGGCCGGTGCGCCGCAGATCGGCCGGCGGCACGGCGGAGGGAACGCCGCTCGGCATGATGATGGCGGAGCTGCTGCGCGGCACGGAGGTCGAGCCGGACAGCCTCGCCGCGTTCATCCGCGAGCTGGAGGAGACGCGCCTCAAGGACGCCGTCTATCGCTGCCTGCATCCTTCGCCGGTCGCCGAGCTCCGCGAGCTGCCGTACGGCGAGCTGGAGACGGCGCTCGGCGAGGGCCATCCTTATCATCCCTCGTACAAGTCGCGGGTCGGCTTCGACTACGCCGACAACTTCCGCTACGGGCCGGAATATCGCCCGCAGCTGCGGCTGCTGTGGGCGGCGGTGCGGGACGACGGCTGGCTGCATCTTGCCTGCGCGCCGGAGCGGACGCTGGAGAGCCTCGCCCGCGAGGAGCTGGGGGAGGAGACGCTGGAGGCGTTCCGCTCCAAGCTGCGCGGGCTCGGGCATGATCCGGACGCCTACGCGCTGCTGCCGGTCCATCCTTGGCAATGGCGGCGTCAGATCGCGCGGGCGCTGGCGGACTGCATCCGCGAGGGCACGGTCGTGCTGCTGGGCGAGGGCGGAGACCTCTATGCGCCGCAGCAGTCGATCCGCACGATGACGAACCGGTCCCGGCCCGAAAGGCCGTACGCCAAGCTGGCGATGAGCCTCGTCAACACGTCGGCCTCGCGCTATCTCAGTCCGCATTCGGTGGCGAGCGCGCCGCAGACGTCGCGCTGGCTGAGCGGCATGATCGGGCGGGACGCCTATCTGCGCGACGAGGCGAGGCTCGTGCTGCTGGAGGAATTCGCCGGCGTCGTCTACGATCCGCCGCCGGCGGACGAGAGCGTCGAGCCGGACATCTACGGCGTGCTCGCCTGCCTCTGGCGCGAGTCGCTGGAGCCGAAGCTGGAGGAGGGCGAGCAGGCCGCGCCGTTCAACGCTTTGTTCGCGGAGGATGCGCGCGGCACGTTCGTCGGCCCCTGGCTGGAGCGCTACGGCGCCGAGCGCTGGGTGCGCCGGCTGCTGGAGGTGTCGCTGCTGCCGGCCGCGCATCTGCTCGTCGTCCATGGCGTCGCGCTGGAATCGCACGGCCAGAACATGGCGCTGCTGCATCGCGGCGGCTGGCCGGAGCGAGCCGCGCTCAAGGACGTGCACGAAGGCTTCTACTACCATCCGCCGCTGCTGGCCGAGCCGCAGACGGTTCCAGACTACCGCTCGATCCACGAGAACTTCCGCCTCGCCGCGCCGAACGCGCTGTTCGAGCAGGACGATCCGGCGGCTGTGCGCGATACGCTGCTGGACGCGCTGCTGCTGTTCAACCTCGGCGAGCTGAGCTGGATGCTGGAGCGCCGCCACGGCTTCGCGGAGGAGGCGTTCTGGGAGCTGGCGGCAGAGCTGCTGGACGCGCATTTCGAGCGCTTCCCGCAGCCTGCGGAGCGGATGGAGGCGTTCAGCCTGTTCCGTCCGCTCTGCCAGGTCGAGGCGCTGACCAAGGGCCGCCTGTTCCCCGATCCGACGGTGACCTACTGCCACGAGGCTCCGAACCCGCTGCTGGCCGCCCGCAGCCGAATTCAGGAAAGGAAGGCGATGCTCCATGTCCAGCCGATTTGAATCGCATTGGTCCGGCTTCCGCCGGCTGCCGCATCTCGCGCGGCCGTCGGGGAGGCTGTACGCGCTATGCCTCGAAAGCCGCGAGGAAACGGCCGCGCTCGCGCTCTATTTGCGGGAGGAAGGCGGGTCCGCGCTGCTGCTGAGCGAGGACATGCCGCTGGACGCGGCGTTCGAGACCTCGCTCGAGAGCGGCTGCTGCGGCCTCGTCTACGGCCGCGCGGAGCAGTTCCTGGCCGGTCCGCAGCCGCAGGAGCGGACGCCCTGGGAGCCGTCGCTGCTCCAGCACTCGTCCGGCACGACCGGCCGCTCCAAGCTGCTGCGGCGGACATGGGCCGAGATCGCCGAGGAGACGGCCGACTACAACCGGGCGCTCGAGCAGGCCGGCGCGGGGGCGGACAGCGGCCTGACAACGGTCGTGCTCGCGCCGGTGTCGCATTCGTTCGGGCTGCTGTGCGGCGTCGTCGCCACGCTGGCGCGGGGAGCCGAGCCGGTGCTCGCTCCGGCCCGCAATCCGAAGGCGATGCTGGCCGCGCTGCGCGAGCATCCGCGCCATCTCGTCTACGGCGTGCCGCTGCTGTTCCATCTGATTTCGTCGCTCGCGGGAGAGGGCATGCGCTTCCACAGGCTGCTCTCCTCCGGCGCGCCGATGACGGAGCCGCTGTTCAAGCGGCTGCAAGCCCAGGCGGATACGCTGATGCAGCAGTACGGCTGCACCGAGCTCGGCTGCGTCTCGCTGTCGGCCCGCATGGCCGGCGTGCAGGACATCGGGACCGAGCTCGGCCGCTTCGAGGCGCGGGCGGGCGGCGGCCCGGACGAGCCGGCGGAGCTGACGCTGCGCCGCCGGGGGCCGCTTGCCGCGAGCTCCGGCGAATACGGGCGCGGGGTCGGCGCATCCTGGCGGCCGCTGTCTGCGGCGGAGAAGAGAAGCGGCGAGCGTCGTCCGGACGGGATCGTGCTTCCGGATCCGGGAGGACGCCTCCCGGAGCGCGGAGCTGCCGCCGCGCAAGCGGAGTTCCGCACCGGCGATCTGGCCTACCGCGCCGAAGACGGCGGGCTGCGGCTCGTCGCCCGCGCCGACGACGTCATCAACATCGGCGGACGCAAGGTGTATCCGGCCGCGGTCGAGCGGGCGCTGCTGCAGGTGGCCGGCGTGCGCGAGGCGGTCGTCTACGGCAGCCGTCATCCGGTCATGGGCGAGCGCGTGAGCGCGCGCGTCGTCGCCGACGGCAGCGTCGGCGAGGAGGCGATCCGCGAGGCTTGCCGCAGGCTTTTGCCCGCCTACCAGGTGCCGGCCGCGATCGCGCTCGTCTCCAGCCTGCCCGCGCTGCCCTCGGGCAAGATCAGCCGCGCGCGACTGCGCCGGGAGGAGGAATCATGATGCCGAGAGAAGCGAGAAGGAGCGGGCTGCGCGGCCTGATGGAGCAGGACCTCGGCCTCGGACAGCTGCCGGAGCGGCTGGACGACGGGCTGCGGCTCGCCGAGGACCTGGGGCTGGACTCCATCCTCGTCATGCAGCTGATCGTCTGGATCGAGGTGCGGCTCGGGCTGGCGGTGCCGGATGCGGAGGTCGATCCGCGCGCGCTGGCGACGGTCGGATCGGTGCTGGACTTCATGGGGGAGCTGCGCCCGCTCGCAGCGGAAGGGAAGGGTTGACATGAGCATCAAGATCCATTGCCTGATGAGCTGCCTGTGCGAGATCGTGAAAAGGCGCGGAGAGGCCGACCACCGGCCGTTTTATTTCGGCGTGTGGGATGCGGAGTTCGACGTGACGGACGACGGCCGCCTCGCCTATCATTCCGAAAGGCTGTCGCATCAGCGGCGGTTCGACGACTTCGAGCGGCTGTTCGGCCTGCGCGCGCAGCGCTGGCATGACCCCGGCCTCTCGCCGGAGCGCAACGTGGAGCGGCTGCTGGAGCTGATGGAGGAGCAGCCGGAGCATCGCTACCTGCTCGTCATGCTCGACATGAGCCGGCTGCCGGACCGCGAGACGAAGGCGAGCATGAGCCCGTTTCCTCATTATCTGATGGTGTCGAAGACGGATCGCGACGATAGGTGGTTCGTGTTCGACCCGGACTTCCGCTGGGAGGGCGAGGCCAAAAAGGACGACGTCGTGGCGGCCATCCTGGCGATGGGCGAGGACGGGGCCGGCTACTCGATCGATGCGCAGGCCGTGGGCGCGCCGAGCCTGGAGCTCGTGGACGCGTACTTCCGCGAGACGTTCCGGCCGGAGCGCAACGAGCTGACGGAGCAGGTGCGCGCCATCGTGGCGAGAGCGGCCGGAGCCGGCACGCCGGAGGCGCTCGCCCATCTGCTGCCGGCGCTGAAGCAGCTGAAGGTGCTCGCGATCCGCAAGTACGGCTACGAGTACGCCTTGATGTATTTCCAGGATACGCTCGGCTACTCGCGCGACCGCTTCCTGAAGTGGGCGAACCAGATCGAGGACCTGTGCCAGACGTACTCGACCGCCCACTACTTGTCCGTGAAGATCGCCATGACCGGAAAAAAAGCGCTCGTCGAGACGCTGCTCGAAAGCCTCGACGAAGCCGACGCGATCGAACGCGGCATCAAGGAGGAGATCTGGCGCCAGTACGACGGCTGGCGGCAGGCGGCGCTCGGCGAGCCGGCCCCGCCGCTGCGGGGGCAGGCGGAGGTGCCGGCATGAAAACGGCGCTGTGCACGATCTCGTTCCGCCACCAGCTCGTCTCGTTCCGCGAGCTGGCGGAGCTGGCTGCCCGGCTCGGCTATGACGGCATCGAGCTGTGGGGCGCCCACGCCGCCCAGCTCCATGAGCTGAACCGCCGGCAGGCGGAGGAGGATCTCGCGCGGCTGCGCGCGCACGGCCTCGGCATCTCGATGGTGAGCCATTATGTCGACATCTCGCCGGAGGCCGACTTCGCCGCGAGTTGCGACAGCTGCCAGCGGCTGATCGAGCGCGCCCTTTGGTGCGGGGCTCCGCGGCTGCGCATCTTCGCCGGCAGCCGCGGCAGCGCCGAGCTGGACGGCGGCGAGCGCCGCGTCGTCATCGAGCAGGCCTGCGAGCTCGGGGCGCTCTGCCGCGAGGCGGGCGTGCAGCTGCTGCTGGAGACGCATCCGGCGACGCTGCTCGACACGCCGGCGATGGCGGCGGAGATGATGCGGCTGGCCGATGCGCTGCGGCCGGGAGCGGCGCTGCTCAACTTCGACGCCCTCCATCTGTGGGAGGCGGGAGGCGAGCCGTCCGCCTGCTGGCGGGCGCTGAAGCCGTGGATCGGCTATGTGCATCTCAAGAACATCGACCGGCTGGAGCATGTCGGCGTATTCCGGCCGGACATCGTTTATGCGGCCGGCGGCAGCCGCGAGGGCATGGTCGCGCTCGGCGACGGCGCGATCGACTACGAGCCGCTGCTGGAGCTCGCCGCGGGCGAGCCGGAGCTGTACGGCTCGGTCGAATGGTTCGGCGGAGACCCCGCCGGCATGCTCGCCCGCGAGAGCGTCTGGCTGCGCGGCCGAATCGCGCGGGCGCAAGCGACGGCCGCAGGCGCTCTGCGCTGAGGCTTTCTTTAGGGTAAAAAAAAGCTGCTCCGCCAAGTCCGTCGACTTGGCAGGGCAGCTTTTTTGCGGCTAGCTTCCGCTCGCTACGATCAGCGCGCTCAGCATGGAAATGGCGAGTCCGACGCCGATCAGGATCAGGAAAAGCAGCAGGTAGGCGCGGCTCAGGTTGCGCTTGTTGACGTTGGCATTCTCGCCGAACGCCCATACGAAGAGCAGGATGAGGCCGACGATCGGAATCGCCAGGAGCAGCTGGGTGACGAACCAGTTGCCGGTCGTCATGACCGAGCTGGGGCCGCCCCCGTGATACGGATCGCGAGCCGAGCCGGAATAAGGCTGTGCATTCATGTCGAAATTCCTCCTTTAGACCGGCATTTCGCTCAACGCGCTGATCATGACAGCGCCGAAGATCGCGAATAGGACGAAGTAGAATGCAATGCCGATGAGCGCCCAGAGCAGATAGGCGCGCGAGAAATGCTTGCGGTTGAGATTGGCGCTGTCGCCGAACGCCCAGACGAACAGCATGACGATGTTCACGATCGGAATCATCAGGATGACGAGCGTGATCAGCCAGGATTTGACGCTGACGGGCTCGTCGCTGCGATAAGGCGCGTAAGGATTCGGGCCGGACGGGCTTCCGTCAAGCGGTTGGATGGTCGTTTCCATCGGTGGACTCTCCCCTTGTCTATAATCGAACCCAAAGATTATCGGCAGGAAGACATGGGAAGTTGAGTGTTTTTTATGAAAAGGATGGAAATGCGAGGATCGACGTGTTCGTGCCGTGACCGGTCATTCCGGCCCGGTCTCTCCGCCCGAGCCGCCCGGGTTGCCGGAGCCAACCGGTCCGCCCGAGCTGGCCGAGCCGTCCGAACCAACCGGCCCGCTCGAGCCTCGCTCGTAGTGCAGCGAACGGTACTCCAGCGGCGAAAGCCCGAAATGCGTCCGGAAGACGCGGTGGAAATAAGAATAGCTGGCGAAGCCGCATGCTTTCGCGATCCGCTCGAGCTTCAGCTCGCCGTATTTGATCTGCTCGACGGCCGCCTGCAGCCGGATCTCGATGGCGTACTGGATCATCGTCTTGCCGAACTGCTCCTTGAACAGCCTCACCGCTCGGGAGAGGCTCAGTCCGGCATGCCGCGCGGCTTCCTCGAGCTTGAAGGTGGAGAAGGCCCGCTCCTCGATGAACCGCTTGATCTTGAGCGCCGCCGTTCCCGGCGTCCCGCTCGGCGCGCTTTCGGCGATCGCCCGGTCGATATACAGGCAGAGGCTGCGCAGGAGCGCGTCCTTCAGCTCCGCATCCTCGTCGAGGGCATGGCGGCGCTTCTCCAGCAGAAGGCTGCGCCAAAGCGTGATGAGCTGCTCGTCGGCTCCGACGCGGCTGACCGTCGGGCGCTCTTTGCGGCTCCACCAGGCGTCGATCCAGGGACCATGGCAGAACAGATAATAGTCCCCGCTCGACAGCCGTCCCTTCCTGGCCGGCTCGCTCACGCTCAGATGATAGTCGTCGCCGGGCCGCAGCAGGAGCAGGTCTCCTCCCGCAAGCCTGTAGGAGACGCCGCCCGAGGCGACCTCGCAGGTGCCTTCGGCCTGCAGGCGAAATAGGTAATGCTGCAGGCCGCTCCTCACATCATGGAGAAACGGCTTGTAATGGCTGGAATAATCGCAGATCAGCAGGGAAGTTTCCACCGGGAACGGCCTCCGTCTTCAGATTTCCAAGCAAATCGTTCATGTTTTGCCGGAATTGTATATGTTCATTCTAGAGGGGAATCGCCTAGAATGAAACCTGAGCCTAAAATCCTTTCCGCAGAGGAGATTGACTACCAATGACCAAGATCAGCATCGGCCTGCAGCTGTTTACGCTGCGCGAGGAGACCGCGTCCGACTTCAAGGGCACGCTGCGCAAAGCGGCGGCGCTCGGCTATCAAGGCGTCGAGTTCGCAGGATACGGAGACCTCTCCGCCGAAGAAATGAAAGCGACGCTGGACGAGCTGGGGCTGAAGGGCTTCAGCAGCCACGTCTCGCTGCACGCGCTGCGCCAGAACCTGCAGAAGGAAATCGACTATCTGAAGACGATCGGCGCGACCTACATGATCTGCCCTTATCTGATGGAGGAGGACCGGCCGCAGACGGGCGAGGGCTGGACCGCTCTGTTCGCCGAGCTGCAGGCGATCGGCGCCGAGGCGGCCAAGCAGGGACTGGTCTTCGGCTATCACAACCATGACTTCGAGTTTCACGGTCAGGTCGGCGAGGAGAATGCTTTCGACGCCATGTTCCAAGCGACGGCGCCGGAAGCGGTCCAGGTCGAGATGGACGTCTGCTGGGTGCAGTTCGCCGGACGGGATCCGGTGGCGTACATCGGCAAGTATGCCGGCCGGCTGCCGCTCCTTCATCTCAAGGACTTCGCCCTCGACGAGCAGGGCGGCATGAAGACGCTGGAGCTCGGACAAGGCGGCGTGGACCTGCCGGCCGTCATCGAGGCGGCCGAGGCAGCGGGCGTGCAGTGGCTGATCGTGGAGCAGGACCATTGCCAAAATCCGCCGCTCGAGAGCGTAGCGAACAGCTACGCCTGGGTGCAGCGCCATTATTTGAACGCTTGATTCCAATTCCGAAGGGAGAACCGATCCGATGAGCAAAATCAAAATCGCGGTCTTCGGCTGCGGCGCGATCGCCCAGCGCAGACATATTCCCGAGTATGCCGAGAATGAGCTGGCGGAGCTGGTCGCCTTTGCCGATCCGATCCTGGAGCGGGCGCAGGCGATGGCGGACCAATACGGCGGCAAGGCTTACGCCAGCTACGAGGAGCTGCTCGCGAGCGAGGACGTCGATGCCGTGAGCGTGTGCACGCCGAACCATCTGCATGCCTCGATGGCGATATTCGCCGCGAACGCGGGCAAGCATGTGCTGGTAGAAAAGCCGATGGCTGCCACGGCAGAGGAAGGCGAGCAGATGATCGAGGCGGCGCGCAGGAACGGCGTTTTCCTCATGGTCGGCCACAATCAGCGGCTGATGCCTCCGCATGTCAAGGCCAAGGAGATTCTCGACTCCGGCGAGCTCGGCCGCGTGCTGACGTTCCGCACGTCGTTCGGCCATCCCGGTCCCGAGGGCTGGAGCGTCGACGGCGCGGGCAGCTGGTTTTTCCGCAAGGACGAGGCCGTCATGGGCGCGATGGGCGACCTCGGCGTGCACAAGTCGGACTTCATCCGCTATCTGCTGAACGATGAGGTGGCGGAGGTCGCCGGCTTCATCGGCACGGTGGACAAGAAGGATACGGACGTGGACGACAACGCCGCCTGCCTGCTGCGCATGAAGAGCGGCGCGATCGGCACGCTCGTCGCCAGCTGGACGCAGTACAAGGGCGGGGACAACAGCACGGTGCTCTGGTGCGAGCGCGGCGTCATGAAGATCGGCACCGTCGACGGCGACGAGGTCATCGTCGAGCCGACCGAGGGCCTCACCCAGACGTACAAGGTCGGCGCCATGGCGACCAACGAGAAGCAAGTGCCGAGCGGCGTCATCGACGCGTTCCTGGAATCCGTCTCGACCGGCACGCCGCCGGCGATCTCCGGCGAGGAAGGCTTGAAGTCGCTGAAGGTCATCCTCGCGGCGTTCGAGTCCCAGCGGACCGGGCAGTTCGTCAAGCTGTAAGAGGCTGCCTGCAAGAAGCTGCCGATTGCGGCGGCAGGCTGGGGGGAGAGTCGAAGGCTCGCCGACAGCGGCAAGGAGCGAAGCGATCGACGCTTCGCTCCTTTTTTAGGTTCAGGCAGGCGGGAGTGCCATCGGCTCCCCTTATCCGGATCGAATGAAACCGCGCGCCGAATGTCTAATTTTGCGGCTCGATGGCGGAGTACAGGCACTTCTGGGCGGCCGCCCACATAAACTAACCGTACATCTGCACCGCCTGCCCCTGGCAGAGACGGTAGTACCGCATGGGGGTGGCCTCCGAAATGCCTGGACTTTTTGCCGCAATCGCCCTGTTCATCAAGCAGCTCAGCCTGCTTGTGTCCTATGTCAAAAACAATGCGTTTCCGCAGCCGTTGCAGGAGGAGGATGAGCTCCGCCATCTGAAGCTGATGGCCGAGGGCAACCAGCAGTCGCGCAATCTGCTCATCGAGCACAATCTGAGGCTCGTCGCGCACATCGTCAAAAAATTCGACAATACAGGCGAGGACGCGGAGGATCTCATCTCGATCGGCACGATCGGGCTCATCAAGGCGATCGAAAGCTTCCAGACCGGCAAGGGCACGAAGCTGGCGACATTCGCCGCCCGCTGCATCGAGAACGAGATTCTAATGTCATAAGTGTTGCATTAAAGAAAGGCTTATTACTTATGAAGCCACATCAGAGCATGTGGCTTTTTGAATACTTGTGGGTACGGAAAGGGTTGCGGAAAATGAAAGATGAGAAATCAAAAAGTGAAATGTACAAGCATTATTTCATGGGTGTTATTGAAGAACTAAAAAAGATGGATTACTCTGAGGCAGAGGCAAGAATGATGTTCGATGGACTTTCAAACGATATCTTAGAAATATGGGGTTTTTATTTAAATACTTTTGACTTTGCTAAAGAAATCGTTGAGTTACATAAGGCAGTTCAAAGAGAGTTTGATCCCAAAAACCCTGATCACACTAATTTAGACGATATGGGTGATTGTACTCAGAAAAATGAACCATCGAGAACAGCGATAACATTTTCAATAAGTGAAGAAATCATGAAAAGTATTAATCAATGGGACCAATGTAAAGCAGTTGACGTAAGCGGGGCTAAATTCGCTTTTACTTTTATCCCCTCGGGCTTAGGCACATATCTAATTGTTAAATGTGATGTGTGTCAACGTGAATTACATATTTCTGATGACATGGAGTAATTCCGAGTTAAATTCTTTGAATAACATCATCAGTAACTTTTGACTTGATTAAATCATTCGAATATAATAAATACGAACATATATTCTGTTGCTACCTGGGAGGAAATTCATTTCCTTTGTCGAAATAACACTCTAACGTGATTAGACATGGAGTGTAGCTAAATGGTGCCGAATCCAACATTTATTTATCATATAACGAGTATTGGGAATTTACATTCGATCCTTAACAATAATGGTCTCGTTTGTATAAACCAATTACACGAGCACGAAAGCTCTTTCGTGAATATTGCTTATGAGCAAATTCAATCTAGACGCTCGGAAAAACAAGTTCCAATACATCCATACGGTAATCTACATGATTATGTTCCTTTTTACTTTGCGCCGCGGTCACCAATGTTGTATACAATTAATCAAGGAAATGTGCCACAGTATCAAGGTGGTCAAAATCAAATTATATATTTGGTATCAACGGTACAACAAGTGTTATCAGAGAAAATCCCATTCGTGTTTACAGATGGACATGCGATCATGAGTTATTCCGAATTTTACAATGACCCGGTTGATTTAGAGCAAATTGACTGGGGAATAATGAGATCCCAATATTGGTATGATACTACTGAATATCCTGACAGAAAACGGAAACGGCAGGCGGAGTTCTTGGCTTTTGAGTTTTTTCCCATTGACTCTATACTTGAAATTGGTGTAATTAATGAAACTTACAAGGGTGAGGCACTTAAAATTTTGCGTAATAACTCGATTAATATACCTGTTGAGGTACGCAGAGAATGGTATTACTAAGGTGGTGAGTTTGTGATTGAGTATAAGAAAGGTAACTTGTTGGAATCCGAGGCCGAGGCTTTAGTAAACACGGTGAATTGTGTAGGAGTAATGGGTAAGGGGATAGCACTTCAATTTAAACAGGCTTATCCTGATAATTTTAAAGAGTACGAAAAAGCATGCAAAAATAATATGGTTATGCCAGGTAAAATGTTTGTTGTTGATACAGGGTCTATGTTTAATCCTCGATACATCATTAACTTTCCAACAAAGCGTCATTGGAAAGGAAAGTCAAAGATTGAAGACATACAGTCTGGATTAATTGATTTTATTGAGATAATTCGGGAGTATGGAATTAGATCAGTAGCAATCCCTCCATTAGGCTGCGGTAATGGTGGTTTGAACTGGGAAGACGTTCGGCCACTAATTGAGGAAGCGGCATTGAAAGTTCCTGAGGTTTTATTTATGGTTTACCCGCCAATTGGAAGTCCTGAGCCTGATAAAATGCGTGTTGGAACCGAAAAGCCGAAGTTAACTCGTGCTAGAGCCTTACTTATAATGCTAATGAATCTCTATGCTGCACCGGGCTACAAACTGTCAATGTTGGAAATACAGAAACTTGCTTACTTTTTGCAAGAGAGTGGAGAGGATTTAAAGCTAAGATTTGTTAAAGCTCAGTTTGGACCGTATGCTGACAATTTAAATCATGTTCTTCAAAGACTTGAAGGGCATTATATACGGGGATATGGAGATCGAAATCGGGATGCGGAGATTTATCTTTTACCTGAAGTAACAAGGGAAGCTGAAGGCTTTCTGAGTCAATTAAATGATGGGAGCACGGAAATAAGGCTTCAGCATACCAAACAAATAATTGAAGGTTACGAAACCCCATACGGACTTGAATTGCTAGCTACGACCGATTGGATTATTAAGCATTTTCCTGATTCCAGAGATAATGTGAAGATTGCGATTGATCATTTTAAAGCCTGGAATGAAAGGAAGAAGAATGTCTTTAAAGATACACATATCGAGATGGCTTGGAGACATTTAACTGCCATAGATTAATCCTACAAACGATATGAATGCCCTGTCCAATTCAGCATTGGAAGGGCATTTTTTTAATCCTCGTCTAATATCAAACTAACCGAAATGGGGAGGTACTCCAACGTGGTACCTAACAACTCATGCCTTAATTGTTGTTGAATTGCTCTCAAGTTTGCACCACTTTTAAGCATCAGAAATCCGGTAGTTCTTCTGAGATCATGGGGAATGACCCTTCTATTAATCCCGGCTTTTTCTGATATAGATCTGACTATAGATACCATTTGATTATTATAGAGTTTACGTTTTTTTCTTGAGAATACATATGGACTAAAATCTTCTTCAATGGTCTCCTTATATTGTCTGAAGTGTTTCAGTTCGTTTGCTAGGAACCCAGGAATGGCGACCCCCTTAGCATTTGTTTTTTGACCTTTGTTAACTATCACCATATTATTTTGAAAGTTGATCTGCTCAAATGAAAGGCAACATATTTCATTGTTTCTAAGTCCGGTTGTAATGGCTGTCCAAATCAACAGATAGTAATATTTGGAGAAGGGCTCCTCTAGAAGGGCTGCTTTCAGGAGGTCTTTACACTCAACCTCAGTCAAGAAATTAATATTTATATTTCGTTCATAATATTTGTTTGTATAATGGGCCATGGGGTTGTGGCTTATCATATTTACTCGATCAAGAAAGTTGAAAAAGCTCTTTAATGAACTAATTTTATTGTAAATGGTTTTATTTGAAAGCCCTGGATTTGATGATATAAGATACTGAACAAATTGATCAATGAACGATTTGTTAATCGGTTCAAAATCATTTGATTCAACATAATATGTGAATCGGTCAAAATCTAGATTGCCTTCGAAACCGTTCTCCAAAAGAAATTCCTGAAGTGTGGCGAGAACCTTTTTGGTTGCTGAGCATGCTGGTTTCTTTAAGCCAGAGTGTTCACTCCAAGTTTTAAAATAAATAGAGTCGAATACAATTCCAGAGGGCGTCATTCCGTCTCCACCTCAATCAAATAAATTTGCCGCTAACGAGCGAGCGAAAGGATGTTTTTCGATTGCCTGTAGAAGCATGCTGTTAAAGAGTTGCAAATAAATGGTTGTTGTTTTTAATGATTTATGGCCAAGGAGTTTCGAAATACTGACAAGATCCACGCCCTCTTCTAAAGCGAACAATGCGAAAGAATGACGTAAAGAATGGACAGATAATCGCTCTTTCTCATCTGGAGAAATGGTCTGTGCCTCAGAAATTAACCCATCTAACATCTTTTGGACTGTACTATCACTGATAGGGGTAACTCCCTTATCCGTTGAAAAAACATACAAATCAGTATAATTAGGCTGACTCTTAAGTGACCCGTATTTAAAACTTACATATTTTCTAAGAAGCTCTAATGATGTAGCTGTAATCCGCCGAGGAACTTTTTGAAGCTTTTTCCCCTTAACACGAACTTTTATATTCTGAGAATTATAGCAAATATCCCCGATTTGAAGTTGAGTCAACTCGTTAAGGCGAATACCGCTGCCAAGAAAAGTCCATAAGATGACAAAGTTTCTAAAACCATCGTTGGTCAGCCGCGATAAGTTTATAATTTCCTCTACTTGTTCTTTCGTAAAAGCCTTTGGAAGATCTTCATCAAACTCAACGTCAACTATCAAGGTTTCCTTGATCTTTTTAATATCTATTTCAAAGAATCGTGTGAAGGTAACAGTGAAAAAGTCCCTTAAAAATGAAGCTTTTTTTGATCGCGTATTTTGGGTTTTAACTGGCTTAAGGTAATCAAGTAGTACTTTGGGATTCTTCTCAAATGAAAGCAAAGATGGAGTTTCCGGCAGCGAATCGACATATGAAACAAACTGGTTCAATTCAGAACGATATGTCTTTTGAGTAGCTTCACTCTTTCGTCCGAATTCAGAGCTTTGTAAGTACCAATTTACGGCTTCCTCAAACGTTACATCTTTCCGTTCCTTTGGTTCTTCAACGAAAATAAGATTGCTTCTTTCTAAAGCTTGTCTCATATGATCATGACTGTTGGTCGCAGCAAGTTTCTGCAAGTGGACCATCAGATTAGCGACAGGTGAGTTACCTTCTACCTTGAACATGAAATCATCTCCATATAGAATCGATTTTTTGCATTGCATCATTAAGTTCTTGATTTTGCCTATGTAAATACTTTGAGGTCGTGTCAAGTCTGGTATGTCGAGCTAGACGTTTGATGATTTGCGGATGTACGTTTTTTCTAAGACTCAGTTTGGTGATAAATGTGTGCCTGAACAAATGAAGACCTCCGGGGAATGTCCAACCGGATATCAAAGAGTATAACTTGTATTTATCTAACATTTTTCCGTATAAAACTTTTTTAGATTGTCTTCCCTTAAAGACAGATTTCTCGTCCGTACGAACTTTATATAGGGATTCTAAATATTGATAAAGTTTTTTCGGCAAGTGTAAGGGTACAGGTTTCCCAGCTTTGCCCTTACCCCGGATTTTGATTATCCTTGCTTGAAAATTAATATCTTCCCAATTTAGACGCTCGGCTTCACAGAATCGTAGTCCGAGATGCAGCAAGGATCCAAAAAAAGCTGTATCATACTCAGGATCATCCGAGTATCTAGCTATAGTATTGAAGAAATCTGATAATTGATCTTTATTGGGGATATCACGATGAAGATACCTCTGTGCTGATATTCCTCTTATTGAACCGATATTCTTTGGGATAATTCTGTTGTCATACAGATACTTAAAGAACGAAATCACACAGTAGAATTTATTGCTAACCGTTATTTCGCTGTAAAGGCCTTTTGAATGGCAACGTTTAAGGTAATTTTCAAACTCTAAAATATGGTCTCTTTCGATTAACCAAACAGGTATTGCATTCGGTGAGAAATCATTGAAACTAGCGTAATTGTTAACAAGCCAGTTTAAAAACAACATTACGTCGCGGTTAATATCTTTTATATATCCTCCGGAACGACCTTCTGATTGAATTTGGTCATTGAAGTTTTTCAAATAGGGATGCAGTTCATGATCGGCTAGTTTAGAGAGGATCCTTTTGTTTTGCTTGACAATATTGAATCTTCTTCCTGGGAAGTACAATTTAGCGATTTGGTTGAGCAAGAATTTCTTTATGTCTGAATTGACGTTTTTCAGACAATACTGAAAGTTTATTTCTGTAATATCAAGATCGTTAAGCTGCCAAATCGGCTTTTTAATGTATGTAGAGATCTGTTGTTGAAATTCCAGTGCTTCCTCGTAGAAGCCGTAAAGTTCGATCGGTGCCTTTGATGTCTGAATCCGTTTAAAATAATTTTTCACTTTGTCCAATTTGATACTTGGCTGAACTCTGTTTTCCCACAACCAATCAGCGATGTTCCCTTTAGTGTGGGGCAGATCAGTGGAGTTGTCATAACCTTCATAATTAAATAATGTATCCATAATGTTCCTCACTTTGCTCTTACTAACGTCCCATACGGCGTCAGTTGTAAGATGCACATCGTGAGGATTTTTTATTCCATTTATAAATTCTTCTGTGGAAGAAGCATTCCACAGAAATAATTCTGTTCCTTTCCACAGTTCGTTTTGTGGCTTCTGGTTGCTAATTAATTCATTAATTGCGTTTTTGGAATCTTTATCCATGTCGGGACCTCCTTAATTTGATTTCAAAAAGCTAATAAGACTGAGGTGAGAAAGTGGCAAAGGTAGTACCAACCAAAATTAGAGTCATTTATGGGGATAATCATAAACAGTCACTCTTGTCAGCAATTGAAATTTTGAAGTCGAAAGCTACTGTCGAGATTACCGCTTCGAAAATGGGTAACAACAGTGCTATTAACGTTTTGAAGCATGATTAACTTTTGAAGTATTCATTCCACTTGTTTTTGATTCTTTACTTGCAGCAAGAGCCCGAATTGCAGATTGAACATTATGTTGAAAATGATTGCCTTTAAAACACTTGATTACCTTAGGTGAAACAAGCCCCATAAACATTACCTCTTTCAAAAAGGCATAGAAAAACAAAAAAGGGACCCAAAATACCACAGTTACCTGTGGAAAAATTGGATCCCTTTCGCGTATGCCAGAAACTTATATTCATTAACAGTTGAACTATTAAGAATTCAGCAGAGGAACTTTCCGCATCCCGCATAACAGGGGAAAATTCTGCCTATGACTCTGCCTATGTTTCATACTATAAAAGATAGTAGGACTTGTTGTCAATGCCCCCACGTTAAAAAAAATTAGAACGTACATTCGCTGACAATCTCTTGTCTCTTTGATTCGTCATAATGGAGGAAAGACATACGGGAGTGAGTACAGTGGACCAAATGATCTATGTCGCCGTTACGGGCACGCAGCACTATTACGGAGCTGATTTCCTAAAGCCGGGTCAAATCGTTCACTTAATCAAAGACCCGGATAATCCGCATGACCATGAAGCAATAAAGGTGGATATGATCCCATTGGGCAAAATCGGTTATGTCGCCAACAGTCCGCATACCGTACCGAAAGGATGCCGGAGTGCCGGACGGATTTATGATCGATTTGAACAACATGTTTGCGGTATGGTGCGATTTGTCGTGAAGGATACAGCCATTGTTGAACTTACACCGGGCATAGAGGAAATGTACATCATCAAAACGACAGAGGACGTTGTGTTTTCTCCTTGTCTAGGCAGGAAGAACTAGGTAAAAAGTAGAATCCCAATATGATAACCATTTACATTCCATATGCCACGATGGGAGCTATAATATGACGGATAAAGTGATACGACTCTTTAAAATGCTACTTGCCATTCAAGCCAATCCGGGGATTTCAGCCAAAGAGCTGGCAGATAAATGTGAGACAACGGATCGAACGATTTACAGAGACTTGAGGATATTGGATTTAATCGCACCGATCACGAACGAGGGGTATGGGAAAGGGTACCGTTTTGTCGGTAATTTCGCCATGTATCCGCTGAATTTCACGGAACAGGAAGCGTTGGTATTTTCTGTCCTGCCTTCCGTGTTGGACACCAGCAAACTGCCTCCAGGCTTTGAATCCGCCTACGACAAGGTGATGGCTACGCATGTGAAAGAAACCCGGAAGCGGTACGATACATTGGAAAATGTCGCGGACATGATCCAAATGGGCACCCCGGCTTATCGGGAGAACAATGCCAACTTTTTGCTGCCCATCATGGAAGCGATTATCGCCTGCAAGACGATCAGGGCTGTTTATCATACCCAGAGCCGGAATGAATTGACGGAGCGCGAAATTGATCCGTACTACCTGGTTCCAAGGGATCAGCGGTTTTATTTGATCGGTTATTGTCGTGCCAAGCGGGAGATTCGCACATTTCGCGCCAGCCGTTTCCGGCATGTAGAGCTGACAGGAAATCATTTTGACAAGGGCGATTTCAGCATCGCGCAGTACATGAAACACACCTGGTCTATTGAACGCGGGGATTCCTTAATCACCTTCAAGATTAAATTCCATCCGGATGTCGCCCGCTATGTAAAGGAAGAAGAATTGTTCGTGAGACCGAAGATGACCGATCTGCCAGACGGCAGCTTATTATTCGAAGTAACCGTCAACCACGAGCGCGAATTTATGAATTGGGTGGTTCAGTACGGACCTTCGGCGGAGATCCTAGAACCTGCATCTGTGCGGGAAAAGTTTAAGGAACAGCTGCAACGTTGGGGACAGTTGTATGGGCAGTAAGTGCAAATGTGCGTTTAACCGAAAGGAAGGTGTCCCTTGTGAAAGTAGAAGGTACATTTCTAGAACGTTTATATGATGCAATCCGTAAAGAGCCTTTTCGCCGCAAAATTGTTATTGCTCCTTCCTACGTCGAAGGACAGTCCTGGCTTATGCGAATATGCCGGGAATTAGGGCCGGTTATGAACGTGGAGGTCCAAACGGTTCAATCCTTTGTAAGAAGTCAGGTTCAGTTCTTCCTGTATAAACAAGGGATGACATTAATCGGGGAGCAGCGTTCATTCTGGATTATCCATGATGTCATGGAACAAATGGCTTCCGAGCCGGATTCCTACATCTCCATGGATCAAGTAAAGCCCGGTATTGCCATGCATGTTCACCAAGCCATTATGGATTTACGCCGTGCCGGGGTGAAAGCAGAAGAACTGCGAAGCGATCAATTTTTGAGCCAGCAAAAAGGCATCTATGTCAGAAAGGTGCTGTCAGCGTATGAGCGCTTTCTGAATCAGCGGAGCTGGACCGATTTCCCCGGCCTTTTGTCGCATTTACCAACCCAATTGCCGGAAAACGTGGAGCTTATTCTGCCAGACCCTATGCCGCTTTCACCGGTTTCCGCTCGAATGTTGGAGCGGTTGTCAAACGGACGGATGACGAGGATTATAGCGGTTTCTTCCTTCACTGACGTCCAATCCACAATGCCGTTCGGAGAGGTTCAGTTCTATCATGCGACCGGAAGGCTGGCGGAGGTTCGCGAAGCATTGAGACGAATCATTCAGTGTAGGATTCCATTGGATGAAGTAGAGATGATCGTCCCGGATGAAGAATATGCGTTGGTTATTTCGACCATGTGTGCTTCTTTCGGTCTTCCCTCTTCCTTTGCAGACGGGCTGCCTGTGATTACATCCGGAATGGGAAGAGCCGCACATTTTCTGCTGAACTGGTTGGAGTCCGGTTATCAGGTGCGGCAGCTCGTATTGATGCTGCAGCAGCAATTGATCACGTTCTCCGATCGTGACCAAAGAATAACGAATGCAGATTGTATTCGAGCCCTGGAGAAAAGCGGAATCGGCTGGGGGAAAGAACGGTATATCAAGTTGCTGGTGGCAGGGCATGTTCGGTCCCAAGGGGATTCAGATGAAAAACCCGAAGAATGGGAGCGGACGGAACAACAACAGCGGGATGACGAGATCAAGAAGCATCTGACAAACCTCCTGGGAGAATTGTTTCCTGACGAAGCGGCGCTCTCCTCTCCTAAGGGAATCTGGGGATGGCTAGTTAACATCTTGGATCGATTTGGTGTATGCGGAACGGAAGAGGATGCGATCGTCCTGCAAGAAATGAAAGGTATCGCTAAAGAACTGCAGGAATGTCCTGTTCCGGACTCGATGCCGTTTCAGCAAATGTTCTTGTATGCCCGAGACATGCTGCAGGAACTTCGAGTCGGGGTGCAACGGTTACCCAAGCCCGGATTCCTGTACATATCGAGTTTGTCGAACGGGGGGAACAGCGGGAGAAAACAGACGTTTCTTCTCGGGATGGATGAACATTCGTGGTCCGGGAATATCAGGCAAAATCCCATGCTTCTCGATGAAGAGTGCAGACGGATCGGTGCCGGGCTTCAAACAGCCGTGCAGAGACAAAGAGATCGGCAACGCCTTCGTGATGGTCGGCTTGGGATGATAAGCGGCAATATCACATTTAGCTTCTCGTCGTATGACTTGGCAGAAGGAGCGACAGCAAGCCCGGCTTTTCAACTTCTTCAGGTATTCCGAAAAGTATCCGGAGAAACGAATGCGGACTATGAGATGTTGCACCGAAGCTTAGGCGAACCTGTCGGGTATTTGGATGTAGAACAGCCATCCTCTACTGAGCTAAATGGACTGCCATTAGACGGCTCTCATTATGTCTTCCGACAAATCCATGCGAATGTAAACCTTATGAGGGACCGGCAATCCTTCATCGAATCGGTCTATCCTTCGCTTCGTCAAGGCAGACTTGCACTCGAGGCGCGTGGCAGCTCGCAAGTGACGGAGCATGACGGATATATAGCGGGGGATGAATGGACTGATTATTGGAAAGGCCGAGACGAACGGACGCTTAGCGCAAGTCAATTGGAGAAGTACGCGGAATGTCCGATGCGGTACTTTTTCCAATATGTGCTCAGGATTCGCGTGAAAGATCAGGTGACTTTTGATCGTACCTCCTGGCTGAAGCCGAATGAAAGAGGCTCGCTGCTGCACGAGGTTTATCGTCGTTATATGACGGAAGTCAGCGCAAGTAAAGTCATGCCTATTACACACGATCATGCCCGTTTGCTTCGTATTGCTGAGGAGACGATTCTCTTGTATGCCGAGCGGATTCCGGCACCGAGCCCTCATGTGTTTGAGAGGGAACGGCAAGCGATGCTCCGGGATGTTGAAGTATTCTATCGCATGGAAGTGCAGGCTAAGACGGCTCCCCGGTTTTTCGAACAAGAGCTCATCGTGGACGGCCAGCCGTTGCACCTTGAGCTTGGCGAGGACATGGCGATTACGCTGCGCGGGATCGTCGACCGGATCGATCAAGTTGCGCCGCATCAATATCGAATTATCGACTATAAGACCGGCAGTCCTCGGCCTTACAAGGAAAATGGCATGTTCGCAGGCGGCACGCAGCTGCAACATGCGCTTTACGCAATGGGGACGGAGCTTTGGATTCGGCAAACGGGTGTGGATTCTGATGCAAAAGTGCTTGAAGCGTCTTACGTCTTTCCAAGCGAACGGGGGCACGGGCAAGTGATTGCACGTTCGCAAACCGAACGGAATCGAGTCACCGCGGTGATCCGAGGAATCCTTTCGTCGATGGAACAGGGATTGTTTATTCCCGCTTCAAATCCTGCGGTCTGCCGATATTGCGACTATGCGGCTGTATGCGGAGAGCACGCAGAGATGATGGCCCATAAGCGAAAGGATGAAGCAAATTCGGAGCTGTTGCACACGCTGCTGGAGGTGGAGAACATTGAATGAACCATCCGATCAACAAGCTAGAAAGAGGATATTGGAGGAGCTGAACACGACCTTTCTGGTAGAAGCCGGTGCAGGCTCGGGAAAGACAACCAGCTTGGTCGGCAGATTGCTGGCACTCATCGAGTCCGGAACGGCGAAGATGGAGCATATTGCGGCGATCACCTTTACGAATAAAGCGGCGGATGAGATGAAGGAGCGTTTCCGCATTGCTTTAGAGCAGAAAACGGCTGATGTTGAAGGAGAAACTAGAGAACGAACGGAAGAAGCGTTGGCCAATCTGGACCAAATCTTCATTGGAACGATCCATGCGTTCTGTTCCTCCATGCTTCGCGAGCGACCGATTGAGGCCGGATTGGACCCTTCTTTCGAAGAAATGGATGATGAAATGAATCGCGCGTTCCACGATCAATGCTGGGATGAATATCTGATTCAGCTGCAGGAGGAAGATAGTGAAGCACTTGCCTCCTTTGCCGAGGTGGGAATCGACGTCAGCATCCTGAAGAATGTCTATGATCGGGTATCCCTTTTTACGGATCTCCAAATCCCTTGCGAACCGGTTCATCGTCCTGATTTCAATCTCATCCGGCTCTCCCTGCTTCCTATGATCGAAGAAGCCAACAGGTTTCTACCGACAGTTGAACCGGAAAAAGGGTGGGATAATCTTCAGGCAAAACTGCGAACTGCTACTCGCATGCTGCGATTGACGGATGGACAGGACGATATGTTGATACTAACGCTTGCGAAGATGTTTGACTTCAAGCTGGATGTGAAGCAGTACAAATGGACGGAAAAGAAGCAAGCCAAAGCCACCTCCGAACGTTTTCACGATTGGCAAATCACGGTCCTGTTCCCCTTCCTTCAATCGTGGCGGGAATATCTGTATCCCAAGGTCATTCAATTTGTCCTGCCTGCATTGGAGTATTGCAAAGAACGGCGATTGCAGGCAGGGAAGCTGAACTTTCAAGATCTTCTGATGTATGCATGCCGTCTGCTGCGTGATTACCCGGAGGTTCGCGCGTTTTTCGCCGGGCGCTACCAACGGCTAATGGTCGACGAATTTCAGGACACCGACCCGGTCCAAGCGGAAATGATGTTTCTCTTAACGGGTGCCGGCGATGATCCGAATGAACGGAATTGGCGGAAGCTTACGCCAAAGCCTGGCTCCTTGTTCGTCGTGGGCGACCCGAAACAGTCCATCTATCGTTTCCGCCGCGCGGATATTTCCATCTATAACGAGGTTAAATCGCGGATTCAAGCATGTGGAGATGTGCTTCACTTGACCAGCAATTTCCGGTCCGTCGATGCGATCGGCGATTTTGTGAACGGGCAATTTGTCGGCAAGCTTCCCGTTCGGGAGACCGATGTTCAAGCCGCTTATGTCCGGATGGAAACGAATATACCGAATCCAAAGGGGAATAAGCGCGCGGGTCACGGGGTTTATGCACTCACTTACCCGAAAATTCCCGGAGGCAAGGAGGAAGTAGCGGCGGTTGACGCACGGCGTATTGCCGCATACATCGAGTGGGCTTGCCGTGATGGAAATTTGCACATTCAGGAGCGAGATGGTACATCTTGGGTACTCAGAGAGGCACAGCCCAGCGATTTTCTTATATTGACAAGAACGAGACATTATTTGCATCTATACGCGGAAGAGCTGGAGAAAAGGGGCGTTGCCGCGGAAACCGTCGGAAGCTCCGCTCTATATCCCGAACTTCATACGCTGGGACAATTGGTCCTCTACCTGGCCGATCCGTTCGATCAAGTAGCGATGCTGAGTGTATTGCGCGGACCACTATTCGGTGTTAGCGACAAGGAGCTGATTGCGTATCGTGCTCTAGGGAATGCGTGGTCGATCTATCGGCTGCCAGAGGAGTCATCCGAACAAGAGAATCGAGTTGCATCTGCATGCCGGAAACTTCGGGAATATGTTGGCTGGGTGAAAGAATTGCCTGCATGGGCAGCCTTGTACCGCCTTTTGGAGGATACCGGTCTCTTGCCTTATTCCACGATACAAGAGGCAGGGGCAAATCGATCGGGAACACTGCTTAAGATGTTGGAGCGATTGCAGCGTGACGCCATGCTCGCATCGGATTGGCATGAACTGGCGCATGCGATTTCGGCCATTCGGGAGAGCCAAGGTATGGAAAACGCCAGTCTCTACACAGGCAAAGGGCAATCGGTACGGATCATGAACGTGCATAAGGCAAAAGGGCTTGAAGCGCCAATCGTATTTCTAGCTTGTCCCTGTGGCGAAAAGGATCATAACGCTGACCAGTTTGTTGATCGTTCGGAGACAGAGGCCGCGGGCTATTTCCTGATCCAACAATCGAAAGGGTTTCAGAAAGAAACGATTGCCCAGCCGGTCGGCTGGGAAGCGATGAGCGTGCGGGAACGAGCCTTCATGCATGCGGAGCGGGATCGTCTTCTCTATGTCGCGGCGACAAGAGCAAAACAAATGTTGGTTGTCAGCCTCTACCCTGAGCAGCCGGCGAAATGCCCGTGGAGCTCGCTAATGGAGGGGATGGATCAAATCCGGGAGCTAGATGTTCCGGAAACGGATGTAGGGACTGAAGAGTGTGATGAGGAGATGGAGCGAGATATCTCATCTATTGATTTGGGAGCATACTTGGCTCAGAGGGAGCAGGTGTTCCATCAGCTGCGCCAGCCTACTTACGCGGAAGCAACCGTTACCGGGCTGACGAAGAACTTGGCCGACACGCCGGAGTGGTCAGCCATTGGGAGGGGCCAATCATTCGGCAGTGTAATCCATAAGGGACTTGAGGCGGTCGGAAAAGGCCTTCCGATGAGTGAATTGCCTGCGTACGTTCAATATCTCTGCCAGTTCGAAGGGGTTGCAGAGGAGGATGCGGGAGATGCTCTGCCAACACTCCGGGAAGTGCTGGAAAGTGGACTCTGGCAACGTAGTCAGCAAGCTAAGCAACGGTTGTTTGAGATCCCGACCATGATGCATCAGAGAAATGGGGAGGCAACGCCTTATCCCGCAACCGAGCAAAAGATGTTCGAAACAGCCGCCGCGGCATTGACGCAACAATCCAATAACGGCTTAAATCTCTTGGTGAAAGGTGTAATAGATTTCACCTTTGAAGAAGAGGATGGCTGGGTGATCGTCGACTTCAAGACCGATCAGCTTGACGAAGGCAAATTGCAGCAGTTTGTCCATTTCTATGCGCCTCAAGTTCAGGCGTATGCTTTGGCTTGGTCTGAGACGTTCGGATATCGGGTGAAGGAAGCAGGATTATATTTTGTTAGTCTGCAGAAATATGTCACATTAGGGCAGTCTGTTGTATAATTAGACAAGAATCTACATACAGAGGAGAACGTTATGATTACAGGTGAATTAAGGCAAAAAGTAGACCGGATTTGGGAGACATTTTGGACCGGCGGAATCACTAACCCATTAAGTGTGATCGAACAGTTTACATATTTGTTGTTCATTAAAGGACTGGACGAAGCGGAAACGCGTAAGGAAAATGAATCCGTGCTGCTGTCGTTACCTTTTACCGAATTATTTCCAAGTGACAAGCAACACTTACGCTGGAGTCAATTTAAATTGTTCGATCCTCAGCGGATGTATGATGTTGTCTCGAACGAAGTGTTTCCTTTCATCAAGACGCTTCACGGAGATAAGGATTCAGCCTATGCCAAATACATGGGTGATGCCATCTTTATGATCCCGACTCCGAATATGCTTGTACGCATTGTCGAAGGCATCGATACGATTGACATGAAGGATAGAGATACTAACGGGGATTTGTATGAGTATCTGCTATCCAAGGTAGCTACAGCTGGAACGAACGGACAGTTCCGGACTCCGAGACACATTATCGAAATGATGGTTGCTTTGATGAAGCCGACTCCGGAAGATATCATTTGTGACCCGGCAGCAGGATCGGCGGGTTTTCTGGTTGCTGCAGGAGAATACTTGCGTGACCATCATGCCGATCTATTTCTGATTCAGGGTTTGAAGGAGCATTTCAACAATCATATGTTCTACGGTTTCGATATGGACCGTACGATGTTGCGCATCGGGGCCATGAATATGCTGCTTCATGGAGTGGATAACCCGAATATCGAATATCGCGATTCCCTGAATGAAAATAATACCGACAAAGACAAATATACGCTAATTTTAGCCAATCCGCCGTTTAAAGGGTCGCTTGATGCGGATGCGGTAGCAGCGGACTTATTGCGTGTGACCCGCACAAAAAAGACGGAGTTGCTGTTCCTTGCTCTGTTCCTACGTATGCTCAAAGTTGGGGGACGCTGCGCTTCCATTGTACCGGACGGTGTTTTATTCGGGAACAGTACGGCTCATAAAGATATTCGTAAGGAAATTGTTGAGAATCACAAACTTGAAGCAATTATTTCAATGCCAAGCGGGGTTTTCAAGCCGTATGCTGGGGTTTCGACAGCTATTATGATCTTTACCAAAACAGGTGCAGGCGGGACAGATCACGTTTGGTTCTATGACATGAAGGCGGATGGTTACTCGCTAGATGATAAGCGGAATCCGATTGAGGCGAATGATATCCCCGATATTGTTGGGCGTTTTGGTAATTGGGATGCAGAGAAAGAGCGTAAACGCACGGAGAAATCGTTCCTGGTTCCGGTCGATGAGATTCGCTCCAATGCCTATGATCTCAGTATTAATCGCTACAAGGCAACAGAGTATGAGGAAGTTCAGTACGAGGACCCGAAAGCTATTCTGGCTTCGATCAAGCAACTAGAGGAAGAAATCGTTGAAGGTCTCGAGGAACTGGAGGCGCTGCTAGGGTGAGAGTTAGAAGGATTGGAGATTTATTTACAATTGCTAAAGGAAAAAAATATGAAGATACTCAAGCAAATGCTGCGAACGAGATGGTTCGTTATATACAGATTGAAGACCTACGAAATGACAACAACATTAAAATGGTAAACAAAATTGATAATGGCGTATACGTAACAAGTAATGATGTATTGATTGCATGGGACGGCGCCAATGCGGGAACAGTTGGCTATAATCTCACGGGAATTATAGGCAGTACATTAGCTGTATTAAGACCACGGGATTCCGATAATTATATTCCATATATAGCAATGTTTCTTCGATCAAAGAGTTCTTATCTAAGAGATAATTGCACTGGGGCAACAATTCCGCATATTCATAAGAAAGTTTTAGAAGATATTGAAGTCCCGTTACCTTCGTATGATCGACAAAAAGAAATTGCATATTTACTAGATAAAGCCCAAGCTTTAATCGACAAACGCAAACAAGCAATAGCCAAGTTTGACGAATTGGTTCAAGCTGTGTTTTTGGATATGTTTGGTGATCCAACAATAAATCAAATGGGTTATCCAATAGGTATAATAAGAGACTTAATTATTGAAGCTAAGTACGGAACTAGTAAAAAAGCTAATGAAGGTACGGGTCAATTTCCGTACTTGCGTATGAATAACATTACTTATCAAGGTTATATGGACTATAGTAATCTTAAATATATTGATTTGGACGATAAAGAACAGGAAAAGTATCTGGTACAAAGAGGCGATCTACTGTTTAACCGTACAAATAGTAAAGAATTAGTTGGAAAAACGGCCGTTTTTGATAGTGATGAAAAAATGGCTATAGCCGGTTATATAGTTCGAGTAAAGACAAATGACGCAGGCAATCCTTACTTTATTTCAGGTTACTTAAATTCAAAGCATGGTAAGAAAGTGTTACAAGAAATGTGTAAAAATATCATTGGGATGGCCAATATTAACGCGCAGGAATTGCAGAACATCACTATTTTAATTCCGCCAAGGGAACTGCAAGATAGTTATGAAAGAAAGGTTAAAGCAATCCTTGAAGAAAAGAAAAAACACCTTACGCAACTCCAACACCTAGAATCCAACTTCCAAGCACTACTTCAAAAAGCTTTTAAGGGCGAATTGAAAGTGAAGGACGGTGTAGAGGTCTAGATGAGCGATGTACAATTATCAAATTTTGGATTTCTCAGTGCAAATAAAACATATGCCAGCTTTGCAGGTGCATGTGTAGAGGCGGAGAAAGCATTGGTTGTCAGTCCGGCGACCAGTGCTATCCTGTGCAGACGGGCTTTGGAGCTTGCTGTAAAATGGCTGTTTACCTATGATAGCGACTTGAAGGTTCCCTATCAAGACAATCTGTCAAGCTTGATTCACGATGTAACTTTTCTCCGCGTAATCGATCAATCCATGTTACCTCAGCTGAAATATATCACGAAGCTAGGCAATGCCGCTGTACATTCGAATGCGACGATCAGCCGCGGCGAAGCAATTCTGTCACTTCGTAACCTGCATAACTTTATCTGCTGGATTGATTATTGCTATTCGGTCGAGTATACCGCGAGAAGCTTTGATGAACAACTCCTGTTGGAAGAGAACAAGCGCCAAGAGAAAGTGAGACCTCAGGAACTCCAGGACTTATACGACCGTTTAGGTTCAAAGGACCGTAAGCTGGAAGATCTGATTAAAGAAAACGAAGAGCTTCGGAAGCTGCTGACAGAACGCAAAGCACAGAATACCCTTGAGTATGACTTTGCGCCGGATCAAATCAGTGAATATGAGACCCGCAAACGTTATATTGATCTCGAGCTAAAGCTTGCAGGATGGACATTCCGGCAAAATGTATTGGAAGAGTTTGAAGTCCAAGGTATGCCAAACGGACAAGGGATCGGTTATGCCGACTATGTGTTATTCGGTGAGAACGGGAAGCCCCTTGCCGTTGTGGAAGCGAAACGAACAAGTTCTGATCCCAATATAGGTAAGCAGCAAGCAAAGCTTTATGCGGATTGTTTGGAGCAAAGGTACGGACAGCGTCCGGTCATTTATTATACGAACGGTTTTATAACGAACTTCTGGGATGATCTTTACTATGCCAGTCGGCAAGTATCCGGGTTCGCCAGTCAGGATGAGCTGCAGCTTCTCGTGAACCGGCGCTCGATCCGAAGGCCGCTGCAGGATGTACAAATCAACAACTCCATTGTAAATCGTCCTTATCAGCATGAAGCAGTCCTCTCGGTTTGTGATGCATTAAACAAAGGACAGAGGACCGCTTTACTTGTCATGGCGACAGGCAGCGGTAAAACACGTACCGCGAGTGCTATTGTTGATGTGCTTAGCCGATATAACTGGGTGAAGAATGTGTTGTTTCTTGCTGATCGTACAACGCTTGTTCGTCAAGCCAAAAACAGCTTCAGCCAGTATTTGCCCGATATGACACTATGCAACTTGCTGGACAGCAAGGATAATCCGGAAACGGCGAGAATTGTTTTCTCTACGTACCCGACGATGATGAACGCAATCGATGAGGCCAAGCGAAAGGACGGCAAAAAGCTGTTTACGGTTGGTCATTTTGACTTGATTATCATCGATGAATCGCATCGAAGCGTCTATAAGAAATATAAGGCCATATTCGATTACTTTGATGCCATACTCTTAGGGTTGACAGCAACTCCTAAAGATGAAGTTGACAAAAATACATACGACGTGTTCCGTCTGGAAAATGGTGTTCCGACTTTTGCCTACGAACTAGAGCAAGCAGTCAAGGAAGGACATTTGGTGGATTACCGTACCGTGGAAACAACGACCAAGATTATGGACGATGGCATCCGCTACGATGATCTGTCCGATGAGGAAAAAGAGCAATACGAAGAATTGCTTTTGGAGGATGAAGAAGAGGAACCGCGGGATATTGACAGTGCAGCGATCAATGAGTGGTTGTTCAACCAGGATACCATAGACCGGGTGCTGCAGTTAGTTATGGAGCGGGGTCTGAAGGTTGAAGGCGGAGACAAGCTGGGCAAGACCATCATTTTTGCCAAAAACCACCGGCACGCTGTTGCGATCGTGGAGCGATTCGATAGCCTGTATCCGACATTGAAGGGGCATTTTGCACGGGTCATTGATATCAAAACGAATTATTATCAATCCTTGATTGATGATTTTTCCATATGGAGCAAGCTTCCTCAAATTGCTGTTTCTGTAGATATGCTGGATACGGGCGTAGACATCCCTGAGGTTGTCAATTTGGTATTTTTCAAGAAAGTACGCTCGAAGTCAAAGTTTTGGCAGATGGTTGGTCGTGGGACACGGTTATGTAAAGATCTTCATGGTATTGGTGAGGACAAAAGGGAATTCTTGATCTTTGATTTTTGTCGCAACTTTGAGTTTTTTCGGGCAAATCCAAAAGGGAAGGATACCAATATTACCGAGACTTTATCGGAGAAATTGTTCAATGTTCGTACCCAGATTGTACGTGAACTTCAGCAACTGCGTTATCAAGAACCGGAGTATATCGCCCATCGCACGGACTTGGTGAATCGGCTGAAGAATAGCGTGAACGCGTTGAATGAAGAACATTTTCGCATCAGGCAGCATATCCAATATGTCCATAAATATAAACAAGACGCTGCATGGCTTTCCCTAACCGATACCGATATGGGAGATTTGAAAGAGTACATAGCTCCTCTTGTCGTTTCTATAGAGAATGACGAATTAGCAAAACGGTTTGACTATATGATGCTGATCATCGAATTGGCTAAGCTTCAGGGAACACAATCGGTGAAACCAATTCGTAAAGTCATGGAAACGGCAGAAAAACTCTCCAAGTTGGGTACGATTCCTCAAATCGTCGCTCAGCGAGATGTAATAGAGAAAATCCAAACGGCAGAGTTCTGGGAAGAAGCGGACATCTTCGAAATGGAGAAAGTACGTGAAGCTTTACGGGATCTTATTAAGTTCCTGGAACGGGAAACGCAGCAAATTTACTATACGAATTTCAAAGATGAATGGCTTGCTGTAGAGGAGAGCCGCGGCTTTTATAACACCAATGACCTGCAAAATTACCGCAAGAAGGTTAGCCAATATTTGCAAACCAATAAGGATCAACTAGCAATCTATAAACTGCGCAACAACAAGCCGATCACGAAACAGGATTTGGAGACGCTCGAACATATACTGTGGGGAGAACTCGGAACCAAAGAGGATTATGAGCGGGAATATAAAGATTTACCAGTAACTAAGCTTGTGCGAACGGTCGTGGGGCTTGATCAGGAGGCTGCGAATGAAGCATTTGTGGTATTCTTGCAAGAAAACCGATTGAATGTCAATCAACTTCGGTTTGTAAAGCTGATTATCGATTATGTAGTTAAAAACGGTATCATTGAAAAATCCGTACTCCAAGAGGAGCCGTTCCGCTCGGTTGGCAGTATAACGGAACTGTTCAGTAATAATCTGGACGATGCACGAGCAATTATCGGTGTTATTGATACGATTAATAAGAACGCTGAGGTTGTTGGGGCTTAGTTTTTACGGATTATAGACACTTCAAATTTAATTACTTGCATCTGGGCGTAACTAAAATGGACATCTATTTTAGTTACGCCTTTTTTAATTAACGTTTACGGGGTGAAAAAGTAATGATTAAAGAAATTTCCATTAAGAAGATAGCGACTTATAATAATTCAGGTGTTATCTTTAGTGGATTAAAGAAAATTAATTTTTTCTACGGTTCTAATGGAAGTGGGAAAACTACATTGTCGAATGCTATGAAAAATATTGAAAACTTCACGGATTGTAATATTGATTGGGCATCACAGCCATTAAAAACATTGGTATACAACCAGAAATTTGTGGAGGAAAATTTCCATCAGGATTCGAACATCAAGGGTATATTCACCTTAGGTAAGGAGTCAACTGAAATAAAAAATGAAATTACTGAAAAGAAGAGGCTTGTTGATAAGTTTGACGAAGAGATTCGTAGAATGCGCACTAACTTGTCCAATAAAGAAGAGGAATATAACGCGAATGAAAATGAATTTATAGATGATTGCTGGGAATTAAAAAGGAAATATGATAATGAGTTTTTACAAGCTTTTTCAGGAGTGAGAAATAATAAAATAAACTTTATGAATAAATGTAAACAGTCGCATTCACTTGAAGTTCAGCAATGTGATTTTGAGGATTTACGTGTTCGTTCAAATAAATTATTTAATGGAAGTTTAGTGAAAATCCAAACGCTTCAATCGATAAAAAATGATGAACTGAACGCTGCTTGTTCAAGCGAGATATTCCAAAAACAAATTGTTGGTAAGCAGGAGGTCGATATCGCAGCTCTCATTTCTAGACTGGCTTTAAGCGATTGGGTAAAAAAAGGATATGACCATGTACATAATTCAGATGGAATGTGCCCTTTTTGTCAACAGTCATTGCCGGATGGTTTTATACATCAATTAGAAGAATATTTTAATGAAACTTATGAAAATGAAATGAAGGAACTAGCAAATAATGTTGATCAATACATGGAAACTTATAGCAATCTCGAAACTTCAATCCAGGACCTATTGTTAAATGAATTACCGTATATCGATAAGGAGAAGATTAGTCAACAATTTGAACTAATCAGATCGAAAAATGAAATCAATCTCGAATTAATTGAACAAAAACGAAAAGAGCCGAGTAAGGGAATTGTTTTAGTTCCTGTTCATGAGTTTATAAAAAATATAAATCTGGAAATCGAGAGAATAAATCAGGAGATCCAAGCACATAACAGGTTGGTTGATAACCGAGCCCAGGAAGAACAACTACTAAAGGATGAGGTATGGAGATTCATAGCAAATGAAAATCTGCATAATCACGAAAAATATGTACGAAAAGAATTTAGTATCAAGAATGCAATAACCGGGATAAAAGATGGTATCACGTCAAAAACATCTGAGAAAAATAGATTAATTTCCGAAATCGAAGGTTTAGAGGCACAAATCACAAGTGTAACTCCATCCATAAATGAAATGAATCGTCTGTTAAAGGCGTATAATTTTACAAATTTCAAATTTGCACATACTCAAAATCAGGGGAATTATCGTTTGATACGATCTACTGGAGAAGATGTAAATCAGACTTTAAGTGAAGGAGAAAAAACATTCGTAACATTCCTATATTTTATGCATCTGTTGAATGGAAGCAATAACAGAGATCTTATTACAGAGAATAAAGTAGTTGTGATTGATGATCCAATTTCTAGCTTGGATAGTAATGTACTATTTATCGTTAGCAATCTCATTTTGAAACTTATTGATGATATTAGGAACAATAGAAACAATGTCGTTCAATTATTTGTTTTAACCCATAATGTTTACTTTCATAAGGAAGTAACCTTTGATAAAAAGCGATCAAAAGGCGGAAAATTACACGATGAAACCTTCTGGATTATTAGAAAAGTTAATAATGTTACAGATGCTCAGCCCTATGATACAAATCCAATAAAAACTTCATATGAATTAATGTGGCAAGAACTTAGATCCGCAGCACAGAGCAGTTCCACAACAACGGTTCAAAACTTGATTCGTAGAATTATAGAAAACTATTTTAAAGTATTTGGTAATATTAGTGAAGCTGATATTCTGAAAAAATTCGAAGAAGAAGAAAAGGTATTATGTAAATCGCTTTTATCCTGGGCAAATGATGGGTCCCATTTTGCAAGCGATGATATATATATTGAACATCCGCTAGATACAAATGCAAGGTACCTTAATATATTCGAGAAGATATTCAAGGTTACAAACCATCATGCACATTACAAAATGATGATGGGTATTGAGGAAGCGAATGAGATTCCTCAAGCGCAGGTATCATAATCACTTTAGTTTTTTTAAAAATATATACAATGAAACTTACCCAAACAAAGCGGGTTGCTTTGTTTGGGTTTTTTTGTATTTCCACAGGACTTATTGCCTATATTGTCGAATTATCAATAAAGGGATTTTATTCCACAGGAACGTATATTCGATGACAACCTATTGTCTAATCATTATGTTTAAATAGGATCAACAGACATTAGCGATGGAGGGATTAGGTAATGGCATTTCTGAAATGCTCGGAATGCACCAATATGCTAAAGGCAATTCAAATTTCCAATAAAATCAGCCAAGTTGGGGAGCAACGATTACTTGAATATTCGCCAACCGGGATTAAATGCTCAGACTGGACTCCCGTAATTGAAAACCTCCGAGGATTCGCAGAAGGAATTTACTGTCCGTCTTGTTTTGCTATCGTTCCTCTAGAGAAAGAAGAATTTGTACTATGTGAGGATAACCGAATTCCTGGCGTCGTAAGTCATGAATTTTCATCAGAAGATGTACTGGATAAGCTGAAGAAGTTGGGCGAGGAAGAGGCCGCTGAGATTTATGTACATACACTTCCTGCCAAAGAGGCAACTTTTGCAAATATTCCTGAATCTACACCGGAGCCCATTAAGGACGCCTTATATCGAATGGGAATTAAGCAGTTATATTCACACCAAGCAGAAACGGCCGATGCAGTCCATTCTGGTTCTAATGTTGTCTTGGTCACTTCAACGTCATCCGGAAAGACGTTGTCCTATAACCTGCCGATTCTTAGTCGTTTATATAACCATCCCGAAGAACGTGCGTTATACATATTTCCAACAAAAGCGTTAGCAAATGATCAGTTAGATCAAATTAGGCGTTTTGGCTTACAACAGGCGGAGAATCCTTCTTCCCTGGATGAGTGGTTTGAGACCCAGTTGCATTTGGGAGATCGTCTGATTCATATTGGCCGGCTGGATGGGGATACCGAGAATGGGCCGCGGCAGCGAATCATGGAAAAAGCACAGGTATGGATGACGAATCCGGATATGATTCATTACTCCATTCTCGGGCAAGTTCAGAAGGTGAAGTATGCGACCGCGCACCACATTCGAAATTATCTGCGGAACCTCAAATTTATCGTGCTTGATGAGATGCATATGTACCGAGGTACATTCGGAAGTCATGTCGCATTGGTACTCAGACGCCTGCTTAAGGTTTGTCGAGAACTTGGTAATACTCACAACATCCAGATTATTACGAGCTCAGCAACGATTGAAAATCCTATTAGATTAGCAGAGGATCTTACAGGTCTTAGCGGATTCACCCTCATCAATACAGATGGTTCCGCCCATCAGAAAAAGGGGATCGTCCTCTGGAATCCCGGTATGTCAGCCGATGAACAAGTCCGCCGCGCGCCTTCTACCGATGCCATTACGATGGCGAAACAGATCATGACTGTTGATCAGAAAGTGATTAAGAGCATCATTTTTCAACCTTCTCGCAGTCAGACTATGGTATTTACCCGTTATATCAAAGACGTCTTGCGCCAGCCTCTCCGACTACCAAAAGAGAAAGTGGAAGGAGAAAAACTCGCGGCATTTTATACCGGAATACTGCCGAATGATACTCGGAAACGGATTATTGAGAGACTCAAGTCCCACGACATTCATGTCATTATTACTACCAATGCCCTTGAAGTCGGGATTGATATCGGTGATTTGAGTCTTGCCGTTCTTGTTGGTTATCCCGGATCGAAAGCGGCTTTCTCCCAACAGATCGGACGTGTTGGCCGCAAAGGCGAGGGTGTTGCCATACTGATCTGGCAGGATGAACCGCTTCAGCAGTATTACATGCGTAACCCGCTTGAATTTATCCATAAAGCTCCCGAGGTAGTTAGGATTAATCCAACAAATTACAAGTTGTTAGCCATGCACATCCCGTTACTAAGAGAAGAGCTCGGGAGAGAAGTCACGAAGGAAGACTTGCAGGACATGTTTCCTGGATTACTCGAAGATTATATTGAGACTGTACTGCAAGTAGCTGCAACAGCTAACGATGAGGCGACCGTTGATGACAAGTTTAGTCTTCGATCAATGTCTGGTAAAAATTACAGCGTAACCATTCGGGGACAAAATCAAACGATAGTAGACAGTTTGGATGAGTGGAGTGCTCTTCGTGATTTTTATGAAGGCGCGATCTATTGGACTCCTGGAGAGAAAGGCTATCGAGTAGACTCTATCAATCGCAGAAAAGGTGAAATTATTGTATTGCCTATTCAGGAACTAACCTATTACACTCAATCTACTTATCGCGATATCATCGATATTATGCAGACTTATCAGAAGCAACACATCGAAGGAATCGATATGGCTTATGGTGAACTGGAGATTAAGCGGAGTGTCTTCGGTTATAAAAAAGTTTACTTCGGACAGAAGCATGAGTCTGAGCAGGTTCAATTGGATCATCCGTCCGTCACCCGATTCACTCCGGAAGGAATGTGGGTTACACTAACGGATTCTCAATGGAGCCAATTGAAAAATGGCATTCAGGAGTTAGCGGATGAGGGCAGATCCATCGACTTATTGGCTGAAGCTTCCCTTCACGCTGCAGGTCACGCTATGACTTCGGTTATTCCTGACCTCATTATCTGCGACGCTAATGATTTTACAGGGTTTTCGGCGAGCGGGATGACGGCTTTTGCCAATAGACCTGTTATCGGCTTCTATGGCGAGAACGGGTCCGGTCTCGGGACCATCGAAGCGATCTATGAGAAACTTCCGCAAGTGCTTCGAAAGGCTCTTGAACTTATTGAGAGCTGCCCTTGTGCCGAAGGATGTCCTAGCTGCGTGCAGCTCCCAGGTAAAGGGAATATTGAATTGTTCAAACCTGGAGCCAAAATGCTGCTGAAGATTTTGATAGAAGGGAACGATTAAGAATGCCTGTAATCTGTTCCGCTTGCGGAGGCCAAAGACCTTACGGGGACTTCATTCAAATCAGCTATAAGGCGGATCCAAAGGGCTATTACCGTAAGATCCATCAACGGGCAAACGGGATTCGAGTTTCAGAATGGCGCTCCCTTGAACCCGATACGGAGTCCTATATAAACAAACCATCCGGCGTTTATTGTTCACATGATAGACATTCAATCTTGGACGACATGCTGACACCGGAAGAAATGGAATTGCTCACAGACCGAAGACTTCCTGTTCAACATGTATTCGATAGTGAAAAACTCGTCCAGAATTTGCTCGAACTCGGAACTCGTATTCGAAGTGACGTCCACGTGCATCAAATTGACGCCAACCAAGGCGCTTATGCTGACCAAATCCTTATGCCCAGTTGGCTGCAGCGGAAGCTTCATTCTCTGGGGATTAATAAACTGTATGAGCATCAAGGGGAAGCTATACAGAACATCCGTGAAGGCAGAAATGTCGTTCTCTGCACGAAAACCGCATCTGGAAAATCATTGGCGTACAATGTTCCCATCATCGAAAAATTGGTTGCTGATCCGAATGCCTGTGCGCTTTATTTGGCCCCGTTCAAGGCATTAGTCGAGGACCAGTACGCTCACTTGAAAAAATGGGCTGATGATGTAGAAGAGCAGGGGAATCAAATCTCGCTTAATGGATTTTCTCGATTCTCTGTTAATGGACAGCAATTATCCGTTGGGGTTCTCCACGGGCAACGTAACGTTCCAGAGCATATGAGAAAAGATCAGGCATCTAGCTTCGTGTTCTCTGAGGGGCGCTATTGGCTGACCAACGTACACTATCTGCATTTAATTCTTCAAGGTGCAGGTTCGCCTAAGGGAAAAGGCCCCCAACTGTTGCGCTTTCTGCAAAATCTTCGGTTTGTCGTCATTGATGAGCTGCATCAATACTCAGGCTTGTTAGGTTCAAAGGTTTCTTTGGTCCTTCGCAGATTAAGAATGTTATGTGACAGGTTGGGAAATAAAAACGTCCAGTTTATTGCCTGCTCGGCTACAATTGCTAATCCAAAGTATCTAGCTGAAGAATTAACAGGAATGCGTGGAATGAAAGGATTTCATGAAATATCGGGAGTACAAGCGCCAGTAAAGAAGAAAGCGATTTTGATGTGGAATCCGGGCTTATCAGACGTTGAGCAAAAGAAAAGGGCCGTTGTTTCCGATCTCTATGAGATTCTGCGCACGATCTACAAGGATGGAAGATGGCCGAGAAGTATCATTTTCACAAGCAACCGCCAGCAAGCCCAGCTTTTAAGTCGTGAAATAAACATGATACTGCGCAGCCACCTTCATGATCATGGCGGGCTTTCGGCAGACGAACCACATGAGTTTTTTCTGCCGTACCATGCATACCTCACGCAAGAAGTTAAAGAACGAACCATACAAAAACTTGAGCAAGGCGAGATCCTTGGAGTGGTCACTACTAGCGCCCTAGAGGTCGGAATTGATGTGAAGTGTCTGGATGTATGTATCTTACTCGGATACCCTGGCTCCCAGGCTTCCTTTTGGCAGCAGGCTGGACGAGTGGGACGCAGCAGAGACGGTGTGGTGATTATGATGCTTCAGGAAGAGCCATTGCAGCAATACTTTGCCCGCAACCCTGAAGAATTCTTTACGCTTTCGCCTGAATCTGCGGCGATCAATACAACGAATCCCAAGCTATTAAAGGAGCATCTCGCATACGCGGCTCACGAACTGGGAGGGACGTTGACGAATGCTATGAATTATGTTCGCTCTTCGGCGCTTCGCAAGGTGGTTGCGGAAGCAAGCGACCAGTGGCAGCAGATTGAAGGGAAACTACACTATCAAGGAGAAACACCCCGGTATCAAACTTTGTTCACTATGGGCGATACCTATACGGTTGTAACCAAGAACGGGTGGAATGAGGACATCCTATTTCAAAGTGTGGACGGACGTTCCTTGATTCGAGATTATCATGTAGACGCCGTATTTCTGGGACCTGACAATCGTACCTTCTATAAGGTCAAGTGGGTCAATAACAAGCAACGCAAAGTGGTTGTAGAGCCAGTAAGAACGGATTATCATACTCGCGGAATTGTTCGTGATAGCATTGAAATCCATGATGTTACCAATCCTCTGATAAGTGACGCGGCGATCAAATCCAATCTTGGAAGCATCATCGTAAAACGAAGCACATTTGGCTACAAAAAAATCTATAATCACGGCGCAATGCCTCTCGAAACCGTACAATTAACAAACACATACCCTGTCAGTTTCCAAACAGAGGCATTTTGGCTGATGTGGGACCACCAAGGAAGGAATGAACTTAGAGGTCTGCTCAAGGATGTGCAGAATCGCGAATCCATTGACTTGGAGACCCTGGTTGAGGGAAGCCTTCATGCCGTTGAACATGCCATAGCATCTGCGATACCGGCTGTTGTAAGGTGTAGTATGGCTGATTTTCAGCACACCTCTTTTTATTCTGGCTCGGCCTTGTTTGGAATGCCCGGGATGTTCTTCTACGACAGCCAAGCAGGAGGCGGTTCGGGTATCGTCGAGGTTGTTGCGGAAAAGTTCGGGGTTCTCTTGGATAAAGCCCAACAGATCATTAGCAGCTGTGGTTGTTCAGACGGCTGTCCATCGTGCATTCAGTTATTTCATTGTGAAAAACAGAATGAGCCGCTGCATAAGGTTGGGGCTTTGTTGGTAATCAACCATTTACGAAAATCTTTCGGATAAAGGGAGCTTAAAGCCATCTTAGTCGCGGCACATTAACCCCAAGGAGTGAGGAATATGGATAAATTCCGGGCTTATGGCCAGTTTCTCAAAAGAGGTGAACATATATATCGTACATCCGCCCATCTTCAGTGGGGAGACTCAACGAAATCTTTAGGATGTTGTGTACTACTTAACCCGGGGTCAGCCACGTTGGAAAAAGTCGCTCCTGAAGTATACTCTCGTTTATTAGCAGATGGAAAGGCACATGGCCAAGTTATTCCTGATCCAACCATGATTCAATTGGCCACGTTATTGGAACGAATTTTTGGACAATCCCTAGAGGGGCAGTTTCAGATATATAATTTGTTCTGGCTGCAAAATACAGACGATCAAGATGCAATAGAGCAATACGTGGAACTTGTTGCAAGAGAGGAATTTCAATTCGATGAGTCATTGATTGAATTGGTCGAGCTGAAACAACATCCATGGGTTCTCCTAGGTTGGGGAGTGAAAAAGCACAAAAGACATTGGCATCCTTTTGTCCAAATTAAAGACAAATGGGTCTCATTAATTCAGACCTCGGGCGTCCCTTGCTTTGGAAAGGAGCACCCCAAACAAAAGTCAGGATATTACTACTATCATCCGTGCCCTCAGATTCCAACCCACCGGCCACAGATTATAAATGATTTGGAAGAGATATATTATCGCGATGTATGGCATTTATTTAAAAATCAACAATAGTGAGGATGAAATTCATGGCACAATTTAAAGAATGGGATACCACCGCCGTTTATCGGTATGCAGATCAATGGAAAGGGAAGAGTCTCATTGATGGCACATCATTGCTTTGGCCGTCTGAGCAAATTTGGACCACAGCGAATTTGAATGCATTTAAAGCTTGCTTTATAGAGAATGTAGATGAATCATCAGAGATCTTTGAGAACAAACTGCAAGGGCAACTGAAGGGTCAGAAGCAAGAGGTTGTTCAGCTTGCATGCGAACTCGTCTATCTCTACTTGCTGTTTCCCTCCACGATTACATTTCGAAGAAAAAAAGAACTTCTGAATACGATTGCATCATTTGCCGGACTTACATTGGACGATCAGAATGAGGCGCTGACAGCATTGGAGCCTGGCATAGGCGGACCGGGTATCGCCTACAATACAAGACGTTATTATGAAATACGTTATATAGCTATGTTCGCAGATGCGGTTCTGCAGAAACCTGAAAATGACCGGATTATGTTTTTATCCGACCATATCAAGGTACGAAATATGCTCGATACTATAAAGGAGGACACGAACCCGCTATCCCGACATATTATTTTGCACCTCCTATACCCTGATCAATATGAAAGAATGGCGAGTCAGGGTCATAAGCAACAGATTGTTGAGGCCTTCCTGGAAATTCTGGATGAAGACTCCGTGCCTGAAGATATTGATGATCGCATCCTGGCTATTAGAACAAAGCTCGAAGACATTCTTGGAGAAAAGGATCTTGATTTCTATCGAAGTCCACTCGTTGAATGTTGGGATTATAGTGACCATGATTCGGAGGTTCTACCCATTCAAGGGCTGCAAATCAAGAAGCAGATTGTTTTGTATGGACCTCCGGGAACCGGGAAAACTCATGAAGCAAAGCAATTAGCCGGACAGTTTATTCGCCAAGAGACTTTACGCCTGTGGGGAGCGGGGGAATTCTTTAAAAAGCAAGAGGATGTGAACAAGCTAGTAGAGCGGAGGATTCGCCGTGTACAATTCCATCCGGGCTATGGATACGAAGATTTTATACGGGGGATGCAGCTTGAACAGAATCGGACCGTTTATAAAAAAGGCGTGTTACTACAGGTCTTAGAGGAAATTGAAGCAGCGGAAGCCGGAATCGGTAAAGGCTTGCCTTATGTCCTCATTCTCGATGAAATGAACCGTGCGGATCTCAGCAAGGTGTTGGGAGAGTGCTTTTCCTTAATGGAGGATCGTGAAAGTGCTGTGCTGCTTGCCGGTCAAGATGGCCAACCATATGCGCTAACTGTACCTGAGAATCTATATATTATTGGAACTATGAATTTGATTGACCAATCGCTGGAACAAGTCGATTTTGCGCTTCGCCGTAGATTTCTCTGGTTTTTCCGAGGATTCGATCGTAATGATCTAGTCACTCTACTGAAGGGAAAATGGGAACGTTGGCCACAGAAGTATGGAAAACCTCGTAAATGGAACCGTGTGGAGGATGAATTTGAACTTCTAGCGGACCGTTGCGTCCAGTTGAATCATTTAATAGCTGGGCATGAACATATGGGACCGCTTTATGTCATTGGTCATACCTATTTCAGTGACGTGGTTTCATTTGCCCAGAAGTATATTTATTCACAACCGGGCGTTCAGCAAGTACTATGGAACCGGAATAAGCAAGCTCGTGGGCCTGTAACTGCTTTGTGGAATTATTCGTTGGCTCCGTTATTGGAGCAGTATTTATCCGGGGCCGATTTATACAATGGAAAGCAATTTATGGAACAAGCGAAAAGCACTTTCCTGTGGGGGAAGGTATGAAGTCCGCACAAGGAAGAACAGAAATCATTGCAAATGACTTATCTGAGATCGGATTAATAAATGATGATGAGAAGATATGGTTGCAGAATTTGTGCCTTTATCTCGATAAAGAACTGTTCACAATTCGTCTCACTGACAAATCGGATGATGAGCCGGTAATTGAATTTCGCCACGGACGCTGGTATGCCGGAAGGTATGTTGGAGAGATCCAATATATGGGGAGAACCCTGCGTATAACACCACGTTATGAAAGCTCTTTTCACCGCTGGATTAGCACTATATGGGGAGTGCGAATGATTCAGAGTAAGGGCTCCTATCGTAATGCGAATATGTGGCTGTGGGAGCTAATAGCCCGAATTTGGGGTGAGCAGCTTATCCGTGGAGCCAAGCATGGGTTACCGTATACTCGAATGGAAGAAACACTGAAGGCTCCATCTCTACGCGGTCGTATGAAAGTTATGGAAACGGCTCTAGAGATAGGCAAGGGAACGAATCGACTTGCAAGTCTATCCAGGTCCAAGGTTGTTCATCCTGACATTGCGTACATACTCAGCAACGGTTATCGAAGAATTAAAAAGGAACTGGGGCATCGAAATGCACATAACTGGTTGTCCGACAGAGGAAGGGAAATCATTGGCCTTTTACTCCAATCCGAAGGATGTAGAAACTATAAGACCATTTATAAAATTCCCAAAATTAAATATACCCCCATCCTGGAATCCTATCGCCCAGTTGTTGATTTGACTTTGAGGATTTTGCAACAAAAATCATTCGGGGTCTCTTCGAACGGTGCCCAAGAAGTAACAGGAACCCTTCTGGATATGGCCGAAATTTGGGAGCTTTATGTTTATCATCTTCTAAGAAATGCTCTAGCAGGGGTAGAAGTGATTCATACTGGACGAGTTAGAGAAGCCGTTGGCCACTTATTTGTAAACGGAAACGGCAAGAAGCTAGCTGCTCTAAAGCCGGATTTTATTATACGGAGGCCATCTTCGAAACAAGTGCTAGCGGTAGTCGATGCAAAATATAAGCACACTTTTGTAAGTTTATCAAAACCAACGGGTTTGGAACGGAATGATTTGTACCAGATTCATGCGTACATGGATGCTTTCTCCGATCAGGGGTATTCGGCTCCGGGTTTTCTGGTTTATCCGGATGAAAAAGATGCTGAAATTCGGCGATATCAACAAGGGAATCCGTGGTTCTCATCTCAACTGAAAAGCAATCTTTATTTTTATGGGGTTAATGGTGAATTAGGCGAAGAGGATTCGGATAACGGGCTGACCCCATCAGAAGAGCAATTCTGCATGGGAGTTCGAGAATTGCTGGGGAATTAGTAGTGAAGAGGAGGGCGAAAAATGAAAGGCACAATTTTGATACCCTGTACATCCTGGTTACGATAAAGCGTGTTTGTTTGGACTGATCCAGTACCTTATAGCCACTGATATCAGAAAGTTCATAACCATACGAGACTTTGTAACAGAGGACGTAAAGACATATTATTCCGATCCAGAAGGAATTATTATTTTTTTTGTCGAATAGACTAATGGTTTATTATATCATTAGAATCGACTGTATTAGATGGGATGACGGTTACCCAAGGGTAACCGTTTTGTCTTAAATACAAAAAATGAAAGTAAACTGGAGGATTTACATGGTAAACAATGGTTGGCTTGACCAATGCAATGTAACTGCTTTACTTGAGCTCAACCCACGCTTTACTTTTAGCGAGGTATTGCACAATCCTTCTGGCAAATCAGCTTTAGTGTATCAATACCGACTGGATGCTTCATTGAATGAAGATGTAGCTTGGAATGATTTCTATATCCAGATGGATATGCTGAAGCGCCTTGAACAAGTAGGTGCTCTTTCACTTCTCTCTTACGGGCAGCATAGGATTGATGAGGGAGTCTCCTCTTATTTTGTAGCAGTGGAGAAGCCATCACAATTTCGACGATGGGATCAGGCCTATCCTGACATCTTGAGATTAGATTTATCCAAGAGGATTCGCATCTGGATGGATCTCGTTGAGCATATAGCACAAATCCACGGCATTTTATCTTATCATGGGCGGCTCTGTCCTGAGGATGTATGGATCGAGTTGGCGGAAAAAGGCGGAACGGCCAATTATATTTTCCCTGGTATACAGCAATGGCGAATGAAGCAATTTTTCTCGTTGGAAGAAGATTGGAGCTGCTGCGCTGACTACACCACGAGGACTTCTATGAAAAAATCGTATCGAAGTGCGTCAGACGATCGTTATGCGTCAGGCTGTTTTCTCTTTACACTGGTGTTTCCGGGAAAGTCGATACCTGATTCGGACCAGGCACTGCATGCTTATGAATCGGAGTGCGATTCCGGGTTGTTCACCATCTTATCGGCTTTGTGGGATTCCGTAAAGGAAACACCACTTTCCGTCATTCTCGAGATGGCCAACCGCTATTTATCCCAGAAGATGGACGAGGTCGTCTGGACAGTAGGCTGGCACGCGGATGAATCGGCCGGTCTGTTGCAGCGCTCTGATCTGTCTCGCGAGGAGTGGGAGCAGCGGTTTGGGACCGATGCAGCGCCTGAATCTTACTTGTACAGTCGATTCGATTCACAGAACCGAAGGATGCTTCTTTATGTTATTGGATCGACTTATGAGTGGATCTTTCAAGTGAATGCGGGCAAACAAGGCGGGCCGGATTTGATCATTCAAGACTGCGGTGAAAAATCACCTTTCGAGAGAGAGAGGGCTAAGGAACGCGCTAAGAGGTTTCGCGGTGGATGGACCTTTGATAGACGATCCGATTCAAAAACATCAGGAATTTCTCTGCTGGAGTATATTAAGAGCGAGTCGATTATGTCGAATTCGAAACGGGCTCAGAACCGGCAGACAAGAGAAGTGTTTGACCAATGGGAGGATGTTTTACGCCTGCAGCTAGAGCGGCTGAATGCGGATGATAAGCGGTACGCATACCGTGAATGGAGGCTGATTGAAGATGGTTCAGTGCTGGAGGTTCAGCTTCTGGTCGAACGGCAACTATCTTTCGCGGCAGGAACGGAAATGATGTTCGTCACCGACAAAGCTCAGCACCCGGCAGGCCGTTACATCCGACAGGAAGGCAATAAGGTTTATTTGGAAACCGTAAGAGATTACGGCTCTGAAGAGCTTCCCGAGCTTGGCGACTTATGCGAAAACACGCAGCGGGAAAAAATTCAGCTGAATCGGCAGCGTCAAGTGCTGCAGCAATTCAGGATGGGGCGCAAAATCAACCGATTGCTTCTAGAGCATTTAGTAGAGCCCGCACATGCGAATACATATCCGGCTTCTACTATAAGCACGTATCAAAATGTAAACCAAGATCAGAAACTCGCGCTTCAGGCCGCTCTGGGTGCCGAATCGATCTTTTTACTGCAAGGACCGCCCGGCACGGGCAAAACGACATGGATTACGGAACTCATGTTGCAAATTTATCGCCGTGAGCCGAAGGCCCGCATTTTGCTGGCATCGCAGTCCAATGTGGCCATCGATCATGCCTTCTCTAAATTTATGAAGATTGTCGAACAGCATGCGCATGAATTCCGCCAAGCGCCTATTGCTGTGCGGATTGGGAATGAAAAGATCGGAGAGAGTGTACAACAGTGGACGATCGATCCGGCTCTTCAGCGTTGGGTCGAGCATCTGGAGGATAATGTGGACGGTAAAATATGGTCCATTATGGATCGAATCCAGGATCCGGCCCGCTATAACCGTGTATTGGACATTTATAACGATTGGAAGACGATGTTCGGCAAAGAGGATGAGATGAAGCCGTTGTTTCTGGCTCAATCTCCGACCTTGATCGGTGCTACTTGTATGGGAAGCTATCCTTTGTACCAATGGGATTTGTCGTTCGATTGGGTCATTATCGATGAAGCAGGGAGAGCAACGCCGCCGGAATCGCTTCTCCCAAGTATCAACGGCAAGAAGGTCGTCTTTGTAGGCGACCACAAGCAGCTTCCGCCGGTTATTGACCGGTTCTTGGATGAAGCCGGAGAGGATAAGTTGAAAATTAACTCGCTGAAAGTCAGCTTGTTCGAAGATTTGTTCAAGCGAATCCATACGGACAGTCGAGCTACCCTTCAGACGCAATACCGGATGCATCCCGCGATTGCACGAATGGTATCCGCGCTATTCTACTCGGATACGCCATTGATGCCGGGTTGTACCGAAGAAGAAAGGGCGTCGGGAATTCACGACTGGAAGCCGATAACCTGGATTCGTACGGATGATCATCAGCAGGCTGCGGAAAAGCAGCTGGGCACATCCTATTTCAATCTAGCTGAGGTCAATGCTGTTCAAAACGCATTGCTGAATTTAGATAAGTGTCTGGGAGATACGGGAACGCGAAAATCAGTGGCCGTTATTACGGGATATATGCCGCAGCGAAATAAACTGCGCGAAGCGATTGATGTATTAAAGCTGGAGCATCTAGAGGTAGAGGTTGACACTGTGGATGCATTCCAAGGACGAGAAGCTGACCTCGTACTATACAGTATGGTGAGGAATAACAGTGAACGCAATCTTGGCTTTCTAAGGGATGAGCGAAGAATGAACGTTGCCCTCTCCCGCGCGAGGGAGCTGCTCGTTATGATCGGAAGTACGGAGATGGCAAGAGGATTAACCCCTCAGCACATCGTCCGAGGGATTTACGACTACATAGCAACCGATCGCGATGCAGCGATTCGTTCCTGGAAGGAGTTGCAGCCATGAAATTGCTGGATCTCGCGCAGCAGCAAGAGTTTGCGATCCCCGGGGCGCGTTTGGTTGCCTTCTATGAGAAAGATTTTCCCGTTTACCGGATGGAGCTGGCTATACGCGTGCGGGGCAAGAGAGGTATGAGCCTGCTAGCGCAATTTGTGCTGCGGTTGATTAAAGAGGAGTTTCATGAGGAGACTGATCTGGCAGACTTTTTCGGTGTGCCGCTGGGGGAACTGCGCAAATGCCTGGGCGAATTATCCGCACTTTCTTATATCATCGAAGTTCCAACCTTGACCGGCCGCATTTACAAAATAAACCCGAAAGGTCTGGAAGCGCTGGAGCTGGACCGAATCGTTACGACCAGGGAAGAGATTTTTACAGTAAAACTGGATGCGATTTCAGGCAAATGGCATCATCTACACTCCATCGGATCTTATGCGCTGCGAGCGGATTCAGGAAATACTCTAAGACCATATGTGCCTGCTCCGACTTTGTATGAGGTATCGCAGCATTTCTCAGAACTTAAGGAACTGTATAAAGACTATAAAAATCGTTACCAGCAAAACGAGAAGACCGAGCTCGATGATATCGTCGGCATTCCAGGCAATGTGTATACCGAATATCAAAGGTTGCGACTGTTGGTGTATCGAACGGAGGAAGGGAAATTTATTTTCCAAGTGTTTGACCGGCATCATTATGCCCCAGAATATTCCGGGCCCTTGGCCCAGATGGCTGAAAGCGGTGTAGAGATCTGGGAGATGACGGAGCTTCCAGCTTCTATTCGCGATGAATTGCCACTGCCGCATCAGTCTGGGACAACCGGACCATATGAGGAGGAAAAGGCGCTGAAGGAGCTGTGGACAGCTTTCGATGTACCGAAGCTGGAAGATCGACCTGAAGTTAACGGGGCTGTATACCCTCTTACTACGACTGAGCATTTTGCTAAGATGCAGGAAGCACTGGAGAATGCGGAGCATACCGTGTACATCGTCAGTCCATGGGTTTCCAACGAGGTAATCGATGAATTATTCCCAGTGATGAAATCGTTTCTGAGAAGGGGCGGCCATCTCTGGATCGGATATGGCTACCCGCATGATGAGGAATATAAGGGCAAGCGAACGGAGAAAGCTGTTAAGCAGCTCAAAGAAAAACTGGCCTCCAATCGATTCCATGCGGTCCGGCTGGGAGATACCCACGAGAAAATACTAATTTGTGACGATAAATTCGCCATCGTCGGCAGCTATAACTGGCTCTCCTTCAGAGGGGACCGTAAGCGCGGGTTTGTCGCCGAGACCAGCCTCTATGTTGGTATTCGGGATGTGGTGCTACAGCTAGTCGAGCGAGTGCGCAGAAGGTTTGATAAGAAAGAAGGCGGGAGTCAGTGACGGAGCGATTAACAATAGAGGCTCTGAAAAAGATAGTGCAAGCTGATGGGGCAGGTGGGCGCAGTTCTGGAGACACGATCAAACTTCTTATCAAAGAAGCTTCATTTGATTGTCTGGAGTGGCTCGTATCAGCTCCGACTGAGCTTGAGAAACGGCAGATTTTCGATGGTGGCGAAATGTCGATAGAAATAAAAAAGTGGAAGAAGGCACCATGGGAGGAGGCGCTGTTTCATCACCTCATTCCGCATATTGTGTTTTATGAGTCGGTGTCCAATTCTAAGTCTGAGCATACGTTAGCCAATTTTCATCGCTCACTCACTCGGGTCCACAGCCGATATCCGGACGATTGGAACCTGTTTATTGATCGACTGAAGACATGGCAGGCATGGTTATGGGGGGCACAGCAAGCTGAGGCTGAATTCCCATATGCTGAGATCAAGACTGGGATAGAGACATACATTGCAAATAAAATTTCCCAATCGGAGAATAAAAAGGTTCAACAAGCACGGAAAAATCTGGATAAATTCCTGTTGGGATTTGAAGAGTGGAGGAGCAACCGCCGATATGGTCCCAGTGAAAGAGTTGAACCAGAGCGGCCAAGCAAGTTAATCGAGCTCGAAGTGTTGAGACAACCAGATTGGTCGCTGCCGGATGGTGAGGACGACTTAGCAAAGTGGTTGAAGTCCCAGGCGGATTTGGTGGTGAAAAGCTTAAAATATCATTACCATGTACAATCAAGTCTAGTTGGCATTGACTATTCTAAGCTTGCGAAGCTAACGTTTGCTATACCGTTCCTGACTGTATATGACAATTCTATTGAGAAGGTATTGGAGGCGATTGAGCTTTATATTCGGTGGAGGAATCCGCAAGACGATGCACTCGATACTAAATCGCCCCGAAGTGAAAGAGCGCTCGGAGTAAGCATGAAAGTGTTGAGCATGTTAGGATTGATGGCGCATTACGATCGTTTCGTGGAGATACTGGAGAAGCGGCTTACACTGCAGGAGATCGACGATGTAGAGGGCTTCGTCAGGTATTTTCATACAGATACAGGATTGCTGGAATATTTGGCATCCGATGCGATCTTGGGCGAGATGTTTGCCGCAGCATTCACTAGTTTGCTTGTGAAGGATGAATTTCCATGGGAGGACGCTTTTACCTCGCATCGTAAAACGGCCTATCGGCTTGTTCAAAAGGCGATTTCCGGCGACCGGCAAGTGGAGCTTATCCTCAATAGATTAGCGGGGCGAATAGGGGAGACGGTAGGGAAATCCCCTTCCTTTATTCGAAGCGGCTTGATAGAGCAGGGAGAACTGGAATGGCTGTTTGTCATCGAACCTCGCAACCTGAGAGGGATGCTGGGCCCTATAGAATTCGTAAATAACAATGAGGAACTGCTGCAGCGAATATTGACAAGTTTTTTGGAGGTTCACTGGTACAAGAGGGACCGAAGCAGCTTGAACGTAATATATTGCCGGTACTGGCAATATGCATTCGAGTACGTACCCGCCTTTCGAGAAGATATACGGTGGCTCGCTTTGTACGGATGCCACGGGGGAGACGCAGCTTACATCAAGGACTGGGTGTTCGAGCCGCAGGTTCAGAACGATATGCTCCACCACCTGAAACAATCTTGGGACAAGCTTCCTTTACAGGGCTTAGAGGCTATTGGAGCTCATTACTTGTCTGACGCCGGGCTGGAGGAGTTGTTGATGGATCTTTACGCTTGTAGGGGAGATCAGATATGGCCTGTTCAGGAAGTGTTGAGAGCATTCGGTTGCAGCATAATCGGAACCGATCACGATGGGAGAGCCCTGTCTTCGGAGCAGCTGCAAAGTATGGTTCGTCAGCACCCAGAACGTTTTGAGCTGGAGACTGCTTTAAGTGAAATGTCCGGTATTACTTTTCGTTACGAGCTCGTGGAACCAGGCTTGCTGATGAAGAACAGTCGTGTCTTGGTTCGCTCTGTCGTACGCGGGGAGATTGAAAACGAAGAAAAGCTGGACGATATATTTAACGGCTTATTCAATCTATAAAATTCCGACAGGGGGGACACAAAGATGTTTGCTTCTATCAAAAGATATTTCCAACGAAAAAGGAAGTACGAGCTCGGTTTTACGAATGAACAGGTAGCCGCTCTTCAGCGGCTTAGCGGACAATATTTGCTCCGTCTGGAGGACGCCACTAGAATGTTGCCCGAAATCTCGCAGGAACTTGAAGCTTTTTTCTGTAAGAAAGGAGAGGGCTGGGAATGGTTCCCCGATCGTTGGGATGGGAAGCATCTACGAGAGCAGGTTCATCGGAATCCTCGAATGTTTGAACTAGAGAATACAATTCCGGACCTTGATGGTCACAACGTTGAATTTCGTCTGTCGGAGCTTGGGATTCGAAGCATGCGGGACGGTTCTGTGCTGTGCAGAGCAAAGCTTTACGTTTATAAAGAAAGAAGTGATGAAGAGCTTGACGAATTTTTGGCGGAACTTGCAAAAATCTAAGACAGAAGGGGATAAACTGGATGTATTACGTGGGTATTGATTTCGGAACGACAAACAGCTCGATCGCCGTTATCGATAATGAAACGGGAGAAGTGAGGGTTATCGAGCTTGAAGGGGGATACTCTCCTGGGCGTCAACTGCTTCGCACAGTGCTATACTTTAATCCAGATGGTTCAGTTGAAGCAGAAGAAACGAGCGCTTACAACGATTCATTGCGAGGAATCATTTCGTTGAAACGGCACCTCATGAAGGACATCCATTATTCCAGGACCATAAACGAAAAGACGTACTCCTCCGATGAACTGGTTGGTTTGTTTTTGACTGACCTATTAAGGCGTGCGCAACTTAATGCCAGCGATATTTCAAGACTCGTTATGAGTGTTCCTACTCATTATAACGAGGATTTAAAAAGCTTGATGGAAAGAGCCTGCAAGCGACTAGGCATTTCATCAGATGTCATATGGTTCATAGACGAGCCGATCGCCGTTCTCTGGGATTATAAAGACAGGTTCATCAGAGAAGAAACGATGCTAGTATTTGACTTTGGCGGTGGCACGTTGGACCTTGCTGTTATGAATAAAAGCGAAAATGCGAATGGCGTGGAAACGGCGGCTTCCATTTTGAAACAGTGGAATAACGGAAGTACCGATAATTATAGTCGTGGCAAGATCTTAGTCAAAAAGGGAATTGTCGTTGGCGGCGATGACATAGACATGATCATTATTAAATTCATCATCGAAGAGGGTAAGAAGCAGGGGAATCCAGTATGCCAAGCTTTGGATTTAGCCATTTTTGACGATGAGAAACGGATAGAAAATTTAAAGCAGAACGAAATATACCCACTGCTGAAAAAGACTGCGGAGCGGATTAAGATTGCACTCTCCGAGGTAGAGGAGTACAGCACTTCAATGCCGCCACTGCTACCAAAGCACGATCGGGTAGGCATTCGTAGTATCAAGCTAACGCGCAGAGAGTTTGTAAGCCGCTGCCAACCTCTGTGGGATTACATCGAACAAGGGCTGCTGCAAATGAACCAGGAGATGAAGAAAAATGGTGAGTCTGGCTTTGAACGGATCGAGACGGTTCTATTGTCGGGGGGAAGCAGCCTAATTCCGCATGTACATGATATCCTGGAAAAGTTACTTCCGAATGCCAAGCTCGGCATGGAGAAGCAATACCTGCAGACAGCGATTTGTCGCGGCAATGCAAGATACAGTTATAACGATGGGGAGATTCTGGTTGACGATTCCGTAAATGCCGCGTACGGGATTTACAATCACCACGATAAAGAAACTGTCACTGTTATTCAGGAGAGTGACACTTATCCGATCGAGGTGAAGAAGCGGATCGCTACGATGAGACCGCATCAGGATCAGATCGAAATCATTCCGATGGCCCGCAAGGGAGGCAAATATGAACCGTTGACCAAGGCGAATGGATCGGTCTATTATAGAATGAAAATTAGGCCGTCGAGTCGTTGCCGCGATCTTTCCCGCATCAGCGTCACGTTCCAGATAGATAAGGCCCAAAAGCTGAAAATATCGGCCTACGATAATCTTTTTAAAGAAATGATTGGTGTGGAAGAGGTTGATTTGGAAGCCTAACTCAGTTACTACATCTAAGTGTAAACTTCCAATGAAAGTGAAACATCAACTATAATATTTCGAACGATATGTGGACTAAGAAAGTTAGGAGCTAAGACGTATCGATAGGCAATTGTTCAAGCTCGTGTAGGATGAACCTCAGCTCAATACCCTGAATTTATAAGTTTTTTCAGTAATTATATGTCAATACGGTTCATTAGATTTACTGGAATACTGATTATGAAGTGATATAGCGACCATGGACAAATAAATGTCTATGGTCGTTTTTTATTATCAAGTGTCCAAGCCGTATCAGCATATCCTCCATTAGGAGGCGATGCCGGGTGCATGTGAAACTGATTGCGGGCGACTCTAATGACAAAATACGCATGGCCTGTTATGATTATCTCCTAGAGAAGTTCAGGAGGGAGAAACATGATCGCTATTTACGCCAGGGTGAGCACAGAAGAACAAGCAAAACATGGATTCAGCCTGAACGATCAGATTCGTCAGTGTCGGATGAAAGCGGAGACGAATAAAGTTAAAGAATATGTGGACGATGGGATATCTGGAGAGTTTCTAGATAGACCAGCCTTAACCAAATTACGGGAAGATGTTAGAGAAGGGATCATAAACAAAATCATATGTCTGGATCCCGACCGTTTATCGCGGAAATTAATGAACCAATTAATCATAACGGATGAGTTCGATAGAAGAGGAATAGAACTGGTATTCGTGAATGGAGAGTATTCCAAAACCCCGGAAGGAAACCTGTTCTATTCTATGCGTGGGGCGATAGCCGAATTTGAAAAATCCAAGATTAACGAACGAATGAGCCGCGGCAGACGAGAAAAAGCGCGACAAGGTAAAGTGTTGAGAGATTTTCAAGTCTACGGATATAGTTATGACAAAGAGTCGGAGCAATTCCTTGTCAATGAAGACGAAGCTGCAATCGTAAGATTAATTTTTGATTTATTTACACAGCCCAATACATTGGTTCAAGGTTTAAATGGTATCGCACTATATTTAACTAGCAAAGGTGTACCTACCAAACGAGGAGCTCCAGTATGGCATCGTCAAGTCGTTAGACAAATCATAATGAATCGAGCCTATATTGGCGAGTTTTATCAGAATCGTTGGAATACCGAAGGAATGCTTGGCAACAAGCATAGAAAAGATGAGGAAAAGGTTCCAATGAGGGAGAGGCCAAAGAGTGATTGGATCCTGATACCTTGCCCTCCCATTATCGAAGAGGCCCAGTTTGAACACGCCCAGAGACTGCTTTCAGAATCACGTCGAAGATGGGCACAGAAGAGTAAGCATCCATATTTATTAAGTGGCTTGCTTAGATGCGGAGACTGCGGCAATACAATGACCGGACGATTATCAAATAATTGGGGCAAAAAGGTCCCTGAATATACAGATATTAAAAATACAGCCGGTGCAAAACAAAAAGGCTGTGGTAGAAGAATTAAAGCCCAGATGATCGAAGATCAAGTATGGGAGCAAGTCGCTGGTTGGTTAAATAATCCTGACGAAATTGCCGCGGCGTTGCAGCAGGAGAAAACAAAAGAGCCTTTTGAAGCTGGAGAAATAGCTAGGCTTGAAAAGGAAATCGAAAAAACTAAAAACGCCCGAAAAAAATTAATCAAGTTATTTGCAGCCAGTGAAGACGGTATTGGGGAAGAGGAAATCCGGCAGGAATTGAAGGAGTTAACTCAGAAAGAGGAAGCTCTGAATAACCAACTAGCCGAGTTATCGGATATGTTGAATTCTACACAGAACAATGAGTATAACATTAACGTCCTAATGGAAGCCGTTCAGTATTATCTGTCAAAAGGGCAAGACGAACTATCGTTTGAAGAGAAGCGGGATTTAATCCGGCAGGTTGTAAGGGAAATACGGGTGTATGAGGATTCGGTTGAGATTTTTACGTTTTAATACCGGATTGATTCAGGAACGAACCAAGTGTGGCCTGGTAGGATGTATGGATTGAAATTTGGAGCAGCGGCTTGGCGTTTATCCCATTCTAAAAAGATGAAACCTGCTGGTTACTTGCAATGAACTCGGGGATAGTAACTAAAACAAAGCATTGCTAGTATCAACTCCCCGAGCATGAATATCTCTATGCCTTTGCAGGGAAGTCCTGGGGCAAGAAGGAAGCTGTGTCCTTGTTTGATGACCGTTTTCAACAGTACGATCATCAGCACACGAAACATAACTATGCAGGATATGTACTAATGCGCGGTGAATTATTGGCCGCGCATTCTTTTTATTTATTTCACACTACTAGAATAATTGAGTTTTTTCAGTCCAAAAGGTTAATCTGAACCGTTAAGAACGACACTAATTTTTACGTAACAGTAACACGTTGTAACAGGGCAAGGAACCACCGTTGCTCATCGAACAAACAGCGCCGGGCGACTTCTCAACTAGTACATATTTTGAACCTTAAAATACTCTCTACAAAATTCTACAGTATTCGACATATCGAAAAGTGTAATATTAGATCATATGTCATGGATAATTGTAACTAGGATGAATCCGAAATTAGTTAAGTGAAATCTTACTATCCCAATATATGTCCATCCGGTTGTGATATAGTTGAAAAAACTGTTTAAGAAGGGGATATTTGCTTGAACCTTGATTTTAACGGTAATAAAGGATTTCGTCTATTGAATATGCACGAACTGCTCAATAGAGGCGAACTCATCAAGAAGGCAGAGCTTGCCAAGCGATACGGAGTAACAGAAAAAACGATTCAACGTGACATTGACGAATTAAGAGTATATTTGGCAGACACCCGTTTTGCGGAAGGGGAGGTATCCATTATTTATGATAGATTTCGTTCAGGATACTACCTTGTCCGTATGGAGCGCGAGTGGATTACTAACGAAGAGGTTTTAGCTGTATGTAAAATCCTTCTAGAGAGCCGGGCGTTTTGCAAGGAAGAGTTGGATGCGCTTGTCGCAAAATTATTAGCGCAGGTAACGTTAAATGACCGCAAGCAGGTCGAGAACATGATCCGTAGTGAACAGTTTTATTATGTTCCATTGAGGCATGGCAAGAAGCTTCTCGGGACAATATGGGAACTTTCGCAGTATATAACTCAAAACGAAGTAATCCGGATTACTTATGTCCGCAAAGATGGTGTGGAGCGGGAGCATGAATTGAAGCCGGTCGCCATTATGTTTTCAGAATACTATTTCTATCTGGTTGCTTTTATGGCCGATGATCGCCATGATTTCCCTACGGTGTTTCGTGTGGATAGGATCGAAAGGTTTCAAAGTTCTGGAGCCAAATTTAAAGTGCCATATAAGGACAAGTTCAACGACGGAGAGTTTCGCAAACGGGTACAGTTCATGTACTCAGGAGAATTGCGAAGGGTGAAGTTTAAGTTTAGCGGTGATTCTATTGATGCTGTGCTGGACAGGCTTCCGACGGCAGAGATATTATCGGAAAATCAAGGGATTTATGTGATTTCTGTCGAAGTATACGGAAATGGTGTCGATATGTGGATGCGAAGTCAGGGAGAGAAGGTTGAGGTGCTATAGCAACGAATGGAAATTAATCTGCGAAACAATTTTATAACCTCACATAGCTTGATATCGCATCCGCTAAAGAGGGCGAAGAAAAAAACTAGGATTCAATACTATGTCATACTCGAATATCTTGTGAACCGATGTGCAGGTTTTGCCGAATACTCGAAAGCTCGGTTATCACAATACCATGCAATGCTTATCGGAGATGAGAGTGCACTTGTCTTAACTGATGGGAATCGTGAACGCATGATTCGTTCAATGGTCAATGACTGGTTAAGACCATGGATGTGGAAATATCGCTTCTGGCTTATGTGTGACATTGCGCTTATCGCAGCGGATAAAAACGCAATTGAGAAAGCTCTAAAAATCTTAATGGGATACTTGAACAAACGGCAGTCTGCAGCAATAGGTAACCTGGTGTCTGCCTTATTTACTGATGAGACTATCCCGCAAAAGCTATTGTTTGCAGAGGGGTTGATTCACCAGTTTCGGTTAAACCGAAGATTTGTTGCTCAACAAGAAATACGAATTTTGATTACAGCCAACATGAGCGCTGGCAAGTCTACGCTTATCAATGCCCTGATCGGCAAGCAGGTTGCCCGAACGTCACAAGAAGCTTGCACAGCGAACCTATGTTACTTATTCAACAAGCCGGTTGAAGATGGATCGATTCATTTGCTCGGTCCGCGGCTCAATCTGTATGCAGCATACGACGATCTGATGAATGCGGGGCGAGCAGGCAGCAGTGAGATCGCCTCTTTTTTCCGTTCTTTCGTACATTCGGATTCGCCAAGTCGAATTTGTCTGATCGATACTCCCGGTGTAAATTCCGCGATCAATCGGGAGCATGGCGAACGTACTCGTAGTGCGCTGCGTGAAGAGCATTACGACAAGCTCATCTATGTACTAAATGCTAACCAGCTCGGGACAGACGAGGAGATACGTTACTTAAAATACGTTTCCGAATATGTACCAAAGGACAAGGTCATTTTCGTGTTAAATAAGCTTGATAATTTCAAAAGTGCAGACGATTCCATCGCCTCAAGCATTGAGGGTGTCCGAAATGATTTGCTTCATCTTGGATTTGAAGAGCCTGTAATATGCCCGTTGTCTGCATACTTCGCACTATTGTTGAAAATGAAGATGTATGGCGAGGCCATGACTGAGGATGAGCAGGATGCGTATGACTACTATGTAAAAAAATTCAGCAGGGCTGAGTATGACCTGTCTGTCTACCTTCCTAAATCCAGCGCTCAAGTGCAGGCTGCAGAAGACAAGCAATCGGCACTAGCAGTGAGTAGCGGGCTTTACGGTCTGGAAAACATACTATACGGAGGAAAGACCGATGAAAAAAGTATTCGTGAAATACAATCCATATAAGCTTGAAACGGAAATCACTGTTGAAGGGAAACGTTTGGCACAAAACAGCAAGCTTGGCGAGAAAGCTGCCGACGGCTCCCGATTGCAGGATTGGGTAGAGGAACTCCCGCGCATCCTTATCGACGAGTACAATGACACGGAGTTTGAAGTTACGTTCCACGGCACGCTGCTCGACTACGAGGACTTGGTCGATGTATTCACTAAAGCATATGAGAAGAATGATTTAAGAGCAACGATTAAGCGTAAGGCTGCCAAAGAAACATCGGATAAGGAAGCTCTCATCGATGATGTGTTCAAACAAGTCCAGCAAGGTCCGTTCGATGAGTTGAAGGATGTGGAGATCGTGAGCGCATTCGAGCATGCCAAGAGCAGCGATTTTGAGGTTTGTGTGGTCGCAACGATGAGCGCCGGCAAATCCACGCTGATCAACTCGGTGCTCGGCGTAAAGCTGATGCCCTCCAAGCAAGAAGCCTGTACTGCTATTATTACACGGATTAAGGATATCACCCAAGACGCAGTGCCATTCAAAGCGGAAGTTTATAATAAAGAGGACGAGCTGGCTGAGACGCACGCCAAATTAACATATCCGATCATGGAACGATTGAATGCCAGCGAGAATGTTTCCGCTATCCATGTCTCAGGAAATATTCCATTCGTTTCGTCGGAGGATGTTTCTCTTGTACTAATCGATACGCCGGGGCCAAACAATTCACGCGACCCCAGACATAAGAAGGTCCAGAGCGAGCTTCTTGGCAAGTCATCCAAAGCGCTAGTCCTTTACATTATGACAGGCGAATTCGGTACGGACGATGACAATGCACTGTTGAGTCGGGTCGCTGAGAGCATGAGTGTCGGGGGTAAGCAGTCGAAGGACAGATTTATCTTCGTTGTCAATAAACTGGATGACCGCAAGAAAGAGGATGGCGATACGAGCCAAACGTTAGAGCGTGTACGTGCTTACCTGAAAAACCATGGTATAGCGAATCCGAATTTGTTCCCTGCTTCCGCCTTGCCTGCGCTGAACATCAGGCTCATTGCAAGCGGAGCGGACGTGGATGTGGACACGATCGATGAGACGGAGATGAAGATCAAGAAGTTGAACCGCAACGAATCCTTGCATTTTGAATCGTATGCCGCGCTCCCCCCAAGCATTCGCGGCGAGATCAACGAACAGCTTGCGGCTACAAGAGCAGCATGGAATGGCAGAGCTAATGAAAATCCGGATGAAGCATTAATTCATACCGGCGTCGTTTCTATCGAAGCAGCTATTCGTCAGTATGTGCAGAAATACGCCAAAACGGCAAAAGTTAAAAATATAGTGGATACGTTTTTGCACAAGTTAGACGAGGTGGGCGCCTTTGAGGAAACAAAGCGTGAGCTTGCTCATAATCGCGAGGAAAGCAAACGGATCGTGAGCTTGATCGATTCGATCCGCAAGAAGATGGACGATGCACGTGATGCGAAGAAATTTAGGGAAAACGTTGATGATGCTATTACCAAGGTGAAAAAGTCTTCCGAAGTAGTCGTTGAAGAAGTAATAGAGAAGTTCCAAAGCAAGATCACCAAGCGTATCGACGATTCGCGAGGTCAGGAGATTTTACATGATGAGGTCAAGGACGAAGTTGATCGGTTGAATAAGTTCGCAAAGAAATTAGAACCGGATTTCGAAGAAGATCTTGATGATCTCATCCGAAATGACTTAGAAGAGACTGGAAACGCCTTGTTAGCCGAATATCAGAAAAAGCTTCGCTCTTTGCTTGAAGAGGTGGATACCAAGGATCTCAATGGTATAACCATTGATCCTTTTAAGATAATGAATGGAAGTGTCCAGGCACTCGATTATTCCGTAAAGCATCTTGAACATGAAGAAGAGCGGGTTGTGGGTCAGGAAAGTTATGAAGTAAAAGAACGTACAAGAGGCTGGTTTAAAGGCATTGCTTTTTGGCCTAAGGATGAATATGTCACCAAGTACAGGGATATTCGTAAAACCATTCGCTACATTAAAGGCGATGAACTGGCGCAATGGTATTTAACCCCTGTACAGGAAAGCTTATACGATAACGGCGATGCTGCTAAAGAATATGCAATTCAGCAGTCGGAACGAATCGCAGCACGCTTTAACAAAGAGTTTGTGCGGCTTGATGGTATACTCAAGGAAAAGCTTGCCGAACTGGAGAGTTATGCTACCGATAAAGAAAAAGCCGAGGAACGTATTAAGGAATCGGAACGCAAGCTGAGCTGGCTGGAGCAGATCAAGGCCAAAGTGGAACTAATAGTGGAAATCTAAGGGGGGCACCATCGTGGCTATTACGAATGCTTTTATAAACGCAGTTGAAGCAGGAAATGTCCGAAGTATCCGTATTATGATGAAAGATAGTCTGCTTGTTGACCCGACATTTGCTGAATTCAACCAAATGGAACAGTATGCTCGAAATATAAACGGGCTTTATGATGAACATGACGGTCGGGAGCTTAAAGAGGATAAAACTTCCTGGAACGACGACTACATGAATAAACTAATGGTTCAGGTTGTCGGCAACTTCTCGCACGACCGGATCAGTCGTCTCAAGGAGATCGTTAGACATCTACGCCCGGTTGCTTCAAATACACCAGCAAGACATTCAAACGGCAACGGGATCAGTAGTGTTCCCGGTAATAGCAGTAGCAGAATGGATGTTGCTAATAATGGTAACTATCCCTTTCGCCAACCCTCCAGCAATTCATGGAGATCATCGCCTCCCAGTTCCCGGCAACAGCAGTGGATTGGTAAGCAAAATAAGCGATTGCGTACTACCAGAGTCACAACAGGAGCCCTCGCAGGCGGAGTCGTTGTCGGTACGGCCACAGCCATTGGCGGAGGCAGCTTTATCGCAGGTGCTGCTGTCGGAGCGGTCGTCGTTGGGGCAGCAGTATTCATTGCAACGCACAGGAGGTAGTCGTATGAGTGATTTTGTAGATTTGACCGGCGGGAAGACTATGTCGGTGAGCGAACCGTCGGAGCCAACGCTTCCGCCATCGCCTAAAAGCAATGTTCCGAGCTATAACGTGCTTGAAGGTCAGCTTACCGAAGCAAGCTTGCTTGTTGATGACATCGTGCTCAAAAACTATTTAACTAAGCTGACTGACTTTGACATTATTCCGCTACCTGATAGTCTGAAGCAAATTAGCGATATTCGCATGTTTAAAATAACGGAAATGGTTTACCAGAATCATGAATATTCAACCTATAAATTTGCTTCAGTTTTCAATGCGGTGCAAAACCTGAACTGCGGTGTGTTTATTATTGCCGACAGCAACGGCGAGAAAACCGACTTTTATATGGGCGTGCGCGCACTTGACGATAAACGAACAACAAAATCGCTCAAAGATACGTTAAGAAATGCGTTGCGCGGTCAGTTCCCCGGTGTAAAGACGGTCGATCTTCTCGACTCTGCTGCGGAAAGCTTTCTTGAGAACATTCCGTCGGGAAATATCGCGTCGGTCTCGTGTGTTGCCAACAATAAAGATGCGGAATTCACTGACAACGAGCGGTTTATTCAAGGACTCGACAAGCTTGTACTTGCCATGCAGGGTCAGCGTTATACTGCCGTTGTGTTAGCCAAAAGCACGCCGTCCGCTCAGTTAGCAGAAACCCGCCGCGCCTACGAAAATATGTACACACAGCTTTCACCGTTTGCCAATATGCAGCTAAGCTACGGCACAAATACGGCTATAAATGTATCAAATGCTTTTTCGCAAGGAACGACAACAGGCACGTCGCATTCGACAAACCGCTCGACCCAAACCGGCACCAGTCGTTCAACGAGCTCGACGATAAATGAATCCGAAACGAAGACTGATACCGCCACTATGGTTATGAAAGGGGTGGGTGCAGCATTGCTTGGCGCAGCAGGCATTGTTACCGCTCCGCTAACCGGGGGCGCCAGCCTCGTTGCAGCAGGAGCGATTATGGCAGGCCATGTTGGCCTTAGCGCGATCAATCCCAAGTCAACAACGAAAGGTACATCCACGAACGAAAGCTACTCCGATAGTTCATCGGAGTCGTTTGGGGAGTCGGATACGACGAATGAAAGCACGAGCGAAAATAGCACCAAAACCATGGGTTTAGTATCCGGGACGTCGGATAACATGCAGCTTACAACGCAAAATAAAACGCTTATTAACACGCTTGAGCGGATTGATTTGCAGTTAAAACGTATTGATGAATGCGAAAGTCTCGGCATGTGGGAATGCGCTGCTTATTTCTTGTCAGACAGTCAAGAAACGGCGGAGATGGCGGCAGGCACCTATCGAGCATTGATGAAAGGCGAGAAGTCCGGTGTTGAAACATCGGCGATCAACTTCTGGGGGCGCCAGCATACAAAGCAGATTCCTATGCTTCGGGAGTACATTACGAACTTTATTCATCCCGTCTTTGCTTATCAATCACATTCGACGAGGTTGCCAGTGACAGCCTCATCGCTCGTAAGCGGTAACGAGCTTGCGATTCAGATGGGACTTCCCCGCAACTCGGTATGCGGCTTTCCCGTCATTGAACACGCTGATTTCGGCCTGGAAGTGGTCAAGTACAATCAGCGTAGTAATCGCGAGAGCAGCTTTATTCTGGGCAACGTATTCACGATGGGAAGCGAAACGAATACGGAAGTGCGTCTTGACCGTGATTCCATGACGATGCATACGTTTGTGACAGGCTCTACCGGTTCCGGCAAAAGTAACACCGTGTACGAACTACTCAATCAATTACGGAACGTCTACGATATTCCGTTCCTAGTCATTGAGCCTGCTAAGGGCGAGTACAAAAACGTTTTTGGGCAATTTGCCGACGTATCTGTATATGGGACAAATCCCAAGAAAAGCGATTTGCTCCGGATCAATCCGTTCCGGTTTCCAGCCGACATTCATGTTTTGGAGCATTTGGATCGACTTGTAGAATTATTTAATGTATGCTGGCCGATGTATGCCGCAATGCCCGCCATCTTAAAGGAAGCGATGGAACGATCCTATACTGCGGTGGGCTGGAATTTAAGCGCCTCTGAAAATCCGAAAGGTGATATATATCCAAACTTTGCAGATTTATTAGAGCAGATTGAAACCGTAATTAATGAGTCCAAATACTCGTCTGATAGTAAGAGTGACTACTCCGGTGCCTTGTGTACCCGTGTCCGATCGCTGACGAATGGGTTAAATGGTCTGATTTTCACAAGCGATGATTTAACGGATACCGAGTTGTTCGATAGGAGCGTAATTGTAGATTTGAGCCGTGTCGGATCGACGGAAACCAAGTCGCTTATCATGGGACTGCTCGTTATGAAGCTCAATGAATACCGGATGACCTATGGTCAAACGAACAGCTCGCTTAAACATATCACTGTGCTTGAGGAAGCACATGTCTTATTAAAGCGCACATCAACAGAGCAGTCCGCTGAGAGCTCCAATCTTCTCGGTAAATCGGTAGAGATGCTTGCCAATTCTATTGCAGAGATGAGAACGTATGGAGAAGGCTTTATTATCGCCGATCAATCGCCTGGGCTATTGGATATGTCGGTCATTCGCAACACGAACACCAAAATTATTCTGAGATTGCCGGAACGAAGCGACCGTGAGCTTGTAGGGTATGCCGCGAATCTGGATGAAGAGCAGATTGGCGAGCTGTCAAAGCTGGAGCGTGGTGTAGCGGCTATTTATCAGAATGATTGGGTAGAACCTGTATTAGTTAAGGTGAATAAATGTGATATTGATGGAAAGCGCTACGACACCAAAGCGCATAATTCGGCAACAGATGTCCGGAAGGTTTGGACACAGCTCCTGTCGTTACTCATCCAGGGGAGAGTGCGTGAACACCTGAACTTTGATTTAAGCGAAATTGAACGTGGGGTGACTATGCTTCAATTATCCTCTCACAACAGGGAATTTGTCGAGGAGCAAATCATTGAGTATCAATTAGAGGGTAAATTGTCCTTGTGGAGTCCTTCGGAATTTATTAAGCTTTCCCGCCGCATTACGGGTTTGCTTGGTGTTCGTGCGCAAGTCGAAAGCTATGTGGCTACTTCCGTTAACAATTCCGAGCTGACCAGGAAGCTTGCAGGGCTCGTGAATCAATTCGTATCCCATGCCTCCGAAGAAGTGACTCTTGCCGTAAGCCAGTGCTTGATGAAGGATATAAGTGTACAGCAAGAGGAATCGGAGGTTCGTGAACGGATATATATGCAATGGATCGATGAGATAAAAGAAAGTTTTAGGAAAAACGGCGGGGTGAATATATGAGCATTGCTTCGTTTAAAGAAATAACGGAGATATCGCAAAAGCGGTTCTCCGACAGTCCGCTCGGCAAGATGACGGAGAATAAAACATTCGAAAAACCGATGAGCGAGTATGATAAGCCATTAGGCGCTGTGCTTGATAATTTTAGGAACTGTCCTATTGAGGGTAATAATGGTCATTGGGATGGCGAACGCGGCGATTCCAAATGGATTCCCGACCAAGATTATGTCCCGCCTGAAGTGAAAGGAAAAACCCGTTCCAACCCCGATGGCTTAACAATGGGGCAGCTGCTCGACAAATACGGTATTGATGGCGGAATAGTTTATAAGGACGGCGAGCCCGATTTTAGCGAGGTTAGCAAAGGTACCGTTGAGATTGAACCGTTCTCTACCGAACGTACGGATAATTTCGACAAGGCCGATCTAGCGCTGGCCCAACAAAAAGGTTGTACACCTGAAGAAGTTGCACAATGGCGCAAAGACAATAATTACACGTGGCACGAATGTAAGGACATGAGAACGATGCAGAAAGTCCCCAATGAAATTCATGCAAATTTTTCGCATAGCGGCGGAATTGCTGAAGCTAAGAAAGGTAAAGGTGATTCCTAATGAATAATCCGGTGTTTGGTAAGCTTATTTTCAACATCGGTTGGAAAGCTGAAACGGAGATTTCGCTTTTTAATAAAAACTATAATGTAATCATCAAAGCGGCAGCATACTTTGAAAAAGACGGTATCACCGGAGAACAGGAAGCGGCGATTGTTGATTTCGATGACCATAAGAATGAACGTTTAAAAATGGTCGAAAAGCTGCTAACTGATTTTTCTGAAGGAGATGCCTCTCAGCAATTTATTCCACGTACCTTATTGTTCCAACGTAATGGCAATTATGCCTTGCTTCTCGATGATAAAGAAGATGAAGATGAAGGCATAGCAGTTTGTCTTCTACCAGAAGCGAAGATTGTATCTCAGGATGAGTATCTTTAATTTATCTTTAGCCGAGTTTCGTAAAATTGATGGATTTCATCGACTACGTTCTTAATGACATAATACCAAGAAGCTGATAGACAGGAAGGTTAATGATGCGACCTTAGACAGATAAATGTCTATGGTCGTTTTTTCTTAACAAGTGGGGTTACACAGTAATGGGATATCACGGAATGAACTTATTAAATAGCTCAATGGTACTGAAGCGATTGCTGCCGTGATTCAGCATCATAAAGTGCTCGATCATGAGCTTAGCTGTTTGTGTAAAGGTCCTTATGTTATAATTTTAGGCATAGATATTTAGTGGGCTATTTCCCGAATAATACAATTATAATCAGGCGGTGATTCATGTGAACCGGATGCAGGACATAAATAAATACATTAAACTTACAGGCGATCGAGCGAAATTAGATGCAAAAGCTTATGGCACATACATTGTGTATAAGACAAGCGATGGTCATATGGTTAGGGAGTATAGCAATGGGGAAATAGAACGTATCGAGGATTCGGAGCTCCACAATGAATAGCCCACTTGCAACAATGTTTGTGTTCGCTGGAAACAACGGCAGTGGCAAAAGTACAATTCGCAATCTTATTGTGGATCGTATTGGTGTTAGTATAAACATTGATGCAGATGCACTGGCTCGCGCGATTGATGCGGAACAACCCGAGCGTTACAAAGTAAGTGCCGGAAAAGAAGCAATTAAGATAGTAAGAGATTGTATTCGTAACAAACGGGATTTTTCAATCGAGACGACTTTGGCAGGCGGTAACGTCATTCGTCAAATGCGTGAAGCGAAGAGTAAAGGCTTTGAGGTTGTCATGTTCTATGTTGGATTAGGTGATTATCGATTGAATATCGAAAGGGTTGCCGCCCGGGTGAAAAACGGCGGTCATCATATCCCATCCGAAGATATCATAAGGCGGCACCATACCTCCGTAGAGAATTTACTTGCTCATCTTGATCTTATCGATTATTTAGTTCTGATCGACAATAGTGAGTCAGATGGCAAGATCGTTATGGAGGCCGACCAAAAACGTGTTATTTATCGAGCTGCTGTGCTGCCTGAGTGGGCAAGGAAAGTTGAGAAGCACCTAGATCAGTTCTAATTCAAGAGCGTATAGATGAGATAAATGCTAAAAAAATCATGAACACTAATGACATTAGAATCGAGATCCTCATGCACTTAAGGTCGCTCAAAAAGACGCGCAAGGATGTCTCCCTGCATGATCCGATCGGCACGGACAAGGAAGGCAACGAGATCACGCTGATCGACATCCTCGGCTCGGAGCATGACGACGTCGTGGAGAAGGTGCAGCTGAAGATCGAGAAGTCGAAGATCTACAAAAACCTCGACATTCTCGACGAGCGGGAAAAGGAAGTGGTGATCGCCCGCTTCGGGCTGGAGCACGGCGGAGAGGAGCGCACGCAGCGCGAGATCGCCAAGGAGCTCGGCATCAGCCGCAGCTATGTGTCGCGGATCGAGAAACGGGCGCTCATGAAGCTGTATCATGAGTTTTACAAGGCGAAGAAATAAAGGCCGGCTCGCATGGCCGGATCAAAAGGCCGCTCTCCTGCTTTAAGCGCAGAGGGCGGCTTTTTGCTGCGCTTGCGGCATGAGCCATGCGGGCGGCTGCGAGCGCCGTCAGCTGGCCCCGCCTTCATATCCATATTTCTTTCGGAAATCGCTTGGCGTGATGCCTTCCATCTCCATGAAGACCTTATTGAAGTAACTGGCCGTAGGATAGCCGGATGAAATCGCGACTTGATGAATGGGGCGAGCAGGATGGCTCAGCAGCATTTGTTTGCTTTTCAAAATCCGGCATTTCGTGATATAAGCAAGAGGAGTCGTCCTGGTCACCTTTTTAAAGAGGCTGAAATCCTTTACGCCCGATTCGCGTTGAACATCATGCTCGTCCGGGCTGGTGTATTTGCCGACCGAATGAGGGGAACAGAAGAAGTTGAGCTCATCGCTGTTGTATGTTTCTATTTGCGGCTGTCCAGAACTGATTTATAATTTATGTGAAATTGGAGGATCGTTTCAACCCTGTTTGAATACGCTTACACTCAAACAGGTTCTTATCGTGTATACTTAAAGACCAGGGGGAATCTGAAGATGACGATCAAAATCGGGCTGTTCGGAACAGGAGGATTCGGCAAGATGCATGCCGATCTGCTGTCTGCCATGGACGGCGTGGAGATTAGCGCGATATGCGGCTCCTCGCAACAAAAAGCGGAAAGCATGGCCCGCGACTATCCCAACGCAAGAGGGTACGGCTCCGTGACGGAGATGCTGGATGACCGCAGGCTGGATGCGGCCTATGTCTGCGTACCGCCTTTTGCGCACGCTCATATTGAAGAGTCTCTCGTGCAACGCGATATTCCATTTTTCGTGGAGAAGCCGCTGGCCGCCGACCTCGAAACGCCGACGCGTATCAGGAAGGCCGTGGAGGAGAAGAAGCTTCTCACCTCGGTCGGATACCATTTCCGTTATATGGACGGAACGGCCAGAGCGCAGCAGCTGCTGGAAGATCGGACCGTCGGCATGGCCATCGGCTATATGATGGGAAATATGCCTGGCGTATACTGGTGGCGCAAACAGGAAGGCTCGGGCGGTCAGTTCGTCGAGCAGACGACTCATATCGTAGACCTGCTGCGTTACTTGCTCGGAGATGTCGATGAGGTGTACGCCGCATTCGCAGGACGCTTCATGCATACGAAGGAAGACGGGGTGGAGGTGCCGGATGTTGGAACCGTGACGCTGAAGATGAAAAGCGGCGCCGTCGCGACCATTTCCAATACATGCATGCTGCCGATGGGACATACGGCGGGACTCCATGTGTACACGGACACGGGCGTTCTGGAGGTGAGCGGGACAGGATTGAAGGAATTCGCGGCCGGGAGGACGACGGAATATGCGAGCCGCTCGAATCCCTACGAACTGGAAAACAAGGCTTTCATCCATGCCCTGCGGACCGGAGACGCTTCCGGCATCCTTTCCACCTATAGCGATGCGTGGCGGTCTCAGCAAGCAGCGACGGCAGCTAGCCTGTCTGCATCGACGAACCGGCCGATCAAGCTCCAGGACTGATTGCATCCGGCGCTGATGCGCCTTGCTGACGGAAGCCGAGTAGGGGAGAAGCTCATGAATAAAATATGGCTTCGAAAGATGATCTGGTCCTATATTCCGCTTTTTTTAGTCGTTTTTTCCTTTCTCGCTTTTTTCTTCCTGCAGGCGATGGTGGAGCAAAACCGTAAAAATGCAAAGGAATCCAATGAAGTATTCGCGGCGCAATTGCTGCAATCGGTTGAGGTTTCGTTGAAGACGGTCGACCACATGGTCATTCGGGAGCTTCTGAACAATAAGCTGCTGGCAAGCTACTACGAGGAATCCGACAGCAGCAATGTCGTGCTGAGTTATGAAGTGCTTAAACGCGTGAACGAGCTTAAGCAAGAAGTGTCGCTGATCGATTCTTTTTACCTGTATCGCTATAGCGACGGAACCATATTTTCAGGCAGCATGCAGAACAAGCTCGATCAGTTTGAGGACCGTGAGTTTGCTCGTTCGATGAGCGGCATGTCTGCAAGGCCCAATTGGACGAATATTCGCCGCTATCAGGAGTTCTCGTTCCAGAACCCGAGGCAAGTGATCAGCGTCGTGCATGAAGTGCCGGTCAATTCCGGGACGCAGGGGCTATTTGTCATCAATATCGACATTTCTTCTTTTCGAGCTACGGTGTCCTCGCTCTACAATGAATCCAGTACGTTCGTGAATATATTCGATCGCCAAGGCAACCCGATTTATGCCGACAACCTGCAGCAGGCCCGGAAGGTGATGGCAAGCCTCAAGTCCTCTTATACCGGATGGAGCATTGAGAGCGGGATGAACAGCGGGCTGCTGGCCAGCTCGACGTCCGCATTCTCAAGCGTTTGGTTCGCTGTCGGCGTGCTTGTTTTTATATGCGGGCTGGTGCTCATCATCTACATTACTCGCGCGAACTACAAACCGCTCGAGGAGCTCGTCGTCAAATTGAACCATACGCTGTTCTCGAGCGGCGGTTCAGCCGTCAGCCTGGCAGCAGATGAGTTCGCCTTTATCGAATCTGCCATCAACAACTTTGCCGCCCAGTCGAAGCTGGCGGAAAGGGAGTTCAGCAAGGCGGCTGTTCTGAAACGCAAAAACGCGTTCAGCATCATGATCTACGGGGATCATGAGCAGCGGGACGCCGCCGAGGCGTCGCCGTTCGAGGGATTGAGCTTGCCGACCTACCATGCCCTGAAGGCTGTTGTCATCGAGGTCGACAACCCGGAGCAGACGTTCTTCACCTACAGCGGCCGAGATCGTTCGTTGTTCAAGTTCGTCATCAGCAGCGTCGTCAACGAGATGGTGCAGCAGCGGGGGATGGCGGTGTGGCTGGAATGGACATCCCCGACCCATTTGACCGGCATTCTGTTCGTGGATGAGCAGCAGGACTTGACTCCCATCTATGAATCGATCATCGACTGGGTCGCCAAAAATCTCAAGTTCACGGTAACGATCGGCGTCGGCCGTTCTTCATCCAGCCTCGAAAAGGTGCGATTATCCTATGAGGAGGCCTGTTCGCTGCTTCACTTCAAGGCTGTGCTGGGTACGAACCGCATCATCCGCTACACAGATGCCCAGAATCAGCAGCAGAAGGATGCACATGAACATCTCCGTACGATTCATGAGATTTCCACCGCTTTCCGCCAGGCAGACGAAGGATGGAGGAAGCTTTTCCGAACATTCTTTGACGATATTCGCGCAGACAAGCCCACCAAGGCCGAGATCGTCAAGCTCATGAACTACATGCTGGCCCACTTGGAGCTCCATCTCTCGAGCAGTTCGAGAGAGGAATATCAGATGATTCGACAGGCGCTGGAGGAAGCGCGCCAAAAAATGGAGTCGTTCGATACGTTGGATGAAATGAGCGAGGCGCTATACGTCACGTTGGATGCAAGCGTCAAGAAATTGCAGGAGGTTCGGGAATCCCGCCACCATTATCACATGCTGCAGGACGTGAAGGAGTATATCGAAAGAGAGTATGCGAACCCGGATCTGTCGCTCGATTATTTGAGCGAGAAATTTTCCATCTCCGCGAAATATTTGAGCCGGCTGTTCAAAGAGTCGTTTGGCGAGAATTTTCTTGATTCTTTGATGTCCATCAGGATCGGCATAGCCAAAGAGCTGCTTCTCCAAAATCAGGATTCGGTCCAAGAGGTTGGGGAGAAGGTCGGGTACCCCAATGCAGCTACATTCCGCCGCGTGTTCCGGAAAGTGGAAGGCGTCTCGCCGCAGGACTACCGCAGCCGTTCGCACCATGAGCAGAATGACAGTGCCAGAAGGCAGCCCTAACCTTCCGGGAGGTGGATGATGAAAACAGCTCGCCCTGTTGCCCTGGCGATCATCGTTGGGCTGCTTGTCATAGCGGCCTTGTTTCTCTATTTGAGTCCGCGAGCCGATCGGGCCGACCACGAAGGCGCGGAACAGGCCATATACGGTCCCGGCGAATTTCCGATCGCCGACAGCCGGATAGAGCTTGAGGTATTTGTCGCGTCTGAATCGACGAAGGAAGAGCTGGAGAAGAACCGGTTCACCTCGTATGTGGAACAGAAGCTCGGCATTAAGTTCAACTTCGTGACGACGAGTACGAGCGCTTTGGACGAAGCGGAAGACATCCTGTTCGCCAGCGGCGATTACCCTCCGATCCTCCTCAGCGGCAGCCTTACGACGGATGAGCAAGTCCGTTACGGCAAGCGCGGCATCCTTCGTCCCCTGAATGCGCTTATCGACCGCTACGGCGATCGTCTTCATGAGATTTTTCAGCAACGGCCCGATCTGCGACAGTCGCTGACCGCTCCGGACGGAAACCTATACGCGCTTCCCGCCATCAATGAATGCTTTCATTGCTGGTACGCTCAGAAATTATGGATCAATACATCGTGGCTGGAGCGGCTGGACCTGCCCATGCCGAAAACAACGGATGAGCTGTATCAGGTGCTCCAAGCCTTCAAACGAGATGATCCGAACGGAAACGGACTTCATGACGAAATTCCGTTAAGCGGGGCGGTGAACAGCTGGCATTCGGAGATTACAGGATTTTTGATGAGCGCCTTCATCTACAATACGGATAGGAACTACTTCTATATCGAGAACGGCCATGTCGGCTTAGCCGCCGTACAGCCGCAATGGAGAGACGGGCTTGCCTATATCCATAAATTGTACAGCGAGGGTCTGATCGATCCGCAAGTATTCACGCAGTCCATCGACGGAGTGATCGAAAAAGCGACCCGTCAGGATAATGTCCTTGGCGCCATCACGGTCGGACATATCCGGATGGCGTACAATAACGGCAACAATATCAGGCAGAGCGAATACGAAGCGGTGCCCCCCTTGATCGGTCCTGCCGGCTACCAAGCAGCCGGATTTTTCAGTTCATTTGACCGATCGACCTTTGCGATTACTGACAAAGCAACGGAAACCGAAGCGGCAGCCGCGATGCGGCTGGCTGACTTTCTTCTGACGGAAGAGGCCACGGTACGCAATGAATGGGGGATGGAGGATCTATGGTGGCGAAAAGGAAAGCCAGGCGAATTCGATGAGCATGGACGTCCTGCGAAATACTGGCTCGCGCCAGAGTTTGCCCAATCGGATACGCAGAACGAGATTTGGGCTCAGATGGGCCTGCTCTATCGCGATCGAAACTTGCGCGAATCATGGGCCGTGTCGCAGGATCCTTACTCCATTGTAGGCTACGAACACCGGCTTTATCAGGAGACACAGAACAAGTACGAGGGCAAGGAGCCGGCTGAGGTCTATCCCGATTACATCTTCATGGAGATGGCGGAAGCTCAAGAAGCCGCAAGGCTCAGAATTCCGATCAACGATTACATCCGGTTCAATATGGTTCAATTCATCACAGGCGTAAAGAATGCCGATGCCGATTGGGATGACTACGTAGAAGGGCTGGAAAAATTAAAGCTGGATCGTTACCTCGAGCTTCATCAGAACGCGTATGACTCCTATCGGCAAAAATGAGCGTTAGCAAAGGCCTTGACCCAGAAACCCTTCTGGATCAAGGCTTTTTTCAATCGGCGAATAGTAATCGGCATGTGAATATTGAGCGATACGGCTCCAGAACGCAGCTGGGAAGCGCTTTTAGAATTCTGTGCCGCAAGTGATTTCTGTTCGTTGACGGTCCTCGGGATGATTCGCTAACGTGGAGCCAGACGAACAATTCCGCTTCACGATGAGAGGGGTGTGGTCACAGAGATGGGAACAACCGGGACAGTAAAGGCTTTGCACGACGTTCAAAAAGAAAGTAAAGCGCTGGCTGCAAGACGTCTCTGGAAAGGAATCAAAAGGCATTGGCAGCTGTACCTTCTTGTACTTGCACCGCTGGTCTATTTCATTATTTTCAAGTACATCCCCATGTACGGGGCGCAGATCGCATTTCGCGATTTCAGCATTGTGAAGGGGATTACGGGAAGCGATTTTGTCGGCTTGTCTCATTTCGAAGCTTTCTTTAAGTCGCCGAATTTCTGGCTCCTCATCAAGAACACGATGGGGATCAGCCTCTATTCGCTTCTCATCGGATTCCCTGCTCCAATTCTTCTGGCGCTTGCGCTAAATGAAGTCAGGAGCATGAGGTTCAAGAAAACCGTTCAATTGGTGACGTTTGCGCCGTTTTTTATTTCGACCGTCGTCATGGTGTCGATGCTGATCATCTTCCTTTCTCCCCGTCTCGGGTTTGTCGATCAGATCGTCCAGGCACTCGGCTTCGAATCGATCAACTTCATGGGGGTTCCAGGCTATTTTAAAAGCATTTTCGTCTTTTCGAACGTCTGGCAGAGCATCGGGTACGGCGCCGTCGTCTATTTAGCCGCCTTGGCCGGAATCAATCCAGAGCTCTATGAAGCCGCCAAGGTTGACGGCGCCTCTAGATTTCAGAAGATTCGGAATGTTGATCTCCCAGGCATCGCGCCCGCTGCCATTATTTTGCTGATCCTGAGCGTGGGACAGATCATGAATGTCGGATTCGAGAAAATCTATCTGATGCAGAACCCGCTTAATGTAAGCACGTCCGAGGTCATCTCGACCTATGTCTATAAAACCGGTCTGCTCGGCGCGAATTTCAGCTTTTCCGCCGCTGTGGATCTGTTCAACTCCGTGATCAACCTGATTTTGCTGATTACGGTCAATTCAATTGCTAAGCGCATCTCTGACAGCAGCCTATGGTAGAGGAGGAATTCGAATGAGTCGTACCCATGCCATCCGAGAGTCGCTTGGCGACCGGATCTTTCTGGCCTTCATCTATGCCTTTCTCATCCTTGTCCTGGCGACGGTCATTTACCCGCTCATCTTTATTGTAAGCTCCTCCTTCAGCTCGTCCGAAGCGGTCGTCAGCGGCAGGGTATGGTTGTGGCCGGTCGACTTCAGCCTGGAAGGCTACAAAGTCATCTTCAGCAACCCCATGATCCTGACGGGATATAAGAACTCGATTCTATATACCTTTTTTGGAGTGCTGGCCAATGTCGTGCTGACGGTTGCATTAGCCTATCCGCTGTCGAGGTCCACGTTCATCGGCCGCAATCTGATCATGATGCTTCTCGTTTTTACGATGCTGTTCAACGGCGGCCTGATTCCGACGTATCTGACGGTCAAATCATTGGGCATTCTCGATTCTCCATTGGCGATGATCCTGCCCGGTGCGATTGCCGTTTTCCAGGTCATCATTGCCCGCACGTTTTTCCAGTCCACCATCCCCAAGGAGCTTGGCGAGGCTGCCGAGCTTGACGGATGCTCGGACATCGGCTTCTTGTGGAGAGTCGTTCTTCCGCTCTCGAAAGCGATCATCGCCGTATTGGTGCTGTTCCACGCTGTCGGGACGTGGAATGCCTATTTCGATGCTTTGATCTATCTGAAGTCGCCTGAACTGTTTCCGCTTCAAATCATCCTTCGAAACATCCTGATCCTCAATTCGGTCGATGCCGGCTCGCTTGTGGACGCCAATCAGTTTGCCGCAAGGCAGGGGCTGCGGGATCTGTTGAAATTCTCGCTTATCGTCGTTGCCACCGTACCGATCCTATGCATTTATCCATTCGTGCAGAAATATTTCGTGCAGGGAATCATGATCGGATCGGTCAAGGGCTGATCCTCGAGGGAGATTTCGAAGGGAGGTGAGGCTTCGAGGTCGGGCTTCGAAGTCAGGCAGCAGGTTCAGGTCTTCGTCGTTTATTCTTCAAGGCTTTTCGTACGCCAATCAAAGGAGGAGTCATTCTGAAAAAGAGAAGTAGAATTGGGCTCGTCACGAGCATCGCGCTGCTGCTTGTCCTGGCGATGAGCGCATGCAGCAGCAACAACGCGGGCAATAACGTTTCTGGCGATAGCGCCGGCAACGGACCGGTTACCTTGGATACCTTCATATCCGTAAATCCCCGCATAGAAGATATCAATACGAATACGATAACGAAGCTGATCGAAGAAAAGGTCCATATCAAATTCAAGTTCGAAGCGGCGCCTAGCGCCAGCGCGGCCGACAAGAAGAAGCTGCTCCTGGCCAGCGGCGATTATCCGTCCGTGTTTCTGTCCGGCGACTTCACCCAGGCGGAACAGATCGATTATGGCCAGCAAGGAGTCCTGCTTCCGCTCAACGACCTGATCGATAAGTACGGCAACGAGATCAAGCGGGCATTCGAAGAAGACCCGGATCTGAAGGCGGCGATTACAGCTCCGGACGGCAACATCTACTCGCTGCCGAGCATCAATGATTGCTTCCATTGCTGGTATTCCCAGAAAATGTGGATCAACAAAGCGTGGCTGGACGAGCTCGGCCTCGAAATTCCGAAAACGACAGAAGAGTTCTACCAAGTTCTCAAGGCGTTCAAGACGCAGGATCCGAACGGAAACGGAAAAGCAGACGAGATTCCGCTCACGGGGGCCTACAATACTTGGCACGGCATTCCTTCTCATTTCCTTATGAACTCGTTTGTGTACGACGACGACAACACCTTCTTCACGATGAAAGACGGCAAGGTAAGCCTCGCCGCAAACCAGCCCGAGTGGAGGCAAGGTCTGGAATATGTGAACAAGCTGTACAGCGAGAATCTGATCGACAAGGAAGCGTTCACGCAAAACAACGATGCCGTCATGCAAGTCGCCAACAAGGAAGGGGACAATGTAATCGGAGCGGTATCGATGGGTCACATCGGGATGGCGTTCAATGTCTACGAGGGACAGACGCGCCATAAAGACTATGTGTCGTTGGCCCCGCTTGCCGGCCCGAACGGTGTCGCGTATGCAGGATACTACAAGGGATACGGCAACGGCGCCTTTGCGATCACGAACAAGGCTACGGAAGCGCAGCAGATCGCCGCGATCAAAATGGCCGATTATATGTACTCCGAGGAGTTTGCAATCGCAAATGAGTATGGCCTAGAGGGGAATTATTGGGAGAAGGCGCAGCCCGGAGAAAAAAATGTCCACGGCGAACAGGCGAAGTACAAGCTTACGCCGGCATTTTTCGAGATCGGCTCAACGTTGAACGATCATTGGGACCAGATGGGCATTACCCGGCGCACGCGCGAAATCAGGGAGTCGTGGGTTGCCCCGAGCGATCCGTTGTCGGAGCAAGGCTTCGAGTACCGGTTGTTCCTGGAGACCGCGAACAACTACGAGAACAAGCAGCCGAAAGAAATCTATCCGCCTGCCGTCTTCCTGGAGGTGTCCGACGCCAAGCAGGTGAATAGGATCAAACCGCAGCTGGTCGATTATATCAACTCGAATATGGCGCAATTCATTACGGGATCCAAGCGTCTGACGGATAGCGAATGGGATGGATATGTGAAGGGCTTCGATGGATTGAATCTCCCAAGCTATCTGGACATCTATCAGAAAGCGTATGACCGAATAGAGGGCAACTAGAAAAGAAGCAAAGGAGCTGTGACGGAATGGTGAACAAGGAAATTGCCAAGGGCCCGTTTGAACCGACGTTTGAATCGCTTCGGACATTTGAATGCCCGGAATGGTTCCGGGATGCCAAGCTCGGCATCTGGTCGCATTGGGGAGCGCAATCGGTTCCCATGTTCGGCGATTGGTATGCCCGCAACATGTATTATGAAGGATCGGATCAATACCGGTACCACATCCGGCATTACGGTCACCCGTCTACATTCGGCTACAAGGATCTCGTGCAGCTCTGGAAAGCCGAGAAGTTCGATCCCGAAGGGCTGATGGACTTGTTCGAGCAGGCGGGAGCGAAATATTTTGTTGCGCAAGCGATGCATCACGACAACTTTTTCAATTACGATTCGAAGATCCATAAGTGGAATTCGGTCCAAATGGGTCCCAAGAAGGATATCGTCGGCCTGTGGAAGGAAGCGGCTTCGAAGAGAGGCCTGCCGTTCGGAGTGACGGAGCATCTCGGGGCGACGTTCAGCTGGCATCAGTGGAATAAAGGGCACGACAAGGAAGGACCGTTCAAAGGCGTTCCGTATGACGGCAATGATCCGCAATTCGAGGATCTGTACTTGCCGAATCGGGAGCATTACGATCCAGACAAAAAGCAGTACGATCTGGATCCGTGGTACACCTCCAACGCCTGGTGGCATCAGCGCTGGTTCGACGTGATGAAAGAAGTGATCGACTTGTACCAGCCGGATCTGCTGTACTCGGACGGGGCCTTGCCGTTCATCAATTCGTGGGGCAAGTCGTCGGAGAACGGACTGGACAACGCCGACGTTGAAGCAGGCCTGCATGCAGTCGCGCATCTGTACAATACGAGCGCTTCGCTTAACGGCGGTCGGAACAAGGCGGTGTACAACCAGAAGGATCGTAGGAAAGAAGTCTACTCCGTAGGCGTGATGGATATCGAACGGAGTCAGGAGCAGGGAATCAAGCCTGAGCCTTGGCAAACGGATACCTGCGTCGGCGACTGGTTCTACAACGTGAAAACCGTATACAAGCAGCCGGGACATGTCATCGAAATTCTCATTGATATCATTTCCAAAAACGGCAATCTGCTGCTGAATATTCCCCAGAAGCCCGATGGCACGATCGACGACGAGTGCACGCACATCCTGAAGGAAATGGCCCAATGGTTCGCTGTGTGCTCGGAAGGCGTCTACGGCACGCGTCCGTTCCGCGTGTCGGGCGAAGGGACCTCCAGCGTGGTGATCGATCATTTCAAGGAAGACAAGGTGGAATGGAACAGCTCGGATTTCCGTTTCACGCAAAAAGGCAATACGGTCTATGCGTTCCAGATGCGCGCTCCGAGCGACGGTCTCGCCGTGATCCGGTCGCTGACCCCGCAGCATAAAGTGAAGAAGGTGCGGCTGCTCGGCGTCGGAGACGTGCCGTTCCAACAGGCTTACGGCGCTCTGATCGTATCGCTGCCGGAGCATCTTCCGACCCCGTATGCCAATTGCATGGCCATAGAGCTGGACCATTAGGGACATCGGGAAGAACAGAGACAAAGGGGATCGGTAGGGATGCTCGACGAGAAATGCCTGTACGTTTCAACCGACGGCAACGACCATGCCAGGGGCACGGCGGAGCAGCCCTATGCTTCGATCGGGCGCGCGATGCGCGCCGCCAGGGAAATCATCGCCGCTGGAACACCGGTACGCGTGAAGGTCCATGGAGGCATGTATGACTTGACGGAGCCGCTTCGGTTCGGACCGGAGGACTCGGGATCAGAGTCCTCGCCGGTCCTGTACGAATCCATCGGAGACGATCCGGCGGTCATTACGGGCTCCAAGGTTCTGCAACTGGATTGGAAGCCTTATCGCGACGGCATCATGCAAGCGCGCGCGCCAGAGGGACTGGTGCTGGATCAGCTCTACATCGATGGCCGGCTCTACCATATGGCCCGCTACCCGAATTATGACGAAGAGATCCGCATCATGAACGGCTATGCGGCCGACAGCATCCGTCCGGAACGGGCGGCCCGATGGCGCAATCCGGAAGGCGGCTATGTCCATGCCATGCACAGCCATCTATGGGGCGACTACTGGTACCGGATTGCCGGCAAGACCCAGGATGATGTGCTTGAGCTGGAGGGCGGGTGGCAGAACAACCGGCAGCTGGGCATGCACAGCGAATTCCTTTACGTCGAGAATATCGTGGAAGAGCTTGATGCGCCCGGAGAGTGGTACTACGACGACAAAGCCGGCCTCTTGTACGTCTTCCCCTATCCAGGCACAGATCTGCTGACCGCGGAAACGAGAGGCGCTCATCTGCCTCATCTCGTCGAGATCATAGGCACGCCCGGGACAAGCGCGCAGCATCTTGCGCTCAAAGGCTTTGCGTTCGAGATGACTTCCCGTACGTTCATGGAAAACCGCGAGCCTCTTCTGCGCAGCGATTGGACCGTATATCGAGGCGGAGCGGTACTGCTGCGCGATACGGAGCATTGCTCGATTGCGGATTGCAGCTTCAGGAACCTTGGCGGGAATGCCGTATTCGTGGATGGCCGCAATCGCCATGTCCGCATCACAGGCTGTCACCTGGAGGAGATCGGATCCAACGGGATCGCATTCGTAGGGCGGCCGGACAGCGTAAGAAGCCCGCTGTTCGAATATGGAGAGCGGCAGAAGCTGTCGGAGATCGACCGGATGCCAGGTCCGAAATCGGAAAATTATCCCGGCTCGTGCCTTGTCGAGGATTGTCTGATCACTCGTGTAGGGCGAGTGGAGAAGCAATCGGCTCCCGTTCAGCTATCGATGGCGATGGACATTACGATCCGCAGCTGCAGCATATACGATGTGCCGCGGGCCGGCATCAATATTTCGGAAGGCACGTTCGGCGGGCATCTGATCGAAAACTGCGACGTGTTCGATACCGTGCTGGAAACGGGAGACCACGGTTCCTTCAATTCATGGGGCAGGGACAGGTATTGGCTGCTCGAGGATATGGATATGGATTCCTTGAATGAGAATCCAGGCGAGCCGGACGATCCGCTTCCCGTACTCGATATCGTACGGCCCATCGTCATCCGCCATAACCGGTGGCGCTGCGATTACGGCTGGGATATCGATCTGGATGACGGATCAAGCTGGTATGCCATCTACAACAATCTGTGTCTGGCAGGCGGGATCAAGCTGAGGGAAGGCTTCTACCGCCGGTGCGAGAACAATATAATCGTCAATAATTCGCTTCATCCGCATGTATGGTTCAAGGGCAGCAGAGACATCATCCGGCGCAACATTGTGTTTACGGCGTATGTGCCGATCCGGGTGCCGCAGCCGTGGGGGACAGAATGCAATGACAATCTGCTTCATGTTCCTGGCGCCCAGCCGTCGCCGGCAGACGAGCTCCAAGAAATGAGCGGGCGCGATCACCGATCGCTGGCGGCAGATGCGCAGTTCATCGATCCGGATATCGGCGACTATCGTGTCCGTGACGGATCGCCGGCGCTGGCGCTCGGCTTCAAGAACTTCCCGATGGACGCGTTCGGTGTCCGCAGTCCCCGGCTGAGGAAAAGAGCCAAAACGCCAAGACTGCCGCAGATCGGGGAGAGGACGGGCGAGTCGGGGCGTCTCCACCAGCATTCGCTCTGGGGCCATTGCAAGGTGAAAAACATTGTCGGCCTCGGCGAAGTTTCCGCTTCCGGCCTACCCGATGAGACAGGCGTCCTGATCGAGACGATACCATGGGGGAGCTGGCAAAATGAACGAGGCTTTCAGATCGCAGACGTTGTCCTTGACCTGAACGGAAGCAAGGTGGACACCGTGAACGATCTGCTCGAAAGCTATGAAGCGGTCCGAGAAGGCGAGACGTTCACAATTGCCGTGTTTCGTGGACAGAAGCGGGTCGTGCTCACGATCGACAACGCCAAGAATGACTAATGGAAATGGAGGACAGCACAATGACGAAGGAGCTGATCCGATACGCCGCCCAGATTCGGCCGTCCGAACGCCAGCTGGCCGTGCAGGAATTGGAGTTCTACGCATTCATCCACTTTACGGTCAATACGTATACAGGCAAGGAATGGGGGATGGGGGACGAGGACCCGTCCATCTTCAATCCGGTCGAGTTCGACGCGGACCAATGGGTGGCGGCCTGCACGTCTGCCGGCATGAAAGGACTGATCCTGACCTGCAAGCATCATGATGGCTTCTGCCTGTGGCCTAGCCGCTATACCGAGCACTCCGTCAAAAACAGCCCTTGGAAAAACGGAACGGGCGACATGGTCAAGGAGGTTTCGGAGGCTTGCCGCAGAGCCGGCATTAAATTCGGCGTCTATCTGTCTCCGTGGGACCGGCATGAACCGACCTACGGTGACTCGCCCCGCTATAACGAGCATATGCTCAACCAGCTGACCGAGCTGCTTTCGAATTACGGGGACATATTCTGCGTATGGTTCGACGGCGCCTGCGGGGAAGGGCCCAACGGCAAGCGTCAGCAGTACGATTGGGATGCCTACTATGCACGGATTCGCGAGCTGCAGCCGAATGCCGCGATATCGGTCTGCGGGCCGGATATCCGCTGGTGCGGCAATGAGGCAGGGCATTGCCGGACCTCGGAATGGAGCGTCGTACCGGCCTCTCTCCGAGATAATGAGAAAATCCAGGAGAAGTCGCAGCAGGCCGATGACCGGGAGTTCGCAAGGCGCTACCAGTCGGACGAGAACGATCTAGGCAGCCGTGCCGTCATTCAGCATGAACGCGAGCTCGTGTGGTACCCGGCTGAGGTGAACACATCGATTCGCCCCGGCTGGTTCTATCACGACTTCGAGGACGATCAGGTGAAATCTCTCGATGAGCTGCTGCAGGTCTATTATGGATCGGTCGGCGGCAATGCGACCTTCCTGCTGAATCTCCCGCCGGATCGACGGGGACTCATTCATGAGAATGATGTCGCACGTCTGCAAGAGCTCGGAGACAAGCTGCGCGAGACATTCCGGACGAATCTGGCCATCGGCGCTTCGGCAGCTGCAACGGAGTCGTCGGCAGGCTTCGATGCGGGCAGGCTGCTGGACGGGAACCGGGATACGTTCTGGGCGCCAGAGGAAGGCACGGAGCAAGCGGTTGTCGAGCTCGACCTCCAACGCGAGCAGACCTTCAGCCACGTGGTGCTGCAGGAGTATCGATATACCCAGCGCATCGAGCGTTTCGAGCTCGAATACAAGGATGGGGAGCACTGGAAGCCGTTGTTCGAGGGCACGGTCGTCGGGCATAAGCGCATCTGCCGGTTCCATCCCGTCGCCTCGCGGCATATTCGATTGAAGATCACGGAATCCAGATGGCAGCCGCAGCTTGCCGCTATTGAAATCTATTCATCCATCCCATCCGCTTAAGCGAGGTAATCGAACCTTATGATCAAACAGGACTTGAACCGGCAATGGACCTTCAAATCTTCGCAGCTGCCTTCCGGCATCGTTGATCTGCCGCATGATTTCAGCATCTTGCAGAAACGGGATCCCGATACGCCTGCCGGCATCGGAAACGGATATTTCCCTGGCGGCGTAGGCGAATATCAGAAGATTTTGTTCGTTCCAGAGGAGTGGAGAGGCAAAAAGGTGATGCTGGAGTTCGAGGGCGTATACATGAACGCCACGGTCCGCATCAACAGTCATATCGTCGCGCAGCAGCCGTACGGCTACACCACGTTCCACTGCGACTTGTCTCCGTATCTGATGTACGGGAAGGACAATACGATCGACGTCCATGTCAACAACAGCGCGATCCCCAATACGCGCTGGTACAGCGGCTCCGGAATCTACCGCCCTGTATGGCTGATGGTCGGCGAGCAGGTTCATATCAAGCCATGGGGCGTATTCGCAGCCGCTCAGGAGGTCTCTGCCGAGTCTTCGACGACAGCGGTCAGAACCGAAGTCGAAAATAGCGGCGAAGCAGCCGCTGCGGCCATCGTACGCTCGACGCTGCTCGATGCTGCCGGATCTGCCGTAGCCTCTCACGAGGTCGAGGTGCAGATTCCAGGCAAGTCTGCGATCGAGGCCAGTCAGACGCTTGTCGTTGAGCCGGCCCGGTTGTGGTCGGTGGAGGATCCCTATCTCTACACATTGAAAAGCGAGGTCTTGCTGGAAGGCAAGGTCGTGGATCTCGCGGAGACAAGCATCGGGATCCGTTCCATTTCCTTCGATGCCCGGCAGGGGTTCCGGCTCAACGGCGTGCCGACGAAGCTCAAGGGCGGCAACGTCCATCATGATACCGGATTGCTGGGGGCGGCCGCTTACGGCCGTGCCGAAGAACGAAAGATCGAATTGCTGAAGGCGATCGGCTACAATGCCGTACGATGCGCCCACAATCCGCCGTCGCCAAGCTTTCTGGATGCTTGCGACCGTCTAGGCATGCTGGTGATGGACGAAGCGTTCGATGTCTGGCGGGAAAGCAAGGTGACCAACGACTACCATCTGCATTTTGCCGACTGGTGGGAGCGGGATCTGGCCGCGATGGTGCTTCGCGACCGCAATCATCCCAGCATCATCCTGTGGTCGACAGGCAACGAGATCGGCGAGAGGGACGGCCGCTCGGACGGCTACGCCTACGCCCGAAAGCTGGCCGACTATGTCCGCTCGCTTGACGATACCCGAGCCGTAACGAACGGCATTTGCTGGGTCGCTTCCCTGCGCTTCTCCCCGATCGGCATCGATCCCTCGGCGATCCCCGAAGGGTTCGACTACTGGGGCGAGACGACCGAGAGCTATGCGGAGCCGCTCGATGTCGTAGGCTACAACTATGAGCAGAAGCGCTACAAGAGCGATTCGGTCAAATACCCGGATCGAGTCATCTGCAGTACGGAGAACTACCTGATGGATTCGCTGGAGTACTGGATGACGGCGGACGAGCATCCGAATGTCATCGGCGATTTTTATTGGACCAGCTTGGACTATCTCGGTGAAGCCGGAGTCGGAGCGGTCCGATACGGCGGCGAAAAGGAAGTCATCCGCTATCCATGGCATGTGGCCTACTGCGGCGATATCGACATCTGCGGCTTCAAGAGGCCGCAGTCATATTATCGCGACTGTGTCTGGGAAATCGCGAAGGCTCCCTATATCGCGGTGTACAAGCCGGAACACTACGGGAAAAATCCTGTCCTGTGGGGCTGGTCTTGGCCGGATGTGGTCCCGTCCTGGACTTGGCCCGGCTACGAGGGGAAGCCGACCGTTGTGGAAGTGTACAGCACGGATGAAGAGATCGAATTGTTCCTCAATGGAACATCGCTAGGCCGGCAGGGAGCCGGCAAGCCGAACAAGTACAAGGCGGCATTCGAGCTGCATTACGAAGCCGGAGAGCTGCTGGCCGTAGGCTATCGGGGAGGAAGCGAGGCTTCCCGCGCCGCGCTCCGAACCGCAGGGGCGCCTGCCGCCATCCGCCTGACTCCGGATCGAAGCCGCTTGAAAGCCGAATTCGGCGATCTGTCTTATATCACGGTCGAAGTGGTCGATGCATCGGGGAATGTCGTGCATGACGCAGCCGACGATATTTATTTCACCGCGTGCGGAGCCGGTACGCTGATCGCTGTCGGCAACAGCAATCCCGTCAGCGAAGAGATGTATGTCGGCCATCGACGCAAAGCCTATGAAGGCCGGGCCATGGCCGTCGTACGGGCTGATGGCGAGTCCGGGGAGATCGTCTTGACTGCGATGGCCGAAGGGATTCCTGCCTCTACGGTTGCGATAGCGGTAGGCTAGATTGAAACAGAAGCGCCGGGAGATTCTCCCGGCGCTCTTTAGGCTTGGGCGGATGCGCCGCAGCACGGTTGAAGCGCAGCGGCCTGCTCTCTCTAGGCGCGGAGGGCGGCTGTTTTCTGTTCATGATGGCTCGAGAATAATCAACTTCACTTCAATGGATTCCAACTCTCCATTCTTCCTGCCGCGCATAAGTCCTTCGCCTAAATCCATCGTAATTGAGCATACAGTTCGGCCAAGTTGTCATGAATGCCCCAGCCGATTCCTGCTGTTTTCGAAACAACGGCTTCGAGGCGCTCCTTGATTTCGTCGAACCATTCGGCCGTTTCATCGTCGTTCACTTGATCTCGGCATACACTGACGCGATGTTAAAAATGGTAGTTTTCCCATCCCATGAACGTTTGAATGATCTTGTGAAGCTGATGAAACGTCACGTCCGGATGAAATTGAAACTCCCGTCAGATCTTCGGGGTGATTTCATTGAGCTCGATCCTGCATCTATAAACCATGATCGCATTCTCCTTTCAAGTAGTCTGGGGATTTTAACAGACCCACTGTATACCAGAAGGGATTGGGATGGATGGAAGATAGAGTGAAAACTAAGGCTTCTCCAAGGATGTCATCGATGGAGTACCAATAGTATAAGATGCACAGATCCGAAGCCATGAGCTAGCCCCGCGATCCCGGCCGAAAGCCGTCTAGCAAGAAGCCAGCGGATCTCGAAATGTATTTACATGTCCATCTAATTAGATTAATATCGAAATAGATAATGGGAATGGAGGAAATTCTGACGATGAAGACGACTTTTTTTCTTGTTCGGCATGCAGTCAAGGAAAAAGCGATGGGCGATGTCGGCTTGACCTCTGAAGGGATCGAGCAGGCCCAATTGACGGCGGTGCATTTAAGTCGATTTCCAATTGACGCCGTAAGAACAAGTCCTCTGCAAAGAGCAAAACAAACCGCACAGCATATCGCCTCGATGACAGGCGCTAAATTGGCGGAGGATAATCGTTTGCGCGAGCGGGTGAATTGGGGCGATGCCCCCGGCCAGACTTTCGAACAGTTCATAGAAATGTGGAACCGCTGTACTAATGAGCCGGACTACAGGCCAGAAGCCGGCGATTCGGCAAAGGAGGCGGGCGCGCGTTTAGCATCGGCATTATCTACGTTGTCAGAACAGAGTCCGCCGGGAAGTCATATCGTAGTCGTCACTCACGGGGGAATCATGACGGATTTTTCCGTTCACTTTCTCCCCCAAAACGATCTCGAGCTATGGCATCCTCATTTTGTATCCAAGCAAAGCGAGCTGATTCCTGAATGCTCAATTACGACGCTTATCATTGAAAATGGGGAGTGCCGGATAGAGGATTTCGCATCCGTCGTCCATTTGAAAGCAAAAAATGGCCGATAAAGCACGCTACGTGGCAAACGAAGCTTCTATGCAATACGGCAGCCGACGTCCTGTCTCCTCTTCTCACGAAGTAAACTGCTTCCGGAACTTGAGCGGCGAGACGTTCGCGAACTGCTTGAAGCAGCTGGAGAAATACGGCGCGAACTGGAAGCCGACCTGCTCCGCGATTTTGGCGATGGGCCAGTCGGTCTTCAGCAGCAGCAGCTTGGCCTGCTCCATGCGGTAGTCATGCAAATATTCCATCGGCGTGCAATGGTAGATCTCCTTCATGCACCGGATGACATAGTTCGGATGGTAGTGCAGCGCCTCCGCGAGCGATTCGTTGGTCAGCGGCGATTGGTAGTGCTGCCGCAGATACGCCTCCGTCTGCTCGGCGAGCCGCACGATCGGCGAGCTCTTTTTGCCGCTGAACCGCTCCTCAAGCAGCTTGAGCAGCTCCATGAACAGCTGCTGCTCGTTCCAGAACGCCTCATGCCGGAGCTCGCCGGAATAGGCGAGCAGCTGGTTCAGATGCCGCTCGGCCATCGACAAGTCGACGGACGTCGAATATTGCCGCATCCGGATCGAATACCGGTTTTCCCAGGCGTTCCGCGCCGAATGATAGGGACTGGAAGCCGTCTCCGCCTGGACGGCCGCTCCGGCATAGTCGAAGTGGATCCAGTAGAAGACGGTCTCCTCCGCGCACGGCTTGACCGCATAATGGAATCGGTCCGGCAGGAGCAGCAGCGTCTGGCCCGAAGAAACCTCCCACTCCCGATCGTCCTCGCCGATATAGAGCGTTCCCTTGACGACCCACAGCAGGTCGAACAAGCCGAGATGGCGGCGGCTCGGATGCTGCTCGCCCGGCTGCAGCGTCGCCCGGCCGATCGCCACATAGTGGGGGATCGGCGGGACCTCCATGACGACGAGATTCCGTTCGTTCATCTCCCCACCCCTTGGTCTCGTTTGGTCGTTCGCAATCCATTTGCTAGAAAAGATACCCTTAAACGCTTTCATAGTCAACTCGAGCCGCGCGGTCTGCGCCGAGGGCCTGCCCGCGGTAAACGCCGGAAAGCCTCGACATACGCAGCTGCTGCTGCGGGATGCCGAGGCGGAGGCTTGCGTTCGCGAAGCGGCAGCCCGGAACGGAGATCAGCCTTTGATCGATCCGATCAGGACGCCTTTGTAGAGGTACTTTTGCAGGAACGGGTAGACGATCAGCACCGGCAGGGTGGAAAGCCGCGTTTGTTCATAAAAGACAGAATTGTATACTGGAACAATCGACTGTATGCGCTTACAGTCGTGGGGGAGGAGGTGAAGAACCGCCGTGTTCCAAGGGGAATATCGCCCCGTCTCTAGACTCATCTAAATAAAGAGGAGGAATGAAATGATGACTGGAGGAAAGAGGATCGTTTTGCTCGCGCTGATGCTGCTGATCTCGGCGACGATCGGGTTCATGCCGCTGGGCAGTACAGGGGAAGCGGCTGTCGTGGGCGTCACGAACGGCATCGCCTTCAAGAATACGAGCGGCGGAGTCGTCCACGCTCATGGCGGCGGCATGATCAAGGTAGGTGCCTACTACTACTGGGCGGGGGAGAATCGGGACGGAACGAACTATGTCTCGCTCTATCGCTCGACCGATCTCAAAAACTGGGAGTTCAGAGCAAATATTTTGTCCAAGTCGTCCGCCGCGGAGCTGGCGACCGCAAATATCGAGCGTCCGAAAATCATCTACAACGCGGCGACCTCGAAGTACGTCCTGTGGGCGCATAAGGAAAACGGAGTCGATTATGGAGAAGCTCGCGTAGCGGTCGCTTCCTCCTCTTCCATCGAGGGGCCGTACACGTATCACGGCAGCTTTCGCCCGCTCGGCTACGATTCCCGGGACATGACGGTGTTCAACGACAACGGGACCGCGTATCTGATCTCCGCGACCCGGGTCAACGCGGATCTGAACATCTATCGCCTGACGCCGGACTTCCTCGGCGTGGAATCGCTCGTGCAGACGCTGTGGCCGGGATCGTACCGCGAGGCGCCGGCTATGTTTAAGCGCGGCTCGACCTACTTCCTGATCACTTCCGGAGCGACCGGCTGGAGCCCCAATCAGGCGAAGTACGCGACAGCGTCCAGCATCAGCGGCTCCTGGAGCGCACTGGCGAATCTCGGCGACTCGACGACCTTCGGCTCCCAATCGACCCATGTCGTTCCGGTCGAAGGTTCTTCCGGAACGTCCTATCTCTATCTGGGCGACCGCTGGGCGGGGGCCTGGAGCAGTCCGGTCAACGACTCCAAGTATGTGTGGCTGCCGCTAAGCTTCCCATCCTCGACCACGCTGTCGATGAGCTGGTATCCGAAGCTGAACATCGACGCGGCGGCAGGCACGGTCGCGGGCGTGCCGTTTTCGGTCAACTCCAACGTCAATTATGAGCTGGTGAACCGCAAGAGCGGCAAGCTGCTGAACATCAAAGAAAGCTCGACCGCGACAGGCGCCGACGCGGAGCAGCGGGCCGACGGCAACCTGGGCAGCCAGCGCTGGCGGCTCATCGACGCCGGCAGCGGCTATTACAAGCTGCAGAACCAGAACGGCGGCCTGCTGCTCGGGCCGACGGGCGGCGCTTCGGCGGACGGCACCGCGCTGGAGCAGTGGACCGATGGCGGCTGGACCAGCCAGCACTGGCAGCTGATCGACGCTGGCGGCGGATTTTTCAAGCTGACAAATCGGGCCACGGGCAAAGTGATCGACGTCTCATCCGGCTCGCTCGTTGACGGCGCGAACGTCATCGGCTGGACGGACAACAACGGCGCGAATCAGCAATGGCAGATCGTAGAAGCGAATTGAGCCTTGCATAAACGATGGAGCATCGAAGCGGCACGCGCCTTTCTGGCGCGTGCCGCTTTTTTCTCTAAAGGGAAAAGAGCAGAAGCAGCCGGGAAAGAGCTTGCACGCAAGGGCTGACGATGCTACGATAATGCAACCGATTTCAAATTGGGTTGAAGGAAAGGGAGAAGTCCGCCAATGAAGACGGTCACCGTCTATGATATCGCCAGAGAGGCCAACGTCTCGGTAGCGACCGTTTCGCGGGTGCTGAACAACACGGCGCCGGTCAAAAAGGAAACGAGAGAGCGCATCAGCGCGCTGATTGAGAAATACCAGTTCCAGCCGAATGCTCTGGCCCGCAGTCTGATCCGCAAGGAGACCGGCATGATCGGCTTCATTTTGCCGGACATCACCAATCCCTTCTTTCCGGAGGTGCTGGCGGGCTTCGACCGCGAGGCGCGGAAGATGGGGTATACGTACTTTTTGTGCGACACGTTCTCGACCAACGAGGAGACTCTCAATCAGTACGAGCGGGAGTCCCAATATATCAGCCTGCTGATGGAGAAGCAGGTCGACGGCATCGTCATGCTCGGCGGGCGCATCGATCTGTCGCGACCGGATCCCCAAATGATTCGCGAAGTGGAGGAAGCGGCGCGGCGCGTTCCGTTCCTGCTGCTCAACGGAAGCCTGCCGCAGGTCGGGCTGAACCGCGTCGCCACCGACCAGAAGCTCGGCGCCGTGCTGGCGACGCAGCATCTCCTCGAGCTCGGGCATCGCGACATCGCCGCCGTCGGCGGCTATTCGGCGATGAGCAATACGCAGCAGCGGCTGCAGGGCTTCCGCTCTGCGATGAGGGAGCATGGCCTGCAGCCGCGCAAGGAGTGGATGCTGCAGGACGGTTTTTCGGTCGAGGCTGGCGTGGAGTTCACCTCCCGGCTGCTCGCCATGAACCCGCGTCCGACCGCGATCTTTTGCCTGAACGATCTGGTTGCGATCGGAGCGCTCAAGGCGGCGAGCCGCGCCGGCGTGCGCGTGCCCGAGGAGCTGTCGATCATCGGCTACGACGACATCCAGTTCGCTGCCAACAGCATCCCGGAGCTGACGACCGTATCGCTCAAGGCCGCCGAGATCGGCCGCCTCGCCGCCGAGACGCTGCATCGGATGATCGGGAAGAAAAAGGTGCCGAAGCTGCTTTCGGTCCTGCCCGAGCTGGTCGTGCGCCAATCGACGGCCGCCGTCCGCAAGGGGGGATGAGCGCCCCCCGGCTCCCCCTGCTCATCGGCAGGAGCGGGTACGGAGAGCGCGCGGCAAGGGACATTCCTAAAAAATTTTACTGACAGCGATTGACATCCACGAGGCCTCGGACTAGAATGACATTATCCAAATGAAACCCCTTACAAAAAAACGGCATCGATTCGATTTCCTCTATTTCACTTCCTTATCTATGAAACCCATTACATAAAAATCATTGAGATCGATCCTGTGAAGGAAAAAGCATCGGATCTATTTCAACGAGGCTGTACCGTTTCTGCTCCTGGCTTGATTCCGATGGGAAGCAATTCGTTCTAATCTTTAGTGAAACCCGTTTCATAGTCTGACTATGGAGGATGAACCGATGATGAAATCGCCCGCCCTCGCCGCAGCTCCCGTCAGTCTGGCGGCAAATGAAGTCCGCATCCAGGGAAAGTCCGAGCTGCTCCTTTGCGCCTCGCTGTTTTACTTCCGCATACCGCGAGCCTTATGGCGGGAAAGGATGCTCCAGCTGAAGGCATTCGGCTACAACGCGATCGATGTCTACTTCCCGTGGAATTACCATGAGCCGGAGGAAGGGCAATGGGATTTTGCCGGCGAGAAGGATGTCCGCGCCTTCTTGCAGGAAGCCCATGAAACTGGACTGTTCGTCGTCGCCAGGCCGGGTCCCTATATCTGCTCGGAGTGGGATGGAGGGGCGCTGCCTGCCTATCTGTCCGCCGTCGAAGGCATGAGGCTGAGGGACAACGATCCGCTTTTCCTCGCAGCGACGGCGAAGTGGTTCGACCGCATCCTCCCCGTATTGAAAGCTTATGAGATCGGCAGCGGCGGCACGATCGTCGCCGTGCAGCTGGACAACGAGCTGGACTTCTACGGCTGCAAGGACCCTCGCGGCTACATCTCCACCTTGCGCGAGATGGCCCTCGAGCGGGGCATCGCCGTGCCGCTGATCGCCTGCGCGGGGCAGGGCGGCCTGATGGAGGCGTCGGGCTTCGCGGATGGAGTCGTGCCGACCTGCAACTTCTATCCGAACGACCGCGACCCTGCGTTCGAGGAGAAGGTCGGCCGCTATCAGGAGCTGCTCGCCGGGAAGGGACTGCCGCTGCTGGTGACGGAGACGAACCGCTCCCACTTCCTGCTCCGGCGGCTGCTGTCCTGCGGCGCGAAGCTGCTCGGCCCTTATTTGCAGGTGTCAGGGACGGATTTCGGATTCACCAACGCGACGAACAACTGGGGCAAGCCGCTTGCTTTCCTAACCTCGGACTATGACTTCGGCGGCATGATCTCTCCGGAAGGGCATATCCGTCCCGAGGCGTACGAGGGCAGGCTGCTCGGCCGCTTGATGGCGGCCTATGGCGCGACGCTGGCGGAAGCGGCGCCTGCGGGGCAGGGGATGATGCGGACCTTGGCGGCTCCGGAAGGAGCGGCGGCCGGCTCGAGAGCGCTTAAGCTGCGGGACGGCGGCTATCTCGGCTTCGTCTCCAACGTCGCGGAAGAAACGGCGGCTGTCGTGCTGGAGATCGCCGGGACGCGGATTCCGCAGCGGTCGACGCTCCGGCTGGAGCGCTGGCGCTCCTTGGCGCTGCCGGTAGGCGTGCCGCTTCGCGCCTGGGGAATCGAGGGCACGCTGCTGCATGCGACGGCGGAGCTGTGGAGCTGCCGCAAGCTCGGCTCAAAGACGGTCCTCGCTTTCCACGCGGAAGGCCAGGGCGAGATCGCGCTGAAAATCGAGGGAGCGACGGTGCTGGAGACGTCGGGCATGGACGCGGATGAAACGGCTGGAGCGCTCATGCTGACCTTCGATTCGAGCGAGGACGCGGCGTGCAGGATCGCGCTCCCGGACGGCTCCGTGCTGGAGCTGATCGCGATGGACCGCTCCCGCGCCTTGCTGCTGGAGGAGATTGGAGAAGACGGCGAGCTGCGGTTCGGGGAAATGCCGGACTATCGAAAGGAAGCCGTCGAGCTTGACATTCCGTGGACGTTCTCGCCCGTGGAGGCGGATCGCCCGCTATCGACATCGCGCCGCCACGGCTTCTCGGCCGGCGGGGCCGGATATCTGGAGTCGTACGGAATCCAACGAGGCTACGGCTGGTACGTCGCGGAGACGGAGCCGCCGCCAGCCGCGGAGCCGCAGGGGCTGCTCGTGCGCAACGGAAGCGACGTCCTGTCCCTTTATGCGGGCAAGCGGTACTTGGCCACGATCGTTCCTGGAGGATCGAGCCGATACGTTCCGTTCGCAGATCCGGCGACGGACGGTCCGATTCCGATTACGGTGCGGGCGGAGATCTGGGGGCATAGCAATTTCGACGATATCCGTCTTCCTGGACTACGGCTGCACGCCGGCAAAGGATTGACGGGGCTCGCCACCGTCACGAAAGTCATCCCTCTGACGGGAAACTGGCGGGTGAAGGCCGCCACGGACCGCGAGCCGAAGGAGGAATGGATCGGCAGGACGGCCGACGAAGCGTTATGGCCGATCGTCAGCTTCGGAGGCTGGCTGTCGTCCGCGAGACCCGCTCTCGAGTATTATCGTAACCGCTTTCAAGCGGCGAGCGACGCAAATTGCTGGACGCTGCATTTCGACGGTCTGCAGGCATCGGTCCATGTCTTCGTCGACGGAAAGGACGCCGGCCCGGTTCATCCGGGCGATCCATACGTCGATCTCTCCGCTTTTGTCCAGCCTGGAGAGCCGGTTCAGCTCGCGGTATTCATGGAGAGGCAGCCTGGGCCCGCCGCCGGCAAAGTGACGCTGTACGAGGGCGTCGCAGCCAACCGATGGGAAATCTTCTCCGGCGAGGAAGAGCAGCTGCATGCCCACGCCCAGTCGCTGCAGGAAGCGGCAAACGTCCGGCTGCCCGTCCAGCTGGAGGCCGGAGACATGGGCTGGCTGATCGGAGCCGTCGGCCATTCGAATGACGGCAAAGGCTGGCGGGTTCAGGCGAAAGGCTCGAATCTCAAGCTGACGGCGCTGTTCAACGGGCGTCTGGTCGGCCGCATCTGGCTGCAAGGCAGCCGTTCTCGTCCCTTCTTCACGGGCGGGAGCCAGGATTCGTTTTATGTGCCGGGGCCGTGGTTCCGGGAGGAGGCCGGCCAGCTGGCGCTCCTGCTGGAGGCGGTCGACGGCGAAGCGCCGTCCGTGCTGGAGGAGCTGTCGTTCCGCCCGGTATAGGCTGGACGGGGGTGGAGGCGAGCGGGGCTGTCGATTTATGTAACCCGTTTCATCATAGTCCATACGTCGATGACGGCAGCGTCCAGGATAGGGGGAGAAGCGATGCGGAACAGGTCAAAGAGGATCGTTCTGGCCGGATTGGCAGGTCTGGCGGCATGCGGCATCTTGATTCTGCTCCTCGCGATGCCGCTGTCGCCAAAGCACGGCGCGGATGAGGAGCCAGGGAAAGGGGAAGCGCTCATGGGCAAACGGATTCAGCTGGACTACGACACGGCTTACCAGACGATCGACGGATTCGGAGCCTCCGGAGCGTGGTGGGCGCAGGAGGTCGGCGGCTGGAAGCATCTGGATGCGATCATGGACCTGCTGTACGACGACAAGCAGGGCATCGGGCTCGACATCTACCGCTACAACATCGGAGCCGGCAAGCCGACGATCGCAACCGATCCGTGGCGGACGACGATGACGGTGGAGGTATCCCCCGGCGTCTATGACCTCGACCGGGACCGGAACGCGGTCCAGGCGATGAAGGAGGCGGCCAAGCGCGGAGCGGACATCGTGCTGTTCGCCAACAGTCCGCCCGCCAGGCTGACCGCATCGGGCTATTCCTCCGGAGAGCCGTCGGGCAAGCCGAATCTCCCTCCGGAGAACGAGGAGGCGTTCGCCAAGTATCTCGTGGACATCACGGAGCTGATCGTCCGCGAAGGATTACCGGTCAAATACTTGAGCCCGATCAATGAGCCGCAGTGGGACTGGAAGGGAGGGCAGGAGGGCTGCCATTACGAGCCGGAGCAAGTGATCCGCCTGTCCCGCAAGGTGGCGCTGGAGCTGGAGGCGAGAAAGCTCCCCGTCAAGCTGCTGGTCGCCGAGTCGGGCACCTGGAACGACCCGGAGTACACGCTCGCGATGTATAAGCGGATCATGGGCGACGAGGTGCTGTCCCGCGCGATCGACGCCTACGCCGTGCATTCCTACTGGTCGAGCGTGAAGGACAAGAAGATCGCGGCCGAGTATTTCTCGCAGTTCGACGACCTGCTCCCGCTGCATCAGACCGAATGGTGCGAGATGGTGGACGGCAACGCGGCGGGCATGGAGGCGGCTCTCGTGCTGGCGAGGACGATCCATGAGGATATGACGATCCTGTCGGTATCCACCTGGGAGCAGTGGCTGGCCGTCGCCAAGGGCGACTATCGCGACGCCCTGGTGTACGTCGATCCGTCCACGAGGCAGTTCGGCGCCGCGAAGCGGATGTGGAGCTTCGGCAATTATTCGCGGTTCATCCAGCCGGGCTCGACCCGGATCGGGGCCGCGAGCGAGGACAGCGACGTGCTGGCCTCCGCTTATGTCAGTCCGGACCAGGACCGGACCGTCATCGTGGCGGTCAATGCCGGGAAGCAGGAGAAGCCGGTCTCGTTCGCCGGGCTTCATGGCAAAAAGGCGGAGATCTACGAAACGTCGGAGGCTCGCGACCTCGGCCTCGTGAAGGAGGTGAGCTCGCTCGGGAACTATGTCCTGCCGCCGGAATCGGTTACGACATTCGTCGTCCAGGCACGAACGGCCGGATTTTGGCAAAGCTGAAGGCGCAAACCAAATGGGGAGGATCGAACATGGCAATCCAATCGAAAAGGCTGCCTGCGATGTTCATGGCCATCGCGATGTTTTTCACCGTCTTGATCGGCTGCGAGAATTCGAACGGAGATCCGGCAGCGGAAGCTCCGGCTAAAAACGAAGCGGCGCAAAGCAAGGAGGAGCCGCAGCCGAGCGGAGGAGGCGGCAAGGGAGAGCCGACCGTCATCGTATTCGGCACCCACTGGCAGGCGGGAGACGACCCGAGCTGGAAGGATCCTGTGACCGGCGAGCCGGGCATGTCGCCGGAGCAGCTGCTCGCCCGCCAGAAAGCCCAGGAGGCGGTGCTCAGCGAGCTCAACGTCGAGATCAAATGGCTGCAATACCCGACCGACCTGCGGGAGTCGCTGCTGAAGTCGGTGCTCGCGAATGCTCCGCTCGTCGACCTGGCGCTGCTGTGGGGCGGCTCGCAAGGAACGCTCATCGGGCAGAACATCTTCCAGCCGCTGGACGAGTACGAGAGCATCTTCAGCGATCCGGACGACGCCTGGATGCTCGGCGAAAAGATGTTCGGCAACAAATATTTCCTGAACTACATCCTCGACTTCGTCAACGCCTGGCCGCTCGTCTACAACATCTCGTACCTCGACAAGGTCGACGCGCTCAAGGAAAACGGCAAGACGGTCTATCCGCATGATCTGTGGAAGCAAGGCAAATGGACCTGGTCGGCCTTCGAGAGCTACCTGTCCAAGGTCAACGAGTATTACGCGAACAAAAAGTCGCCGGTGCGGACGGACGTGCCGATCAAGCCGTTCCAGACCGACTACCGCTATACGGCGTTCCAGGCGATCCACGCCAACGGCGGAGCGGTGTACGGAGCCGACGGGCTGACGGCGGATTCGGCGGAAGCCAAGGAGGCGGTAGCCTATCTCGATCGGCTGATGTCGAAAAGCCTGATGATGACGTCCCGATACGGCGACGACTCCTCCGTTCCGGGCTGGACCTGGAACGGCAGCGATTTCGGCAACGGAGAGACCGTGTTCACCAACATGGTGCCGTGGCTGTCGAACGGAGCGGGCCAGACGCTGGCGTCCCGCGGCGAGTCGATGGGCGTCGTGCCGTTCCCGAGACCGGACGGCATCGCGGCCGACGATCCGAAGTATGGCCAGGTCATTTTCCCGAACAATCAGTTCGCCGTCCTGAAGGGCGTCTCCAAAGAGAAGACGGAGCTTGCGCTGAAGGCCTACAAGACTTATTGGTCGACCGTCTACAAGACGCTGGCGAGCAGCGACAAGGCGCTGGACTTCTTCAGCAAGCAAGCGAAGAGCACGGCGATCAACTACGGCTTCGACGTCACGAACGAGCAATATGGAGACGCCGTTTTGGAAGCGTTCACAGCCATCTCCGGCAGCAGCCCGAACGAATATGCGTCGATCATGCCATGGAGCAACATATGGACGGACGTCATCCTCGGCAATTCCTTGTACGGACTGAACGGCTCTCCGAAATATGCCGGCGCGATCGACGCGCAGAAAAACGTCATCGTAGACGCGATGGCTGCGGTTGAAAAGACGATCAGCTCCGGCGAATCGAAGGACAACATGCCGCCTGCCTTTACGGCGACCGGCACGCCGATCGCGATTCCGGCCGGCACGGATCCGTCGACGATCAAATGGGATGCGTTCGTCAAGGCGGCGGACGGCATTGACGGCGAGATTCCGTTTGCAAGCGTCGCGGTCGACGTCTCCAAGACGAAGTTCGATACGGTCGGAAGCTATGACGGAGGCCTTGCGCTTTCCGCCAAGGATGCCGCCGGCAACGAAGGCAAAGGAGCCTTTGCCGTCATCGTCTACGATCCGAACAACAAAAAGCCGCCGACCCTCGCCGCAAAAGCGGAATACCGCAAGGTGAAGGTGGATGAAGACGCCTCGGCCATCAACTGGGGAGCGGACTTCGTGGATCAGGCGGTCGACAAGGACGGCTTCGATCTGAAGGGCCAGATTGCCGCGGACATCGGAAGCCTCGATGTGACGACGCCGGGCACCTATGACGTGAAGCTCTCGGTGAAGGACTTTGCCGGCAATGCGGCGGAGCTGACCATTCCGGTGACGGTCGAGTAAGGAGCAGACGCGAATCGCTGCGGGCTGCGGATGCGGCGCCCAGCCGGGCGGCGGCCGCCGTCCGCAGCCCTTTAATGGAGGGTCCAGGCGTATGTCCAAGATGAAAAGAACGATGTTGTGCGCGGCGCTGGCCTTGCCGGCATTCGCCCTGCTCCTGTCTGCGGCAGGAGCAGGCAGCGTGAATGCGCTGACGGCGGATGGAACGCAAGAGCGGCAAGGCTATCTCGAGGAATCGTACCGCGCCTACCTCGAGAGCGCCGGTTATGCAGGGAAGATGGCTTCCTCGGCCATCGAGGTGGATGTCGCTTCCTTCACCGCCTCGGACGGCATGGAGGCAAGCTACCGGGACGGCGCGGCCATCGCTGGCGAGAACGGCAGCATCACCTGGAGCGTGCCGGTGCGGGAGGCGGGATTCTACCATATCGCGCTCACGTATGCGCCTGTCGCAGGAACGAACGCGAAGATCGAGCGCAAGCTGCGGATCGACGGCAAAAGCCTGTTCGCCGGCATGGACCAGCTGGTCTTCCATCGCGTATGGGACAGCAGCGCGGCCATCGCGCAGAAGGATGGGAACGAAATTCGGCCCAACGCGATCGAAAAGACGGAGCCGATGACGGTCTATCTGAACGACTCGCGCAAGCGAGGCTTGGAGCCGTATGCCTTTTACTTGAGCGCGGGTACGCATGACCTCTCCTTCGAATCCGTCAAGGAGCCGATCGAGATCCGCGGCATCACGCTGCGAGCGGCGCCTGAGATCAAGCCCTATGCGGACGCGCTGGCGCAATGGCAATCGAAGCTCAAGGTATATGACGGAGCGAGCCTCGTCTATCAGGCGGAACGGACCGACGGCCGCACGGTCGGAATCGAGAAATCGTCGGTCGACATCATGCTGGCCACCGACTACGCCAATCCCAGCACCGTTCCCTACCATCCCTATAAAATCAAGCTGAACACGATCGGCGGCACGAGCTGGAGGACGCCGGGCGACTTCATCTCCTGGCGCATCGAGGCGCCGGAGGAGGGGCTGTACCGGATCTCCTTCCGCGGGGCGCAGAATACGAACCGCGGCGTCATGTCGTACCGGCAGCTGAAGGTGAACGGGGAAGTCCCTTTCCGCGAGGCGGAAGCGATCCCGTTCGCCTTCCATTCCGGGTTCGTCCACTATGTGCCGGGAAGCGGCGGCGAGGAATACCTCATTCCGCTGAAGCAAGGCGAGAATACGATCTCGCTGGAGGTCGTGCTGGGCGATTTTGCCATGCCGCTGTCGGAAGTCGAGAAGAGCGTGCTCGCTCTGAACGGCTTGTACCGCAAGACGGTCCAGATTACCGGCCTCGTGCCGGATCGGTACATCGACTATGAGATCACGAAAAAGATTCCCGGCTACGCGCAGACGCTGCAGGAGGAGAGCGAGCGGCTGCAGGCTGTCGTCCGCGAGCTGGTGAGGATCACCGGCGAAAAGGGCGAGAAGACGGCGATGATTGAAAAAATGCAGGTGCAGGCGGAGCGGCTGAGCCAAAATCCGGAAGCGGTCATCACGGAGCTGGCCACGATGGAGAACAACATCTCCTCGATGGGCACCTGGATCTCTTCGATCTCGGAGATGCCGCTGCAGCTCGACAGCTTTACGCTGTCCGCGCCCGACGCCCCGCTCCCGGCCGCCAAGCCGAATCCGTTCGTCCGCGCCTATTACGGAGCGGTCCGATTTTTCTCGACCTTCTTCGTCGATGAGACGACGCTGTCCAGCGGCGAGCAGGACGGCGCCATCAAGGTGTGGATCGCGGCGGGACGGGATCAGGCCCAGGTCATCAAGACGCTGATCGATCAAAGCTTCACGCCGAGGTCGAACATCCCCGTCGAGCTGCAGCTGATCCCGGAGGAGGTCATCCTGCCGGCGACGCTGGCGGGCAACGGCCCCGACGTCGCACTCGCCATCCCGCAGGCGACGGTCGTCAACTTCGCGATGCGCAGCGCGCTCGCGGACTTGTCCAAGCTGGACGGCTTTGACGGCATCCGCGGCCGCTTCAACGAAAGCCTGTGGAGGACGGTATCGTACCGGGACGGCGTATACGGAATTCCCGAGCAGTCGACGTTCCTGATGATGTTCTACCGCAAGGACATCCTCGACCAGCTCGGCCTGCAGCCGCCCGGCACCTGGGCCGAGGCCGAGCATGTCATCTCCGTCCTTCATGCCAACAACTACGACTTCTATATCTCCGGCCAGGAGCTTTATCCGTCGCTCGTGTACCAATCGGGCGGAGACCTGTACCAAGGCAGCGGCAGCGATTACGGCATCCAGAGCGGGCTGGCCAGCGATGAAGCGATGAGCGCGTTCAACCAGCTGACCCGCTTCTTCACGAGCTATCGCCTGCCTGTCACCGCCGACTTCCCGAACCGGTTCCGCACCGGATCGATGCCGGTCGGGATCGCGCCGTACGTCACCTACAACCAGCTCGAGGTGTTCGCTCCGGAAATCCGCGGCTTATGGTCGTTCGCGCCGCTGCCGGGAGTCGAGCAGGCCGGCGGCGGCGTGAACCGCGCCGCGCTGGCGACGACGATCGACAGCGTCATGATGGAGGCGTCGGACAAGAAGGAAGCGGCATGGGAATTCATGAAGTGGTGGGCCGAGACGGAGACGCAGGCTCAATACGCCAATGCGCTTGAATCGGTCATGGGCTCCGCCGCCAGGTACCCGACTGCGAACGTCGACGTGCTGAAGCGGCTGCCCTGGGCGGCGAAGGACGCGGAGCAATTGATGCGGCAGCTCGAGGACACCGTCGGATTCCCCGAGGTGCCGGGCGGCTACATGACGCCGCGGGCGATCGATTATGCGTTCCGCTCGGTCGTGACGAGCGGCCGGAACCCGCGCGAGGCGCTGTATATGAACATCAAGCAGATCGATCGGGAGCTGGAGAAGAAGCGCAAGGAATTCAAGCTCTCCACAGATAGAGGGGCAAGGTGAGTATGCAGACGAGTCGGAATTCGATCCGGGAACCTATCCTGACCCGCAAGAGCGAGACGTCGATCTCGCATGTCTGGAAAAGACATAAAGAGAAATACTTGCTGCTGCTTCCGTTCTCCGTCATCTTTGTCGTGTTCACCGTCATTCCCGTCCTGACTTCGATCGTGCTCAGCTTCACCTCGTTCAACATGCTCGAGCTGCCGAAGTTCGTCGGATTCGGGAACTACATCAACTTGCTCGTGAACGACGAAATCTTTCTGGTCGCGGTGAAGAACACGCTGTTTTTCGCGCTCATCACCGGGCCGATCAGCTATATCATGTGCTTCGTCTTCTCCTGGCTGATCAACGAGCTGACGCCGAAAGTGCGCGCGGTCATGACGCTGGTATTCTACGCGCCTTCGATTTCGGGCAACGCCTATCTGATCTGGAAGCTCATCTTCTCGTCCGACATGTACGGCTATTCCAACGCCTGGCTGCTGCGGCTCGGCTTCATCAGCGAGCCGATCCTGTGGTTCGACAAGAAGGAGTACGTGTTCCCGATCCTGATTCTGGTCCAGCTGTGGCTGAGCCTTGGCGTGAGCTTCCTGGCGTTCATCGCGGGCTTGCAAAACGTGGACCGGACGCTGTACGAGGCCGGACAGATCGACGGCATCCGCAACCGGTGGCAGGAGCTCTGGTTCATCACGCTGCCGTCCATGAAGCCGCAGCTGCTGTTCGGAGCCGTCATGCAGATCACCAGTTCGCTGTCGGTGTCGCAGCTGTCGATCGAGCTCGCCGGCTTCCCTTCGGTCGAGTATTCGGGCCATACGATCCTGACGCATCTGCATGACTACGGCTTCATCCGCTACGAGATGGGCTACGCCTCGGCGATCGCGACGGTGCTGTTCTTCATCATGGTCTTCACGAACATCATCGTGCAGAAAGCTTTGAGAAGGGTAGGGGTTTAGGTGAGCGTCGTTCCTGCAGCGGTCAAAAAAGCGTACTTGTCGCGAAAGTTCAGGCGAAGGAACCGAAGCATCCTGGGCGACATGAGCCTGACGTTTTTCCTCGGCCTGTTCGGCCTGTTCAGCGTCTGGCCGCTTGTGTTCATCCTCAACAACGCGTTCAAGCCGCTCAACGAGATTTTCCTCTTCCCGCCGAAGCTGTTCGTGCTGAGCCCGACGCTGACGAACTTCCAGGATCTGCTCATCATCATCGGCAACTCCTGGATCCCGATGTCCCGCTATCTGTTCAATACGCTGTTCCTTACGGCGGCCGGCACGGCGGGCACGGTCATCATCGGCTCGATGGCGGCTTTTCCGCTGGCCAAATACGTCTTTCCCGGCTCGAAGACGATGTCGAAGCTGATCGTCTACTCCCTCATGTTCAACGGCACCGTCACCGCGCTGCCGAACTACGTCATCATGTCGAAGCTGAATATGATCGACAGCTACTGGGCGGTCATCCTGCCCTCGGTCGGCTCGACGCTCGGACTGTACCTCATGCTGAACTTCATGGTCCAGGTGCCCGACGCGCTGATCGAGGCGGCCAAGATCGACGGAGCGAGCGAGTTCACGATCTTTTGGAAAGTCATGATGCCGCTGTCCAAGGCGGCCTGGATCACTCTCATCATCCTCTCGTTCCAGAACTTCTGGGGGACGACGGGCGGCGGCTTCATCTTCAGCGAGAAGCTGAAGCCGATCAGCTATGCGCTGGCGCAGATCGTCAATGCCGGCGTAGCCCGCACGGGGGTCGCCTCGGCCGTGACGCTGATCATGCTGGTCGTGCCGGTGGCCGTCTTCATCTTTTCGCAGAGCAACGTCATCCAGACGATGGCCTCGGCAGGCATCAAGGAATAACGACGGAGAGGAGGGTTCCGCGATGATGAAAACGTTGCGGGCGGCCGGCATCGCGGCCGTGCTCTGCTTGATCTGGCCGCTGGCGAGCGCGCATGCCGCCACGACGTTCGAAAGCAATTACACGTACGACGCCTGGGGGAACGTCAAGCGAAGTCCCCCGGCGTTCGAGCTGGTCGATACGCTGGACAGCCGGGACATGGAGCCGATCAAGGTCGGAAGCTTCGATGATGTCTTCGTCTCCGAAGACCGGATCTTTGTGGCGGACGCGACGGAAAGCCGCATCAGCGTCTTTGATGCCCAGCTCCGTTTCGCAGCGTCGATCAAGCTCATCCGCGACGGAGCCGGCAAGATCATGGTGAGCGAAGCGACCGGCAAGCAGCTGATGCTGACGAATCCGGAGGGCGTGTTCTACAGCGAGGCGTCCGAGGAGCTGTATATCGCGGACACGGGCGCGGAGCGGATCGTCGTCCTGGACGGGATGACCTATGCGTTCAAGCGGACGATCGAGAGGCCGGAGAACATGGTCGGAGCGACCCTGTTCAAGCCATCCAAGCTCGTCGTCGACAAGAACGGGAAAATCAGCGTCGTCGTGCAGGGCAGCTACGAAGGCATCATCGAGATCCAGCCCGACGGGTCCTTCTCCCGGTATTTCGGCTTGAACAAGCCGCGGGTCGATCTGGCGGACTTCTTCTGGAAGTCGCTGGCCTCCAGCCAGCAGAAGGAAAAGATGAAAAAGCTGTTCGCGCCTTCCTTCAACAACATCAGCATCGATGCGGAAGGACTCATCTATGCGACGACGTTCGACCCGTCCGCGCAGAACAAAGTGTTCCGGTTCAACTCGAAGGGGGAGAACATCCTCGTCCAGAACGGATATTTCCCCGTCATGGGCGATCTGACGCGGGTCACGGGCCAGGAAAGCCAGTTCGTCGACATCGCCGTTTCCGATTACGGCGTGTACGCGCTTCTGGACAAGACGATGGGCCGGGTGTTCCTTTACAACTTCGAGGGCGACATCATGAACGTGTTCAACTCGATCGGCAACCTGAAGGGGAACGTCAAGGAGCCGACCTCGATCGCCTGGTTCGGAGATCGGCTGATCCTGCTCGACCGGCAATTCGGAAGCGCGTCCGTGTTCCAGCCGACGGAGTTCGGAGCGGCCGCGCTGGAAGCGGAGAAGCAGTATTTCAACGGGAATTGGAAAGCGGCGGGCGGAGCCTACCTGGACACGCTCGAGCGCAACGCCAACTACGACATCGCCTATACGGGAGTCGGCCGCAACCTTCTGATGCAGGACGAGTTCGACGAGGCGATGTACTACACGAAGCTCGGCAACAGCCGCGGCTATTATTCGCAGGCGTTCGCGGAGTATCGCAACCTGTTCATCCAGCATCATTTCCTGTGGTTCGTCCTCGTGTTCGTCGCGTTCGCGGTCCTGTTGTTCTATTCGGAATACCGGTACAACCGAAAGACCGGCTGATCGATGCGTCGGCTCCATCATGTTCTCGAAAGAAAGGCAGGATCGCGACTTATGACCGGAATTGTCGAAGACGGCAAGTCTATGCTCCGCGTGCTCTTCCATCCGTTCGACGGGTTCTACGAGGTGAAGTTCCTGGGCAAACGGAATTTCGCGCTGGCGACGATCATCATGCTCCTTTGCGGCTTGACGGGCATCTTGAGCTATCAGTACACCGGCTTCATCCTGAACTACTTCCCGCTGTTCGAGATGAACAGCATCGCCCTCTTCGTGACGACGCTGTTTCCGTTCCTGTTGTTCCTGCTCAGCAATTGGAGCGTGACGACGCTGTTCGACGGCAACGGCACGATCGGCGACATCTACATCGTGCTCAGCTATGCGCTCCTGCCGAAGCTGGCGTTCGACCTCGCCGGCATCGCGCTGAGCAATGTCGTGACGCAGGAGGAGGCGGGGCTGCTGCAGGCGTTTACGGCGATCGGGACCGTATGGTTTGCGTTCCTGCTGTTCTGCGGCTTGACCGTCACGCATGAATATTCGGCTCTCGTCAACATCGTGACGCTGGCCGCATCATGCGCCTCGGCGGTTCTGATTCTTTTCCTGTCGATGCTCTATTTCACGCTGATCGGGAAAGTCGTCGGATTCGTCTATGCCGTGTTCCTGGAGCTATCAAAGAGGTGGTGACGACATGCTGAAGGATTTGCGCGAAGCGGCGTCCTTCCGAAAAAAGGCCGCGGGCCGGATGGCGCTGGCGCTCGCGCTGCTGGCCGTGCTGGCGTCCGCCGCGATCGCTTATCTCCCCTCCGTCGTCCAGCATTACAGCATCGGACGGCAGCCGCTGCCGGAATACGAGCGGGCGGGACTGTCGCCCGCGACGGGCGAGATCGACAAGGGGGCCGGCACGGTGCTGCTGGCCCAAAACGAAGGCAGGGAGCTGTACCTCGACGCCCGCACGCTGAATCTGAAAGTCGTGGACGCGCAAAGCGGAGCGACGTGGAACAGCCTGTATGAGGACGGCAAGAGCGGGGATGCCGAAAAATCCCCGCTCCTCATCCGGTTCCTCGGCAAGGACAGCGCGATGTACGAATGGGATGCGTACAAGTACGCGATCCAGAACGGCCGCTACACGCTGAACCGGATCGACGGCGGCGTGCAGATCGTGTTTGATTTTTTTGAATCGGAATCGTACCGCCTGCAGGAGTACCTGCCGCAGAAAATCTCGATCGAACATTACGAGAAGCTCTTCCTCGAAAAGCTGGAGCAGGCGGTGAGCCAGGGAAAGCTGACGGAGGCTCAGGCGAAAAAGCATGAAGAGTCGCTCTCCATCGCGTATCAGCGGGATGAGGACAACGGCCTCTACTTCTTCAAGTTTTCCGGGCTGCCGCCGCTCTCGCTCGTGAAGGATCTGATCCAGTTCTCCAAGGCGGTCGGCTATACGACCGAGATGCTGCTGGCGGACAGCCAGCAGTATGGCATTTCGGTCACGATCGCGCAGCCGGCCCGCTTCGTCGTGACGATGGAGGCGAAGCTCGATCGAGGCGATCTCGTCGTCCGCGTGCCGTCCTACTCGATCGAGGGAGACAACGACTTCTACACGATCCAGAACATCAGCGTGCTTCCTGCGTTCGGACTGGTGTCGGCCGAGAAGGCGGAGGACGGGCAGATCGTCGTGCCGGACGGGGCGGGCGCGCTGTTCCAGATCAATACGTTCAACGGCAAGTTCCCGGAATACGAGCGTCCGCTGTACGACAATACCTACTACAACACGTTATACGAGCTGCCGGAATATCCCGAAACGCTGTCGATGCCGGTGTTCGGCCTGTACGCGACCGATCTCCGCGGGAGATCCCAAGGACATCTGGGCATCGTCGAAAAAGGCGCGGAGCTCGGCTACGTGAAGGTGCAGCTCGGCACGAAGGACGCTTCGGCGGGAGGCTCGCTGTACAACAAGGTGTACAGCTCCTTCGACTCCACGCAGTATTCGCGGGTGAAGGTGTTCGGGCCTTACAGCGACAACGAGGCTCGCTTCCTGGCGGACACCGGCTTGATCCCGGTCGACTACACGGTCCGTTACAAGCTGTTCGCCGGGAAGGTCGACTATTACGATCTGGCCCGGACGTATCGCCAGCATCTGATCGACACCTACGGCCTGAAGCCGGCCTATTCGACGGAGCCGAAGCTGTTCCTGGACGTGATCGGAACGGTCACGCTGGAGAAGAGGAGGCTCGGCGTCCCGTATACCGAGCCGTATTCCATGACGACATACAGCCAGCTGCTGGACATCGTCAAGGATCTGCAGGACGTGAACGCGGTCGTGAACTACAAGGGCGTCTTCAACGGAGGCATGGACAACACGATCGGGAACAAGGCGGAGCTGGTCGGAGCGAACGGCAGCAGGAAGGAGCTGGAGGCGCTGCGCAAGCAGGTCGAGAGCGGGAACGGCTCGCTGTTCCTCCACGCCGATCTGATGCGGGTGGCGGACACGAGCGGAGGCTTCTGGCCGAAAAGCAACGCCTTGTACGGATACGACGGCAAGCCGGTCGAGATCCGCAAGTACAATTATGCCTTCGGCAATTTCGATCCGGACAGCCGAGGCCGCTATCTGCTCCATCCGCTTCGTTTGAGCGACACGGTGGACAAATTCCTCAAGGACTCGCAGGCGTATCCGAATCTCTCGCTCGGCGACATGGGCTCGACCTACTATGCGAGCTACAATCCGCGTGAAATCGTCGATCCGGTCATCAGCCGCGGCATCGTCGAGGAGAACCTGAAGAAGCTGTCCGCCCGCAAGAAGCTCATCCTCGAAAATCCGGCCATCGACCGGATCGGGTATGCGGCGTATGCCTCCGACATCTCCCGGGAGAGCAGCGGCTATGCGACGATGTACAGCTCGATTCCGTTCCGGCAGCTCGTCATGAACGGGTTGACGGAATATACGACGCTGGACGTGAACCTTGCGGCGGATCGCAGCGATTACTTCCTCCTGCAGGCGTTCGAGCTCGGCAGCCTGCCGAAGTTCACGATCAGCGCGGAGAACGTCGACGTCCTCAAAAACTCGGAGTACAGCGACTACTTCTCCATGCAGTACGCCGTCCTCGCCGACGAGATCAAGGCCGTATACGCCGAATACAGCGAGGGGCTGGCGGCGATCGGCTCCAAGGAGATCGTCGGCCATCGGATGCTTGCGGATAATGTGTTCGAAACGACCTATGCCTCGGGCGCCTCGGTCATCGTCAACTACAATAAATTTCCGGTCGCAGCAGCCGGATCGAATCTGGACGCTCTTGGCTATGTCATCCAGCCAACGCCGTAAGGAGGTAATGCCATGCCGGGTGCGGCAGAAAAGATTCGGAAGAGATCGCGCCTCTCCTACCAAACGATGCAGAAAATCCATGGCATCGTGTTCGTGCTGCCGTGGCTGATCGGGTTCGGCCTGTTTTTCGTCACGCCGCTGGCCAGTACGATCAAGTACGCTTTTCATGAAGTCGGCGTGGCGGAAACGGGCGGCATGGCGCTCCGGTATGTCGGCCTCGACAACTTTACGAATCTCTTCAATGTCGAGGTATCGAGCCAGAGCCAGCCGTTCCTGAGGGTGTTCTCCGACGAGAACGTCAATATTTTCATCAACACGCCGGTCATCGTCGTCTTCAGCCTGTTCTGCGCGATTCTGGTCAACGTGAAGTTCAAGGGCCAGGGACTGGCGAGGGTCGTCTTTTTCCTGCCGATCGTGCTTGGACTGAAGGTCGTCGTCGACCTGATCATGGTCTCGACAGGCGGGGACGTGGCCGATGCGGCCGTCGACAGCACCATCGACAACGAGATGATCTTCGATTTCCTGAGGGAGTACACGTTCCTGCCCCGGGACATTACGATGTTCATCTCGGATCTGGCGACGAACATCTTCCTGCTGCTCTCGCAGACAGGCGTGCAGACGCTTATCTTCCTCGCCGGACTGCAGTCCATCAACCCGTCGCTCTACGAGGTGGCGAAGATCGAGGGCGCCAACAGCTACGAGATCTTCTGGAAGATTACGCTGCCGCTGGTCGGCAACATCTCGCTGTTCGCGCTGATCTATACGTTCGTCGACATGTTCCTCAAGTCTCCGATTTCCACGGAAATCTATTATTTCGCCTTCAACAAGAACAATATCGGCGCGGGCTCCGCCTTGTCGGTCGTTTATCTCGTCAACGTGCTGGCCGACCTGCTGCTATTGATGCTGATCATGAACCGGGTGGTGAAGCTGAGCCATGCTGCAAAGTGAAACGCGGACGAAAAATCCAGTCCAGGCTTATCGGCTCAAGAAGGCGATCCGCGGCATCGTCATCGGGTATTTCTTCTATTCGCTTGTCATCGGGCTCGGGTTCGCCATCCTGTATCCGTTGATCAAGCTGATTCCGTTCGTGTTCAACAACCTCGAGGATCTCGGCAATCCCGACGTCATCTGGGTGCCGATCGAGCTGTCCGTAGACAGCTTCCGGGCTGCGATGCGGCTCGTCTTCGGCAACGGCCTGCCGTTGCTGCAGTCCGTCGCCTATGGGGCGGCGATCGCCTTGATTCAGATCTTCATGTCCGCCATCGCCGGCTATTCGCTCGGCCGGATCGGTTTTTGGGGCCGGAACGCCGTCATGGGGCTCGTCATCCTGTCCTTCGTCGTCCCGCCTCAGTCGCTGCTCATCTCGCAATACTTGAGCTTCAAAAACTTCGATGTCCTGGGGATCGCCTCGGCGCTCGGCGGCGGCCCGATCGACCTGATCAACCAGCCGTATACGCTGTACGCGATCGCGCTGCTCGGCTTCGGCGTGAAGCAGAGCATGTTCGTCTTCATTTTCCGCCAGTTTTTCAAGGGGATGCCGGCCGAGCTCGAGGAAGCGGCTTATATCGACGGCTGCGGCTTCTATCGGACGTTCTTCAAGATCGGGCTGCCCAACGCGCTTCCGGCGATCATGACCGTCGGAATCCTCGCTTTCGTATGGAACTACGGAGATACGTACTATACCGGCTACTTCCATCCCGATGGCCCGTACCTGAGCATCAAGCTGGCGACGACGTTCGCTCCTGCGAACGTAAACAACATCCTGTACGCGGTCCGCACCTGGTACGACGTGCCGGGCGCGACGACGTTCGCGTTCGACGCCGTCAAGCAGGCGGCGGCTCTCATCTTCCTGCTGCCGCTCCTGATCCTGTATTTCTTCGCGCAACGGCGGATCGTCGAAAACCTGGAGCAGTCCGGCATCGTCGGGTAACCGGCCGGGCTGCCGATCCCATCCAGACAGAAAGAGGCGTACACCTTTATGAAATCCTTATCCTTATCCAGATCTGCCGGCCAGCGGCAGTCGAGAGTCGACTTCGACCGCAAAAGCTTTGTCATCGATGGCGAGCGGGTCTTCCTCCAAAGCGCCTCCATCCATTATTTTCGAATGCCGCGCGCGGAGTGGCGGGAGACGCTCGTCAAGGCGAAGCTGGCGGGGATGAACAGCATCGACACGTACTTCGCCTGGAACGTCCATGAACCGGAGGAGGGGCAGTGGCGCTTCGAGGGCGATGCAGACTGCGGAGCGTTCCTCGACCTGTGCGCCGAGCTCGGCCTATGGGTCATCGTCAGACCGGGGCCGTTCATCTGCGCCGAATGGGACTTCGGCGGCTTCCCGTGGTGGCTCAGCCGCAAGGAGGGCATCCGCTTCCGGGAAGCGAACGAGACGTTCCTGCGCGCCGTGGACATCTATTTCGACCGGATCGGCGAAATCATCCGGGACCGCCAGCTCGGTGCCGGCGGCACCGTCATTCTCGTCCAGGTCGAGAATGAATACGGCTATCTGGCCGATGACGAGGCCAGCCGGCCATACATGGCTTATTTGCGGGACGGCTGGCTGCGGCGGGGCATCGAGGTGCCGCTGATCACCTGCGCCGGCGGCGTAGAGGGGGCGGTGGAGGGCGCGAACTTCTGGAGCGGGGCGGATTCGCATTTTGACAAGCTCGCCCGGAAGCAGCCGGATGCTCCGAAAATCGTGACCGAGTTCTGGAGCGGATGGTTCGAGCATTGGGGAGCGCCGGCCGCAATTCAAAAAACGCCGGAGCTGTATGAGAAGCGGATGCTCGAGATCATTCGGGCCGGATTTTCCGGGATCAGCCATTACATGTTTTTCGGCGGCACGAACTTCGCCGGATACGGCGGCCGGACGGTCGGCGCGAGCGATGTGTTCATGGTCACCTCCTACGGCTACGATGCGCCGCTCGACGAGTACGGCCGGACGACGCCGAAATATTTCGCCGCGAAGCGGATCGCCTGCCTCGTGCAGGCCATCGAGCCGTTCCTGCTGGAGTCGGAGCCGCTGGATGCTGCCGCCGTCAGGGCGTCGGCAGGGCTGGACGTGCGCGGCAGGAGGCTGGGGGATCAGCAGCTGCTGCTCGTCGAAAGCGGGAAAGAGGAGAGGGAGACGTTCCATCTGACGCTGGAGGACGGCAGGACGCTGCCGGTCATCGTCCATCCCGGCGAGATCGCCCCCGTGCTCGTCTCCGTCGACATCGGCGGAGGGCTGCGTCTGACGAGCACGGCGAGCCTCGCCTGCAACGAGCCCGTCGGCGGCGTGCGGACGCTGATCGTCCATGCGCGCGACGGACTGCGCTCGTTCGTGGAGCTGACCGCCGCCGAGCCGATCCGGCTCGCAGGCGAGCGGCCGCAGCTCGCCTCCTGGAGTCCGGACGGGCGAACCGTTTCCTTCGACCTCTACCATTTTCGCGAGCCGCAAACGATCGAGCTGACGATAGGCGGGGAAGCGCTGCGCCTGATCGTGCTGAGCGGCAGCGAGATGGACCGGACCTGGCGCCTCGGCGCCGGACGGTGGCTGTTCGGCTGCGACGATGTCGATCTGACGCCCGCAGGCGAGGGGGAGTTCCAGGTCGCGGTCAGCCGTGCGGCCGCCCGCCTGCCGCAGCCTCCGGCGCTGCTGGACTGGTCGAGCGCGGCGTTGGAGCTGGACTGCATCGGCGGCATGGCAGTCGATCGGCCTCGGGACTTCACGAGCTGGGGGCAGCCGTACGGCTATCTGCTGTACAGCTGCGAGATCGAGCGGGAGCTCGAGGGCTGGACGACGCTGATTCTGCCGAAGCTGGAGGATCCGGCGCGGGTATTCGTCAACGGAACCGAAGCCGCGCTGATCCGCGAGGTCGGCTCGGCTGCCGTCCGCCTTCCCCTGCGGCAAGGAAGCAATCGGCTGCAGCTGCTCGTGCAGAACATGGGCCGCTTGAACTTCTCGCCCGATCTGGGCGAGCCGAAAGGGCTGTTCGACACGGGATATGTCGATGGCGTGGCGCTCGACCTGCGCGCGGGCTGGAAGGCCGATGACGGCGAGACGGAGGCGGCCGTTCATTTGGACCGGGTCGCTGCCGTCGACGGGCAGCCGAGTCTGTCCCGCATGTTCAGCCTGGACGGACAGGACCGGGCGCTGCTCGTCGGCGCCGTGGCCGTTCCGCTTCGCGTCAACGGCCGGATCGTGCCGCTCGAGGGCTACCAGAACTGGTTCGCTCACCGGACGGTCGATTTGTCGGCGTATGTGCAGCAAGGCCGCAACGTCATCGAGATGCCGTACTTCAAGTCCCCGATCCCGCGCCTGGAGCTGCTGGCTTACCGCTCCGCCGACAGCGTCGGAGGCTGGAGCATGGCCGGCATCGGAGAAGAGCGGCCGGAGGCGGCGGCCCGGCTCGGCGCGGCTGCAGCGACGGCTGAGGAAGCCGGAGCGGCGAGGGCGGACGGTGCGGCGAGGGCGGCCGGAAAAGAAGCGGCTGCCGCCGCCGGGACTCCGGCTTGGCATGCTTGCGAGTTCGCAGCGCCGTCGCTGCCGGAGACGCTGCGCCCGAGGCTCAAGCTGCGGCTGACAGGCATGAGCAAGGGCTCGATCTGGCTGAACGGCATCGACCTCGGGCGATATTGGCAGATCGGACCGCAGGAGGACTACAAGATTCCGATGTCCTGGCTGCAGGAGCGCAACCGGCTCGTCCTGTTCGATGAGCAGGGCCGCTCGCCGGACCGGGTGCGGCTGCTGTATGACGAGGCGTCAGCCCGCGAGTGGGAGCCGCATATCGAGTAGGAGAACGCCGGCCGCCATGGACTCGACGATCCGCGAGAAGGCACGCTGGCGGAGCCGAAAGTCAATATCGCCGTCAAAAGGGTAAAAAAGCCGATACCGGCCCGTTCATTTTCGCGCTAAAATGATCGAAACGATGGATTCGCGGACCGCCGCCGGCTGCTGCGGACCGCCAAAGGAGAGTGCTCGCTTGCAGCCAGACCGATCGAAGGAAAAGGAGATCGCCTTCTATGAGCCGTATCCGGCTGCCGGCCTCTACGGACGGGACGGCGAAGCGCCTGACTGGGCCGCGATCGCGGCCGATCCCGCTCTCGCGGAGCCGATCGCCGAGCTGCGCGCCGAGGCGGCCCGCCTGCAGGAGCGGCCGGAGCCGCAGCTGACGGAGGAGCTGTATGCCGAGTTCGAGCGCGAGGGCAGGAGGCTCGGCTACGAAGCGGCCTATTTCGAGCGGCGCGGACGGCTGACGGCGTTCGGGCTGCTGACGCTGCTCGGCCTCGGCGGCGATTCCGCGCGGGCGCTGATGCGGCAGACGATCGACGCCGTGCTGGGCGAGAACACCTGGTGCCTGCCGGCGCATATGAAGGGCGAGGCGATCGAGCGCGGCATCGACCTGTTCGCGTCCGAGACCGGCTTCGCTCTGGCGGAGCTGCTCGTGCTGGGCGGCGACGCTCTGGACGAGCCGCTGCGCCGCCGGATCGCCGGGCAGCTCGAGCGGCGTCTGTTCGGCCCGTATTTGGAGCAGGGGCCTTATCCCTGGGAGACGGCCGAGCATAACTGGTCGGCCGTCTGCGCCGGCTCGATCGGCGCGGCGGCGCTGCTGACGCTGCCGGCCGACGATCCGCGGCTGGAGCGGATCGTCGCCAAGGCGCTCGGCTCGATGGATGCCTACCTCGCGGGCTTCGGGGATGACGGAGCTTGCCTGGAAGGAATCGGTTACTGGACGTACGGCTTCGGCTACTATGTCTATTTCGCCGATCTGCTTCGGGCGCGCACCGGCGGCAGGCTCGATCTGCTGGACGGTCCGAAGGAGCAAGCGATCGCGGGCTTCCAGCAGAAAGCCTATCTATGCGGCAGCCGCACCGTCAATTTCTCGGACGCCGAGCCCCATGAGCGAGCCATGCCCGGCCTGGCCGCCTATCTGAGCCGCCGCTATCCCGGCCTGCCGTCGCCTCCGCCGTCCGTGCTGGCGCGCTTCGGCGACGATCCTTGCGCCCGCTTCGCGCCGGCCCTGCGCAATCTGCTGTGGAGGGCGCCGGCGGAGCGCGGGGCGCCGGCGCCGGAGAGCTGGCCGAGCGGCAGCTGGCTGCTGCCCGATGCCGGCTGGCTCGTCTCCCGCCATCGCAGCGCCGGCGGGAGCTTCGGCTTCGCCGCCAAGGGCGGGCACAACACCGAGCCGCACAACCATCTCGACCTCGGCCATTTCCTGCTCGTCGAGGAGGGAGAGCCGGACTTCGCCGCCGATCTCGGGAGCGGCGAGTACACGGCCGCCTACTTCGGCCCGGAGCGGTACGGCTATGCCTGCACCGGGGCGCACGGACACTCGCTGCCGTCGCCGCTCGGCCTCTCCCAGCTGCCGGGCAGGGAGCGCTTCGCCCGCATCCTGGAGGCGGAGGCCGGCGCCGCCGAGGACCGGCTGCGCCTGGAGCTGGCCGCCGCCTACGCGCTGCCTCCCGGCGCCTCGCTGACCCGCCGCCTCCGCTGGCGCAAGCAGGAGCTGCCCGAGCTGGAGCTGACCGACGAGCTCCGCCTGCCGGAGCTCGCCGGCGCGGCGCGGCCGGACGGCGTGCCGCTGCTCGCGACGGCGCTGATCACCCGCTGCGAGCCGCTCGGGCAGGAGGATGGCAGCCTGCTGCTGCATGGGAACCGGCGCCGGATGCGGATATGTTGGCTCCCAGGCTCGCTCCGGCTCCGCATCGAGAGGCATTCGTTCTCGAACCACTCCGGGCTGGAGGAAACGTACGTCCGCCTGGCCTTCGAGACGGCGGCCCCTGTCGACGCGGCAGCTTCGTCCGCGTCCATTTCGCTGTCGCTGCGCTTCCTGCCGTAGGAGTCGAGTCGCCGGAGCGCTGACTCGTCCGCCTGCGGAAGCCATCCGAGACTTGCCTGCAGCAGCCGTCCTCCGGCTGCTGCTTGTTTCGTTTCCGCCGCTTGCGCAAGCAGTCAAAATGAGCGTGAACGAGATCAAAATACCGTCACTGCGACGCGCGGGCTTTTCCTATACTGGAACGAGGAGGCGGCCATCCCGGGAGCATGCGGCCGGGATGGCCGTCCATCGTGCAAAGGCGAGGTGGACCTCATGAAAGCAACGACGACTGGCGGCGCGGCGGTCGAAGCCGCCGCCCCGCCCTCGAAGGCGCGGAGAAGAAGCCGGGGGGAGGAGCTGTGGGGCTGGCTGTTCGTCAGTCCGATGCTGCTCGGCGTGACGGTGCTCGTGCTGCTGCCAATCGTAGCCACGTTTGTCCTCAGCCTGGCGGACTGGAACTTCGTCCAGGGCTGGGACGGCATCAAGTGGATCGGACTGGACAATTTCGACAAGCTGTTGCGGGACGACCTGTTCCTCCGATCCGTCCGCAACAACGTCATCTTCCTGCTCGCCGTCCCGGTCTACATGGCGATCTCGATGATCCTGGCCGTCGTCATCGACCGCCATGTGTATATGAAGGGCTTTTTCAAGGTCGCGTACTTCATGCCCTACATCTCCAACATCGTGGCCGTCGCGGTCGTCTGGCAGGTGCTGTTCCATCCATCGAACGGACCGGTCAACCAGATGCTGCGCGCGCTCGGCGTCAGCCAGCCGCCGGGCTGGCTCGCCGATCCGAACTACGCGCTCCCCTCGATCATGCTCATCGTCGTCTGGACGTCGATCGGCTTCAACCTGATCCTCTACATGGCCGGCCTGCAGTCGATCCCGCGCGACCTGTACGAGGCGGCGGAGATCGACGGCGCGAGCGGCTGGGTCAGGTTCGCCCGAATCACGGTGCCGCTGCTGTCGCCGACGTCCTTCTTCCTGCTCGTCACCGGCGTCATCAGCACGTTCAAGGTGTTCGACATCATCGCCGTCACGACGCAGGGCGGGCCGATCGGCTCGACCTCGATGATGGTCTGGTACCTGTACGACACCGCCTTCGTCAACCTGAAGGTCGGCTATGCTTCCTCGATTGCCGTCGTGCTGTTCGCGTTCGTGCTGCTCATCACGCTCGGCCAGTGGGCCGCCCAGAAAAAATGGGTCAATTATTAAGGGAGGGAAGACCAAGTGACGGAAACCGCCGCCGCATTCAGCTGGAAAAAAGGCATCCTGACCGCCGCGCTGCTCGTCCTCAGCCTCCTGTTCCTGCTGCCGTTCGTCTGGATGCTCGTGACGTCGTTCAAGCCGGAATCGGAAGTGTTCGTCTATCCGATCCAGTGGATTCCGAAGCAATGGAACGCCGTCCAAAACTACTCGGAGGTGTGGGCCGGCTCCTATCCGTTCTGGCGCTACTATCTCAACTCCATCCAGGTCGCCTTGATCACGACGGCGATCTCGGTGGCGGTGTCGAGCCTGGCCGCCTACGGCTTCTCCAAAATCCGCTTCAAGGCGGCGGGGCCGCTGTTCCTGATCGTGCTCGCCACCTACATGGTCCCGCATCAGGCGATCCTCGTGCCGCAGTTCATCCTGTACCGCCGCATCGGCTTGTTCGACAGCCATCTCGGCCTCATCCTGCTCGGCTCGTTCAGCGTGCTCGGCACGTTCATGCTGAGGCAGTTCTTCATGGGGGTGCACAACGAGCTGATCGAATCGGCGAAGATCGACGGCGCGAGCCATCCGCGCACGTTCGGGTCGATCGCGCTGCCGCTCGTCCGCCCCGCCGTCGCCACCTACGCCATCCTGCGCTTCATCTGGACGTGGAACGACTACCAGAACCCGCTCATCTTCCTGCGCAGCGATTCCCTGTTCACGATCCCGCTCGCGATGCAGAAGTTCACCTCCATGAGCGGCCAGTTCTACTCGCTCATCATGGCGGCGGCCGTCTCGGCGATTCTGCCGCTGCTGATCGTGTTCATCCTCGGCCAGAAGAGCGTCATCGAAGGCATCGCCACGGGCGGCGTCAAAGGCTGAGGCCGGGGATGTAAACGGAACCAAAAAAGTAAAAATGCCGCTAGTTCCGGTCAAGATAACGACATTGGCGGCGAGCGCCGGCTTCTATAATGAAGAAGCAAGCCAACGAGAACGGAGAGGGGAATGCATATGGCAAGAACGAAACCTTGGATGACGACCGTGCTGGCAGGGGCGCTCGTCGCCGGACTGCTGTCCGGCTGCGGCAACGGGGACGCCGGCGGCAACGGAGGCCAGGCCGCCGCAGGCAACGACGGCCAGGCGGGCGCGAGCGGCGATCCGGTCCAGCTGCGGCTCTATACGTACGGCACGGAAGAGGCTTATAATTGGCAAAAAACGCTCGCCGCCTATACGGAGAAGAAGCCCGGCGTCTCGATCGAGCTCGTGCAGCTGAGCGAGAAGGGCGATACGCAGGAAGCGTTCAAGAAGCTGGACCTGGCGGCCGCCTCCGACGAGCAGATCGACGTGCTGATGTTCTCCGATCCGGCCGGCTACGCGCAGCGGGTGGCGCTCGGCATGGCCGCTCCGCTCGACGACTTCATCGCCAAGGAAGGCATCAAGCTCGAAGAGGAGTACAAGGTCGACACCCGTCTGAACGGCAAGGTGTACGCGCTGCCGGGCAAGTTCAACCCGTGGTACGTGCTGCTCAACAAGGATCATCTCGCGGAGGCGGGACTCGACGTTCCGACCGAGTGGACCTGGGACGAGTTCGCCGATTATGCCAAGGCGCTGACGAAGGGCGACGGCCCGTCGAAGCGTTACGGCGCCTATTTCCACGGTCCTCAGAACGGCGGCTGGATGGAGTTCCTGAAAATCGCCATGGAGAACCAGCCGGAGGGCGCGGATTTCCTGAAGGAAGACGGCACGTCGAACCTCGACAGCCCGAACTTCCGCAAATCGCTCGAGCTGCGCGTGCGGATGGAGAAGGAGGATCAGTCGACCGTTCCTTACGCGGACATGATCTCTCAGAAGCTGGCCTACCGGAACCAGTTCTTCAACCAGACGGCGAGCATGATCCCGATCGGCTCCTGGATGAACACGGAGATCGGCGGCACGGACAAGGTGCCGCTGACGTTCAACGTCGCGGTCGCGCCGTTCCCGAAAACGAACGCGGCCGACGAGAACGGCCTGACGCCGGTGACGACCGACTACGTCGCCGTCTACGGCAAGTCGAAGCATCAGCAGGAGGCGTATGAGTTCGTGCGCTGGTACACGACGGAAGGCCAGGTCGTGCAGGGCAAGAACATCCCGGCCTGGAACGGAGTCAAGACGGAAGACGTCAGCGCGACGATCGACACGATCCTTTCCGGCACGAAAAATCCGGAGCTCGTCGACAAGGAGTCGCTCGTCACGGTCATGCTGGAATCCAAGGCGTCCCAGATCATCGCGCCGGCCACGTACCAGAGCGAGGTGTACAAAGCGCTGAACGAGGAGTATGAAAAGCTCATCTTGGGCAGCCAGGATATCGACAAGACGATCGAAGCTTCCAAGAAACGCGTCGACGAGATCATCGCCGCGAACAAAAACTAACGAAGCGGGGAAGCGGCAGGGGACTCGGCCCCTTGCCCGTTTCCCTTTCCTTGATGGAGGGGAGGGGCTCGGATGTACAAGGTGCTGCTGGCCGACGACGACTATCCCGTGCTGGAGCTGCTGTCCGAGGCGATCGACTGGACGGAGCTCGGCTTCGAGCTTTGCGGAGCGTACGAGAACGGAGCCGCCGCTTGGGCGCATGCCGAGCGGGACATGCCGGACGTGCTGGTGACCGACATCGGCATGCCCCGGATGGACGGGCTCGAGCTGTGCCGCCGGATGAAGGAGCGGCATCCCGGACTGTGCGTGGCCATCCTCTCCTGCCATTCGGATTTCCACTACGCCCGCCAGGCGATGCGGCTGAGCGTGCAGGAGTATCTGGTCAAGGACACGCTCGACCCGGCCGACCTCAAGGAGGTGCTGCGCAAGTTCAAGCAGGCGCTCGACGCGAAGCTCGAGACAGACTGGGAGCAGACGCGGATGAAGCAGGTGATGCGGGAGGCGGGCGAGCTCGGCAAGGAGAAGTTTTTCCGCAGCTTCATCCAGCAGCCGCTGCTCAGCTCCGGACAGTGGCAGCAGGAAGCGGCCGCCTACGGGCTGCTGCGCGGAGGGGAGCATGTGCTGCCGGCGCTCGTCTGCACGGAGAGCTACGAGCGGCTCAAGGAGCGCTTCTCCTCCGAGCAGACGCTTCACTTTGCGATCGGCAACGTGCTCGGCGAGCTGCTCCAGCATGAGGGAGCGATCCATGTCGGCTACGGCCAGCGCCATACGTTCCTGCTGTTTCCGTTCCGGCGGGGCATCCACAGCCGCCCGGTCGGCGCGGCGGAGGAGACGCTGGTCCGCCTGCAGCGGGAGCTGGAGCGGGTGCTGGGCGTGCGCTTCGCCGCTCTCATCGGCACGGGAGCGGGCACCCCGGAGGAGCTGCGGCGGGGGATGAAGGAGCTGCTCGCGGCGACCGAGCAGCGCTTCTACCTTGAAGAAAGGGAGATCGCCCGGCTGACGCCCGTCGCGCCCGGACGCGGGGATCTGTTCAGCCGCTACGACGAGGCGCGGACCGAAATCCGCGACGCGGTCGCCAGCCCCGATCCCGGCGCCCGCAGGCTGGCGCTGCGGCGCTGGATCGACGTCATCCGCGCGGAGCGGCATCCGGAGCATGCCGTCAAGGAGTGGATGCTGAAGCTGCTGCTCGATCTGAGGCTCGGCCTGCGGCGCATTCCGTATGCCGGAGCCGCGCCCAGCGCCGACCGGATGCACCGGGAGATCGTGGAGACGGACTCGCTCTGGAGCCTGGAGCAGTGGACGGCGGAGCGGCTCGACGCCTACTACCCGAGCGCGCCGAAGCGAGGCGGAACGGGGCCGCGGCCGGAGGTGGCCGAGGCTTGCCGCTACGTTTCGCGGAACCTGGAGCGGCGGATCGCGCTCGAGGAGGTGGCCGGGCAGCTGCATCTCAACGCGAGCTATTTCAGCCGGCTGTTCAAGAAGGAGACGGGGCGCACGTTCATCGAGCATGTGACGGTCGAGAAGATGGAGCGGGCGCGGGAGCTGCTGGAGCATACGGCGCTGTCCGTCGGCGAGATCGGCGAGAAGCTCGGCTACGACAACCTGAGCTACTTCATCAAGACGTTCCGGTCCCACGCGGGAGCGACGCCGATGGAGTACCGCACGGCGGGCGCCGGCCAGGCCGGCGGAGGCGGCCGGGCGTGAAGGGCGGCTTCGGGAGGCTGCCGGGCTTCCGATCGATCCGCGGCAAGCTGATGGTTGCGGTCGTCGTCTGCGTGCTGGCGCCGGCGCTCCTGACGCTGCTGCTGTTCAGCTCGCTTGCCGAGGACGCGGTGCAGCGCCAGGCGATCGCGAATGCGGAGAACGCGATGAAGCTGACCGGGGCTTCCATCGAGACGCAGCTCGGCGACATGCTGACGATCGCCAACCACATCCAGCTCAATCCGGACATGACGGGGTATTTCAAGCGGTACGTGCGCTTCGGGTCCGAGCAGCCCGATCCGGTCGGGAAGTTCGCGGCCGGCAGCCGCATCCTGCAGCAGCTGGAGAGCCTGAGCGCCGTCGGGGACCGGAGCTACATCAGCATCCTGCTCACCGACGGCACGGTGTTCACCAACTACTCGACCGACGAGTTCCATCCCCGGCGGTTCCGGGAGGAGGCCTGGTTCGGGGAGCTGCAGTCGTTCATCGGCCTGCAGAGCTACTGGATTCCGACGTCTCCGACCGTGTTCCTGTACGAAAAGAAGAACAGCCCGTACCAGCTGAGCGTCGCGCGCACGCTTCGGCTCGACGACTCGACGATCTACGGCTATGTCGTCGTGACGACGATGGAGAGCCGGCTGCGCGTCCAGTTCGAAAAAGTGGCGCAGGAGCGCCGGGTGCTGCTCGTGGACGAAGAAGGCACCGTGCTGTCGGGACCGGAGCTGAGCGACATCGGCTCCGCGCAGCTCGCCAGAGTCCGGCCGGCCGATGCAGGCGTCCCAGCATCGGTCGTCGTCCGCGAGGACGGCGGAAAGCGGCTCGTGACGGAGATGCGCCTTGGCATCAACGGCTGGAGCCTCGTCTCCGTCCAGCCCTACAAGGAGGCGATCGCCAACATCAGCCAGATCTTCAACCGCGTCTTCCTGGCGCAGCTGCTGCTGTTCGTCGCGATGCTGGCGCTGCTCGTCGGCATCATCCGCCGGCTGACGTATCCGCTCGTCCATCTCGGCAAGGCGGCGAGCGCCGTGCAGCGAGGTAATCTGGAGATGCGGACGGGCGTGCGCGGGCCGGACGAGATCGGACGGCTCGGCATCCTGTTCGACCAGATGCTCGACCGCGTGCAGGACATGATCCGGGAAATCTCGGCCGGCCAGGCGCGCAAGCGGCTGGCGGAGCTGGCAATGCTGCAGGCGCAGATCAACCCTCATTTCCTGTTCAACGTCCTGAACTCGATCCGGATGAAGGTGCTGCGCTCCGGCGACGCCGACAGCGCCAAGATGATCTCCTCGCTGTCGCGGCTGCTGCGGATGACGATCAGCCGGGAGGAGGCCGCGATCACGCTGCATGAGGAGATCGAGCTGCTGCGGCATTATGTGGAGCTCATGAACCTGCGGCAGAAGGAGGGAGCCGATCTTGTCCTGGACATCGACGCGGACGCTTTTCTCGTGCCGGTGCCGCGCTTCATCCTGCAGCCGCTCGTAGAGAATGCGCTCCTCCACGGCCTCAGCCGCAGCGGAGGGACGGTGCGCGTGGAGGCGCGGCTGGAGGCCGGCGGCGCGCGGCTGCTGCTGCGCGTCGAGGACGACGGAGCGGGCATGGACGAGCCGAGCCTGGAAGGGCTCCGGCGCCGCCTCGAGGAGCCGCGTCCGCAGGAGGCGTCGGCTGCGGAGGCGAGCATCGGCCTGTCGAACGTCGGCGAAAGGATGCGGCTCATGTATGGCGAAGGGTTCGCGATCGAGGCAGACTCGTCCCCGGGACGAGGAACGTCGGTGACGATGAGGGTGCCTTTGCCGGCCGCGCGGCCGGCGGAAGGAACGATCGCGGCGAAGCGGCAGATGACAAAGGGGGAACGAGAGGATGGGTAACGAGACGATGGCGGATATCGAGCACAAGGCGGGAGCGAAGTGGGCGGAAGCGGCATGGGAAAGGGCGCTCGCCAAGACGCTCCGCGTCAGCAGGCGCATCGGCGCGGAATTCCCGCATGCGAGCCAGGGCGGCTCGTACGGGCTGGAAGCGCCGCATTGGTGGACGGCAGGCTTCTGGCCCGGCATGCTGCTGCTGCTCGACGAGGGCGGGCGCGCTCCGGAGCTGAGGGAGATCGCCGAGCGATGCGAGGAGCGGCTCGACGCCGTGCTGGACGGCTACGACAAGCTCGACCACGATCTCGGCTTCATGTGGGTGCCGACGAGCGTCTATCGCTATAAGCGGACCGGTGCGGAGGACTCGCGCCGCCGCGCCTTCAAGGCGGCCCAGTATTTGATGGGGCGCTTCAATCTGCAGGGACGCTACATCCGCGCCTGGAATCCCTGGTTCGAGGGCGACGACAACGCGGGACTGGCCATCATCGACTGCTCGATGAACACGTCGCTGCTCTACTGGGCTTCCCGCGAGAGCGGCGATCCGCGCTACCGCCATGCGGCGAACGCCCATATGGATACGGTCGTGAAGCATTTCGTACGCGAGGACGGCTCGGTGCGCCACATCGTCCGCTTCGATCCCGAGACGGGCGAGGCGCTCGAGGCGCTCGGCGGCCAGGGCTGGTCGCCGGAATCCGGCTGGTCGCGCGGAACGGCCTGGGCGCTGTACGGCCTGGCTCTCGCCTATCATCATACCGGCCGCGAGCCTTATTTGAACGCGTCCAAGCGCGTGGCCCACTATTTCCTGTCCCAGCTTCCCGAGGACGGGGTGCCGCACTGGGACTTCCGCGCGCCGGAGGACACGCTGCATCTGCGCGACAGCTCGGCCGGCAGCTGCGCGGCGTCGGGGCTGCTGCTGCTCGCGGGCCTCGTGCCGCCGGCCGAGAGCGCGTCGTACTGGCGCGCGGGCGTCCGCCTACTGCGGGCGCTCGACGAACGCTGCGGCGCCTGGGACGATCCGGCCGAGGAGGGGCTGCTGAGACATGGCACGAGCCACTATCCCGAGCGCAAGCATCTCGACGTGCCGCTCATCTACGGCGATTATTTCTTCGTCGAGGCGCTGGCCCGCCTGCGCGGCGCCGACGTCATCGGCTGGGAATAGGGGGCGGCCGTCATGCATGGATCGATCCGGCATCCGGCGGCGGACAATCCGCTGCGTACGAGAGCCGAACTGCAGGAGGCGGTCCGCCAGCTGATCGCCCCGCTGCGGCCCCATTACAGCGAAGGCGGCGCGCGGCTGCGGCTGGGAGCGACCGGCGCGAGCTACGCGCCCGAGGTGTCGCAGCTCGAAGGCTTCTCGCGCGTGCTGTGGGGCGTGGCGCCCCTGCTTGCGGGACAGCGCGGCTCGGAGCTGGCGGCGGACGATCGGGACTGGGCGGAGCGCTGCGTCCGGGGCTTCCGCTCCGGCACCGATCCCGCCCATCCCGATTACTGGGGCGACTTCGCCGACTACGACCAGAAGATGGTCGAGACGGCCGCGTTCGGCTTCGCGCTCGCGCTTGCGCCCGAGCGGCTGTGGGAGCCGCTGTCCGAGGCGGACAAGCAGCGCGTCGCCGCCTGGCTGTCCTCGTTGAGCGGACATCCCGTCTGGGACTGCAACTGGCTGTTTTTCCCCGTCATCGTCAACCTCGCGCTGCGCAAGCTCGGCCTTCCTTGGGACGAGGCGCTCGTGGAGCGCAATCTGGACCGGATCGACGCCTTCTACCTGGGCGAAGGCTGGTATGCGGACGGCGCGGGCGCCCATGCGGACTACTACGTGCCGTTCGCGTTCCACTATTACGGCCTGTTCTACAGCGTGCTGATGGGACAAGAGGATCCGGAGCGTTCGGCGAAATACCGGGAGCGCGCCGCGGCCTTCGCCCTCGACTTCGTCCACTGGTTCGATGCGGACGGCGCGGCGCTGCCGTACGGCCGGAGCCTGTCGTACCGCTTCTCGCAGGCCGCCTTCTGGGGCGCGCTGGCCTATGCGGGCGTCGAGGCGCTGCCGTGGGGCGTCATGAAAGGGCTGCTGCTGCGCCATCTGCGCTGGTGGCTGCGGCAGCCGATCTTCGGACCGGACGGCGTGCTGACGATCGGGTACGCGTATCCGAACCTCGTCATGGCCGAAAACTACAACGCCCCGGGCTCGCCGTACTGGGCGCTCAAGTCGTTCCTGCCGCTGGCGCTGCCACAGGATCATCCGTTCTGGACGGCCGAGGAGCTGGCGCTGCCTGCGCTGGAGGCGATCCGTCCGCAGCGGCCGGCGCGCCTCGTGCTGAGCCGCGCTGCCGGCGGCCGCCATGTGGCGGCGTTCAACGCGGGCCATCCGGGAACGAACGAGCATACGCATGCGTCGGCCAAGTACGAGAAGTTCGCCTACTCGACCGTCTTCGGCTTCAGCGTGCCGCGCGCGGAGTGGGGGCTCGCCCAAGGCGCGTTCGACTCGATGCTGGCGCTGTCCGAGCGGGACAATCTCTACCGGGTACGCCGGCGCAACGAGGAGTCGCAGGTGGACGGAGAGTTCCTGTACGCGCGCTGGCAGCCTTGGCATGACGTCGAGATCCGCACCTGGCTGGTCGCGGGGCTGCCCTGGCATATGCGGATTCACCGCATCGAAAGCGCCAGGCCGCTGGACGCGGCCGAGGGCGGCTTCGCGCTGCGGCGGGATCTCGCCGACCCGCAGGCCGAGCAGGGCCCGGGCCTGGCGGCCGCTTCGGGCGCAGGCGGAGCCGTGGCGATCGAGGCGCTGCTCGCGGGCGGCGAGCGGAGCGGCGAGCTGATCCAGGCGCAGGCGAATACGAATGTGCTGCATCCGCGCACGTTCATCCCGATGCTGCGCTCGAGCCACGAGCCGGGGATATTCTGGCTCGCCTCCGCCGTCTTCGGAGCGCCGGGAGAGGCGGTCGGGGCGGATGCTGGAGCAGGAGGCGGCTCCAGCGCCGCGCCGAAAACGGCGGGAGCCGCAGGGGCGGAGCTTGCGGGAGCGGGAGCCGCAGGCGCAGAGGCGCCGGCAGCGGAAGCAGCGGTCGCTGCCTCTGGGCTGCGCGGCGGATGGCGCGCGTTGTTCGCCTTCGAGGAGCGCCAAGGCTCGCTGCAGGTCCAATCTCTCGGGTCGGGACGGACGCTGACGATCGACCTCGACTCCGGCGGATGGAGCCTCGTATGAGGGCGGACCCGGGCCGGCAGTCGGAGGAGGAGCAGGAGGAGGTCCGTCAGGGCGGCAGCCAAAAGGGCGGCAATGGTCAGGACGGCGTGCGGCGAGGTCGGCAACGACTAGCTCCGCAAGGCAGCGCCAAGCAAGCAGGGCAAGGCAAGCAGGGCAAGGCATAAAGTAGAGAGAATGGAAAAAAGCGGCGAGGCGTCTGCCCCGCCGCTTTGGCGCGTTTTCAAGTTTGGGATAGCGAAGCGCGCCTGCTGCCGGTTGCGCAGCGGCTGCAGCTTCGGTTGAGAAGCCGGTTGAGAAGCTGATTGCTTCTCGATTGTGAAGCCAATAGCGAAGTCGTCCATGGAGCTAACGACGAATCAGCTCGCTAGAGCGCTGATTTCGGCTCTCTCCATACCGTAACGACTCGTGAGACGCTTAGAGGCGGAAAATGAAGTCCAATCGGCCTAAATAACGGTCCTGGTGACTTGTAAGCGTCTGAGGCGTCGTTAGCTGGTCGGAAAGTCGAAAACCAGGCTTCTAAGCGTTTGACGCGTCGTTAGCGCGTGAAGCTACATCGATTTTTGCTGGTCCAGCAGCTCGCGCCAGCGCGAGACCTTTAGACATGATAGATTCCGTCCAGCAGCTCGCGCCAGCGCGAGACCTCTAGACGTGATAGATCCCGTCCAGCAGCTCGCGCCAGCGCGAGACCTCTAGACGTGATAGATCCCGTCCAGCAGCTCGCGCCAGATTCCATCATTGTCATGGAACATGTCGGGGACGCGGGGGATCTGCACGGCGCACACATGGGGGATGCGCCAGCCGAGGTCGACGATGCCCTCCGTATCGCCATGCTGCACGTAGAGCACGGCGAACGTCGCGCCGACGAGCGAGCGCAGCACGAGCTGCAGCTCGAACAGCTCCGGATAGCTGCCCTCGGTGCGCACGAGCAGGATGCGGCTGCTGCCGGAGAGCTTGCCGAGCATTCGGTCGACGCGCCGGTCGAGCTTGGCCTTCACCTCGGGATAGGGAAGCAGCGCCTCCGCATGGTCGGCACGCACCGGGTAATCGTGGTTGGATACGATGTGGTAGGCCGGATCGTACACGAGATAGCAGCCGGCGTTCGGATCGATGCCGGTGACGCTCAGGTTGCGCAGCTCCATGAAGCTCGCAAAGCGCTCCTGCAAGGCGCGCGAGACGCCGCTCAGCAGCGGGGAGCCCATCCAGTCGATCGGCCCGGAGTAGCGCCGGAGGCCGTTCTTGGCCAGCTGCACGCCCGGCAGGCAGTTGTGGCCGAGGCTGTAGATCGCGTCGTAGGGTCCTTTCAGTTCCGAAAGCGTCATCATCGGATGTCCCTCCTCGTTCAGCTTTCTATCAATAGATGCTAGAAGGCGATAGATGGACAGGGCAGGCGCAGAAAGCGGGACAAATTGGGCAGGCGGTGCTATAATCCGTCCTGACACCAATCCTGCCCGTCCGGCAGAGGGCCGGCGAGCGGCGGGAGAGACGGAAGGAAGAGAAGAAATGGGCTCAAGGCTAAGGTGGAGGCTCCCCGCACGCGCGGTGCTTCCGCCGGAAAGAAGGCTCGGCCGCGACGCGGTCGTCTCGCTGATCATCCACAGCTGCTTCCAGTTCGGAGCGTCGATGTCGGGGCTGTTCCTCAACCTGTATCTGTGGCGGCTGACGGAAAGCCTGGCGGTGAACGGCATGTACAACATCATCAGCTTCGGCATCACGCCGGCGGCCTTCGCGCTCGGCGGCTGGCTCGCCAAGCGCAAGGACCGGATGGTCGCGTACCGGCTCGGCATCGTCATGATCGCGGTCTTCTACCTGCTCGTCGTCATCGCCCAGGAAAACGTCGCCGAGTTCTTCGTGCTCTTCGCCTTGCTGAACGGCATCTCGTCGGGCTTCTACTGGGTCGGCTACCTCGTGCTCCAGTACGACGTCTCGACCGAGGCCAACCGGATCCGCTACCTCGCGTTCAACATGATCTGCTTCAACTCGGCCGGACTCGCCGGGCCTGCGCTCGCGGGCTTCATCATCCGCCGCAGCGAGGGGCTGCAGGGCTATATCGTGATCTTCGCCCTCGCCTTCCTCATGTTCGTCGTCGCGGCGGCCGTCAGCTTCCGCATCCCGTTCAAGCCGGACCGGCACCGGACCTACTACCTGAAGCTGATGGGGCTGCTCATGGGCAAGAACCGGCGCTGGCTGCTGGCGCTGTACGGCTTCCTCGTGTTCGGGCTGTTCCAGGGCGTCATGCTGTTCCTGCCGAACATCCTGCTCTTCCGCACCGTCGGGCGCGAGGACTGGGTCGGATACCTCGGCGTCTTCTTCTCCGCGCTGACGGTCGCCACCGGTTATGTCATCTCCCGCTCCGCTCAAAAGGAACAGGTCCACAAGTACCTGCTGATGTCCTCCAGCGGCGTCACGATCGGAGCGTCGCTGCTGCTCGTCGACGTCTCGCTCTGGTCGGTCGTGCTGTTCATGATGCTGTTCTCGATCTTCAACCCGCTCGCGGTCAACACGCTGACCTCCTACTATTACCGGCTCATCGGCACGCTGCCGCTCAAGGGCAACCTGAGGGTGGAGTCCGTCATCATGCGCGAGCTGTTCCTCAATACGGGGCGGGTCATCTCCATCGGCATCCTGCTGCTCGTCGCCGGCGGCCTCCAGCCTGCCGGCATGGCGCTCGTGCTCGTCGCGATGGCCGGCCTGCAATTCCTGCTGCTGGTGCTGGTCCGCCGCGACGAGCCGGCTGCGGAGCCGGCGGAGGGATGAAGGGCCGCGCCTTCCGACTCGGATGGGCGGATGCAGAGGTTCTCCCGGCCCGTTCGATCCAGCCCGCCTTCGCGCTTTCCGGCGCGAGGGCGGGCTTTTCGAATGCGGCCGGCGGCGCAAACTTCAGCCGTTAGGTTTGTTTTTTCAAGAACTTGGAAAAACCCCATATCCAGCCTATAGGAGGCGATTTATACTGGAAAAGCCATCCGCCCAAGCGGGGGCAGAAGCACCGGCGATACGGAGAGAGAGGAGGCGGCTGACAACCTTTTTGAAAACGATTACAGAAAGACGGCCAGCCTGAAAAAACAAGCAAGGCCAATCCGAAGGAGGATGAAAAATGAAGCGATTGTTCCTGACGGCCGCCGCGGCGATGGCGCTGGGCGGCCTGGCGGCTGGGGCGGCCTCGGCCGCTCCGGTCAGCGACGCCAACACGACGATGTTCGGACCGGACGTCTATGTGTTCGATCCGTCCATGCCGGCGGCGGACATCTCCGCCACGGCGACGTCGATTTTCGGCTTGCTGGAGTCGGCCGAGTTCAGCACGAGCCGCAAGGCGCTGCTGTTCAAGCCGGGCACGTACAACGTCAGCTTCAACGTCGGCTTCTACACGCATGTCGCCGGACTCGGACGCAATCCCGGCGACGTGACGGTGACCGGCGGGGTGAATGTCAATGCCGACTGGGACAACGGCAATGCGACGCGCAACTTTTGGCGCGCGATCGAGAACATGACGCTTGCGCCGGCTAGCGGCAAGACGCAGATCGCCGTCTCCCAGGCCGCGCCGCTGCGCCGCCTGAACGTCAAGGGCGAGCTCGACCTGTTTGACTTCGACTCCAACTGGAATGCCGGCTGGGCGAGCGGCGGCTTCCTCGCCGACTCCAGGGTCGACGGCAAGATCGTGCCTGCGTCGCAGCAGCAGTGGTTTTCCCGCAACAGCGAGTGGGGCGAGTGGACGAACGGCGTCTGGAACATGGTGTTCGTCGGCAGCAAAAACGCGCCGGCCGCCAGCTTTCCCGATCCGCCCTACACGGTCGTGCCGACGACGCCGCTCATCCGCGAGAAGCCTTATCTGTATGTGGACGGAAACGGCCAGTATCAGGTGTTCGTGCCCGCGCTGCAAAGCGGCACGCAGGGCGTCAGCTGGGCGGCCGGCTCGACGCCGGGCCAGTCGATTCCGATCGGACAGTTCTACATCGCGCGTCCTGAAAGCGCTACCGCAGCCGCGCTGAACGCCGCGCTCGCTCAAGGCAAGCATCTGCTGTTCACGCCGGGCATCTATCATCTGAACGATACGATCCGGATCACCTCCGCCAATACGGTCGTGCTCGGCATCGGCATCCCGACGCTCGTGCCGGATACGGGCCTGGCGGCGATGAGCGTCGCCGACGTGGACGGGGTGAAGATCGCCGGGCTCATGTTCGACGCCGGCCCGGCGAGCTCGCCGGTGCTGCTGGAGGTCGGCCCGCAGGGCAGCGCCGCCCGCCACCAGGCCAATCCGACGTCGCTCCATGACCTGACGTTCCGCACTGGCGGAGGATCGAACGGACGCAACGAGGTCAGCCTGCGCATCAACAGCAGCGACGTCATCGGCGACCATTTCTGGATCTGGCGGGCGGACCACGGCGCCGGAGCGGGCTGGACGTCCAACGTCTCCAAGAACGGGCTCGTCGTCAACGGAACCGACGTTACGCTGTACGGCCTGTTCAACGAGCATCACAACGAGTACCAGACGGTGTGGAACGGCAACGGCGGGCGGCTGTACTTCTACCAGTCCGAGATTCCGTACGACGTCCCGAACCAGGCTTCCTGGAAAAGCGGCGGCGGCGCCGTGAACGGCTATGCCTCCTACAAGGTCGGAGACGGCGTGACGAGCCACGAGGCGTGGGGGCTCGGCATCTACTCCTACTTCCGCGACGCGGCCGTCAAGCTGGGCAGCGCCATCGAGGCGCCGAACGCGCCGGGCGTGAAATTCCACAACATGACGACGATCTGGCTCTCCGGCACGGCAGGCAGCGAGATTACGCATATCGTCAACAACATCGGCGGCCGCGTGTACGCCAACACGCCGGCCGAGGCGATGCGCCAGACGCTGACGGAATGGGCCGGCAACGGCTCGGCGACGCCTGCTCCAAGCGCGACTCCGACACCAACGCCGACACCAACGCCGACACCAACGCCGACACCAACGCCGACGGCAACTCCGACACCAACGCCGACGCCGGGAGCGGCGCTGGACCGTACGGGCTGGACGGCGAGCAGCACGCCGTCGAGCGGCGACGCCGCGTCCAACCTGCTGGACGGCAGCATGGCGACGCGCTGGAGCACGGGCACGGCGATGGCGCCGGGGCAGTCGATCACGATCGACATGAAGGCGTCCAAGTCGTTCAGCAAGCTCGTCATGGACTCCACGGGCAGCGACGGCGATTATGCTCGCGGCTATGAAGTGTACGTGTCGGCGGACGGCGCGAGCTGGGGCAGTCCGGTCGCGACGGGCACCGGCAGCGGACCGGTCGTGACGGCCACGTTCGCGTCCCAGACAGCGCGCTATATCAAGATCGTGCAGACCGGCACGGCGAGCAGCTGGTGGTCGATCCGCGAGCTGAACGTGTACGGCACGGCAGGCGGAGGCCCGACGCCGACGCCAAGTCCAACGCCGTCCCCGAGTCCGACGCCGGGAGCGGCGCTGGACCGTACGGGCTGGACGGCGAGCAGCACGCCGTCGAGCGGCGACATCGCGGCCAACCTGCTGGACGGCAGCATGGCGACGCGCTGGAGCACGGGCACGGCGATGGCGCCGGGGCAGTCGATCACGATCGATATGAAGGCATCCAAGACGTTCAGCAAGCTCGTCATGGACTCGACGGGCAGCGACGGAGATTATGCGCGCGGCTATGAAGTGTATGTGTCGGCGGACGGCGCGAGCTGGGGCAGTCCGGTGGCGATGGGCACCGGCAGCGGACCGGTCGTGACGGCCACGTTCGCGCCCCAAACAGCGCGCTATATCAAGATCGTGCAGACCGGCACGGCGAGCAGCTGGTGGTCGATCCGCGAGCTGAACGTGTACTAGCACAACGGGCTTTTCGGCCGGGCGGCCGGAACCAAGGCATAAACCTGCCTTGGATTTGCGAAAACCGGCCGGG